>FNSS01000001.1:638750-1277500 GCA_900104855.1 Rhizobiales bacterium GAS188
CTTTTCCAGATTGTCGCGATAGCCGTCATCGAAGGTGAGCGTCGCGAACGGAAGGCGCCCCCTTCCCGTCCGCAGCCTCGCCACGGCCTCGGTCAGGGTGACGAGCTCATAGCCGAGGCTCTTCAGGCATGTGAGGGCGGCGTCCAGGAATTCCGGAGTGATTTCGAGGATCCGGTTCGGCCCGAAGCCGCGTGCCACGAAGGGGCGCACCTGATGCAAGGTCAAGATCACCCCGACCCCGCGCGTCAACGGTGCCAGCAGGCTGTCGAGGCCAGTCTTGCCGATCGCATCGAGCGCCGCAGCGAAAACGGAGTGTCTGGCGCTCATCCGATCTTTGCTCGAAGTTAAGGGTTGTCGGGCTAGCCAAATGCAACCAGCGCTCGGAGTTTTGGCCGAGGCCTTTGACTAGGCACAGTCTATCAATGAGAGGTTAATTTAGCTTGGCGCACGAGATGGACGTCTTCCAGCGCATCGAGGATGCCGAGGCGCCTTGGCGGACCCTCGAAACCACGGGTTGCGCTTCGCCCTTCCAGCGCTTCTCCTGGGTGGCGAGCTCTCTGCGCACCATGTCGGCGGCGAGCGGGGCCGAGCCCGCCATCGTCCTGATCCGCGACGCGGCCGGCAACCCCGCCGTGATCCTGCCCTTCGAAAGACTGAGGCGCGGCGGCATCACGATGCTGCGAAGCATCGGCGGCAAGCATGCGAGCTTCCATCTGCCGCTCGCGACCTCCGAGGGCGAAAAGCTGATCGCCGCCGACCCGGCAGCCCTGCTGCGCCTTGCGGCCGAGGCGGCGGGCGGCGCCGATCTGATCATGCTGACGAGCGTGCCGACTGAATGGCAAGGGCGCCCCAATCCGCTTGCCGGCCTCGGTGCCGTCGAGGCGGCGAGTCGCGCCTATGAGACCGAGCTACCCAAGGATGCCGAGGCCTTCATCCAGGAGCGCTGCTCGGCCGACGCCCGCAAGAAGCTGCGCAAGAAGCGCCAGGGGCTCGCCAAGCTCGGCGCCGTCATGGCCACACGGCCGGGCGATGAGGCCGGCATCGGCCGCGCGCTCGATGCCTTCTTCGCCCAGAAAGAGCGGCGCTTCGCGGCTCAAGGCCTGCCCAACCCCTTCGCCGAGGCGACGACACAAGCCTTCCTGCGAGAGGCCTGCGCTCCGAGCGGCAGCGAAGGGCCGGCGATCGAGCTCTACGGATTGAGCTGCGGCGAGCGGATCGTCGCCGTGTTCGGCCTCGCGACCGGTTTCGGCCGCGCATCGGGCATGTTCACCTCCTTCGACGACGACCCCGTCATCGCGCGCTGCAGCCCGGGCGACATCCTGCTGCAGGACATGGTGCGCGACCTCGTGGCGCGCGGCTTTGAGCGCTTCGACCTCGGCGTCGGCGAGGCGCGCTACAAGAACAGCTTCTGCACCGCGGAGGTGACGCTCGCCGACGCCTTCATCCCGCTCACCCTCTATGGGCGCCTCGCCGCCGCCGCCCTGCAGACCGCGTCGCGCATGAAGGCCGCCGTGAAGCGTGATCCGCGCCTCCTCAACGCCGCGAACCGGCTGCGCACGGCGCTCCGACGCAGCGCCTGAACCGGCAGGCTTGCGCGCGGCGCCGCGTTCCGCCATGGACAATGCGACATTGTCTCAAGGGAGCGCCTCATGTCGGCTATCGCGGATCGTCTCAAAACGCTCGGCATCACGCTGCCGACACCCGTCCCACCGGTCGCGAATTATGTGCCATTCGTCATTTCCGGGCGCCAGCTGGTGATCTCGGGCCAGATCTGCGCCGGCCTCGACGGCAAGATCGCCGAGAAGCATCTGGGCAAGCTCGGCGGCACGGTGTCGATGGAGGCCGGCAAGGAGGCTGCCCGCTTTGCCGCCATCAACGTGCTCGCCCAGGCCAAGGCCGCGCTCGGCGATCTCGATCGCATCACGCGCTGCGTGCGGCTCGGCGGCTTCATCAACTGCGCGCCGGATTTCGCGCCGCTGCCGCAGGTGATGAACGGCGCCTCCGACCTGATGGTCGAGGTGTTCGGCGACAAGGGGCGCCATGCCCGCTCGACCGTCGGCGTCGCCAACCTGCCGCTCAACTGCGCGGTCGAGGTCGAGGCCTTGTTCGAGCTCGCCGCGTGAGCGCTTCGCTGCATTGGCTGACGATGCGGCCGATCGCTCATCGCGGGTTGCACGACAAGGCGAAGGGCGTGATCGAGAACACCGCTGAGGCAGCCCTTGCGGCGATCGCCGGCAATTTCGCCATCGAGTGCGACGTCCAGATCACTGCGGATGGTGAGGCGGTGGTGTTCCACGACTTCACGCTCGAGCGCCTCACCGAGGGGACCGGACGCGTCGACGCGATGGGCGCCAAGGCGCTCACCCGCGTCGCGATGCATGGCACCACCGACCACATCATCACCTTGCAGGATTGGCTCGGCGTGGTGGCCGGCCGCTCCGCGGTGGTGATCGAGGTGAAAAGCGGCTTTGCGGGCGATATGCGGCTCACGCGCCGCGCGGCCGAGATCGCCAAGGCCTATGACGGGCCCTTGGTGCTCAAATCCTTCGATCCGAAGGTGCTGCGGACGCTGCGCGAGATCGCGCCCGAGATCCCGCGCGGCATCGTCGCCATGGACGCCTATGAGTATTCGGACTATCTCGGCTTGTCGGTCGTCGAGAAGCACGCTCTCGCCAATCTGTTGCATTTCTCCGAAACCAAGCCCGATTTCATCTCCTGGCGGGTGGGCGACTTGCCTTCGGCCGCACCCTTCCTGTGCCGCACGCAGCTCGGCCTGCCGGTGATGGCCTGGACAGTGCGCACCGCCGAGGAGCGCGAGCTCGCCAGGCTGCACTCGGACCAGATGGTCTTCGAGGGCTTTCGGCCGTAAGCTGTGGTCTCGTGAGCTGTGCGGACGAGACCATGCGCGGCGACCGGGCGACGATATTGCCGCATGGCGCAAGCCTGTGGGCGCGGCTAGCATGAGCGCATGACGATCGGATCGAAGGCTGAAGCGCCGCATCTGACCCTCCGCACGGCCTCGTCCTTCGCCAAGATCGACGCGGCCGCGTGGGATGCCTGTGCCAATCCGCCACTCCAGGGTGCAGCTCACCAAAGTTCCGTCCACTTGGCCTGCCAGCCGACCGCGGAGGACCCTTTCAATCCCTTCCTGTCGCATGCCTTCCTGACGGCGCTCGAGCGCTCCGGATCGGCGACGGCGCGCACCGGCTGGGCCCCCTGCCCGCTCCTGGTCGAGGATGAGGACGGCGCGCTGTTGGCTTGCGCGCCCGCCTATCTCAAATCGCATTCGATGGGCGAATATGTCTTCGACCATGCCTTCGCCGACGCCTTTGAGCGCGCCGGCGGGCGCTATTATCCGAAGCTGCAGGTCGCGGTGCCCTTCACCCCGGTCACCGGACGGCGATTGCTGGTGCGCGGAGGCGCGAGCGCCGATGAAGCGCGCAACCTGCTGGTGGGCGGCCTCGCGGCCCTGATGCGCCAGACGAAGGCATCCTCGACCCATGTCACTTTCACGACCAGGCCGGATTGGGACGACCTTGCTCGCCAGGGCTTCCTGCAACGCATGGACCGCCAGTTCCACTGGCTCAATCAGGGCTATGAGACTTTCGAGGATTTCCTGAGCGCACTCGCCTCGCGCAAGCGCAAGGCGATCAAACGGGAGCGGCGCGACGCCCTGCAGAACGACATCTCGATCGAATGGGTGACCGGAAGCGATATCACCGAGGCTCATCTCGACGCCTTCTTCGGCTTCTACATGGATACCGGCTCGCGCAAATGGGGCAGGCCCTATCTGACCCGCGCTTTCTTCTCGCTCCTGGCCGAGGGATTGCGCGACCGTCTCCTCTTCGTGATGGCGAAGCGGGCCGGGCGCTATATCGCGGGCGCCATCAACCTCATCGGCGATCGCGCCCTCTATGGCCGCAATTGGGGCTGCGTCGAGGACCATCCCTTCTTGCATTTCGAGGTCTGCTACTATCAGGCGATCCAATTCGCCGTCGAGCGAAAGCTCGGCCGCGTCGAAGCGGGCGCCCAGGGCGAGCACAAGCTGGCGCGCGGCTATGTGCCGGTCGAGACCTATTCGGCGCATCTGTTTGCCGATCCGAGGCTCGGGCGCGCCGTCGCCGATTACCTCGAAAATGAGCGCATGCATGTCGAGATGGCCAATCGCGAGCTCGCCGAGGCCGCCCCATTCCGCAAGGCCGGGTCCTTCCGCAAAGACTTGCCCGAAATCGATGCCTGAAGCCGCCTTGGCGGCCGCTCTCATTTCCATGATCACCAAGGCCGCGTGGCTCTTAAGACCGTTAATGTGGCTACGCTCACCTCTGTGCCACCCACTGCCACTCATCATTTCAATGGTAGTTGTTCCGTTTACGGAACAACTACCGGTACCCTGCGTAATAGGTGTCAGCCCCCGTTCAGCTAGGCGGGCGCAGGATCGAAAGCCCGCCATCGGAGCGGGAGGCGAGAATCCGAGGACCGAAACATGTCACAGTCACGCCTCTTCAAAGGACTGGCCATTCTCACATTGATGTTCGGGGCGGGCCTGTTCGGCCTGCCTGCCGCGAAGGCCGAGGCGCCGATCGCCGCCTTGGCGAATTCCGAGCTCGGCTCGGGCCTGCCGACTGTCACCCCCGGCCATCACTTGCTGAAGGCCTACTATTATTACAGACGCTACTACCACCGCCGTTATTATCGCCGCCATTACTACTATCGTCGGCATTATTATTACCATCGCCGCTATTATCGCCCTTATTACCATCGTCGCTATTACCGGCATTACTATTATCATCGCCCCTATTATCGGCACTACTATCGCCGCTACTACTGAGGGGCGCGGTCCCGAGGTCCAGCGGCTTCGGCGCGATCATCTCGATCGCCGCGGAGGCCGCTGCGGCGAGCCCCGCGTCGCATGAGCGAGGCCGGGCGCATCCCGACTGGTCGCGCGGGGCCTACCACGTCGCTCGAGCGGCGCCTGCGGAGGCTTGCGAGAGAGGCTTGCGAGGCAGGCTTGCGAGGCCCGCCCCGCTCATGCCCCGTTCAGCTTTGCCGGGGCAGGATGATTGGGTCTTCCGCATAAGCGGAGCGGAGGGTGAACAACCAAGGACAGAGATATGTCGATGAAACGCCTCTTCAACATGCTCGCCATCCTGTCGCTTTGCGTCGGGGCAGGATTGATCAGCCTGCCCGCGGCGCAAGCGAAATCAGTGACCCCGATCGCCGCCGGTGCGATGCCGGAACTCGGCTCCGGCCTGCCGAGGATCGCCGCGGGCCACCATCTCCTCGAGGCCTATTACCGCCACTATTACCACCGCCACTATTACCACCGCCACTATTATCACCGCCACTACTACCATCGTCACTATTATCATCGCCACTACTACCATCGCGGGTATTACCGGCATTCGCCGTACCGGTATCGCTAACCGCTGCTGACAGGGTCGCCGTCGGCGAAGAACCTTCCCCGGTCCAAGGGCTTCGGGCCGGGGGATCTCATTGCTCGCCTTGACGCCTCATCGTAACACCAGCTCGCCCACACATGCGCGCCGGGCGGCTGGTGGCCGTATCCGCTCATGCCCCGCTCAGCTTCGCGCGCGTTTTCGCTTTGGGTCGAGCATTCGTCATGGCGCGGCCCGCCGAACCTACCCGGATCGCCGGGCGTCGAGCTCCAGGGCTTTTGACAACGAGCCCACGGCTCGGGCATAGCAAGCGGGCGACCGTGCAGAGTTTGGAAGGGTGGCCGAGCGGTTGAAGGCAGCGGTCTTGAAAACCGCCAGAGGTTCACGCCTCTCGTGGGTTCGAATCCCACCCCTTCCGCCATTTCAGCTTTATAAAGCTTTGATATTGCTTTATTTTTGGCGGCCGGCTTTCTCGCCGCCCCAACTCCTACCCAACAACGCGCGCCGCGTCCGCTGATATCCGCCGCCGGAACGCGGTCGCGGGTGTCGGTTGATTTCCATTGATTGTTTTCATTCGGCGAGCGCGTCGCGTTGCAAAATACAGCTCACGGATCGGGGGGCGCCGGCCGCGAGCCGCGGCAGTGGCCCCACGCGTCATTGGCAAGCCCACAGGCGGGCTTGGCGCGCTGGCGAGGGGGAGATAGCTTGTCGCCACGAGTATGGGGCGGAAGGGGCAAGCGATGACGGCCGAAAAGAACAAGGTCGAATTTCAAATCATAAATCAGAGGCTCGTTGTTTCGACGGAAAAGCATCCCTTCATGCAAGGCGCGGTGCGCTCGCTCTTGCTCGAAGCCACGGAGCTCCACATCGCCCGAGGATACAGGGCTGACGACGGCAAATTGGTGAAGAGCAGCCGCATTAGTGGCGCAGGTCGAGTGAGCAGAGGGGATAGCATTGGCCGGGCAGGATGGAAAGGTTCGACAAAAGACATATCGTTCTCGATTCGGGCGCACTCGTCAGACGTATTTCTCGCGCCACATTCGTCAGCGGAAAATACTGACCTTGTCATCGTCATTGGTTTTATTGACAAGGATCCGGAGATTTCCTTTAAGGATAGCCATTATTTCGCTGAAGTATATGTTCCGCCCGCAATCTACCAAGAGCTTGTCGCGGATTATGATGCAGGGCTTGTGAGCCGTATCTCACTCTTTGCCAATACGAATATGTGGATTCACGAGTTTGACGAACACACCCCTCCCAGCGGATGGATAACCTGGTATCTCGGCCCTGAACGGAATGGACGAAGTAGCGAGACAGCCCACGGAACATTGTCCTCGCTCTCCTGGTCAGGCGCGGATGGTGAGTCGGCCATCGCGAAGGAGGCGGACTCACCGCTAGACGAAGTCACACCCGAGGTAGTGATCCCCGATCCCATGATCGAAGCAGAGGGCCGTAAGTTAGTCGAACTAAAGCAATTGAATCGGGTATTGCGCTACGGTCTAGGTGCAATCGCTTTGCTGCTCCTTGTCTTGGTCTTTCGGGTTTGAATAGGACGGCTCGGGCGAGCGGGTTCAAAGCATAGCCGGCCCCCTCACGCGAGGCCGAGACGGCGCATCCGAATTGACTTGATCCATGCTCGACACAGGCGATTCGCCTCGATCATTTCGCTGGTGAAGCGCCCATGCCGATAGTTACCGTTGCGCTTGCCCGCCGGTGATTGTGACCCTATTCGGGTACACCGGTCGCGGCAGTAAAGGGATCTCGAAGAGGGTATGATCGTATAGCCAGTTGCGCCGACTAGGATGCCATTCGGGCTAGATGATAGACCGACATGGCCTTGCTGACGCCCTTGAGTTCCGCCTCGCTCTTTGCCACGGGGTATGGCGCAATAATTTCCGCCACAGCCGGCGCGCCGTAAACGTCTTCGGTGATACAAATCTCGTCGCCATCGGCAAGGTTTTGCACCCGCGCTGCGATATTCACCGTCTGGCCAAAATAATCGAGCCGCTCGTTGAGCGTGACCGCGATCGAGGCTCCCCGATGCACGCCGATTTTTAGGATGAAATCACGCTGCGGGCGGTCCCGATTTAACTGATCCACGGCCTCGCGCATATCAAGCGCCGCCCGCACCGCATCGGCCGAAGTCAAAAACGCCGCCATCACGGCGTCACCGATCGTCTTGGTGACGGCGCCATTGTGCCGAACAGTGACGTCGAGAAGATGCTGGAAGTGCCGCTGCACCTGAATGTAGGCGTTAAGGTCGCCGATCCGCTCGTAGAGCGCCGTCGAGCCCTTGAGATCGGTGAATACGAGGGTAACGTCGAGAACCGCAATGCCCTCCGTCGCGCTGATCACCTCAGAGCGGAAGAAGTCGCGAAAGGTTTGTGTCATCAGCAGTCGCTTGCCGGATAAGAATGGCGTGAAGTGAAGCTTCGGGCGCTGAAACGTCGCCATCGGAAGCTGTAGGATGCCGAATACCGCCGGCAGCTTGCCAGCGTTGCGAACTTCGAACACGACCTTGCCGGGTGCGATGTTTGCTGTGGCGGCCACGCATTTGCCGCTGTCGAGTATGACCGGCACATGGGGCGGCGCTACACCCGCCCCCCTGGCGACCGGGAAAAAAAATTGGGCGTCGCTTTCGAAATCCTGGCCCAGAAGCCCGCCTTCGGCGGCATCAACCTCAAGATTGGCCGCAGAGCCTGGCGCTATGCGGGTTAGCGCCCTTATCAGCCCTTTGGCAGCCTCGCTCCATGGCACGCCGTCGGGCATGATGCCGCCCGGCGTCATTTTATAAGAGAAGAGGTAATCCCAGGCCGAAAGCCCATCCGGCTTATGGAAGCGGATGCTGCGCACGGCGGCCGAAACCGTAAACGTCACCGCGATGTAATCGTCGAGCGCGGCGTCGTAATCGCTTTGACAGAGGTGGCAGTGGAAATGCGTGTGCAGTTTGCGCAGGCTTCGGAAGCTCTCGACAACGTCGGAGCACATCGGACAAACGAGCAGCCAGTCCATGTCGAATAGCCCAGCCACGCAGGCATGGAGGAAAAGATCGATCCCTTCAGCTTCGGCAATCGATTTGTCTGTGGCGAACTGGATCGGATTGATGCGGTAGAGTGCCTCGTCCGTGCCCGAGCGCAGCAGCATCTCCAGCCGCGAGACGACGCGCGGACTCCAGGATTTGGCCGCTTCGAGCGCGACCAAGCGCTCTTCGAGCTTTTTTTCGTCGATCATCGCATTACACCTCGATAAGACCTCGATCATCCTCGGCGTTCCGTTAAACCCAAATACACAATTTCATGAGCTCGGGGCGAGCCCATCGGGGCGGTATTTTAGCTGGCTACAACCTTACGGCTGAAGGTGATGGCTTATCCGTCCGTTCGCTTCAATCGACCCGGATGAACCAGACCATCGAGGTCGCCAATGTCAGAATTGGATCAAGGGGCTAAACCGCTCTCGCGGCAGAGCGCACAACTGTTCCGCGGGACGAGAGAAGTTGCGATTACGGTGACAGTGCACATAATCCTCATCCGAGAAAAATGGCCGCGCCCGGCCATTGCCGCGCTGCGTCAGATCGAGCCATCCAGCGGCGATATTTGCGCGTCAGGCGCGCGGTCCTTAGCTGCTGGACCAGCAATGCCTTCAGCGGCGACACGGCTGGAGCAGGGGGCATGCCTCGGCTCAGGCGGCGCAGTTGGTATTTCACGACGGCCATGTTCGCGAGCGAGACAAGTGCCTTGTTCTTCCAGCGGATGGGCGGAAGTTCCGGTCGGGGGTCGCCCCCTGCTTTCCAGAGGTTCGGCAGGTCCGGCCGGATTGCCAGCGCTGTGCCGATGCCGGCCATAGCCACCCCGCTGTCCACTATTTGCTGAACAACGCCGACGCTGCGGATGCCGCCTGTCACCATCACCGGCATCTTCGCTACCACCGCGATATCGCTGGCGAATTCGAGGAAGTAGGCTTCGCGCGCCAGCGTCCGGCCGTCGCGGGCGCTACCTTGCATGGCCGGCGCTTCGAAGTTGCCGCCGGAGAGTTCGACCAAGTCAACAGGGAGTTCGTTCATCATCTCAACCACGCGCTTCGCGTCATCCGCATCGAAGCCGCCGCGCTGGAAATCGGCCGAGTTCAGTTTTACCGCCACGGAGAGTTTCGGCGACACTGCGCTCCGCACGGCCCTGACGGTTTCGAGCAAGAGCATGGCCCTGTTCACGAGCGCGCCGCCCCACCGGTCGCTGCGTCGGTTGGTCAGCGGGGACAGAAACTGGCTGATCAGATAGCCATGCGCGGCGTGGATCTGGACACCCGCGAAACCAGCCTTCTCGGCGATCCGCGCGGCATTGACGAAGCGTGCGATCACTTCATGGATATCCTGCTCGGTCATCGCCCTGGGCGCCGCAAACATCTTGGAGTATTTTCCAAGGTCGAGCGCCACAGAGGACGGGGCCACGGTATCCTGGCCCATATTCTTCATGACTTGGCGGCCCGGGTGATTGAGCTGCAGCCACATCTGCGCGCCTTTGGCTTGGCCGATCTGTGCCCAGTCGCCGAAAGTGGCGAAATTGCTTTCGTCCTCAAGCACGACGCCACCCGGCCCGGTCATGGCGCGGCGGTCGATCATCACGTTGCCAGTTAGAATCAGGCCTGCGCCGCCTTCCGCCCTAGCCGTGTAAAGCTGCATGAGGTCGGCGGAGGGCGCATGCGCGGCATCGGCCATGTTTTCTTCCATCGTCGCCTTGGCGATACGGTTTCGAAGGATGCTCCCATTGGGGAGCGCAAGAGGTTCGAAAGGGGTCATTGCTGCACCGTTGAATTGACGTTGGCGCAGCCCTACTGTTAAAGTTAACTTTAAGGTCAAGCGGGAAATTTCGAGCCGTGATGAGGATCGGTGAACTGGCACGGCAGACGGACCTGGCGCCGTCAAAAATCCGTTTCTATGAAGCGGAGGGGCTGATCGGTGCGGTCGAGCGCAAGTTGAACGGCTATCGGCAATATTCGGACCGCACCAAACAGGTGCTGGAGCTGATCAGCCTCGCCCAGCAGGCGGGTTTCTCGCTGGCTGAGATTCGCGCGCTGGTGCCACCACAGGGAAAAGTACCTGGCAGTCACGACAGGATGCTGGCCGGGCTGCGCAAGAAGCTGGCAGAGTTGGAAGCCTTGCAGAACAAGCTGGTCGAAGCGTGCGCCGGCCTGAAGCTGGTCATCGAGCGGATCGAGAACACGCCACCCGGCGGCGATTGCTTCGAAAACACCGAAGGCGTGTTGAAGAACTTTCGCGGCAAGCCAATACCCGCTTGAACTCACAGCTTCGGCTTTTCAGCGCATTGTAGCGTGCTTTAGAAATGCTTCATGAACATCCTTATGCGCTGACGCTCTGAGAGCGCTATGGCGCGGATGTAGTTCCAATCATTGTCCCGCACGGCCCGCCAGTTTTGCCGCTTCTCGAGGAGTCCTCAGGCTGAGGCGCCGGATTGATGCGCGGCGATGGCGCCGAGGAAGATCAGTCCGAAATCCTTGAGCTTCGCGGCGCCCACGCCATTGACCGCGGCGAAGGCGTTGAGGTCGCGCGGACAGCGCTCTGCCATGTCGATCAGCGTGCGATCAGAGAAGATCACATAGGCGGGCACCTGGCGCTCCCGGGCGAGACGCAGCCGTACCGCCTTGAGCATGGCCAGGAGCGCGGGATCCCGGCCTTCCACGCTTGCGGCGGAATCCTGGGTGGGACGCATCTTGCCGCGTGATGCGCGGCGCGGCGCGTCTACGCGATACTGGAACGGCACCTCGCCGCGGCGTAGTTCATGGCCCTTTTCGGCGATGGCGAGGCCGCCATGGCCGCCCAGATCCAATGTCAGAAAACCTCCCGCGACGAGCTGGCGGATCAAGGATTGCCACACATCCTTCTTGCGCCCTATGCCGGTCCCGAAGCTGGCAAGCCGGTGATGGCCTTTGGCCAGGACCTTCTGCGTTTCCTGGCCGCGCAGGATATCGACGATATGGGCCGGGCCGAAGCGTTCGCCGGTCTGCGCGATGGCCGCGAGGATGATCTGCGCCTCCGCCTCACCATCCGCATGCAGCGCCTGGTCAAGGCAATTGTCGCAATTGCCGCAAGGCGACGCGACTTCGCCGAAATAGTTCAGCAGAATCTGGCGGCGGCACTGCGCCGTCTCACAATAACCGATCAGGGTGGCGAGCCGGCCATGCGCGCGCCTTTTATGCTCCGCCGGCGCATCCTCGCCTTCGATGAAAAGCCGACGCATGCGGATATCGCCGAGACCGAAAAGCATATGTGCCTCGGCAGGCCGTCCGTCGCGGCCCGCACGCCCGATTTCCTGATAATAGGCTTCGAGGCTGCTCGGTAGATCGGTGTGGAAGACATAGGCGACATCCGGCTTGTCGATCCCCATGCCGAAGGCGATGGTCGCCACCATCACGACGCCGGACAAGGTCATGAAGCTGTTCTGATTGGCGTCGCGCGCCTCCTTGCTCATGCCGGCATGATAGGCCAGAGCACGCACGCCGTTCCGGTCGAGGAACGCCGCCGTCTCTTCCGTCTTTTTGCGCGACAGGCAATAGACGATCCCGCTGCGGCCCGCGTGACGCTGCACGAAGCTCAACAATTGGCGCTTGCTGTCCTGCTTGGCCTCGATACCAAGCTTGATGTTCGGCCGGTCGAAACCCAGCACCAAGGTTTCGACGCGCCCCGCATACAGCTGCGCAGCGATGTCGGTGCGCGTGGTCTCGTCCGCGGTCGCCGTCAGCGCAATGATCGGCACTCTCGGGAAGATATCGCGCAGCCGCGACAGATCTTCATATTCGCGCCGAAACGCCGGGCCCCATTGGGAGATGCAATGCGCTTCATCGATAGCGATCAGGCGGATATCGAGCCTGGCGAGCGCCTCGAGCATCCGCCCGGTCATGAGCCGCTCCGGCGCCAGATAGAGCAGGCGTGTATGGCCCGCCGTAACGCGGCGCCATGCGGCGACGTTGGCATCGCGGTCGAATGAGGAATTGATCGTATCGGCCGCCACGCCGGCAAGACGCAAGGCGGCGACCTGATCCTGCATCAGGGCCACCAGCGGCGAAACGACAAGGGTGAGCCCGCCCAGAACCAGCGCTGGGACCTGATAGCAGAGCGATTTGCCGGCGCCGGTCGGCATTACAGCCAGCACATGACGCCCGGCCAGCAGTGCCTCCATCACGGCGGCCTGGCCTGGACGAAAATCATCGAAGCCGAACACGTTCTTCAAGACGTGCCGCTTGGGGTCCTGCGCGTCCGCCGGGACGCTCGCCGCCGATATCTGCATCACGGAGTGCTCATTATTACCGGGCGTGACATGGTGCTCGTCGCTCGTGGCCCGCCATTCGACCGATCTATCCATCATCGCCGCCGCGATGCCATGTCGACGAATGCAACCTCTTCGGCAGCCTACCTCCTTGTCGGGGCCGCGATGCCACGGCCGATACCGCCAAGCCTGCGGGCGATCTTTTTCTCGTCAATCAGATCGGGGGCGAATCCTTTGAGGCGCTCCTTCGCCCAGCCATGATCGGGATCCTTCCGGTCGACGAGCGCTTCAAGCAGTGAGTAGAAGCCGAAAAGTCCACCGCAATCTTCCGGTGGCGCACCTCGCTCGCCGGCAAGATAACGGGGATAGGACATGTCGGGCTCTCGGGCGCGGATGCGCGTCACGGTGAGCCCATGCTCCAGCTGTCGCCAAAATCGTAGAGGTAATCGATGTGGGTCTTGCGCGGCCTGAGCACTTCTCTGAGTTGAATGTCCTCAGCATCGATCAGCGGATTTGGGCCCCAGTCCACCGCACTCATAGGACCGTATCGGCGCTTCTCAATCGTGAACTCCCACAGATGATCGTTGTCCCAATTCATGACGGCCTGGATCACAGAGTGAAGGTCCGCGAGCGTGATCTCCGTGGGCACCTCGACCTCGCGCCAGATCAAGGGATCGCTGTCGCGAAGCTCGACGCGAACCGTGGCGACGTCGACAGTTGCACCAGATGGTTGCTTGCCTTTGCGAGGGCGCTTGGCAGAGTTCATGTCATCAGCTCATGGGAATTTGGAGTGTGTCGTGCCGCTGCGACCGGGCTCACATAGCCGCGCGCTTTGAGCGCAGCCTGCGCCGCGATCATGATACGATGGGCGAGCTTGCGGCGATTTTCCGGGTTCATAAGGGGATGAGGTTGTCAGATTCGGCACGAATATATCAGATGTTTGCTCGTCATGTTCGGCGGCCTCGTGCGGCCCGTGCAAATCAGCTATTCCAAGTCGGCTTAGGCGAAGGTCAGGCGGAGCGAGGTGCACATGTTCGGCTACCGTTTCATCAAGACACAGCCCACACAATATGTGATCCAGTATCGAAACGGCCGGCCGAGGAGAGAGGGCTCCGGGCTCTCCTTCTGGTATTTCGGGCCGACCACCTCGATCGTCGTGGTGCCGACCGCCAGCGTCAACGAGCCCTTCATCTTCCAGGAAGTGACGTCCGATTTTCAGGACGTCACCGTCCAGGGCCAGATCACCTACCGGGTCACCGATCCGCGGCGCACGGCGTCGCTGCTCAATTTCGCGCTCGACCCCAAGGGCAAATATGTATCGGAGGACCCCCAGAAGCTCTCGCAGCGCTTGATCGACCAGGTGCAGGTGGCGATGCGGGCGGAGCTGCAGGCCTTGACGCTGCAGCAGGCGCTGACTTCAGGAGATGCGCTCGTCGCCCGGGTGTCAGGAGCGCTCGCCGGCCATCCTACCGTCCAGGCGCTGGGGCTCGAGCTCCTCGGGCTCTCCATACTCGCCGTCAAGCCGAAGCCCGAGACGGCGCGTGCGCTCGAGGCGGAGGCACGCGAAGCCCTGTTGCGACGAGCCGACGAGGCGACCTATTCGCGCCGCAACGCCGCCGTCGAGCAGGAGCGCGCCATCAAGGAGAATGAGCTTGCGACCGAGGTCGCGGTCGAGAACAAGAAGCGGCAGGTGCGCGAGGCGCAAATGGAGGCGGAGCGCTCGGTGCAGGAGCGCCGCATGCGCATCGAGCAGGAGGAGATGACCGGCAGGATCGGGCTCGAGACCCAGAAGAAGGACCTCGTGACGCTCGCCAGTGTCAATTCCCGCGAGGAAGCCGACGCCAAGGCCTATGGTCTTGCGACCATGGTGAAGGCATTCGCCGGCGCCGAGCCGAAGCTGTTGCAGGCGCTCGCTTCCGTCGGCATGGATCCCGGCCAATTGATGGCGCTCGCCTTCCGCGACTTCGCCGACAATGCCACGAAGATCGGCGAGCTCAACGTCTCACCGGACTTGCTCCGCGAGATCCTGCGGCCGAAAGCGACAAAGTGAGCCATGCAGCCGCAGGACGACCGCAAGATCGTGCTGATCGTCCGCGAGACGAGGCTCGACGAGCTGATCGCGCGCTTCAACACGGTCCAGCAGGCCCAATTCTATGTGGAGCATCTGGGCGCTGACTTCTCCGACTATCTGAACGAGCATCGCAGATACAAGGAGGCCGTCACACAGTCCCAGAGCATATTGCGCGACTTCGGGCGCGTGCAGCGGCTCGAGCGCCGCTATCTGTCGAACTTCATCTTCGGGCCGGAAGACCTCGTCGTCGCCCTCGGGCAGGACGGGCTCGTCGCCAACACGCTCAAATATCTCGACGGCCAGCATGTCATCGGCCTGAACCCGGACCCGAAGCGCTGGGACGGCGTCCTCCTGCCCTTTCGGGTCGAGGATCTCGCAAAGGTCGTCACGGAGGAGATCAAAGGCCGGCGTCCCATCAAGACCGTCACCATGGCCAAGGCGACGCTCAACACCGGGACTTCCCTCTACGCCGTCAACGACCTGTTCATCGGGCCGCGCAGCCATGTCTCGGCGCGCTATGCGCTCTCGGTCGGAGGGAAGGAGGAGCGCCAATCCTCAAGCGGGATCATCGTGTCGACAGGGCTCGGCTCGACCGGCTGGCTGAAAAGTATCTATGCGGGCTGGCGGGCGACCACGGCGAGCTTGACCGGCGCGACGCTGGACAACGCGGCCGAAGGAGCCTTCGCCTGGGATGCCGAGCATCTCCAGTTTTTCGTGCGCGAGCCATTTCCGAGCCGCACCACCGGCGCGTACCTGGTGATCGGGCAGGTCGACCGCGACAACCCCATGACCATCGTGTCGGAGATGCCGGAACATGGCGTCATCTTCAGCGACGGGCTGGAGGCGGATTTTCTCGAGTTCAACAGCGGCACGAAAGTGACGATCGGGTTGGCCGAGCGCCATGGGCAGCTCGTCGCTTGACTCGCCGACCCGCCTTGTGAACATAATGGGAACATGCGTCCTCCTTCGCACGCCCTCACGGAGCTCGCCGAACGCATGCGCCAGGCCTTAGGCACAAGCCCAGCGAGCGCGCCTCTCGTGATCGAGGCGCCGTGTGGTGACGCGACTTTGCGGCACCGATATTCGGCTAGCGCTTAGCTCGAGGAAGCGACGTGACGGGGGGAAAACTCAAATATTGGAATACGGGCCGGGCGACGCTCATTTCATTTTTGGTCTTTGCAATGCTTGGTGCGATCCAGGCAGGCCTTGAGCGACACTGGGATACATCGCCTTATTCTGTCGGGTTCATCGGCGGTCGGAGCTTGGTGGTCGGCCTGATCTCGATGATCGTCGCGACGGCCATCTGCCTCATCCGCAATCGGACCATTGCCAATGCCTCCACGCGGATGCAGATGTCGACGGGCTCGGCCATGCCGAGCCGGATCGAGCCGCGGTTCGACCGGATCTCCTCGGTGCCGCGCGTGGGCATTTCGCCGGCTGGCGCCACCAATGACCCGCTAGCTCGTTTGAAGCGCCCCCGCTTCAGCAATTTCATCGCCCGCCATTGGCGTGGTGAATTGCCGCTCTGGGTCTCGTACTGGATCATCGGTTTCCTCGGCAACATCGTTGCCGGAGCGGTCCTGCTGCTCGTCGATGCCGCAGCCGGGAGCCGTGACTATGACCCTCGCATTGTCCTGGGACAGCTGCTCGTCGTGTGGCTTTGCATCTGTACAATGGTGCTGTGGCAAGTCGTCGGAGTGTGGAGGTCGGCAAACGAGCGTATCCGCGAGCGCTCGCGAATGGGCCGGAATGCCCCCTGGGCCACGCTCGCCAAACTTGCGGCCGTGCTGGGATTCCTGCGTCTCGGGGGAATGCTGTTCACGACTGGCGCCCCGGAGATCGCCGAGGTGTCGCGCATGGCCTTTTTGGATGATCCTGACATCCCCGCCTACACCTTGCGGATCATGCGCAACGGCACCGAGCTCGAGGTCGTGGGCGGCTTCAAATATGGCCTCACCGACGATGTCCTTCGAGTTCTGCGGGCGGCACCCAGGGTTCGCACCGTCCACCTCGACAGCACAGGCGGCCGGATTGGGGAAGCAGAGAAGCTGTACAACGCCATTCATGATCACGGCTTCATCACCTATGTTGCGAACCAATGCATGTCGGCCTGCACGGTGGCCTTCGCCGGAGGTCGCGAGCGCTGGCTGCACTCGCAAGCCAAGCTGGGGTTCCACGCTCCCGCCTTCCCTGGGTTGAGCGCCGCCGAGCTGACGGAATCGATACAGCGCCAGAAAGATATCTTTGCCGCGTCCGGATTCGACACTGCTTTCGCAACCCGGGCTCTTTCCACGCCCAACAGCCGAGTATGGACCCCGAGCATCGAGGAGTTGCTGCGCGCGCGAGTGATCACGCATGTCTCGACTGGCAGCGAATTTGCCGCATCCGGCTACGGCGCCAACCTGACGCGGCAGGAAGCGGCCTCCCAGTTTCAGGAAAAACTACCGATTCTCGTCACGCTGCGCGCCGTTTCGTCAAAGGATTTTGATTCCATCATCGATGGCTTCTTTTCGGGTTACCAGGAGGGGCAGACGGAATCCGAGCTGATCGACACGGCGCGAAACCACTTGCTTGCTGTTGTTCAAGCCGACATTCCCCTTGCCGATGACGCTGTTCTGGTCGAGCTCGGAAGGCTGTTGGTTGACGAGTATTCGTCGCTCGCCGGCAAGGACCCGTCGCTCTGCTACCAATATGCATCGGGAGCCGTTGACATCGATACTCACAATCTTCCGGCGGCACTCGTTGAGCGCGAGCTCGCATTGTACGAGCGCGTGCTCGAGACCGCATCCCAAAGGCCTGCTCTATCGCAGCAGATCGGAGACGCGCTCTGGGCCAGGGTGAGTGCTGAGGTCCGCAGGCGTGTCGGGGCACAGAAGCTCGGCCTCCTGACCACCGGCAATGTCTCAGCCGCCCAATACGCGGATTATTGCGCTGCGGCGATCGCCTTCTACCAGGAGATCACAGGCCTCAAGGAGGCGGACGGCGCCGCATTGATGCGGCAGACCTATGGAAGCAAATGATGCCGGTCGACCCCGGCGATGAAACGGCCGGCTGCCGCCGCTGCGAACTGGCCGCGGCGAGGACTCGGCACCCGGCGGAACAGATCTTCCGCCGGGCGAACGGCATCAGCGGCGCTTCAGTGGTGATGGGCCGAAACGCTCTTGACGCATTCGGACAACAGATCACCCGGCGCCGAACGGCCGAGGTCGCCGAGGCTCAGGATGCCGACCATCCGCTTGGTCTTGTTCATCACCGGCAACCTGCGAACCTTCAGCCCCTCCATATGCCGCACCGCTTTCGCGAGGTCATCGTCCTCGCGGCAGCAATGGATGCCAGGCGTCATCACGTCGCGCGCCGTCGCGCGGCGGGCATCGAAGCCGTCTTCCGCGAACCCTTTGCAGACGATGTCGCGGTCGGTCACCATGCCGATCAGCCTGTCGTTCTCTCCGATCGGAATGGCGCCCACATCATGGGTGCGCATCAATTTCGCGAGCTCGGTCACAGGGGTCTCCGGACCGACCCATTCGACGCCTTTATGCATTGCGTCTTTGACTTTCATGGCGGACCTCCATTGCTGGATTTGGGTGCACTCGATGGAACGCAGCACCGCCCCCCGCCTCTGCGGTCGACTATACAACGGGTCGCGTCCTAATGCACGACGGCCTCGAGGTCGCAGGGCTAGGACTCGTCCGCCAGTGTTGCACCGCAACAGGCGGGAGCCTCCGACGATCGGATCCTGCCGAGGCAGGCATTTCGGCGATCGGACCGAGATGGATATCCCGCCGCAATGGCTTGACCTAAGACGATTGCCTCGCAAGCATCACGGGACTCGCTGAATGCGCATTTTGGTCGTCGGCGCCTACGGTCTGATCGGCACCTCTATCGTTTCGCGCCTGCTGGCGGAGGGCCATGATGTGGTCGGCGCCGGGCGAGACATCACGGCTGCGCGCCGACGTTTCCCCAAGGTGTTTTGGACGCATGCCGATCTGGGCACCACCTCGGTGGAAGAGTGGGCGTCGCTACTTCGACAAGTCGATGCCGTCGTCAACTGCGCGGGCGCGCTGCAAGACAGCCCGCGTGACGACCTGCGCGCCGTCCATGTGGAGGGGGTTCGAAGGCTCGCGGAAGCTTGCGGCATTGCCGGCATCTCCCGGTTCGTCCACCTGTCGGCAGCCGGCGTAACGGACGATCGAGCGACGGCGTTCAACCGCACCAAATTCGCCGCCGAGGCCATTCTCAAGCGAGCGGATCTCGATTGGATCATCCTGCGCCCGGGCCTGGTCCTGGCGCCGGCAGCCTATGGCGGCACGGCCCTGCTGCGCGGGCTGGCGGCCTTTCCGTTCATTGTGCCCCTGGCTTACCCATCGAGCATTGTGCAGCTCGTCTCGGTAGAGGACGTGGCTGCGGCAGTCTCGCGCGCCCTCTCCGCGGATGCGCCGGTGCGGATCAGCGTCGACCTCGTTCACGCCGAGCCGGTGAGCCTTGCGATGTTGGTCCTCGAGCTCAGAAGCTGGCTTGGTCTACCGCAAGGTCGAATTTTGCACCTGCCGGCCGGAGTGGCGCAGATTGCCGCGAAGGCAACCGATGCGCTCGCCTGTCTCGGCTGGCGAAGCCCGATGCGCAGCGCCGCGCTCGAGCAGCTCCGGATGGGCGTTCGGGGCGATGCGAGCGAGGCGCATCGGACGCTTGGCTTGGAGCTGCGATCGCTGCGGGACATGCTGAACGGCTGGCCGGCTGGAGTACAGGAGCGGTGGTTCGCCAAATCCTACTTTCTGAAACCCGCGATCCTGGTGACGCTGTTCCTGTTCTGGTTCCTCTCGGGCTTGGTCAGCCTGCTCGTCAGCTTTCCCGAGGCTGTGTCCATCTTCACGGTTGCCGGCATTCCGCCACTCATAGCCAAGGTCGCCGTCGTGTCGGGCTCGATGGTCGATATGGCGTTGGCCGTGGCCGTCGGCTTCCGCAGATCGGCCTCTCCCGCACTCCAGGGGATGCTTCTGGTTTCCGCAGCATACTTGATCGTTGGCACGCTGCTGCGACCGGATTTGTGGCTCGATCCTCTTGGGCCGTTCCTCAAAACCATTCCGGCCGCGCTGCTTGCTGCATCGGCGCTGGCAATTCTGGATGAGCGATGATGGATGTCTATACGGTGCTCAGAGTGGTGCATGTGATCGGCGCGACCGTCTTGTTCGGCACAGGCGCCGGCATCGCTTTCTTCATGCTCATGGCCCATCGCACGCGCGACCCGGCCGTGATTGCCCACACCGCCGGCATCGTCGTCATCGCGGACACGATCTTCACCGCATCGGCCGTCATTTTGCAGCCCCTCACGGGAGCGGGGCTCGCGCGCTTGGCGGGCTTTCCGTTGCTGAGCGGCTGGGTCGGCCTCAGCTTGGTTCTCTATGTCGTGGCCGGTATGTTCTGGCTTCCGGTCGTCTGGATTCAGTTGCGGATGCGGGACCTGGCGCGCGCGGCGGTGCGCAGCTACCAGCCTCTGCCTCGTGCCTATTTTCATCTCTTTCGGGTGTGGTTCGCCTTCGGCTTTCCCGCCTTCGCTGCCGTCGTCGGGATCATCTGGCTGATGGTTGCGAAGCCCGATCTGTAGGCTCCCCCCGGCGCAAAAGCTGGGAAGCCGCGGGGATGAAGCAGAAAGCGTAGTGCAACCGGTGCGGCCTCCTGGGCCCTCGGTGTGATCGTCGCTGCGTCAGCCGAGGCGCGGCATGAGTTTGAATATGTGTGTGCTTTGCCATCCTTGGCTGCGTGGAAAAACGCTCCATCCATCTGTTGACACGTGCAAGACGGTCGGTCATCTTGCATTCATGATAGCGCGAAGCAAGCGTACGGAAATCGTCGAACGCGGCCTTGATTTGGTCCATCGTGGTAGCTTTGCCAGTTCGGGTGTAGCCGCCATCACTGCGGCTGCCGGCGCCCCAAAAGGTTCCTTTTACAATCATTTTGAAAGCAAGACGGCGTTCGGCATCGCTATCGTAGATCAATATTTCGACAATGTTCGCTCGACCTTAGGAAGTATACTTAGTGAAAATACCGATCAGCCGATCTTCGGAATTCGGCGGTATTTTTCGCTGTTACGGGAACTCGGAGCGCGCGATCGCTATGCCAGAGGCTGCCTGATCGGCAACCTCGGCGCGGAATCGTCCTCAGCGGAGGACGCTATTCGTCTCCACCTCAATCGCCGCTTGGCGGAGTGGACATCGATCCTTACAACCGCCGTAGCGGCAGCTCAGCGGGCCGGCGAGGCGCGGCGGGACGTGCCGGCTGCGGTTCTTGCCGCCATCTTGCTCGACGCCTGGCAGGGAGCCTTGCTGCGGGCGAAGGTCGAGCGCAAGCCGGCAGGCCTCGACGCTTTTCTGGATGTGCTTCTGCCGGCGCTTTTGGGACAAGCTTCAGCATGAGCCTGCTACGATCCGAGCGGGTGACATCACATTTCCGTCGAGTAGTCGGTCCCAACATCGATGTGAGAAGCTCGTCGCCAACGCCGGCGAGACGTTGACCTTGCACCAGAGGTAGGTATCCATGCCTTACGTTCACGTAGCCCTGACGATCGGTCGCTCCGCGGATCAGAAGCGCTCGCTGATTCGCGCAATCACAGATTCCATAGTGCGAGTCCTGGAAGTGGGACCAAGAGACGTTCATGTGTTTCTCTGGGAATTCACCACCGAGAATGCTGGGGTGGCTGGCGAAGAGCCGGGTCCAACGACAATCAACGACGTGACCATCATCCTCAGGCAGGGACGCCATCTCGAAGTAAAGGCTTTGTTGATCAAAGACTTGACGGATACGATCGGGAAACAGCTCGATATCCCATATGAGGATGTCCACATCATATTGTCGGAAGTGCCGGCCAGCAACATCGGTGAAGGTGGCGTACCGATGAAGTCGCCTGCACAGCCCGCATGGCATATGATCGGTCAGGCGGTCCCACAAACAGCGGCATCTTGATGTCCGTGCGGCGACCAAACGGCCCGCCTTCAGCCTGCGAGGAGACGAGCCTCTTCAACGGTACCAAAGACCGTTGCGTTCGCCTGAACCGCCGCCACCGAATTCCGGCAGGTCTTGGTGGACCGGATGTCGACGATGACTTGCCTCAGCGGCGATCGGGCGGGCGCCTCCGGCGCGCGGCCCTCTCCGCCGCCCTCGGGACGTTTCGGTCCCGATCACGCTCCCGAACGAGGGCGATCCACGATCACCGGCTAGTCACGCTCATCATCGGACACGACGTCGTGATGCTCGCTACGTAGGGCGTCGATTTCGTGTGCTGCCATAGCGGTCTTGGCCGGCGCCAACCGAACCGCGGCTTGCCGTGTCCTACTCGGCAGCCATCAAAGCCGAACTGGGCCGAGCACTAAATGGACTTGAGGCTTCCGGCCGATTTCTTGCCGCTCTTTCGGTCATCTTCAAGTTCATAGCTGATTTTCTGGCCTTCTTGCAGGTCGCCCATCCCGGCCCGCTCAACTGCGGAAATATGGACGAAAACGTCCTGGCCGCCGCCATCGGGTTGAATGAAACCGAAGCCTTTTTGGGAATTGAACCACTTCACCGTGCCCGTAGCCATTTCGAAAATCCTGCCGTTGATGGAGGTTACTTCCATAACTCGCGCCTGAGCTGCCGTCCATCATCAGGGGCCATGCACCCAAAAGACTCGCGTCAACCGCAGGTTGAAGCGTCGTTACGCTGCCGGCCGTCAGGCGGCTCGGCCCCTCAGTGGCGCAGGATCTTGCTCAGGAAGGCGCGGCTGCGCTCGGTCTTGGGGGCGGAGAAGAACTCCTCCGGTGTCCCGATCTCGACGATGCTGCCCTGATCCATGAACACGACCCTCCGGGCGACCTTCCGCGCAAAGCCCATTTCGTGGGTCACCACCATCATGGTCATGCCCTCTTCGGCGACCGCGACCATGACGTCCAGCACCTCGCTGATCATCTCGGGGTCGAGAGCCGAAGTCGGCTCGTCGAACAGCATGATCTTCGGGCGCATGCACAGGCTGCGGGCGATAGCGACCCGCTGCTGCTGCCCCCCGGAAAGCTGGCTCGGATAGGCATCGAACTTGTCGGCGAGCCCGACCTTGGCCAGGAGCTCGCGCCCGGCGCGCTCCGCCTCGGCGCGTGGGGTGCCGCGCACATGGATCGGTGCGAGCGTGACGTTCTCGAGCGCAGTCTTGTGCGGGTAGAGGTTGAACTGCTGGAAGACGAAGCCGACCTCGGTGCGCAGCCGGGTCATATTGGTGCCTGGATCGCCGAGGCGCTGACCGTCCACCATCAGCTCCCCGGACTTGATCTTCTCCAGGCCGTTGATGCAGCGGATCAGCGTGCTCTTGCCGGAACCGCTCGGACCGCACACGACCACCACCTCGCTCGGAAGCACGCCGAGCGTGACATCCCGGAGCACGTGGAGCGTGCCGAACCATTTGTTGACGCCACGAAACTCGATCACGCTCTGCTGCCTTCCTCGATGCACGATCTTCGCGTCTTCACAGCTGGACCTCGGCCTGAGCGGCGCTCATGCGGCTCTCGAGCCGGCGGGCGAGCGCGATGAGCGGATAGCAGACGACGAAATAGCCAAGACCCACGATCCCGAAGACCAGGAGCCCATTGGGCACAAGCTGCACCACGAGCCAGCCGACCCGGGTGAGGTCGGTCAGCCCGATCGCGGACACGACGGAGGAATCCTTGATGAGGAGCACGTATTGGCCGACCAGCGGCGGCAGGATGATGCGCATCGCCTGGGGCAGCACCACATGCCTCATCTGCCGCCATCGCGACAAGCCGGAGGCTAAGGCCGCCTCCACCTGCCCCCTGGGCACAGCGCCGATGCCGCCCGCGACGATCTCGCAGATGAAGCAGGCCGCAAGGTTGCTCAGCGCGATGACGCTGGCGCTGAACGCCTCGAGCTCGATGCCGAACTCCGGCAGGATGAAGAAGATCAGGAAGATCTGCACCAGGAACGGTGTTCCCCGGATGAGGTCGACCCACACGCCGATCGCCAGGCTCACCGGGCGGTAGCTGCCTGCCCTCAGCATCCCCATCGCGAAGCCGATCAGCGATCCGGCGAGGAGGCCGATCAGCGACACCGCCACGGTCGTGCCGAGACCGCGGAGCGCCAGGGGGTAGCTCGAGACGACGCTCTGGAGCTGCTGCCAGATCATGCGCGGATATCCTACCGCGCCGGCTGGAGGCCGAGCCGCAGCAGCGACAGCGACGCCAGTCCCTTCAGGCCGTAATAAAGAACGAGGTAGCACGCGGCGGTGGTGAGGAAAGCTTCCGCCGGCATGAAGCGGTCGGACGCGAGGAGTTGCCCGGCGCGCGTCAGCTCGGCGACGGCGATGAGCGAGAGCAGCGCGGAGTCCTTGACCAGCACGATCGCCTGACCGAGCAGCGGCGGGATCGTTACCCTGAAGGCCTGCGGCAGGATGACGAGGCGCATACGCTGGGGATAGGTCATGCCCGAGGAGATGCCGGCCTCCACCTGCCCGCGCGGGATGGACAGAATGCCCGCCCGGATGATCTCGGCCACATAGGCCCCACTGTTGAGCGAAAGGGCCAGGATGCCGACAAGGCGTTCGGGCAGGACGATGCCGAGCCGAGGCAGCCCGAAATACAGAAAATAGAGCTGCGCCAGCAGCGGCGTGGCGCGGATCGCGTCGATGAAGACCGTCGCCGGGGCACGCAGGAGCCTGGCGCGCTGCAGCTTCATGGCGCAGGCGATGATCCCGACCGCCACGGCCCCGGCGAACGCGATCATGGACAGCCACAGCGTCGCCAAGAGTCCATATCCGAACTCGGGCATGGATTCGAGGATGACGCGGAAGCTGAAATTGCCGAGCATGTTGCGGCGACCTTTGCCCAAGATCCGCGCGCCACGAGGGTCGCGCGGATCTGCCGGGAACCGTCGTTTCGGTCAGTGATCCTTCTTCCAGTCGTCCGAATTGACCCAGTAATCGAGGTTCTTCTTGAGGCGGCCGTCGAGCGTCGCTTGATCGAGGAAGAGGTTCATCCAGATCAGCAGGTCCTGCGAATCATACCGGACGGCGAAAGCGAGCGGCTCCTTGGAGAGCATCTGCGGCATGACCGTGAAGGTCCCGGCCGGATAGGCGGCCGACTGACCGGTCACGGCCGAAACGTCGTTGACGCCGCAATCGGCCTGCCCGTTGTTCACCGCGTCGAGCAGAAGCGGGCCACCGCCCTTGTAGCTCTTGATTTCACCTTTCGGGAGGGCGGCCTTGGCCTCCTTCTCGCCCGTCGCGCCGAGCAGCACGGCGATCCGAGTACCGGGGGCCTTGCAATCCTCGGTCGAATTGAACTTGCCGCCCGCCTTGGTGAAGACGACGCTGCCCGTGTACATGAACGGCTTCGTGAAACCGACTTTCATGGCCCGGGCCAAGGTCGGGGTCATATCGCCGACCAAAAGGTCTGCCTTACCCGACAGAAGCGCCGGGATCAGGCCGTCCCAGTCGAAGTTCAGAAAGTTGATCTTCACCCCCATTTCCTTGGCCATGAGCTCGGCCAGCTCGACTGAGCTGCCGGTCCGCGCCCCGGTCTTGTCGACCATCGAAAAAGGCGGCCCCTGCGTCTGGACCGCAACACGCAGCTCGCCGCGCTTGGTGATTTCGTCGAGCGTTCCGGCCTTCGCGCCCACGGCGCCGGCCACATGCAGGAGCGCAACTCCTGCGACGAGCAATTTGGCAATCTTCATTCGACGTTCCTCCTTCTCGATATCCTGCTTCTCAATATCCTGCCCCTTTCGGGCACTGCTTGGGGCGGCGCCCGCGACCTTGCCGATCGCGGCCGATTTCCCGAAGATCATCGTCTCGCTTAAGGGTCCCAGGTCGTCGTGTCGGACACCTGGATGCCGCGCTTGGCCAGTTCCGAAAAGAATGGGCCGTCGGGCACGTGCATCAATGGATTGAGCAAGCCCGAGCCCGCGACCTCGCCGCGCACCAGCATCTGCGCCACGACGCTCGCCGGGCACCCGACGCCGATGCTCATGCCGAACAGGCCCGAGACGAGGTCACGCTCGATGACGAGGTCGGAGGTCACTGTCTTGCGACGACCGCCCTTCACGCCGCGGAAAACGTTGCGCATCACGCACAGATCCTTCTCGGCCGCGCCATATTGCAGCTGCGGGCCGAGCAGCCGGCCGAGGAACTCCCGCGGGCTCACCTTTCCAAGCAAGCCCGGCACCGGCTCTTCCGATAGGAAGCCGAGCTCTTTCAACGGATTCCAGAAGGCGGACCACCCCGGCCAGCGCAGGGTGTAGCGGCCGGTGCGCTGCAGCGTTCCGGCGACGCCGAGCATCTCGGCATAGCGGACCGCGTCGCCGTTCGGCACCGCCTCCAACCTGCCGAGCCCATCCACCTCGATCTCATGGATGAACGGGTTGTTGTGTTGTTGCCGGGCCGGGATCTGGACGGGCTCGCCTTGCTCGAGAAGGACCGAGTCGCGGTTCTGGCTCATCAGAACCATGTCGAAGTTCCAGCTGACCTTGTAGGATAGCGGCTCCGTCCGGGCTTTCGGCTCCGGGATGCCGCCGCAGTAGGAATCGATCACCATGACGCTGTCGAACTGCCGCGCGGCGCGCCGGTAGAGCACGAGGTCGATGCCGGGATCGAGACCGCACTCGGTCATCACGGAGATCCCCGCGGCCTCCGCCGCCGGCGCGAGATCCTTGACGGACTTGGCGTAGTTGGTGGTGACGATCGGCGTGCGCGTCTCGATCGCCGCGAGAACCGCCTCGCGCATCAAAGGCAGCGGCATGAGATCGATGGCAACATCCACATCCCGCATGACGTCCGCAAGGGCTTGGCGCATCGGCCCCTCGGGAACGACGAGGCGCACGCTGCCCGGATCGACAAGGCCCGCAAGCCGGCTGAGGCCGTCGGGCGCCGTGTCCACGCAGACGATCTCCTCGACGCCGGCGCTGTTGGCCAGATCAGCGATCGCCGCCCGCCCCTGCAGGCCCAGGCCTCCGAGAACGGCAACCTTCACGACGGTGCCGATCGGCGCAATTGCGTGTCGGGCTCGTCGGACCAGCACCCCTTGGGCAGGCCCACCCATTTGTTGCAGGACGCCATGACCACGAAGGTCTCGCTGCGCGCGATCTCGCCCGGCTCGCCGACCCTGGGAATGAGCTCGCTCGTCACCCGGTAGAGATCGGCGACATCGTCGGCCACCACCACTTCGGCAATGATGTCGAAGCGGCCCGTGACCACGGAGGCTGAGGTCACGAAAGGCAGATCGGCAATGCGCTGTGCGATCTCGTGGATGCGGCCCCGCCCCAGGGTGTTGATGCCGACGATGGCCGAGATGAGCTCAGGACGGACCGCGAGGTTCAAGAGCCCGACGATCTTGATCAGCTTCCTGTCCACCAGGCCGCGCAGACGCGAGCGTACGGTCGGCGCCGACACGGCCATCTTCTCGGCGAGCCGACTATGTCCGAGCTGAGCATCCTCGCACAGGAGCTTGACCAGCCGACGGTCCGTCGGGTCGAGGCGTTCCCTCACCGGTGAGTCTTTCTCTTTGGAATAAATTGCGAGAGAAAATTTCTCTTGTGAAAAGAATTGTAGAACGAAATTTTTCAAATGGCAAGCTTTAACCCCATGCTTCACGGCAGAGCCTCGTCGCCAAAAGTCGGGCGAGCCGGAAGCCTTGCGCAGTGACTTCCTGGAAATTTGTCGGAACCGGCTCTCCGTTCAGCCCCACCTCTGCCGCCTTGGGCGCGGCTTTCGCGTGAGGGCGGCGAGCGCCGCTTGGCGCGACCGGGCGGCAAGGCGGAGAAGCTCGTCAGCATCGTCGACGATCTCGGCCGGCGCCTCGTAATAGCTCGCCACCGTCACCGATTTCGATCGCCCTGCGTAACTGAAGGGCGCCGCTCCCAATGCTTCGAAGGCAGGCCGGCTCTCCTCGTTCACGCGCAGATACAGCGAGCCTTTGATGACGAAGGCGAACTGAACGCCGTCGGCGAGGAGCGCTGCGCCGCCGAAGAAGCGGGACACCGTGATCGTCCCGAGCGAGCCAAGCTGGATCGCAATCTCCAGCGCCCTGGCGCGCGCCGTATCGAGGCTCATCCCAGCCGGTCCTCTCCGGAAGCGTGGAGGAAACCGGAGACCGCCTGGAGCCGGCCATCCTTGGATAGCGCCCCGAAGCTCGTTCCGGTTTGCAGCACGGCGTCATCCGGGCCATGCAGGGCCCAATGAGCGAGCGTGCGGTCATGGTAGTGCAGAACCGATCGGATACGGAACCTCCCGCCAGGAACGCTCCGCTGGAAGCCGCCCATATAGTCGGAGAGAGAAGCACGCCCCTCGAGCAGGCCATTCGGATCGCAATAGGTGACATCGTCAGCGAGACATGTTGCGAGCTCGGCGTCGCGCCGGACGGCATCCAGGGACCAGATCGCGGAGTAACGCTCCCACAGGGCTTCAGGCGCCATGCTGTTCCTCCAAAGCATCGAATTCGCTGTTGATGAGACGTTTGAGCGCCGCTTTGTCATGGTGCGCTCTGATGAGCACGAGGATTCCCTGGTAGAGGGCGAGCAGCCGCGCCGCCGTCAGGTTCGGATCGGATTCGGGCCGGAGAACCCCAGCGGCTCGTGCCGAGGAAAGACGTTCGACGAAGGTTTCCGACAAGACCTTCAGGCCTTCCCTCACCCCGGCAGGCGGCCTGCCCTCGCCCCCGAACTCGATGGCGGAATTGGTAATCAGGCAGCCGAAGGACTCACCCCTCGGTTCGCGCAGCAGCGAAAGGAACAAATCGCGCAGGCCGCGCAAGCCTGCGGCCGCGCTCGCATGCTCGGCGATGCGACGGCGAAGGACCGCGCGGTTGTAATGCGCGAAGGCAGAAGCGAATAATCCGGCCTTGTCGCCGAAACTGTTGTAGATGCTCCCAGCCTTCAGCCCCGTCGCCTCTTCGAGATCGCGGATCGAGACCGCGGCATAACCCTGGCGCCGGAAGGCATGCATCGCACCCGTCAGCACCACATCTTCGTCGTAAGCGCGTGAACGTCCCATGCGGTTGCCTCGAATCTTGATCACTCATTCTAAAATGAACGATTTAAAAATGATGTCAAGGCCGCGTGAATGCGCCATCGCGGGCTGCTCCGCGAGCGTTTCAAAATCTTGCAGCGATGGTTTCGCGTCGCCGCGCTGCTCGAGCGCCGGAGAGCTCTAAACTAAGGCTGCGCCACAAGCGGCTCGCGATAAATACCGGTTAGGGCCACGCCGTCGACACCGATCAGGCCTCTGTACATGCCGCTGCCGTTGAACGGCAACGCCACCTCGCCCGCTGCGTCCACGGCGATCAGGCCGCCCGAGCCGCCCAGCGCGCCGAGCGCGGCCACCACCTGCTCGGCCGCCGTCGCCAAGCTCTCGCCGCCGATGCGCACCCGGCTGGCGATATCATGGGCGGCCGCGTAGCGCATGAAGAACTCGCCATGCCCGGTCGCCGAGATGGCGCAGTTCTCGTCCGCCCAGGTGCCGGCCCCAAGCACCGCGGTATCCCCGACCCGCCCGGGTGCCTTGCCGGTCATCCCGCCAGTCGATGTCGCGGCCGCGAGTTTGCCCGCCGCGTCCCGCGCCACCGCCCCGACCGTCCCGTGCCTGGCCGCGTCGTCGCGTGTGTCCTCGGCCGTCAGCCGCCGCCGCTCCAGCTCCTCCTGCAGAGCCTTCCAGCGCCACTCGGTGTGGAAATAGGTCGGATCCTCGAAGGCGACCCCCTGCTCCCGGCAAAAGCTTATCGCCCCCTCGCCGATCAACAGCACATGCTCGGAGCGCTCCATCACCGCCCGGGCTGCAAGCACCGGATTGCGCGGCCCCGCGATGCCGGCGACCGCGCCGGCGGCGCGCGTGCTCCCTTCCATCACTGCCGCATCCATCTCGTGCGTGCCGGCCGAGGTATAGACGGCGCCCCGCGCGGCATTGAATTGTGGATCATCCTCCAGCGCCATCACGGCGGCCGTCACCGCATCCAGCGCCGGGCTCCCGGATTGCAGCACGCGGTATCCCGCCAGCAACGCCGTGCGCAGCCCGGCACGGAATTCGGCCGCGGCCTCGGCAGTCATAGCCTCTCGCCGCCGCACCCCGGCGCCGCCGTGAATAGCCAATGAATATCTCATCACGATAAGCTCATATCGGCATTCTCATCAGATCGTCAGCCCAACGCCGCGGACGAGCCTTCATCAACGTAGCTTCTGATCGAGCGCGTCGCGCAGCCCGTCGCCGAGCAGGTTGAACGCCAGCACGGTCACGAAAATGGCTATGCCCGGAAACAGTGTCAAATGATCAGCGACGCCGAGATAGCTGCGCCCGTCGGAGAGCATCGCGCCCCATTCGGGGCTCGGCGGCTGGGCGCCCAGGCCGATGAAGCTCAGCGCCGCCGCGGTCAGGATCGAGGTGCCGATACGCAAGGTGAGATAGACGATCACGCCCGGCAAGGTCCCCGGAAGGATATGATGGAGGATGAGCGGCAAGCGGCGCACGCCGATGCTGCGCGCCGCCTGCACATAGACGGTCTGCTTCAGCGCGAGCGTCGTGCCGCGCACCAGCCGCGCGAACACGGGCATGCTGAACACCGCGATCGCGTAGACCACGTTCGAAATGCCCGGGCCGAGCACCGCCACCACGGCGATCGCCAAGAGGATGCCGGGAAAGGCCAGCAGGACATCGCAAAAGCGCATGACGACGCTGTCCACCCAGCCGCCGACGAAGCCGCTCACGAGGCCGAGCGTTATGCCAGTGAAGCAACCCAGGACCACGGATACGAATCCCACCGTCAGCGATACTCGCCCGCCCCATATGATGCGGCTGAATATGTCGCGCCCGAATACGTCGGTGCCGGCGAAATGGGCGAGCGAGGGCCCCGACAGCACGTTGTCGTAATCGGGGGTCGTCGCGTCATAGGGCGCTATCCACGGCGCCAGCACGGCCGCCAGGATCAATAGCAGGAGCACAATGCCCGCGAGCAGCGGAATGCGCTTGCGCCGGAAGCGCCGCGCGAACTCGCCGAGCGGAGAGCTGATCTGGACGGTCCGGATCGCGATTTCGCTCATCGCAGACGGATCTCCGGATTGAGCACGGCATAGAGGAGGTCGACGATCAGGTTGATCAGCACGAACTCCGTCGAGAAGAGGAGGATTTCCGCCTGGATCACCGGATAGTCGCGAAACGAAACCGAATCGACCAGCAGCCGCCCGAGCCCCGGCCAGGAGAACACGCTTTCGACCACGATGGAGCCGCCGAGCAGGAAGCCGAATTCCAATCCGATCAAGGTCACGACCGGAATCAGTGCATTGCGTAATGTGTGCTTCCAAATCACGTCCCGCTCGGCCACTCCCTTCGAGCGCGCCGTGCGCACATAGTCCTCGGCGGCAACCTCGACATAGGCCGAGCGGGTGAACCGCGCCAGCACCGCCGCAACGCCGGCGCCAAGCGTGATCGAGGGCAGAATGAAGCTCCGCCAATCGTCATAGCCGCCGGTCGGCAACCAGCCGAGCCGCACCGAGAACAGGTCGATCAGGAGCAGCCCCAGCCAAAAGCCCGGAAACGACACGCCGGAGACTGCGAGCGCCATGACGGCCTGGTCCTGCCACTGGCCGCGTTCTACGCCGGAGATCACGCCCATCACCAGCCCCGCGAGCGTCGACCAGCCCATGGCGACGAGCGTCAGCCACAGCGTCGGCATGAAGCGCGCCCCGATCTCGGTCACCACCGGCTGGCGCGTCTTGGCCGAGCGGCCGAAATCGCCGCGCAGGGTCTGGCCGAGATAATGCGCGTATTGCCGCCAGAGCGAGCCTTCGAGGCCCATTTCGGCCCGGACGGCCCCCACGTCCTCCACGGTCGCGTCCGGCCCCGCCACCAGCCGCGCCGGATCGCCCGGCAGCAGGCGCACGAAGCCGAACACGAACACCGACACAGCGAGGAGAACGATCACGGTGCCGGCCAGCCGGCGCATGATGAACGCGAACATCCGGCCAGGCCGAAGCGGTGGCGCCTGCCGTCAGTCGAGTGCAGCCTCTTCGGTCAATAGCCCTTGATCCGGCATGTAGTAGACGCCCGAGAGCTTCTTCGATTCGCCCGCGATGAGCTCGTCGACGCTCAGGAACACCCAGGGAGCGTCCTTCCAGATCACTTTTTGCGCCTGGGCGTAAGCCGCCGCTCGCTTTGCCGGATCGGCGCTCGCCAACCCCGCCGCGATCGCGTCATCGGCTGCGGCCGAATGGTAATAGGCGGTGTTGAACAGGTTCGGCGGGAAGGACTTGCTGTACAGAAGCGGCCGCAGACCCCAATCCGCATCGCCGGTAGAGGACGACCAGCCGGAGTAGTCCATCTGCATCGTGGCATCTTCCGGCTTCTGCACATTGAACAGCTTCGCGGTCCTGACCCCCGCTTCCAGCGGCAGGACGGTCGCCTTGACGCCAACCGCCGCGAATTGTTGCTGCAGGAATTCCATCGACCGCTTGGCAAGGGTCGATGTCGCACCCCAAAGCTCGACGCTGAATCCGTCTGGGTAGCCGGCTTCAGCCAGCAGCGCCTTGGCTTTTGCCGGGTCATATGGCCACACACCTTGCTTCGAGTAGAAGCCCAGCTGGGGCGGGATCGGCGCGTCGAGAGGCGCCGCATAGCCGCTGAACACGATCTTCACGAATGCAGTCTTGTCCACGGCATAGTTCAGCGCCTCGCGCACCCGCAGGTCGTCGAACGGCTTCTTCATGGTGTTGAGCGCAACGTAGCGCGCGACGATCGAGGGCGAGATCACCACCTGCAGCGTCGGGATCGCCTGCGCGGCCTTCACCAGCTCGGACGGCAGAGGAGCGATGAACTGCGCCTCGCCGGTCTGCAGCATGGCGAAGCGCGAGCCGCTTTCGGGCACGGCCTTGAAGGTGATGCTGTCCACTTTCGGCAGTCCCGGCTTCCAATACGCCTCGTTCTTCGTCGTCTTCACCGTATCGGCTGCAAAGCTCACGAATTTGAATGGCCCCGTGCCGACGGGGTGCGTCGCGATGTCCTTGCCGTACTGCGCCAACGCCTTCGGGCTGATGATGAACGTGCCGGGATGGGCCATGTTGTTGACGAAGGCGCCGAAGGGCTGCGACAGCGCGATCTTCACCGTGTACGGATCCAGCACATCGACATGCGAGATCATCGAGACGAGGCTGCGACGGGACAGGTGGTTCTCCGGGTTCATCACCCGCTCGAGACTTATCTTCACGGCGTCGGCGTCGAACGGCGTGCCGTCATGGAAGACGACGCCATGCCGCAAGTGGAAAACGAACTCGGTCGCGGTCTCGTCGGAATCGACCTTCTCCGCCAGGGCCGGCACCAGCTTCATCTCCTTGTCGAAGCCGAACAACCCCTGGTACATTGTCCGCTCGACCGACTGCGACAACGTATCGTTGGTGTTCGCGGGGTCGAGGTGCGGCATGTTGGAATCAACCCCGATCACCAGATCCTTGGCCGCCAAGGCCGGCGTCGCACCGAGGAGCGCAAGCACCGCTCCGAGCATCATCCGAGGCAAAAGCTGAGACATCTTGCGGCTCCTTGTCGTTCATGGGCGCCGTCATCTTGGGCGCCAGCCGATCTTCGCTACGCCGAACTCATCTCATAGCGCCCCGTGCGCCCAACTGGAAGCTCGCGACGTCGAGGCGTCAATAGAGCCCACCTACGCTGTGGCGAGCCACGAAATGGCCGGGCCCCACCTCGGCAAGCGGCGCCGCCATGGGCGCATCGCCCACCCTGCGCAGCGGCGACGGCACTTCGGATTCATCAAGCTCCACCTCTCGCCACCGCCGCCGCGGGTCCGCCACCGGAACCGCCGCCAGCAAGCGGCGAGTATAGGCGTGCCGCGGATCGCCCATGACGGCCTGGCGGGAGCCGATCTCGACGATCTGGCCGAGATACATGACCGCCACCCTGTGCGCGACGCGCTCCACCACCGCCATATCATGGGAGATGAACAGGTAGGCGATGCCAAGCCGGGCCTGCAGGTCCATCATCAGGTTCACCACCTGCGCGCGGATCGAGACATCGAGCGCCGCCACCGCCTCGTCGGCGATGATCACGCGCGGCTCGCTCGCCAGCGCCCGGGCGATGCAGACACGCTGCCGCTCTCCGCCGGAAAGCTCATGCGGGTAGCGCGCCGCGTGCCGTGCCGCGAGCCCGACCTGCTCCAACAGCGTTCGCACGCGCCCTTCCACGGCCGTGCCGATCATCAGCCGGTGCGTGCGGATCGGCTCGGCGATCGAGAAGCCGATGGTCAGGCGCGGATCGAGCGAGGCGAACGGATCCTGGAACACATACTGCACGGCCCTGCGCAGCAGCGGCTCGGTCGCGCCATCGAGCCGCATCACATCCTGCCCGGCAAGCCGGATCGTGCCGCCCTCGGGCTGCTCCAACCGGATAATGCTGCGCCCAAGCGTGGATTTCCCGCAGCCGGACTCGCCAACCACCGCCAGTGTCTCGCCCGGCCGCAGATCGAAGCTGACCTGCTCCACCGCATGGATGCGCCCGGTCATCCGCCCGAATAGGCCCCGCCTTACGTCGAACCGAGTGACGAGGTCGCGCACTTGCAATACGGGCGCGCCGCGCACCGTATCCTGCGGCCTGGGCGGCGGCGCGTCCGGTGTCTCGAATGGCGCCGGCAGGCTCTGCCCCGCCAAACTGCCCAGCGCCGGCACGGCGGCCAGCAATGCGCGGGTGTAGGGGTGTTCGGGAGCGTCGAACACGCGCGCGGTCGAGCCTTCCTCGACCTTCTCCCCCTTGCGCATGACCACCACGCGGTCGGCGATCTCCGCCACCACACCCATATCGTGGGTGATGAACAAGAGGCCCATGCGCAGCTCTCGCTGCAACGAGGCTATCAGCCGCAGAACCTGTGCCTGCACCGTGACGTCGAGCGCGGTCGTGGGCTCGTCGGCGATCAGCAGGCGCGGCCGGCACGAGAGCGCCATCGCGATCATCACGCGCTGGCGCATGCCGCCGGAAAGCTGAAACGGGTAGCGCTTGAGCTGCCGAGCCGCCTCGGGGATGCGCACGCGGTCGAGCATCCGCTTGGCCTCCGCCATCGCCTCGGCGCGGCCGATGCCCTGATGCAGCATCACCGCTTCGGCGATCTGGTCGCCGATACGCAACACCGGGTTGAGGCTCGTCATCGGCTCCTGGAACACCATTGCGAGCTCGGCGCCGCGCAGGCGGCGCATCGCTTCCGGCGTCTCGGCCACGAGGTCGCGCACTCGGCCATCGCGTCTGGTGAAGTCGATTCGCCCGGCGGCGATCCGCCCCCCGGCATGGTCGATCAGCCGCGTGATCGCCAGCGACGTCACGGATTTGCCCGATCCGGATTCGCCAACCAGCGCCACCGTCTCCCCGACCCCGACGCTGAGATCGAGGCCGCGCACCACCATCACTGCATCATGTCCGGCGCCGAACGCGACCGACAGGCCTTGCACGTCAAGAAGAGGCAGCGATTGGGACAGAGACGGATCTCCGGCTGGCGATTCCCCTATTGATGCCCTGGTTCGGGATGGAAGCAAGCCGAAACGGCGGCAGGCGCCGCCCTGATGAGGATTCTCGGCGATCCCGGCGGCTGAGTTCGCGTCGGTCCTGCTGGCTAGCCCGCAGCCTGGCCGATGCCGACCGGCTTCGGCAGGATGGCAGCGACACTGGTGTGGACCAGGATGAACTGGGGTCCGGGCGCCGCGAGCGCCGCAGTCAACCGATCGAGCTGCGCCAGTTCGTCGATGCGCGTCACCTCGAAGCCAAAGGCCTTGGCGATCAGCGCGAAATCCGGATTGGCGAAGCTCGTGCCGATGGTGCGGCCCGGATATTCGCGCTCCTGATGGATGCGGATCGAGCCATAGATGTGGTTCTCGGACAAGATCACCTTGATCGGCAGCTTGCGCTCGATGGCGACCGCGAGCTCGTTGCCCGTCATCAGGAAGCCGCCATCGCCAACGAAGCAGACGACCGGCGCGCCAGGAATGCGCAGAGCGGCCGCGACGGCGGCTGGGACGCCAAAGCCCATGGCGCCCGAGATCGGCGCCAGCAAGCGCTGCGGCGGCTTGAAGGGAATGACCCGATAGGCGGGAGCCGCGAAGCTGCCAGCATCCAGAGTGACGATCGCATTGTCGGCGAGGTTGCGGCCGACATGGTCGACGATGCTCTCGAATGGCACGCCGTCATCGGCCGCCACGACGCGCGGCGTGGCAATCCTGCGCTGCTCGGCCTTCAAGCGATCGATCCAACCATCCCGGTGCTCGGGAGGCGCCAGCTCGGGCTTGCCGAGGGCCGTGATCAGGGTCGCGGCATCACAAGCAATTGCAAGATCGGCGGCGAAATGCGTGCCGATCATGCTCTGATCCGGATAGACATGCACGAGCTGCATCTGGGGCCGCACCAGGCGGGGGAAGGTATAGCCCTGGGTGGTGATGTCGCTCAGGCGGGCGCCCAACACCAGCACGAGATCGCTGTCGCGATAGACCGCCATCTGCGCTTCGGGATTGGCGAGCCCCAAATCGCCGACGTACAGTCGATGATCATTGGGGAAGAGATCCTGGTTGCGGAAGGAGACCGCCGTCGGGACATGCCAGCTTGTGAGGAAGTCCGCCAAGGCCTCTCGGCCGCCGGGCCGATCGAGATTGCCGCCGGCGATGACCAATGGCCGTTCGGCATGCGCCAGCAGCTGCCGCAAGCTGGCGACATCGTCGGGATGGGGTGCGGCGCGCGGCTTCGATTGCGGCCTCACCACCTCTGAGCGCGAGGCAGCGGTGAGCACATCTTCGGGGACCGCAATCACCACCGGACCCGGATGACCTGTGGTCGCGACCTGGATGGCCCGCAGGATCGTTTCGCCGACGCGATCGGGGTCGGTGACTTCGGCCACCCATTTGGCGATCGAGCCAAACATCTTGCCGTAGTCGATCTCCTGGAAGGAGTTGCGGCGCAGGTCGCGAACCGGGACTTGCCCGATGATCAGGACGAACGGAACGCTGTCCTGCTCGGCAGTGTGAACCGCGATCGCCGCATTGCTGGCGCCGGGGCCGCGGCTGACGCAGGCGATGCCGGGGCGACCCGTGAGACGCGCATCGGCGAGCGCCATGAAGCCCGCCCCGGATTCATGGCGGCAGACCACCGTGTCGATGTCGCCGCGACCATAGAGGGCGTCGAGAAGACCGAGATAGCTTTCGCCGGGGACGCAGAAGACCCTGTCGATCCCGTTTGCGACGAGGCTGTCGACGATGATCTCACCTGCGGTCGCCATCCTGCCCTCGCGATTCATTCAGGCTGCCCTCGGCGATCCACGCAACAGCTTCTATCGTTCCGATTGCTCGTCGGTCTTTGCAAGACGCACCAGGAACTGCGGCTTGCGGGAATGCCGTTTCTTGATGGCGGTGAGGCGCCGGGCATAATCTGCCGCCATGCCGCGTTCTTCGGCGAGGAGCCGTAAATCGGCGAGAAGCCCAACGGCCTTGTCATAGCCCGCCGTGTTGCGGTACGCGATCTCGGCCTCGACCTCGTCCCAGACGCTGTCACCGCGTTGCGCCAGGGCATCGAGACGCGGCCGACGAGCCTTCTTGATCTCCTCGACGGCGGCGCGCTCATGGGCGAGGCGGATCGCCTCGGCACGGGCCCGCAGCTCGCCGACGGTCCTGGGCGCGGCGGGCGAGCGCTCGGCTGCGGCCTCGACGAGATCCGGGTCGAGGCCGAAGAACGCCGCGAAGGCTTCGAGCGAAGCCGTCAGCGGCCCGATCCCTGGCATCGGCTCCGGCTCGTCCGGCCCGAACATGTCGCCCTCGACCTCGGTCAGCCAGAGGAGATAGAAGAGCCGAAGATCGCCCGCCAGCAGCTCGCCCCGAAGCGGCGCCAACCCGGCGAGCCGCCTCGAATCATCTTGCCAATCCTCGAGGTCCAGCTCGTCGCGTGCGATGTCGAGGATCAGATTCTCGCCGGCAACCCGGAGCTCGGCGCATTCGACCTTGTCGAGAAGGGTCTCGAGACGAGCGCGATCGAAAAGCCGCTTTGGCAGGCGGATCATCAGCCGGCGCGAGCCCCAATTCGCCAGATAGAGATGCAGGTCGAACCAGCGCTCCATGAGCTTTGCCGGATCGCCCCCGAAGTCGCCAAAGTTATAGGAGTTGATGAAGCTCGTGGCGGTGACCTTCGCCCGCGACGACAATGCCCGGAGCGCCTCCCGGTCCGCCGCGCTGAGCGGGCGATCGACCGCCCGGAATTCGAAATACTGGTACTCGCTCATCGCTGAATCCGCGGTAGCCATGCCGGTGACAGTTGATTACCGCAGAGTACAGCCGGTGGCCATGACGGACTGAATGCAAATGCAGATTCCTGGGGAAATCGCTGGCCAATACAGGCTCGCCAAAATTGACGGACATGCTCCCGTACGTATATAGTCCGTACGGCACCTCAAAATTATGGAGAGCGGTATGCCGGCGACCCGCCCAGCCCGCGAAGACAGAATCGAGTTGCGGGCGACCAAGGAAGAGAAGCGCGTCCTGGCGACGGCCGCGGCCTATGAGCGGCTGGACGTGACCAGTTTCATCATGCGCAACGTGCTACCTGCCGCGCGCGCAGTGGTGGACCGCGCCGAACGCATTGTGCTTGGCGAGCGCGACACCATGCGGGTGATCGAGCTTCTGGAGAACCCGCCCAAGCCGCCGCCCGCTCTCATGGCTGCCGCAAGACGCCGCGCCACTCGGGCATAGCTGCGTTGCCGGATTGGCGCGAGGAGCCCATTGGGCGGCATCATGACCGCAAGAGCTTCGATTGCAGCGTGCGCGCCCTCAATGAATATCTCGATCGCTACGCAAGGCAGAACCACGATTCCGGCGGCGCCAAAACTTTTGTCGCGGTGCCCCCGGTAGATCCGGTGCGCGTTATGGGCTTCTACTCGATCAGCCCCGGCACCGTCGAGTTCGCCCGCGTGCCCGCGAGACTGACCAAGAAGCTGGGACGCTACGACGTGCCGGTCTTTCGGCTCGGGCGTCTGGCCATCGATCGTTCGATGCAGGGCCAGGGCCTCGGTGGCGACTTGCTGCTGGCCGCGGGCGAACGAGCCTTGGCCGTCGCGACGGAAGTCGGTGGCGTTGCCCTCGCCATCGATGCGAAGGATGAGAACGCGGCAAGATGGTATGAGCGCTTCGGTGCTCTGGCGTTGTTGGATGATCCGCTCAAGCTGATACTACCGCTCGACATCGTCGCTGATGCGATCGCCTCAGGCAGAAAACACCGGAGATGATCGGGCTCGCGCCTTCCCCCACAGCGCGCTGCCCCCTTAGGCGATCATCTCGACCCGACCGTCCGCAAGCTTGTAAATTCCGCCGACGACCTTGAGCTTTCCCTGTTCGACCGCGGCGCTCAGGATGGGTGTCGCCGATTTGAGCTTGGCGACATTGTCGATCACGTTTTGCCGGACAGCGTTGTCAAGCGCATCGCCCGGCCGACCCGCGCTTGCAGTCACGGCCGGGGTGAGGCTCGTGACCAGGGACGGCAGATGCCCGGGCAAGGTGGTGTTGTCCTTCAGCGATTTGATGGTGGCGTCGAGGGCGCCGCAACTATCATGGCCGAGCACGACGATCAGGGGCGTGCCGAGGCTGGAGACCGCGTATTCCAGGCTCGCGATCGTGTCGGCGTTGGCGAAATTGCCTGCCACCCGGCAGACGAACAGATCACCGCGGCCGCTGTCGAACGCGTATTCGGGCGCGATGCGGGAATCGGCGCAGCTCAAAATGCCCGCATAAGGGTTCTGCCCTCCGACCAGTGCCTCGCGCTCATGCTTGAAGTCGTGGCGCCGCGAGACGCCTTCGACATAGCGTCCATTGCCCTTCTTCAACAGCTCGAGCGAAGCATCCGGCGACACGACGTTCTGCGGCTTCGGCGGCGCCTTGGCTTCTTTCGCCAGGGCAGAACCGGTCAACGCCATCCCGGCCGCAGCCGCGCCGGCTAGTCGAAACAGCCCGCGTCTCGAGGGCTGCACATGATGAGCGGAAAGATCTCGACGGCATATCTCGCACATGGAACGCCTCCGTTTTTCATCCGAGCCACGCTACTCCTTGCCACAAGGAGCGGCACGCAGGAACTTCACCATGAGGATTTCATCGAAATAGCGACCCGCAACCTTCAGCGCCCGCGGCTCGACTCCGTAGACCGCAAATCCCAATCGTTCATAGAGCGCTCGCGCCACCTTGTTGTCTTGCACCACCGTCAAGGCGATCTGCTCGACCCCATCCGGCGCATGATCGACGATGGCTTCGACAAGTGCCGCGCCCACGCCCCGTCGTCCCACCTCGGAGCGGACATACATGCCCCAGAGAAAAGCCTTGTGGCTGTGCTTGGGGCCGGAGTCGCGGGCAAGCCCGGCCATGCCGATGATCTCTTCGCCGCAATAGGCTCCGAAGACGACCGATCTTTCCAGGCGCGCCTCGAATGTCTCGATGGGCCACGCGACCTCGAGCTTATAGGTCGAGCCGAAGGCTTCAGGCGCTCGTTGCAGCGCTTCGAGCCGGATATTGCGATAGTCATGACGGGTCGCCACTAACAGGCGGCGAATCGTGATCTCGGACATAGCCGGGAGTCTTCCCGCGATTTTCCGCAAATGTCGATCGCGAGACCGAGCGATCGCCGTGAGGCGCAGGTGCTGCGATCAGTACGCCGCCGCCTCGAAGGCCCGCTCCACGCGGCGCGGAGCTGGGCCGGTTTCGGCCGAGGTGCTGGTACGCAAAAACCCGAAGCCAGCGCCTGGGCCGTTCCACCAGAGATACGCGGTAAAAGTTAGCGCCTGCTCAACAAGCGGTCGCGCGCTCCTCGCGTCTCATTCCACCCTGAAATGACATATCCGTGATCGGATCGCGATGGCGACGCCGTTTGAGCTTTTGCCGGACGCGATAATTTGATGCTCCCGCGCGCGATCATCGCTGCCTGCGTCGGCATGATTCGGCGGTGGGCCGCAGCCCCGCCGAATCAAAATAAGGGTCGCTATTTCGCCGCGGGCATGCGAATATGCCGCATCACCGGCAGCGAGACATTCCGAGGCGCCGGTGGCTGAGAGACGCGATTGCGCTCCCGCCTGACGGCAACGGAGCGCTCGATGGCCAAAGCCCGATCTCCCCAAAAGGCCCGATGCCCTCAAACAGCGTCATGCGGCAGTGGCCGAGCGTATCATTGCGCCAAATACGATGCCTTGATCGTCAGGTGATGGGCATGGTGACGAAATTCGGCGTTCTTCCCATCTTCCGCGGGCTGGGCGGGAAGCTCTCGCCGCAGCGCGTGGTGCAAGCGCGTTCGGCGGACCAGGCAAAGAGCATGGCCACGACCTTCGCCATGGTGATGGGAGGGGCCGTAGCCTTCTCCAAACACGGAAATCCAGATAGCGGGCAATGGGACGAGGCGATCATCCTCGAATGTTGCGGCGACGTGCCGACCGGGATCAATGCCGGTGGGTTCTAAGTGTCGCCAAAGAGAAAGCAGGATCTATGCAGGTAGACGCACAAAAGGACGCTAATCTCAGGGCCACGCGAAGAAAGACGGACCAGGAGGAGCGCGCTCGCCAAGTCGAGCAGCGGATCTCCGATGAAGCCGCGCGCCGCAAGGCGATGCACACCAAGACGGCGCGTCTTCGCGAGCTGCGCGCCGCACGTGACGCGGCCGAGCAAGAGGCAACCGCCGCCGCAGTGGCCATGGCGCCGGCGAAGAAACCACGGCGCGGCAGTGCCGCGACGAAGCTAGGCAGATGACGACTGAACGCCGTTCCTCGGCTCACAATGCGAGGATAGCCCAATGTTGTGGAGAGTGCATCGCTTCCGATATCACGGCGCCGCCGCGATCGCGCGGCCCAGTCTTTTGGTGCGCAAGCGTGCGCAGATCAGCATCGCTGCCGTGTTCCTGCTTGCCGCCCTCAGCGCCTGGATCGCGATCCTGATACGGTGAAGGGGGCGATCGGGGCGTCAGATCGCTCAATGCGCTGCCTTTCCGCGCCGAACGCAAGCACCCTTACCAGCGATCTTTGAGACCCGCGGAGATGGTGGCGAGGCACAGCGGCGACCATCCTGTGGCTCACGCCGAAGCCTTTGCCTGGAGAGCCTGGAGCGCGAACGCTTTTGATGGCTGCGGCCCGGCTACCCATCTTTTTGTTTTGACACGCTTTTTCGGATGGGGCAGGGTCGGTTTCAGTCGAAAATGCTTCGCGAAGCTCAGCCGGCAAGCAAAGAGCTTGTTCGGCACGAATGAAGAGTTGACCGGGGAGGGATCGAGGCTCACCTTGCAAGTTCTTGGCAGATTAGTTCTTGGCAGATTAGTTCTTGGCGGGTTAGTTCTTGGCAGGTTAGTTCTTGCCCGGTTAGTTCTTGGCAGGTTCTTGCCGGCCGGGGATTTGGGCGAGTTCGCCTGCGTCGATCCGGTCGGGTCCGACGCTGCGACCACTTCAGAAGAGTTTCGGTCTCGTCGCAGGAATGCGCCGGTGATTTCGTGCAGTTGATTGCCTTCAAACCGGATGCCCACACATGAGCGATCATCTCTACAGGCTCAACCAGAATATTTCGCTGTCTGCCGGGGCAGGGATCAACTTGAAGCCCATGGCGGTCTACAAGATCGTGGCGATCTTGCCGGCCCGCGGCGACGAGCTGCAATATCGGGTCAAGAGCGATGACGAACCTTATGAACGCGTGGTCGGCGAATTTCAGATCATTGCGTCGGAAGCCCCGGCCGCACCCCCGCCGCCCCTGGTGGCGGAGCCGAAGCGCGCAAGGACCGAAACTCGGCCCAAGGCCGGCAAGCTGAAGGACAAGGCAACCCAGAAAGGGGCCTGAAGGAACTATCGCAATGACCGAGGAAACCGTCGACCTCGACCGGCGTCGCGGCATGGCGGCACAGAAGGCGACCGAACTGCGTCGTCTCCTCACCGAAGTGGCGGCCGACCAGGAAGCCCTGCGTCTGCGTCAAGAGCGGCTGGAAGCCCAATTCGTGGCGGCGCCCTCGGTGACCTGGCTTGATGCTGCGGAGAAGGCACGTTACCTGCTGACGCTCTTCGCGAGCACGCTTGCGGCTCAAGAACCTCGCCGGCAGACGCTGATCGCCAACGTCCTCGATGATTTTGCGAGATTGTCGCGCGAAGCGGCGGAGCGGCACGATTCGCAATAGCGCGCTGCGCAATAGCCGCGCCCGAGCCATCGCTCCCGCCCATGCCCAAACGGCGGATGCGACCCTTCTGCGAAGAAGTCATCGGTGCCGCGCCACCTCCGCGTCCGAGGGAAAATACCGCTAGGTAAAATGCGCCGACAAGCGCATGGTTCTGAGATCGCTGGCCTTCTCGATCGGGCGCCAGCGGCTGAGAGTGGATCGTGCTCCCGCCCCGATGGAGACACGCCATGGAACGCGACCACGCCGTCACCACGACGATCGATCGCATCATGAAAGTGCTGGCGCGCGGCGGCGACAGCGCCACTGCCAAGAGCTCGGAAATCCGTGTCGCGACGAGAGACACGATCGAGCAACGGAAGATGGAGATCCCCTCGCCTTTCGCAAAGAGATTCCGCGTTCGCAGCCATTAGAGCAGCTCCCGCCTTTACATGACCGGATCCTGCGCCCTGCGCCCCAGCTATTTGCCGACGAGGACTGCCAGTGAAGCCGCCGCAAATCGTCACCATCGATATCAAGGGCGAGGTGCATACGGGCAGCTACACCGTTGCGAAAGGGATGCTGACGGTGACGTCGCCGCTCGGCTCGAAGCCGCCGGTGAAGATCGGCGCGACGCCGGCCCGGCGCCTCGCCAAGATCATCCTTGCGGATATCGTGATCGAGGCGCGGGCGCGCGGCTTGGGTGATATGTAGGCGCCAGTCGGGAAATTGACCTGAAGGCTGTGCTGGAGCGCCGCCGGCTTTAGCGGCGCGCCGCCATGCCCATGGCCGGTTTGACTTTCGGCTTGGGCATCGGAATCGACCCGTCGCGCTGAGCCTGCTTGCGCGCCAATTTGCGTGACCGACGGATCGCGTCCGCCTTCTCCCGCACTCTCTTCTCAGAAGGCTTCTCGAAGGCCCGGCGCCGCCTCATCTCGCGAAACACGCCTTCGCGCTGCATCTTCTTCTTCAGGACCCTCATGGCCTGTTCGATGTTGTTGTCGCGGACCAGTACCTGCAATGCGGCGTCCTCCATCGGCAAGGGAAAAAACAAGTGAAGAAACTTGTGAAGAAAAAGGGGCCAGGCCTGCGCCTGACCCCCTGGTCAAATCCTTGACCCGCTCCGAAGAGCGGCCAGCGCCAGTACATCCGTGGTCGCCGGCCCTCCCGAAAGCGGGCCCTGCCTCAGGCGGCTTGGAGCTGATCTGCGGACATCTTGCCCGATCGGCGATCCTCGACCAGCTCGAAGCTGATCTTCTGCCCTTCCTGGAGGTCGCGGATGCCGGCGCGCTCGAGAGCGCTGATATGGACGAAAACGTCCTTGCCGCCATCATCCGGCTGAATGAAGCCGAAACCCTTTTGAACGTTGAACCATTTGACGGTGCCCGTGCTCATGACGAACCTTTCCTGTAGATACGGAGAAACATTTCCGTCGCAGGGTGCGGCGGAACGCCCGTGGTCGAAATTGGTGGGAAGTTCATCAGCTTGCGCGACCATCTTGTCGCGAGGGCCTGATCGTCCGGCCGAGTTCGATCGATGTGATATAGTGAAGCAATCGGCGAACTTCAAGCTAAATCCGAAAGTTTTCGAAGAGGCCGGATGGAACTCTCAGACATTTCGCATCCGGCCACCCTGAATTGATCCTCTATGAGGCTTTCCTGTCGCGCGCCTGCGATCGGCGGCAACGGGGTACGACGAACTCAGTATCAATTGCGAAAACTGGTCTTGCGCGTTTCGGAATTAATGATGCGATATCGACGGGCTTATGCACCGTCGCACGGGTTCTGGTGGGAAAGCACCAATCTCTTGGGAAAGGCCTTGTGCGGCATCGTCCGTTGGGCTTTGCTTGGCAGGCCAACCTGATCCAGCAACGGCGTGGGACACAATGAGCAAGCCGCCCTTTCGATCACGGATACCGACCGGCGCTCGAGATGCCGCCGAGGCGGCATTCAAATCGGTCACCACGAAGCCCGTCCAGGCGGTGACGGAGAAGCCGAAGCTGCCGGGTGTCCGCGAGCTGGTTTCGCTGCGCCTCGACCGGGACGTGCTCGAGCATTTCCAGGAAGGCGGGCCGGGCTGGCAGGAACGGATCAACGAGGCGCTGCGCAAAGCGGCCGGGATATAGATCCGACGAAGCCGGAGGAGCCTGCACGACGGCGCGCTGCATGTCCGGCGACGCCGCTGCCCTAGTACAGCTCCTTATAGCCGGAAGAGGTGCCGATCAGCACGGCACGCCGAATGGCTGCTCCATCTCGCGCCAGGAGAAAGCGCAGCGCCGTGAGCGCCGCCGCGGCTGAGCTCTCGAGATAGATGCCTTGCGCGGCGAGAAGCCGCTGATCGTCGAGCACCTGCTCCGAGTTCACCGCGACCGCCTCTCCTGCCGTTTGCCGCAGCGCCAAGAGGGACTGAAAGGTCGCCGTCGGCCCATTGATGGAGCTCAAGGGCGAAGAGCTCAAGGTCGAGGAGCTCAAGGTCGATCTGCCTTCGAACTTGCGGCGATAATCCTCTCCCGTCAGCACTCGCGTCAGGCGCGCGAAAGGCTCGACCGCGATGAGTTTCGGGATGCGCGCGAAGGCGCCGGAGCTCCTCGCCTCCAAAAGACCTTTGGCGATGCCGAAGAGAAGGTCGCCTCGCGCCGTCGGCACCAGAACCACATCCGCCGCGGCGATCGCCTGCTCTTCGGCAAGCTCGTAGCCCAAGGTCTTGTAGCCCTCGACGCCGCAAGGTTCGCTCCCGACCGGAGGATCGAGATAATTGGTGGCGGACATCCATCCACCCTGGCGCACCAACGCCTTCACATGCGACCAGCGCGAAAGGGAATCGGCTTCGAAGTGCAAGTCGGCGCCGGCCATCTCGATGGCGCGCCGCCAGATCGGATTGATGGCGGGCGTGGTCACGATCCGGCACGCCAGTCCTGAGAGCGCGGCGTAAGTCGCAAGCGAGGCACCAGCATTGCCGCTCGAGGCAGCGACCACGCCCGATACGCCTCGATCGAGGGCGCGAGCCACGAATTGCGCGCTCATCCGGTCCTTATGCGAGCCGGTCGGGTTGGAGCTCTCGAGCTTGATATGCAGGGCGTCGAGATGAAGTCTGGCCGCGACCCGTTCGAGCTCCACGAACGGCGTGTCGCCTTCGCCGAGCGAAGGAAAACTGGTGTAGGGCAGTCGCCCGGCGAAGCGGGTCATGCCGCGCCCTGCGGCCCTGCCGACGAAGGGTGCAAGCTCCTCATAGGTCGGCGCGACGCTCGACGGGAAGCCGGCGGCGAGACAGATCGGGCACCCTTCGGGATGATCGCCGAAGGCAGAGCGTGCCTCGCATCTGATGCAAGCAAATCCCGTCAGGCGCTGGTTGCGGACAGGCAAGGTCATGAGTTGCGCCCGGTGCCGTGACAAGGCGCCGACACATAGGGCGACAACATATAGGGCGCCAGCACTTGGAACAGGCAATCGCCTCGCTTCGTCCAGGCGAGCGCGCGCCGACAAATGACGAAGCCAGAGACCTCGAACGGGATGTCTAACGGAGCTCGCCAGGGCGATTGCGGGAACAAGAGCCGTCCCGCGAGATCGCCTGCCTTGACCTCGTCGCGAAGTTCCGCGAGCGGCTCGAACACGCCGTCTTCGGGCGCCAGCACATAGGATTGGCCGCTTTCGACCTGCATCAGTCGCAGATCCTCAAGGCATGGAGCTGGCGCTTCGGCGAGGATGCCGAACCGGTGCAGGACGCGCCGCACCCCGTCCTCGGCGAGGCGGAGCCCCGCCTTGTCGACGGAGGCCCCTCCCCCGAGCTCGGTCGTGACGGCGATCACGCCGCAACGATCCGCCGCAGCCGCGAAGGTCCGGTCGGCGCCCTGGTTGCGTCCATCGGTGACATAGGCGAGCGATCCGCCGAAGGCGCGCAGCGCGGCGAATTGCCTGTCGACGAATTCAGGCGGACCATTGTCGCGAATGATGGCGCACGGCGCGTAGACGAGCGATGAGCCGCCCGAATGAAGGTCGATGGCGAGCGTCGCCATCGGCAGCAAGACGCTCTCGACATAATGGGCGATCATGGCGGTCGGCTCGCCATCGGCATCACCGGGAAACAGGCGATTGAGATTGCCGCCGTCGAGCGGCGAGCAGCGCCGCGCTGCCTGCGCGGCCGCGACGTTCAAGGCGGGCAGGATGATGACCCGCCCGGCGACCTGATCCGGCTCGAGCGCATGACAGAGCTTCGCGAGCGCGATCTGCCCTTCATATTCGTCGCCGTGATTGCCCGCCACCAGGAGGGCCGTCGGGCCTCCGCCATTGCGGACGCAGACCACCGGAATCTGGACGCGCCCATAGGCGGATTCATGCGTGGAATGCGGCACGGAGATAAAGCCTGATTGCTTGCCGTCCCGCTCGAAATCCACCCGCGTAGTGAGACGTGAACGCGACGCGCTCGCATCATGTGCCGGCCTTGCCATGCTCAGTCCCTGTGTCGCTGGTCATGCTCGAGGGCCAAGGCGGCGCGGAAACCCATGCCTGCCGAGGCGTCGCCCGAATGGTAGATGCAGCCGCTACCGCGATCCAATACAAAGGCGCTAGCATATCATGACAATAAGTTATGAGCTTCCGCGATGAATGTGCGACAGATTGAGGCCTTCAGGCTGGTCATGCTGACCGGCACCGTCACGGCAGCCGCCGAAAGGCTGCGCATCTCGCAGCCCGCCGTCAGCAGGCTGATCTCGCTGCTCGAGGCCAAGGCCGGGCTGAAGCTGTTCGTGCGCTCCAAGCAAAGGCTGCACCCGACGCCCGAGGCGATGTTGTTCCATCGCGAAGTCGAGCGCTCCTTCGTCGGGCTGGAGAAGCTGGAGCGTGCCGCCTTGAACATCCGCTCCGTGACTGCCGGCTCGCTGCGGATCGCCAGCATTCCCGTGGTCGGGATCGCCTTTCTGCCGCGGGTGATCGCACGCTTTCGCCGCGACCACCCGGACGTGTCGATCAGTCTGCAGACGCGCAGCTCCGTGACCGTCATCGACTGGGTGATGTCCTCGAATTATGATCTCGGCTTTGCGAGCTCGACCCCCGATCAGGCCAATCTTCAGAGCCTGGCCTATGCGGCGATCCCCGGCGTCTGCATCCTGCCGGCAAGGCACCGGCTCGTGAGGAGGAAGATCATCGATGCCAAGGATCTCGAAGGCGAGGAGTTCATCTCGCTCGATCCGACCGATGGCAACCGCGTCAATGTCGACCGGATCTTCGCCGGTGCCGATGTGCGCCGGCGCCTGACGCTCGAAGCCCCCTACGCGGCCGTCATCGCCGCCATGGTCGGGCAAGGCATCGGGGTATCGGTCATCAACCCGATGGCGGCCCTCGACTGGCCGGCCGAGCGGCTCGTGACACGGCCCTTCGTGCCGACCGTCAGCTTCGGCTTCTCGCTGCTGTATCGAAAGGATATCCCGATGTCGCTCGCGGCGAGATCATTCCTCGCAGCCATGCGCAACGAGATGGCCGAGCTTTTCGGGGCCGAGACGCTCCTGGCTTCGATCTAGCAGTCATCATAACAAGAACGCATGAAGTTGATCATGTTTTGTATTGGACGCCTGGCGGCCACGGCTGTTGACTGACCCGGACGAGGATGCTCGACCGTCACGTGGCGGCTCGGGCTTCGAGGCGCATATCGGAGAGCCCTGATGCCGCGAGTCCGCCTTCTGTCCCGCCGCCGCCTGGTCGGTTGCGTTGCGCTCGGCATCGGCGCGATGCGCAACGGGGCGGCCTTCGCCGAGACGACGCGCGAGCGCATCTTGCGCGACCACAAGCTCACGCTCGGCATCCACAACAGCAGTCCTTGGGGCTTCCGCGGAGCCGACGGCCAGGTGACGGGCTTCCATCCGGATCTGGTGCGCGCCGCCTTCGCGCCGCTCGGCGTCACCTCGGTCGAATTCACGGTCACCGATTTCGGCGCTCTGATCCCGGGGCTCGTCGCCAACCGTTTCGACATCGTCGCCTCGGGCCTCGGCATCACGCCGGCGCGCTGCCAGGTGGTGGCCTTCAGCGATCCGGACCTGTCGATCGGCGATGCCATCATCGTCAAGGCGGGCAACCCGCTCAACCTGCACAGCTATGCCGACATCGTCGCCAATCCGGCCGTCAAGCTCGGCGCCTCGCGCGGCAGCGCCAATGGCAAGAATGCGCAGCTGGCTGGCGTCCCCGAGAGCCGGATGCTGCTCTTCCAGAACACTGAGGCGACCTTCGCGGCGCTGCAGGCCGGCCGGGTCGACGCGATCACCTTCTCGTCTCCGACCGCCATCGGTCTATTGAAAGACCCGAATGTGACGGGCATCGAAAGGGCGCTGCCGTTCAGGGGCCATGTCAAGCCGAATGGCAGGGAAGCAGCGCTCTATTCGGCACTGGCCTTCCGCCAGACCGATCTCGACCTGCGCGACCTCTACGACAAACGCCTAGCCGAGATGAAGGCCGACGGCACGCTCGCCAAGCTCATGGGGGGCTACGGCTTCGGCGAAGCCGAGAAGGCACCCGATCTCACGCAGCGGCAGATCTGCGGCGGCGAGGACTGAACGCCGTAATGGATTTGGCGTGAATCTGCTGCGGATCATCGAGGGGATCTTCGAAGGCTTCGAGGTCACGGCGGGCGTGACCGCTCTCGGCCTCCTCTTCGCCGTGCCCTTCGCCTTCGGCTGCGGCATCGCGCAGCATTTCCTGCGAGGTGCGGCAGGCTTCGCCGTCACGGCGATCATCGAGTTCTGGCGAAGCTCGCCGGTGATCGTGCTTTTGTTCATCTTCTACTACAGCCTGCCGGTCTTCGGCGTAACGCTGTCGGCCTTCGCGGTCGGCGCGATGGTGCTCGGGCTCAATACCGGCGGCTATGGCAGCCAGACCGTGCGGGCGGCGCTGCAATCCCTGCCTGCCGGACAGGTGGAAGGAGGCTTGGCGCTCGGCCTCAAGCGCTGGCAGGTCCTCCTCAAGATCGAGCTGCCTCAGGCCCTCGGCGCCATGCTGCCGACCTTCGTCAACCAGGTCATCCAACTGGTCAAGGGCACGGCCCTCGTCTCGCTGATCACGCTCGCCGACATGACCTATAGGGCGAAGGAGATCGCCCAGGCAGCTTACAACCCGGCCGGCGTCTACACCTCGCTGCTGATCGCCTATTTCATCATCTGCTACCCGATGACCATTCTCGGGCGCGTCGTCGAAAGGCGCGTCACTGCCGGCCGAAAACTGCACGACAACGGTCTGCGCGATGAGTTTTAGCGTCGGCTTCGCGCTGTCCACCCTGCCGATCATCCTCGGATCGCTCGGCATGACGATCGGGGTCGCGATCGCCGCCTCGATCGGAGCCTGCCTGCTCGGCTTCTCCTGGGAAATGCTGAGGCGGTCCGGCCGCAAGCCCGGGCTTGCGATGCGCTTCCTCATCGATGCGATCCGCTCCACTCCGGTCCTGGCGCAGCTCTATTTCCTGTATTTCGTGCTGCCCTCCTTCGGTATCACGCTGCCGGCGCTGGTCATCGGCATATTCGGCCTCAGCTTCTATTACAGCGGCTATCTCGCCGAAGTCTTCAAGGCAGGGCTCGACGCCATTGCGCCAGGCCAGAGCGAAGCCGCCAAGGCGCTCGGCCTCGGCCGCCTGCAAACGCTGCTCCTGATCCTCGCACCGCAGATGCTGCGCAATATCGCTGCTCCGCTCGGCAATTATTTCGTCTCCATACTCAAGGCGACGCCCTATCTGGCGGTCCTCGCGGTCCCCGAAATGCTGGGCACGGCCTTCGACATCGCCTCAGACACCTTCCGCTATGCCGAGCCGCTCCTGGTGGTCGGGATCATATTCCTGGGGCTCGCGCTCTGCATCGCCCAACTCGTCAGGCGGATGGAGACCCGGCTGATGGCGCCGACCCGCCGCTGAGTGCCGTGGTCTCGCTTCGCCTCGTCACCTCAGCTTGATGTCGAGCCGCACGACGTCGCCACGATAGATGCCGTCCGCGACCAGGACGAGGACGCCGCGCGCGTCGACGGCGGCCCGGTGCACATAGGCGACAGGCGCGTTGAGCGGCAGTTGCAGCGCGGCCGCCGTCTCGATATCGGCCATGCCGATCGTCAAGGTCTGGCGGGCATCGATGATCCGCATGCCCGGCAGGCCGGCGACGAGCTTGAGGGCGGTCTTCGTGGCCAGGTCCTCCTGGCTGATCTTGGGCGACAGCCGCTCGTCGAGATAGAGATCCGCCAGCAGGAAGGGCTGGCCGCTGCGCCAATGGCGGCGGCGGACATGCCGATAGCGAGGCGCCGGCTGGCCGATCGAGTCGGGAATGCTCTTGCCGTCGCGACCAGGGGTGTCGCTGAGGATCTCGATCTCGGCGTCTTCCCTCGAGCGCAGCAAGCCCGACCAATCGGTCTCGACCTCGCACCAGATGCGCTTGCCGGCCCCTGCCCGGACGAAGGTGCCTTTGGCGCGGAAGCGCTCGATGAGCCCATCGCGCTCGATCTGGTCGAGGGCCTGGCGGATGGTGGCGCGCGCCACGCCGCATTCGAGCGCCAGCTCGTCGACAGTCGGGATCTGCTGCCCGACCTTCCAGACGCCCTGCTCGATCCGGGCCCGGAACAACATGGCCAGCTGGATATAGCGCGCCACGGCGCTGCGGTTGAGATCGAGCCCGCCGGTCGTCGCCCCGGCAGCTGCTTTCACCGAAGCGGCAGACATCGATTCACCTCTCCGCGGCGTCCGAACCGCTTTCCACATTCAGCCATTAACCTAGTCTATCGGCCCACCACCTGCCTTGTCCATGGAGGCCCGCCGGCAGCGACATCGAAACATCGGCACAGAACGCGCTATCGGCGAGCCGCATCATGCAAGGGGCGCCCTTCGAGAAAGGCCGTGATCTCGCGATGGATGCGCCCCACCATCGCGGCGCGCGTCTCGAAGGTCAGGGCGGCGTAATGGGGCTGCAGGACGACATTGTCGAGAGCGAGGAAGCGCTCATCGATCCTGGGCTCGCTCGCGAATACGTCGAGCGCCGCAGCGGCGATCGATCCAGCTTGCAGCGCGCCGATGAGCGCCTCCTCGTCGACGACGCTGCCTCTCGAGACATTGACCAGGATGCCGTCGGGCCCGAGCCGCGCCAGGATATCGGCCCCGATGAGATGATGCGTCTCCTCGCCTCCTGCGCAGGACAGCGCCAGGATATCGGCGCGTTCGGCAAGCCTGCCGATATCGGGCTCGAACGCATAGTCGAGATGAGGCTTCGGCCGGCGCCCATGATAGACGACCTCCAGCCCGAGCCCCACGGCCCGGCGCGCGATCGCAGTGCCGATCTTGCCGAGCCCGACGATCCCCAGCGTCTTGCCGACGAGGCTGCGCGACAAGGTCATGCGACCCTTGAGCCAGCCTCCGGTGCGCACGAAGCGGTCCCCCTCGACCAGCCGCCGCGAGGCCGCGTAGATCAGGCCGATGGTGAAATCCGCGACGTCCTCGGTGAGCTCGTCCGGCGTGTGGCAGACCGCGATGCCGCGGCTGGCGGCGGCCTTGAGGTCGATCTTGTCGAGGCCAGCACCGTTGCAGGCGATCAGCCCCAGCTGCGGCAGCTGCGCCATCAGGGTCTCGTCGGCGCCGGCCATGCTGGTCGTCAGCGCAATCTTGAAGCGCGACAAATCGGGAGAAGCGGCACCGGCCTCACATCTCAGATGCTCGAGATCCACGAGCTGGTAGTCGCTTGCGAGCTTGGCGCGCAGATCCGGCGGCACCGTGGTGACGACGAGGATGGCAGGCTTTGCATCGGCAGGCATATTTGGTCATCCGCGATGTTCGAAACAGGCTTATGAGGTCGCGACGGTTTCGGCCGGCGATGGCCGGACTGCGGCAGGGCTTGGAACCCGCGTCCCCAATACGAGCATGCCGGCTCCCAGGCACAGAAGCAGACCGTAATAGCATTGGCCTAACGCCAGCGAACCGGTCTTGCTGGTCAGGAAGCCGACGACCGCCGGGCTGACGAAGGCGCCGAGCCCGCCGAGCGTCGTGATGGTGGCGATGCCGCCCGCCGCGGCTGTTCCCGAAAGGTAGAGCGAGGGCAAGGTCCAGAACGGCGCGGTCGCCGCAAAGGAGCCGGCGCTGATCAGGATGGTGAGGGCCAATGACAGTCCCGCATGGCCGGTCGCGAGGGGAAGTGCGCACCATCCGAGCCCCGCCGCCAGGGCCGGAAGGGCGGCGTGCCAGCGACGCTCCTGCGTCCTGTCCGAGTGCCAGCCATTGGCGAGTTGCGCCAGCACGCCGACCGCATAGGGCAAGGAGGATAAAAGCCCGATATCGAGGAGATTGGCCGTGCCGCCGTTGCGGATGATGGTGGGCAGCCAGATATTGAGGCCGGCAAGCCCCGAGATCAGCGCGACCGCCATGCCGGCCAGCATGTAGAAACGCCGGTCGCGCAAGTTCAGCAGGAACGACGAGTGGCCATGGGCGCGCTTGGCCTTGGCCTCGGCGGCGAGATCCTGCATCAGCAAGGCCTTGCGGGACGGCGACAGCCAGGCGGCCTGCTCGGGCCGGTCATCGAGATGGAGATAGACGGCGATGCCGAGCAAGGCCGCGGGCACGGCCTCGACCAGGAACAGCCATTGCCAGCCCCGCAGGCCGAGGGCGCCGTCGAAGCTTTGCAGGATCACTCCCGCGATCGGGCCGCCGATGACCCCGGCCATCGTCAACGCCGACATGAACAGGGCCGTGAAGCCGGCCCGTCGGGCAGTCGGCGCCCAATAGGTCAGATAGAGGAGCACGCCCGGGAAAAAACCCGCTTCGGCGACGCCGAGCAGGAAGCGCAGCGCATAGAAATGCGTCGCCGAGCTCATGAAGGCGAGAGCCCCGCTGCACAGGCTCCAGAACAGCATGATGCGCAACAATGTCAGGCGCGCGCCCACTTTCGCGAGCATCAGGTTGCTCGGCACCTCGAACAGGCTGTAGCCCAGATAGAAGAGCCCGGCCCCGAAGCCGTAAACGGCCTCGCTGAAGCCGAACTCGGTCGCGAATTGCAGCTTGGCGAAGGCGAAGTTGTTGCGATCGAGATTGGCCATGATGTAGGCGGCGAACAGGATCGGCAGGATGCGCCAGCCGACCTGGCGATAGGTCGCGCGCCGTTCCGCCTCTTGGCCATGCGCCGCGCCCGACTGCATCGGTCTCCCTCCCCTGCCCCATCCTTGTGCCGGCGGAAGCTTTTGAGCTCAGCCGGAATTCTCATCCAGGATTCTCAGCTCTTATTTTGAGCCTTCGCCATGCGCTCGCTCGCCTCGCGACCTTGATTGAGCTCGGCCATGAGTTCCGGAAGCCGACGCCTGGCGTCGTCGCTGAGCGATTGGAACTTGTTGTTGCCATGCGCATCGATGGCGACGACCAGCGGGCCGAGCTCCTCGACCCGGAGCTTCACCAGGCGATAATGCGCCACGAGGTCGTCCCAGGAGACCTGCACGATCTCCTTGATCGCCTCGGAGAGCAGCGGGCAGCCACCACCCAGGAAGGACAGATACACGCAGCCCGTCTCCTGCATGGCGCGCGCGCATTCTTCATCGAGCCCGCCCTTGCCGCCCACCGCGCGCAGGCCGAGCTTGCGGATGAAGGTCGGCATGAAGCCGTTGAAGCGGGTGCTCGTCGTCGGGTTCATGTAGAGGACGTCGAAGACGCCATCGACGTCGCGGCTGTAGCTGCCGAGATGGAAGAAGGCAGCGCTCTGAAGATCGATCGGCAAGGGCTTATCTTGCGTGATGTGGTCGAGGATGCGCTGATGCGTCGGCAGCCCAGCCGTGATCACGATCTCGCCGTCGAGGATCACATGATCGTCGACACGCAGCTCCCTGACCGAGGCCTCGGTGAAGGGCAGCGTGATGCGATGCAGCTTGCTCATGCCCCTCTCACTCGATGCGCTCGACGCGGCCGTCATTATAGAGGCGCGCCCGCGTGCGCCGGTTGATCCAGCAATTGAAGCAGACCGCAACCGGGGTGAAGCCATGGCCGGAGGCGTATTCGACATGCACGCCGAGCGTGGTGGTGTCGCCGCCCGTGCCCATCGGGCCAAAACCCGTCTTGTTGACCGCCTTGGTCAGGCGCTCCTCCATATCGGCGAGGATGGGCTCGGGATTGGGTTCGTCGAGGGGGCGCAAAGTGGCAAGCTTGGCGAGCTTGGCGCAGTGATCGAAAGTGCCGCCGATGCCGACCCCGATGATCACCGGAGGGCAATGCTGGGAGCCGGCCTTCAGCACGCACTCCATCACGTATTTCTCGATCTCCTCGAGTGTCGGGAAAGTAAAGATCTCGAGCGCCGCCCAACGACCGGAACCGAGCGCCTTGGGTGAGCAGGTGAAGTCGATATAGTCGGCCCCGCCGATCAGGTCGTAGCTGACGATCGGCATGTCCTTGCCCTTATAGGAACGCTCCTGCGTCAGCGGGTTCGTGACATGCTTGAGGAGCGGCGGCTCGATGGTCTCGACCAGATGGTCGAAGCCGTCCGAGATCGCCTGCTTGATGTCGCCCTTGATCTCGACCGCAGTGCCGATCTTGACGAAATAGACCGGGACGCCTGAATCCGAGCAGACGAGGCGGTTCGTGTCCTCGGCGCGCTTGGCGCTCTTCATCATCATCGCCAGGAGCTTGCGCGCGCCTTCATTGGTCTCGCTCTCGGCGGCCTGCCGCAATGCGACCTTGGTGTCCTCGGGAATCTTCTTCAAGGACCATTCATAGAGCTGCGCGGTCAGCGACTTGACCGCCTCATAAGTGATGGCCACGCGACATCCTCCCGTCTGGCCCTCACGATAGTTTGTTAGGCCAGCTATATGACCTTTTAACAGCGCGATGAACCGCCGTCCATCCCTGCGGCGTTTGAATTGCGCGCGCCCTTCCCTCTCCCGCGCCCTTCGCGCGGGAGAGGGTGGCCGAACGCAGTGAGGTCGGGTGAGGGCGGATCGCGGCTGCGCCGATCGGGAGCGAGCTTGGGAATGCGAAAGGCGGATGAGGAGATCGGTGATGCGCTTCAGCGGCGCCCCTCATCCGCCCTCACTACGTTCGGGCACCTTCTCCCGCCCAAGAGCGGGAGAAGGGAAGAGTGGCGTTCGCCTTAAGCGGCGATCGCGAGGTCCGCGGCGGTCGTCTTGATGCCGAGCGCCTCGCCCACTGCCGCATAGGTGAGCTTGCCGGCATGCACGTTGAGGCCCGCCTTCAGATGCGGGTCCTCGCTCACGGCACGCTTCCAGCCTTTATCTGCGATCGCCAGCACGAAGGGCAGCGTGGCGTTGTTGAGCGCGAAGGTCGAGGTGCGGGCGACGCCGCCCGGCATGTTGGCGACGCAATAATGGATGACGCCGTCGACGATGAAGACGGGCTCGGCATGCGTCGTCGCATGCGAGGTCTCGAAGCATCCGCCCTGGTCGATCGACACGTCGACCAGCACAGAGCCGGGCTTCATCCGCTTCACCATGGCGGCCGTGACCAGCTTCGGCGCCGCAGCTCCCGGGATCAGCACAGTGCCGATCACGAGATCGGCATCGACCACCAGCCGCTCGACCGCGTCGCGCGTCGAATAGACCGTCTCGATCGAGGTGCCGAACTGCACCGACAGGCGGCGCAGCACATCGAGCGAACGATCGACGATGGTGACGCGCGCCCCCATGCCGACCGCGATGGTCGCCGCATGCGTGCCGGAGACGCCGCCGCCCAGGATCACTACCGATGCGGGCGCGACGCCCGGCACGCCGCCGATCAGGATGCCGCGGCCGCCGGCCGAACGCTCGAGATAATGGGCGCCGACCTGCGCGGCCATGCGGCCCGCAACCTCCGACATCGGGGTCAGGAGCGGTAGGGAGCCGTTCGCCGCGGTCACCGTCTCATAGGCGATCGCCGTGACGCCGGATTTGATGAGGTCATGGGTCTGCTCGGGATCGGGCGCGAGATGCAGATAGGTGAAGAGCACCTGGCCGGCCTTGAGGCGGGCGCGCTCGACGGCCTGCGGCTCCTTGACCTTGACGATCATCTCGGCGGCGCCGAACACCTCTTCGGCGGTCGCGACGATGCGCGCCCCGGCCTCGACATATTCGGCATCGCTGAGCCCAGCGCCTATGCCGGCATTAGTCTCGACCACGACCTCATGACCGTGAAGCACCAGCTCGCGCACGCTGCTCGGCACCAGCCCGACCCGAAACTCGTTATTCTTGATTTCTTTCGGAACGCCGACCTTCATTGCATCCTCCCGTGTTGGGCAAACAGCCACTCGCCGTCGCGCAGAATGGCGCGGAATGCGCGCAATTTTCAGTCGACTTTGGGACAGCCCATGCTATTCTTCGCAGAAAATTGCGTACAGCCCTCCAAATCCGGCATAAAATGCAACCGATCACTCTCGACGCGAAGGACCGTGCGATTCTGCGGCTGCTGCAGCTCGAGGGGCGGCTCAGCAATGCAGAGCTTGCCGAGCGCGTGCATCTGTCGGCATCGGCCTGCCTGAGAAGGGTGCGCGCCCTCGAGGAGAGTGGCCTGATCGCGAGCTATGCCACGCTGCTCGACCAGAAACGGGCGGGCTTCGACGGCAATGCCTTCGTCCAGGTGACGCTCGACGGCCAAGGGCGGGCCTCGCTCGATGCCTTCGAGGCCGCCGTGAAGCAGGTCTCGCAGATCCTCGAATGCTGGCTGCTCGCCGGCCAGGCGGACTACCTGCTGCGCGTCGTCTTTCGCGACACAACCGATCTCGAACGCATGCATGCCGAGATCATCACGCAATTGCCGCATGTCGTGCGGGTGCAATCGACCCTCACCTTGCGCACGGTGAAGAAGACGACGGCGCTGCCGGTGTAATGGCCAGTGAGGGCTATCGTCCCTCGCCGCCGAGCGGGCCCGGGCCCAGCACGTAAGGCCTGCCATAGGGATCATAGGCATAGCCGCCGCGATAGGGGTAGCCGCGCCCGCCATAGGGATAGGGCTGCCCCGCATAAGGGTAGCCCTGACCGCCATTGGGATAGGGGCGGTTCGCATAGGGATAAGGCTGGCCCCCATAGGGGCTGGGTTGGCTATAGGGACGAGGCTGGGCGCTATAGGGGCTGTCGACTGGCGGCTGACTATAGGGATCGGGCGAGATTTGCAGCGGCTCGCCGACCGGCGCCTCGACCTGCGGTCGCCTTGCCGCGACCTCGTCGCCGCGATCGCCGAGCACGATGACCTGCGTCCCCAGCGGCACGCGGCCATAGAGGTCGATGGCGTCCTGGTTGATCATGCGGATACAGCCCGAGGACACCCTCTTGCCGATCGTCCAGGGCTCGACCGTGCCATGGATGCGAAAGAGCGTATCCTTGTTGCCCTGCCACAGATACATGGCGCGTGCGCCCAACGGATTGCCGGGCCCACCTCGCATGCCGAGGCCGCTTTGCAGCTCCTCCACCTCGCGCCTGAGATCAGGCTGCCGCGCGATCATCTCCTTCGGCGGATACCAGTCGGGCCATTCCTGTTTGGTCTTGATGGTCGCCTTGCCCGACCAGCCAAAGCCTTCGCGCCCGACGCCGACGCCGTAGCGGATGGCACGGCCGTCATCGAGCACAAAATGGAGATAGCGAGTGTGGGGGTCGATGATGATGGTGCCCGGCTGCTCGTTGCCCTGATAGGACACCTCGCGGCGCAGAAAGGCCGCATTGATCCGGCTGAGATCGATGCGAGGGACTGGGAAAGGCTCGCCCAAGACCGGGCCATAGAGGGCTGAAGCCTCGTCATAGGCCGCGCCCTCCACCAGCTGCGAAGGTCGAGGCGCGCCGATTTCGGGCTGAAGCAAGGGGGCGGCGCCAGCCCGGCGGCCGGTCAAGCCGCTGAACGCCGCCATGGTCAATCCGCTAATGAAGGCCCGGCGTGTAGGAATCATCATGACACATACGCTGACACCGACATTTGCCGGCTTGCGTCCCCCTTGGGTCGCGTGCCGGCTCCAAGGGAGGAATCCTGCCGGTAAATCTGGGCGGAAACGCGTCGGCGCCAGCGCCGTCTAAAGCGAAGGCCGCGCCTTGGCGTTTGGCCCGGCGCGGTCGCCTGCGGACTTCGCCTCGGCCTGGCACATATAGGCGCCTTGCTTCGTGCTGCCGTAGCCGCGCGTCCCCGCGAAATGATAGATGTGTGATTTCGTGTTCACCCAAACGACTGTATCGGACGGGCAATGGGCCTTCGCTTGCGTTGCGGTTGAAAACTCGCCAGCGCTGGTCGCCATCCCCATAGGGCCGGGCTTGTGTTTGGAGGCCTTCCCTGCGCATTCCGAAGGTTCGCATTGCGCTGATGCGGGCGTCGCAGCCGGCACCGCGAGCGCCGAGAGAACGCCGATCGCAGTGACCGACGCCAATCGGACGAATGACATATGCATGATTGAAAGCTCCCCGATTCCCTCGAGGATGCTACCGCGAGCCATAATCCGGCGCCAGGGCTCGCGAGATCGGCCCTGCGCCCAACCCTATTGGACGCCGCCTGCCCGGTTGAGCTTGTCGGTCCGCGGCGAGCCTAAAGAGGGGGAGCGATCATGGTCGGTCGCCGTCTTGAGCTCGATATGGGGAGGGGTGCGCTGAACCCAAGCCATGGCGAAGCTCATCACGCTGCCGGCGAGCAATATGCCGAGAATGATGGGAAACAGCCAGTCTCGTTGCGAATTCTTGCTCGTGGCGCGCTCCTTCGTTCAAGCTCGACCCCGCCTCGTCGGAAGGCTGGGCTGCCCCACGCCACTCATCTCTAGATGGAAAAGGTCGTGCCCGCCAACCCTCCTGTGCAGAAATGCCGCCGTTGTGCCATGCAGGCATCGGGTCATAGCCATTCAGGACAAGCCCGTCAGGACAAGCTCTTGGTGCAACGCAAAAGGCGGGCCTCGTAATGCCCGCCTTTGCGTCTTGAGCCGTTACTGCGCGTAGGGAGGTCAGTCGCAAACAGTGACCCGGCGCAGATAGACATTGCCGTCTTCGTCGAAGACCCGCTTGGTCACGACGTAGCAGCCATCGTCCTCGGATGCGGCAGCGGCGATCGCGCCGATGGCGAGGCCCCCGATGAGGGCCGCTCCGGCACCGCCGCCGAAGCCATGATGATGCATATGGGCCGGGAACGGCATGGGCTTGAACGGCATCTTGGCCTGCGCAGAAGAGGTCGCGGCAAGGCTCGCCGTCAGGGTGGCGGCGGTCACGACGGCGGCGACAAGCTTACGAGCAGAGAAAGCACGCATGGAAGTCTCCTGGATGTTGGTGGGGCGGCTCGATCGCTGCCCGATACCCATCAGTCGCGCCAGGAGACGAAAAGGTTCAAAGCACCCGCGCTTCATTGCAACCGTCAGGATCCGCCCTCGGCGAGGAAATCGAGGATCAGCCTCGTGACCTCCGCCGGACGGTCGAGCATCATGAAGTGAGACACGCCGTCGACGCGCTCGCAGCGCCAGCGCCGCCGCACGAAGCGATGGCTCTCGAGCATATAGGCCGGCAGGAGGTAGTGATCGCCCAAGGTGTAGAGGCCAAAGGCCGGCACAGTGACATCCGGCAATAGCGGCCGCGGCGGTGCGGCCGGGTGCCGGTTGGCGCGATACCAGTTCAGCGCCGCCGACAAGGCCCCTTCGGGAGCGAGGTGGGAGAGCCACTCCGGCGTTCCGGGATGGTGCCGCAACAGATCCCGGAACAAGCGCCAATCATCCTGGCGCAGGAGCGTTTCAGCGCCGTCCAGCTGGAAAAGTAGCATGTACCAGGATTTCTCGCGTTGCTCGACGCTGATGTCGCGCGCGGTGTTCGGATGTCCGACGGTCAGCGCCACGAGCTTCTCGACCCGTTCGGGATGAAGGGCCGCGAGCCCCCAAGCGACCCCGGCGCCGCGGTCATGGCCGACGACCATCATCGTGGCGACGCCGAGCCGCGTCACCAGCTCAAGCATGCGCTCGATCTCGCGCGCCGCCATATAGGGCTCGAGCTCGGGGGGCTTTGCGGAGCGCCCGAGACCGAGGAGATCGGGCGCAACCACGCGATAGCCTGTGGCCAGCAATGCGGGAATCTGATGGCGCCAATCGGACGAGCTGCCCGGAAAGCCGTGCAGCAGCAGCACGACCGGACCTTAGCCGATGTCGAGGACATTCACGGCAAAGCCGCCGCAGGCGACGACACGGCGCGCCGCGTCGAGATCGGGCATCGGCGACACGAGGCCGGCCTGACCGCTGCAGCTCACGACTTCACCATGGGGCAGTTGCCGGCCTCGAGCGGACGGAAGGCCTGCTCGCCCGGAATAGTCGCGACGAGCTTCAGATTGTCCCAGAGACCGCTGCTCTCTGCCGGCGTCTTCACCTCGAACAGATAGGCCGGATGGACGGCGCGCCCATCGGCCCGGATATAGCCTTTGCCGAAGGCATCATCATCGGTCGCCATCGCCTTCATGCGCGCCACCGTCGCGGCGCCGTCGGCCTTCGCCCGCGCAATGCCGAGATCGGCGACAGCCTTCAAATAATGCATCGTCGCGCCATAGCTGCCCGCGGTCGCCATATTGGGCCAGTTGGCGGGCGTCTTCGACTTCAGCCGCGCCATGAAGGCGCGGGTGCGCGCGTTCAGATCCCAATAGAAGGTTTCGGTCAGCAAGAGGCCTTGGGCGAGATCGAGCCCCAAGGTCTGGACATTGGCGTTGTACATGAGCAGCGTGACGATCTTCATGGAGTGGCCGAGGCCGAATTCGCGCGCCTGCTTCAGGCAGTTCAGTGTATCGCCACCGGAAGTCGCGAGGCCGAGCACTTTGGCGCCCGATGCCTGCGCCTGCAGCAGGTAAGACGAGAAGTCGACCGTCCCGGGAAACGGGTAATAGACGGCGCCCTGCACCTTGCCGCCGCCGCCCGTAACGACCGCGCTCGCATCCTGGACGAGCTGGTGGCCGAATGCGTAATTGGCCCCGAGGAAGAACCAGCTATCGCCTCCCTGCCCCATCACCACTGCGGGTGAGGCATGGGCCAGCATATAGGTGTCCCAGGTCCAGTGGATGGTGTTCGGGCTGCATTGCGCGCCAGTCAGCTCGGTGGTCCCGGCGCCGTTGACCAGCATCACCTTGTTCTGGGCGCGGGCGATGCCGTTCACTGCCAAGGCGGTCGCCGAGGTGGTAACGTCGAGGAGCGCGTCCACCCCGCCCGTATCGAACCATTCGCGCGCGATGGTCGCGGCGATGTCGGCCCGGTTCTGATGATCGGCGATGCGCAGCTCGACCGACCAGCCCCGGCCGGCCACATCGAAATCCTCGAAAGCCTGCAGCGCGCAGGCCTTCGACGACAGCCCGTCATCGCGATAAGGGCCCGACATATCGGTGATGATGCCGAGCCGCAGCGTGCTGGCCGCGCTTGCGGCGGCTGCACCCGCGGTTGTGATGCGGCCGGCCCCCCCGAAGGCGAGCGCAGCGGCCGCGCCCAATGATTGGCGCCGCGTCAGTTTCGGCATGTCGTCCTCTCTGTCCGTTTGACTGGCAATCGTGTTCGCGGCTGGTCCGTGCGTCATGGCGCCCGTCAGGGCATGTAGGCCCCGCCGCCGACATGGATGGTGCCGCCCGTGAGGTAAGCGGCGGCATCCGAGCACAGGAAGGCGACGGTCTCGGCGACCTCTTCGGGACTGCCGAGCCGGCCGAGCGGGATGCCTCGCAGGAAGGCCTCGTTCACGCCGTCCGCCGCGGCCGCGACCATCGGCGTCGCAATGCGGCCAGGCGCGACACTGTTCACCGTGACCCCGTCCGGGCCAAGCTCGGCCGCGAGATCGCGCGCAAGACTCATCAGCGCGGCCTTCGAGGCGCCGTAATAGGCACCGGTGATCTGGCTCGCCATGAAGGCCGCCTGGCTGGTGATCATGACGATGCGGCCCCAGCCACGCTCCGCGAGCTTCGGCGCGCAGAGCTTGCTCATCAGGAAAGGGCCGGTGAGGTTGACGGCGAGCACGCGGCGCCACTCCTCGCTCGGGATGTCGACGACCTTGCGCTTGCGGCCGTCGAGCTTCGGTGAGATGCCGGCATTGTTCACGACGATGGCGAGACGCTGCCACCATTCGCCGAGCGCCTGCGGAAGCGCAGCGACCGCGTCCTCATCCGCCATGTCGAGCCGGATGGCGCGTGCCTGATGCCCTGCTTGGCACAGCTCCTTCGCCCTGGCCTCGACCTCGTCGATGATATCGGCGAGCACGACGGGGTGCCCTGATTTCGCGAGCCGCGCGGCGATCGCGGCGCCGAGCCCACGCGCGGCCCCGGTGACGATCGCGACGCGGGTCGCGGCCTCTTCACGCCGAGCAGCGCTCACCGCGCCTCTCCCTCGAACAAGGTGATGGGCGGCTTGGCGTCGGGGTCGGTGACCACATCGATCAAGGTCGCGCCAGCATGGAGAAATGCCGCATCGAGCGCCGCGCCGATCTCCGCGGGAGTCTCGACGCGGATCCCCTTTATGCCGCAGGCATGCGCGATCGCCGCATGATCGACGGGCGCGAGATCGACCGCCAGCGTATGCTCGCCGAAGACCACATCCTCGGCGTGTTTCTGGTAGCCGAGAATGCCGTTGTTCAGGACGATCACGGTGACCGGCAGGCCGAGCCTCGCCAGGGTTTCGAGCTCGGCCCAGCTATGCCCGAAGCCGCCATCGCCGACGACGCAGATGACACGGCTTTCGGGCGCGGCGATCTGCGCCCCGATGGCGAGCGGTAAGCCCCAGCCGAGGCCGGCGAGGCCGCGCGGCGTCAGGAAGCGGCTGCCGGCGCGGCGCGCCGTGAAGCCGTTGGCGATCCAGACCGAGGAGTAGCTGGCATCGGCAACCACGATGGCGTCGTCCGTGAGGCGCCGGTCGAGCTCGGCCATCACGCGCACAGAATGGACCGGCCCTTTGTCCTGCGCGATCAGCGGAGCCTCGAGATGCCGCCAAGCCGCAACCGCCTCGGCGATCGCCGCCTCCAATGCGGGCCTGGCCGAAAGGCGCTTGTGCAAATCCGCTCCCACCATCGCCTTGGCGAGCGCCTGCAAGGTTGATCTCGCATCCCCGCAGAGGCGCATGGACGAGTAGTTCCGGCCGATCTCGAGCGGATCGGCGTCGAGATGAACGAAGCGGGCCTGCTTTGGAAACAGGCGCCAGCTATCGGTGCCGGTCTGGTTGGTGCGCGTGCCGATCAGCACGATCAGGTCGGCCTCGTCGAACAGCCGACGCATCGCATAGGTGCGGCTGCCGGGCGCCATGAAATAACCGGCCGTGCCGAGGCTCAACGGATGCCGCTCCGCGACCGCGCCCTTGCCCATCACGGTGGTGACGACCGGGAGATGGGCGCGCTCCTGCAGGGCGGCGAGCTCAGCCGCGGCGCCAGAGAGATGGACGCCGCCGCCCGCCACGATCAGCGGCCGCTCGGCCTCGCAGAGAAGCCGCGCCAGCGCCTCGATCGATTCCGCTTCGGGCTGCGTGCGATCGAGCGGGTAGGTGCCGAGATGAGCGCCGCGAACGGGGCTCGGCAAGGCCGGCTCGGACAGCAGATCCGCCGGCACGATCAGCGCCACGGGTCCCGGCCGCCCCGAGGTCGCGGCGATGAAGGCCATGTCGACGAGAGCGTCGAGGCGCCCCACATGATCGATACGGCGCACCCATTTGGTCACCGGTCCGAACATGCGGACATGGTCGATCTCCTGGAAGGCATTGCGCTCGACGCTGTCGCGCGGCACGTCCTGCACCAGCGCCAGCACCGGGATCGACGCCTTCAAGGCCTCGGCGAGCGGCGCCACGAGCAAGGTCGCTGCCGGTCCGTTCTGGGCCGTGACCACGCCGACACGGCCGCTGATGCGCGCATAGCCATCCGCCATGGCGCCTCCTTGATTCTCCTGCCGGTAGGGGATCTGGCGGATGCCCATGAGGGGCGCGGCGAGATGGAATTGCGTCGGTATGCTCTGGCCGAATGCCGCGGTCACGCCATGACGGGCAAAGGCCTGGGCGAGGCGAAGAGCGACCGTCGCATCGGGCAGGCCGCCCTCCTCCGCTGGCGCGATCTTGCGCATCTCGTTCATCCAATCCTCCGCGAGCTCTGCCATCCGCATTGCTTGCGAAGCTACGCATCTCTGGCCTAATGATAAGGGCCAGAAACGTTAAATTCGACTGGACCAACACAATGCGGGCGGCGCGCACCGACCAGATCGTCTTCGGCAAGCGCCGCCCGGGCGAGACGCTGTTTCGCTGGCTGCGGCGCGAGCTCACCGAGGCCATCACCAGCGGCAGGCTGCCGGAGGGGTTTCAACTGCCCTCGAGCCGCAATGCGGCGCGCGCCATCGGCGTCGCCCGCGGCACGATGACCGAAGTGGTGGAACTTCTGGTCGCGGAAGGCTTTCTCGAGAGCCGGCCGAGGACAGGCATATTCGTCACTCGTGCGGTCGAGATGGCGAAGCGGGCGGAGACACAGCGCCAGCCTCCACGGCGGCTCCATCTCTCCGGTCGCGGCCTGTTGCTGGCGAGGCCGAGGCCACACAGGCCTGTCGAGCCGCAAGGCGACCAAGCCTTCTCCTCAAGTCAAGCCTTCCCCTCACATCAAGCCTTCCCCTCACATCAAGCCTTCCCCTCGCATCAGGCCTTCCGTCCGTATCAGCCGGCGCTCGACCTGTTTCCGACCGATCTCTGGTCCAGGATCTCGGCGCGCCTCGGACGCCGCGACAGCGCCGCCCATTTCAGGGAAACCGACGCGATGGGCTATTGGCCGCTTCGCCGCGCCATCGCGGCGCAGTTCGGCGTCACGCGCGGCCTGCGCGGCGGGCCCGAGCGCATCGCCATCATCGGCGGCGTGCAGCAAGGGCTCGACCTGATTGCGCGACTGCTGCTCGACCCTGGCGACAAGGTCTGGATCGAGGACCCGGCCTATGGCGGCAGCCGCATGATCCTGCAGGCCGCGGGTGCCGTGCTGTCGCCGATCCGTGTCGACAAGGAGGGGCTCGACGTGGCGGAGGGCCTCGCTCGGGCCCCCGAAGCACGGCTCGCGCTCATCACCCCGTCGCATCAGGCGCCGCTCGGCGTCACATTATCGCTCGCCCGACGCATGGAGCTCCTGGATTGGGCGCGCCGCCGGGACGCCTTCATCTTCGAGCATGATTATGGCGGCGAATTTCGCTATGCCGGGCGCCCCTTGACGGCGCTGCAAGGCCTCGACGACGCAGATTGCGTGATCTACGCCTATAGCTTCAGCGGCTCGGTGTTTCCGGGCCTGCGGCTCGCCTTCCTGATGCTGCCCGAGAGGCTGGTCGAGCCCTATAGCGTCGCCCAATCGCGCATCCACCGTTTCATGCCGGTCGGCCTGCAGGCCACTCTCGCGACCTTCATCGAGGACGGGCATTTCGGCCGCCATCTGTGGCGCATGCGCCAGGCTTATGCGGCGCGGCGCGACGCGCTCGGCCTTGCGCTCGCGAGCAAGCTCCAGGCCCATCTCGATCCGGTGATACCCGAGACGGGACTTGCCATGATCGCCTGGCTGAAATCGCGCCGGGACGACGAGCAGGTCGCCGAGGCGGCAGCGCAAAAGGGCGTCTTCGTGACGTCGCTCAGCAGCACCGCGATCCGGGTGCGCGTCGCGCCGGGCCTGCAGCTCGGCTTCGCGGCCGCGGACGAAGCGGCGCTGGCCCTTGGCGTCGAGGCCTTGCGGCAGGTGTTCGAGCAGCGGCCCTAACGCGCGCTCCGGAGCCCGGCGCGACCGCGCAAACCGAGATTAGCGAGGAAGGTGAGGCAAAGTGTCGACGCCATCAGCACGAAGGACACGGCCGCGCCGAAGGGCCAGTTGTTCGATTGGCTGAACTGGTTGTAGACGAGCGGGCCCATCATCTGGAATTTCGGTCCGCCCAGCAGGACCGGCGTCGCATAAGCGTTCATGGCCAGGATGAAGGTGAGGATGGTGCCGGCGAGCGTGCCGGGCAGCGTCAAGGGCCAGACGATGCGGCGGAAGGTCTGGAAGGGCGCGGCGCCAAGGCTGAGCGCCGCCTCCTCGATCGAGCGCGAAATGCCTTCGATCACGCTCTGCAAGGTCAGCACCATATAGGGCAGGTTGACAGTGATGATGCCGACCACCACCGCGGTCTCGGTGTACATGATGGTGAGCGGCTGATCGATGATGCCGGCGGCGATCAAGGTGACATTGACGAAGCCCTTCGAGCCAAACAGCGTCATCCAGCCAGCCGCCCTGACCGCATTGCCGATGAACAGCGGCAACACGACCAGGATCACCATCAGGTTCTTCCAGCGCGAGGTCATGCGCGCCAGCCAATAAGCGAGCGGGAAGCCCATCACGAGGCAGATCAAGGTCGAGACGAGCGAGACTCGCACGGTGCGCAGGAGGATGCCGAGGTAATAGGGATCGGTGAAGAACTTCACGTAGTTCTCGGCCGTCACCGCCTCGACCATATAGCTCGCCGGATCGAAGCGGTTGAGGCTGTAGCGGAACAGGATGGCGGCCGGAATGACGAGTTGCAGCACGCAGAACAAGGTCGCCGGCCCGACGAGCAGCAGCGCCATCGAGCGCCCCGCCCGATCAGGCTTTGCCGCAGCTGTCATGGGCGCGGCTGTCATGGGCGCAGGACCGGCTCTTGCTTCCTTTAGCCCTTGAACTCCTTGTCCCACCACTCCTTCCACTCGGCATCGTGCTGAGTGACATAGGCGTAGTCGGGCGTCACCAGCCGCTTCTGCTCGTCGTCGGTGAAGCCGATGCGCTTGCGCAGATCATCGGCGATTGGGGCGTCGGTGACGGTCGGGTTGTAGCCCATGTCGTTCGCGAAGGCGATTTGCGCCTGCGATTGGAGCACGGCGTCGAGATAGGCATAGCCGCCCTGCTTGTTGGGCGCGTTCTTCGGGATCGAGAACAGCGACTGGTAGGCAAGGATGCCTTCCTTGGGCGCTGCCGATTCGACCGGCACGCCCGCCTTCTGCCATTGCACGCAGCGCGCCTTCCACATGACGCACAGTCCGACCTCCTCGGTCTTCAGCCCCTGCGCCATGCCCTCATTGGTCGGGTAGATCTTCACGCCCTGCTTCTTGAGATCGAGCAGCTTCCCCTTGGCGGGTTCGAAATTGGTGAGGCTGCCGCCGCCGGCAATCGCTGCCGCCATGATGGTGTAGATGTACTGGATGTCGATGACGCCGACCTTGCCGGCATTCTTCGCATCGAACAGATCGTTGAGCGATGAAGGCGGCGTCGGGAACACCTTCGGATTATAGACGAGCACGAGGCCCGAATAGATATGGGGCACCGCATAGTCGGATTTGAGGACGGGGAGCACATTCGGTCCCCGGCTGAGCTTCGAGTAGTCGATCTTCTCGAGCACGCCCGCCGCCACCATCTCGGCGACATTGACGTCGGACAGGGCCTGCACGTCGCTGGTGCCGCGCGGCAGGCGCTTCTCGGCGACCATCTTGGCGCGGCGCGGCGCATCCGATGCCGTGTCCTGCACCACCTCCCAGCCCTTGGGCTCCAGGAACGGCATCTCGATATTCTTGTGCAGGAGATTGGCGTAATCCCCGCCCCAGGTGCCGATGACGATCTTCTTGCTCTCCTCGGCGCTCGCGCCGCCGAAGGGCCGGATGAGGGCCGGCGTCGCCAAGGCCGCCGCGAGCAGCGCGCGGCGGGAGGGATGGACGGACGTGCCGTGAATCATTTTGTCACGTGTCATGATCGGTCTCCTGTGATCGTTTCTGACGAATTATCGTCCCACCGCTTCAAGACGATTGGCCTCAAGACGATGGAAGCATCGGCTCAGCGAGATCGCCGAATACCTGACCGGCGGCGACGGGCCAGCCGACCTTCAAGGCCTCGCCGACCGCCGGAAGAGGCTGGCCCATGCGATTGGCGATCTGCACGATGATGCGATCCTGCGGCGTCAGCTTGACCCTGACATCGAGGATCGATCCGAGATAGGAAATATATTCGACCACACCTTCGAAGCTGTTGTCGAGATGTTCCGCCTCGGCGCCGATGGCGACGGCCTCGGGGCGGATGGCGAGCGTCGCCTTGCCGGCACCGGCATCCGCCGCGCAGGCGACGCGCAGGCCGCCGGCGCTGGTGAAGGCACCGGGTATCGCGACGCTCCCTTCGAGGAAGTTGCTCCGCCCCACGAAGCCTGCGACGAACCGCCCGGCCGGGCGCTCATAGAGATCGCGCTGACTGCCGACCTGCTGCACTTCGCCTTGCGCCATCACCACCAGGCGATCGGCCATGCTCAGCGCCTCGTCCTGGTCATGGGTCACCATCACGGTGGTGATGCCGAGTTTCTGCTGCAGCTCGCGGATCTCGACCCGCACCTCCTCGCGCAGCTTGGCGTCGAGATTCGACAAGGGCTCGTCGAGCAGCAGCACATCCGGCCGGAAGGCGAGCGCGCGCGCCAGCGCCACACGCTGCTGCTGGCCGCCCGAGAGCTGGCGCGGCAGCCGGTCGCCGAAACCTTCGAGCCTGACGAGACGCAGCGCCTCCGCGACCCTCGTCCGCATCTCGTCCGCCGCCACCTTGCGCATCTCGAGCCCGAAGGCGACGTTCTCGTCGACGGTCAGATGCGGGAACAGCGCATAGGATTGGAAGACGAGGCCGGTATTGCGCTTCCAGGGCGGCAAGGTGGTGACGTCGCGCCCGTCGAGCGTGATCTTGCCCGCGCTCGGCTCGATGAAGCCCGCCACCATGCGCAAGGTCGTGGTCTTGCCGCAGCCCGAGGGCCCCAGCAGGACCAGGAACTCGCCTTGCGGGATGTCGAGCGACAGGTCCTTGACGACGCTCGTCTCGCCATAGCGCTTCGACAGATGCTCGAGCACGACCCGCGCCATCACACCACCTGCGTGAGCTTGACGAAACGGTCGGTGATCAGCATCGCGGCCGCGACGATGGCGATCTGCACCACGGACGCCGCAGCGATCGTCGGATCGATCTTCCATTCGAGATATTGCAGGATGGCGATCGGCAAGGTGGTGCGCCCGGCCCCGACCAGGAACAGGCTCAGCTCGAGATTGCTGAACGAGATGACGAAGGCGAACAGCGCCGCCGCCACGATGCCCGGCCGGATCACCGGCAAGGTGATGCGCCTGACGGTGGTCCAGGGCGTGGCGCCGAGATTCTGGGCCGCCTCCTCGATCCCCCGGTCGAAGCCGACGAGGCTCGCCGTGACGAGGCGCACCACCCAGGGGATGACGATCAGCGCATGCGCGGCGATCAGGCCCCCGATCGTGCCGATCACCGGCGTCTCGTAGCCGAAGCCGTAGACCAGGATCTCGGCCTCGACCTGCGCCACATAGATCGCGGTGCCGAGCACGATGGCCGGCACCACGAGCGGCATCAGCAGGAGAGTGCTCGCCGCCCCGCCCCACCAGGTGCTGTAGCGCACCAGGCCGAGCGCCGCCGGCACGCCGAGCGCGAGGCCGACGAGGGTCGCGACGATACCGACCTCGAAGCTCATGACGAAGCCGTCGATGATGGCCTTCTGCGTCAGGATCGCCGAGAACCAGTGCAGCGTATAGCCTTCCGGCGGGAAGGAGGGGATCTCCTGCTTGAAGAAGGCGAGCCAGGTCACGAAGACGAGCGGCAACAGGATGAAGCCGAGCGAGACGATGGCGGCGGCATCGAGCGCCATCCTTCGCCAAGAACGCGAAAACAAGGAACGCCCGAACAGCGAACGCCCAGACAAGGAGCGTCCAGACAAGGAGCGTCCAGACAAGGAACGTGCAGACAAGGATTTGGAGCGCCCCGACATCAGCACCGCGCTCCCTGCTGTGCCATCACGCCAGGCGATTCTTGTGGAAGCGCCCCTCTTTCATGATGACGGAGAGATGCTCGCCCTGGTCCTGGAACAGGCCGAGATCCTTCAGGGGGTTGCCGTCGACGACGATGAGGTCGGCATGGGCGCCGGGCTCGACGATGCCGAGCTTGCCCTCCTGGCGGATGATCTCGGCAGCGATGGTGGTGGCCGAGCGGATGATCTCGATCGGCGTCATCACCTCGGAGCGCAGCAGGAACTCGCGGCTCTGCTCGTTCTGCAGCTGGCCGAGCAGATCGCTGCCATAGCCGACCTTGACGCCGACTTTCTTGCAGATCTCGAGCGAGCGCAGCCCGCCTTCGAGCACCTTGTCGTTCTTGGCCAGCATGTCGGCAGACATGCCGAACTGCGCAGCGCGCTCCTTCATCACCACATAAGCGACGAGGTTGGCGATCAGATAGCCCTTGTTCTTGGCGAGGAGCTTCGCGGCAGGCAGGTCGATGAGATTGCCGTGCTCGATGGTACGCACGCCCTGGCTGACGGCCCGGGTGATGGCCTCGGGCGTGTAGGCATGGGCCAGGACGTAGCGGTTGAAGGCCTGCGCCTCCTCAACCGCGGCCGCGATCTCGCCGAGCGAGAACTGGCGCGAATCGAGCGGATCATAGGGCGAGGCGACGCCGCCCGAGACCATGATCTTGATGGCGTCGGCGCCCTGGCGCAGCTCCTCGCGCACCGCGGCGCGCACATTGTCGACGCCGTCCGCGATCGCCATGGTGAAGGAGAGCCCGTCGCAGCAGCGGCAGGCCTTGAAATAATCGGTGCGCCGGCGCCCATCCGAGTGGCCGCCGGTCGGTCCGATGGCGCGGCCCACGATGAACAGGCGCGGGCCCGGCAGATGCCCCTTCTCGACGGCTTCCTTGATGCCCCAATCGGCGCCGCCGGTGTCGCGGACCGAGGTGAAGCCGCGATTGAGCATGCCGAGCATCAACGGCGCCGAGCGAGCGGCGAGCAGCGACACCGGAATGCTCTCCAGCATCCGGATATTCACTTCGCTCAGATACACATGGACATGGCAGTCGATCAGGCCCGGCATCAAGGTGCGTTTGCCGCAATCGACCTTGCGGGCCGAGGCCGATTTGATCGCCTTGTCGGAGACCTCCTTGATATGGCCGCCCTCGACCAGAACCTCATAGCCGCCTCGCGGCTCGTTCCAGCGCGGATCGAGCAAATTGAGGTTCTTGAAGAGGATAGGCTCGGACGTCGGCATCTTGGGGCTCCGGGGATGAGGTCTGCGGCAATCGTCTCTTGTTCCGTCACGGGATGCAAGCCGCACCCTCATACCGGCGTAACGCATCACGGTCTTGTGGTCATCAGTCCTTGAGGCCGCCTGCCGAGAGCCCGGCGACGATCTGGCGCTGCGCCACGACGGTGAGCAGCAGCACCGGCAAGGTGACGAGGAGCGCCGCGGCCGCGAGTGGCCCCCAGGAGATCTGCTCGAAGGTCAGCACATTGTAGATCGCCGAGGGCAGGGTGCGGGTCGTCTTGCCGCCGAGCACGACCGAGAAGATGAAGTTGTTCCAGGAGAAGATGAAGGCGAGGATCGCCCCGACGATGATGCCGGGCTTGGCGAGCGGCAAGGCGATATGGACGAAGCCCTGCCAGGGCGAGGCGCCGTCGACAAGGGCTGCATCCTCGAGCTCCATCGGCACATTCTCGAAATAGCCGATCATCACCCAGACGATGATCGGCACGGTGATCACGAGATGGGTGACGAGCAGCGCCGTGATGGTGCCGTTGAGCCCGATGATCTGGAAGGCGAGGAAGAGCGGGATCAGATAGGACAGCGCCGGCGTGATGCGGGCGATCAGGATCAGGAAGGCGAATTTCGCCGATTTCGCCCGTGCGATGCCATAGCCCGCGGGCACGCCGACCAGAAGCCCGACCAGCACCGCGCCGCCCGTCACCAGGATCGAGTTCCACAGATAGAGCAGGAAATTGTTGCGGGCGAAGACGTCGCGGAAATTGTCGAGCGTCGGGGGATCGGGAATGAACACCGGCGGGAAGGCCGTGTTGTCGGCATCGTTCTTGAGCGACAGCGACAGCATCCACAGGAAGACGAGGATCGCCGGAGACACGAGTGCGATCACCGACAGGGCAAAGCCGGCCTTGGCGGCGAGGCGCTTGATGGGGCGGGCGTGCATGGCTCAGGCGTTCCATTTCGAGCGCTGGCGCGCATGCAGGAGCAGGAGCGACAACAGCACGATAATGATGAAGAACACGACGACGAGCGCCGACGCATAGCCGAGCTTGTAGAACTGGAAGGCCTGCAGATAGAGGAAGATGTTCATGGTCTCGGAGGCCGTCCCCGGCCCGCCCTGGGTGATGACGAAGATGTTATCGAACACCTTCAGCGCATCGATGGTGCGCAGCATGATGGCGATCATCACATAGGGCCAGACCAGCGGCAGGGTGATGTGGCGGAACAGGTGCCAGCTATTCGCCCCGTCGATGATGGCCGATTCGTAAGGCTCCCGCGGCAGGCTCGCGAGCCCGCCGAGCACGATCAGCATGACGAGCGGCGTCCATTGCCAGACCTCGATCATCACCAAGGTCGGAATCACGGTCGATGGGTCGTAGACCCAGGATTGCGGCGGGATGCCGATCAGCGACAACAGGTAGTTGAGGACGCCGAGCTGGGGGTGGAACATCATGGTCCAGACCAGCGCCACGGCGACCGGCGTTGCCATCATCGGCATGGTGAACACGGTGCGCAGCACGCCGCGCCACGGGAATTCGCGATGGAAGACCACGGCGGCCGCGACCCCCAGGATCACCGGGATGATGACGGCGAGCGCCGTGAACCAGAAGGTTCGCCCGACCGCCTCGAGGAAGCGCTGATCCTGGAACAAGATGACGTAATTCGACAGGCCGACGAAGGCCGCCCCGCCGCCGATCTTCCAATCCTGCGTCGACATGTAGAGCGTGAACAGCCAGGGGAAGACGATGACAGCGAGGATGGTGATGACCGCCGGCACGGCGAACAGCCAATATTTGCGCGAGAAGTCATGACGCTTGCCCGGGCCAGCGAGGTTCGTCGCCGCTACGTGACCTCCCAAGGCTGGCAGATCGAGCCGGGCCGGCTGCGTGCTCATGGGATGCAGCCCCTTTGCGCTGGGCGCGCTTCCTTCTCCCGCCTGCGGGAGAAGGTGCCGAGGCGAAGCCGAGGCGGATGAGGGGCGGTGGAGCGCTTCATCGGCGTCCCTCATCCGCCCTCACTCCGCAGAGTCTGTCTAGCCAAGACTTGCACCTTCTCCCGCGAAGGGCGGGAGAAGGAAAGCGAGCGCCGCTCACCCCTTCTCGCTCGCCTCGAGGATCGGCTTGAAGGCTTCCGTGGCCTTCTTCAGCTCCGCGGCCGGATCGCCGCCGGTCAAGGTGTTGGTCAAGGCGACGCCGAACACGTCGCGGAATTCCTGGACCGGGATGATGACGGGGAGACCAGGCCTGCCGATCTTCGCCGATTCGAGGATGCAGTCGAACCATTGCGTCCCGAATTTCGAGGAGGTGACGGTCTCGCGATCGCCATAGACGGAGTTGCGGGCGGGTGCGCCTCCGCCCTCCTTCAGGAAGCGCAGCTGGTTCACCTTGTTGGTCGCCCATTGGATATAGAGCCAGGCGGCCTGCTTCTTCTTCGAGCCGGCGGCGATCCCGAGCCCATCGGCGAAGGTCGCCGAATGATGCGCCTTGGGGCCGGGTGGCGTGACGCCATAGCCGACCTTGCCGACCACGCGCGACACCTTGGGGTCCTCGACCGGCGCCGTGAAGCCGATGCCGTCGAGCCACATGGCAGCGCGGCCTTGCATGAAGGTCGTCTGGCATTCGTTCCAGTTGAAGCCGATGGTGCCGGGAGGCGCGAAATTCTTGTTGAGGTCGCGATAATATTCCGCCGCCCAGATGGCTTCCGGCGTCTCGGTCAGGAGCTTGCCCGAGGCGTCGATGGTCTCGAGGCCCTGGCCGAGCAGCCAGCTCGTCCAGACCGGGATATTGGCGTTCTTCAGGCCGCGCGAGACGAAGCCATAGACCCCCTTCGCAGGATCGGTGAGCGCCTTCGCGGCCAGCTTCAGCTCGTCGAGCGATTTCGGATATTCGATGCCTTTCTGGGCGAACAGCTCCTTGTTGTAATAGATCATCCAGTAATCGACGAAGATCGGAATGGTGTCGAGGCGGCCATCGCTCTGGGTCGCATAGGCGAGGCCGGCCTTGCCGAAATCGGCGAAGTCGTAATCGGGCGAGGTGATCGAAGCATCGGCGAGATAGGGACGTAGATCCTCCATCCATTTGCCTTTGGCGGCGATGCGCTTTTGCACATGCAGCGCCAGATTGACCACATCGAAGCTCGGGCTGCCCGAGGTGAACTCGATCATCACCTTCTGGCGCTGCTGCTGCTCGGGGATCTGCTCGGAGGAGACCTCGATCCCGGTCAGAGCGGTGAATTCCTTCTCGTAGCGCTGATAGATGTCGGCACGCGGCGACTTCGCCAGGATGACGTCGATCTTCTGCCCGGCGGCGCGTTTCCAATCAAATTGCGACTGGGCATTGGCCTGGCGGACAAGGGCTGGAGCGCCAAGCCCGCCGAGCGCTGCCGCAGCGGCTCCCGTCCCGAGGATGCGCCGACGCGAGGGGCGCGAGATCATGTCCTGCGACATCGCGGAGGTCTCCTTGTGTTTTCCCGCCCGGATGGCTTGTCGCAGCCGCGCCCCCCGCGACCCGGCCATTGACCGACCGACCATCTCGTTGATGCGAATGCTAGGAGGCTTCCATTCCAGTGGCAACAGGGCATTGGGCGGCCGTTGCATATTCGCTGCCGCAAAGGCGGTCGATGCCGGCAGTGGCGAGGCGGATTCGTGCCTCGGAGCGGTGAACGCACTGCCGATGCTGCATTGCGACCGCTGTTAAGAACACGAGATTTACAGCGAGGAGGATCTTTTCCGGGCCCGGTCTTGCTGCATTGCAACATCGCCGCAACGCGCCACTGAATCGCTGCGCCAGCACATTCATGGACGATGAAAATGTCATTATGACGGCAATGTTCAACCCCTCCAAAATTTGGTTCCACAGAAAATACGCACACACGACGACTATTTGCGCATTTGTAGCTACAATATAGCCTAATTATACAAATATATACAAATACATCTGCTAATATTATTATGAACTATCAAATATATACTATGGATCGTCTCGCCGGGCATGACGGGCGTCTGCGCGGCATGACCGCGCCAACCCCAGGCGCAGCATGTCCTTCCCGGCGCGCCGATTGTGACGGGCGCGGCGATCTCCTAAGGATGGCCTTGATCTCCCAGGAGGCTCCGCCATGCCGGCCGTCGCATTGAAGGGCGTCTTTCCCTATCTGGTATCGCCCGTGGACGCGGATGGGCGGGTGAAGAGAGAGGTGCTCACGGCCCTCGTCGAGCATCTGATCGCTGCGGGCGTGCATGGGCTGACGCCGCTCGGTTCCACGGGCGAGTTCGCCTATCTCGACACGGCCCAGCGCCTGGAGATCGTCGATTGCGTGGTGCGGGCGGCGCGCGGCCGGGTGCCGGTCATCGCGGGGGTCGCGGCGACCACGACCAAAGGCGCGGTCGAGCTCGCCAAGGAGGTGGTGGCGCTCGGCGCCGATGGCGTACTGGCGATATTGGAGGCGTATTTCCCGATTCCCGAAGCCGGCGTCGAGGCTTATTTCCGGGCGATCGCGGATGCCGTCCCCTGCCCAATTGTGCTCTACACCAACCCGCAATTCCAGCGCTCGGATCTGAGCCTGAAGGTGATCAAGCGCCTCTCACACGTCGAGAATATCGCCTATATCAAGGACGCCTCCACCAATACCGGGCGGCTCTTGTCGATCCTCAACGAAACGGAAGGCCGCATGCAGGTGTTCGCGGCCTCGGCGCATATCCCAGCCTGCGTGATGCTGATCGGCGGCGTCGGCTGGATGGCGGGACCGGCCTGCATCATCCCGCGCCAGAGCGTCGCGCTCTATGGCTTGGCGCAGCGTGGCGAATGGGACAAGGCGATGGCGCTGCAGCGCAAGCTCTGGGCCGTCAATGAGGCCTTCGCCAAATATGCGCTCGCCGCCTGCATCAAGGGCGCACTCGAAATCCAGGGTTTCGCGGTCGGCGATCCGCTGCCGCCCCAGGCGCCACTCAGCGAGGAGGGCAAGAACGAGCTCGCGAAGGTGCTGGCGAGCCTCGCCATCTGAGGGCGCCGGCGCGGCCCCTGGGACCGCGAGCGTCTCGGTCGCCCTTCTTCCCAGCGGCGCGCCAGTTTCGGGGCCTCAAGGGCGGGCGGGACGCCCGCGGTCCCAGGGTCCCGGAAGCAGCGCGTCGGTGTGCCCCATCAGCCGATAGGCCACGAGCCCTACCCATTCCTTGGCCATGCTGTCGGTGAGGCGCAGGCCGCGCGCCATCTCGGCGAAGGTTCGCCAGGCATAGCTCTTGCCCGGCGCACGGAAATCCACCGGATAGGCGGTCACCGGAAAGCCCGCCTGCCTGAAGGCGCCGACCGCACGCGGCATATGCCAGGCCGAGGTGACGAGCAGCCAGACCTCACCATCGCCCGGCCGAACCAGCTTGCGCGTGTCGAGCGCATTCTCATAGGTGCTGCGCGAGCGGTTCTCGACGATGATACGGGCCGGGTCGATGCCGAGCATCTCGGCATGGCGCTGCACCAGCTCGGCCTCGCCCTCAGTGTCGGCGTCGTCGAACAGATTGCCCGAGCCGCCCGACATCACGATCTTCGCCGCCGGGTAGCGTCGCGCCAGGTCGCCGAGCGCCAGGATGCGGTTGCCCGCATCATTGACCGTGAGCGAGTCGCTTCGGGTGCTGTCCTCGAGGCGGACGCCGCCGCCGAGCACGATGAAGCCAGCGACCTCAGCCGGCAGCGGCCGCACCGGCGGAAAGCGTGTTTCCAGCGGCCGCGCCAGCCAGAAGCCGACGGGCCCGAAGCCGCATAGTGCGAGGCCGACGGCACCGATGGCTGCGATTGCGAACGGCTTGCGCGAGCCGCGCCGCGACAGACCGGCGACGACCCCGCCGAGGACGAGCAAGGTCAAAAGGTTCGACGGAGTGAACAGAAACCAGAGGGCCTTGCTGATGAGGAACAAAGGCGCGCCTCAGCGCTGCGCCGCGCCGCGAATTACGATGACAGTGCGCTTAATTGCCGCGATCGAGTCTCGCCGAGCAGACGAGGCAAGCGAGCCAATTAAGCGCACTGTCACCATAATCACGGTAATTTTCCTGCCGCGAGCCGCGCGAGGGTCAGCGCCCGCGCCGCCACCAGATCGGAGGCGCAAGCGGCCGCCGCGAGTTCCGGATCGCCGCCGGGGAGCGAGCGTGTCGCGGCGCAGAGATCGCGCAGCTCGAGCTCGAACTGCACCTGCGAGGTGCGCAAAAGGCGCTTATCGGCATCGCCGAGCTTCGATTCCACCTGGCGATAGGCCTGGCGGGCGCGCAAACCCCAGGCATCGCTGCGCCGCTTCTCGCAGGCGAGCGCGGTCATCGCCGCGGCGCTGGAGCCGACCTCGGCGAGACAGGCGCGAATGACGCGCTCGCCGCATTCGCGCGGATCGCGCCCTTTCATCCCGGCATCGTTGAGGCAGGCATCGATCAGAGCCGCATCCGCATCCGCCGTGGGAGCGGTCGGGGCAGCGCCCGCCGGAAGGCCGACGCAGAGCCACAAGCCGCAGGCCACAAGGGCCGCGCCCGTCAGAAGGCGGGGCTTGCGTGCGGGGCGGCTCATGACGGCGTCTTCGTTTCCGCCTCGTAGCGCGCCTTGGTCTCGGCATTCATCGGGTAGAGCCCGGGCAGCGCCACGCCTTTCTCGACCTCGCGCACGATCCAGGCCTCGAGGCGCTCCTGCTCTGCGCCGGCGCTCGCGACATCGGCCGCGAGCGCCGCCGGGATGACGACGACGCCGTCATCATCGGCCACGATCACATCGCCCGGGAACACCGCGACGCCGCCGCAGCCGATCGGCTCCTGCCAATTGACGAAGGTGAGGCCGCCGACCGAGGCGGGCGCGGCCGCGCCCTGGCACCAGACAGGAAAGCCGGTGCCGATGACGCCGACGAGATCGCGCATGACGCCGTCCGTGACCGCGCCGGCGACGCCGCGCTTGCCCATGCGCAGGGTGAGGATATCGCCGAAGATGCCGGCATCGGTGACGCCCATGGCATCGACCACGGCGACGCAACCTTCCGGCATCGCCTCGATCGCGGCCCGGCTCGAGATCGGCGCCGACCAGGATTCCGGCGTCGCCAGGTCCTCGCGCATCGGCACGAAGCGCAGTGTGAAGGCCTCGCCGACCACGCGCTTGCCGACCGCGGTCGCGAGCGGCTTCGGGCCGCGCATATAGGTGCGGCGAATGCCCTTCTTCAAAAGGACGGTGGTGATGGTCGCGGTCGAGACGCCGAGGAGGCGGTCGCGGATTTCAGGTGACAGCATGGCGAGCTCCGGCAATCCTCGGCTGGCCTTATGGCGCAAGGCCTCTTCCTCCGGCAAGTCTCTCCGGTGATCCGCCGCAGCTGTCAACCGCGATCAGCGGCTTGGGCCATCTTCGCGAGCGTTTGGGCTCTTGGGTCTCAGCTTTCCGGCGCGCCGATGCTGATGGCGATATCGGTGAGGCCCACCACCCCGCCGGCAACCTTGTCGCCCGTCTTGACGGCGCCGACACCCGCCGGCGTGCCGCTATAGATCAGGTCGCCCGGCTCGAGGCGCATCGAGTGCGACAGGACCGAGATGACGTCGGGGATGGACCAGATCAGCTCGGCGAGATCGGCATCCTGCCTCACGGCGCCGTTGACCGAGAGCCAGATGCGGCCCTTGGCCGGATGTCCGACCTCGGCCACACGATGCAGCGGCGCACAAGGCGCGGAGCGATCGAAGCCTTTGCCGAAATCCCAGGGGCGGCCCATATCCTTGGCCTGCTGTTGCAGGTCGCGGCGCGTCAGGTCGATGCCGCAGCCATAGCCGAAGACGAGATCGAGCGCCTTGTCGCGCGGCACGTTGAAGCCGCCTTTGCCGAGCGCCACGACCATCTCCATCTCGTAATGCAGCTCCTTGGTCTGCGGCGGATAGGGGATGGTCGCGCCGCTATCGACCACGGTATCGGCCGGCTTCATGAAGAAGAAGGGCGGCTCGCGGTCGGGATCCTTGCCCATTTCGCGGGCATGGGCCGCATAATTGCGGCCGACGCAGAAGATGCGCCTGACCGCGAATCGGTCGGCGCTTCCGGCAAGCGCCACCGAAGCTTGCGGCGGGGGCGGCAGGACATAGCTCATTTTCGTCTCCATGGCGGCGCGCGACCGATGCCGCATGTGAAACGACACCGGCGCCCTGCGCGTCAAGGCCCGGCGTCACAACTCTGTCAAAACTCCGATGCTGCGGCCGGCACGAAGCGGAACACATACCGAACGACCAGGATCGGGAGAAGGCGTCGAGACCGGGATGTCGAGATGGGGATTGCCCTCGCGGGACGCGGCCATTATAGCCTCAGCCGCACGCGCCCATCGTCTAGCGGTCCAGGACGTCGCCCTTTCACGGCGAAAACAGGGGTTCGATTCCCCTTGGGCGCGCCATTTCGGTACAGAACTGGGCACTCCAAACGTTGCCGATTTTGCGCTCGACGCGGCGACGAGCGTGCGCAGGAGTGCGCTTTTCGATCCCATGATGCGAATTTCTTTCGCGTCGACTTCGACGCGCTGGGCGAGTGCGCGCAGATGGTCGCGACGATAGCCGCCCGAGTCGGTGCGCATGCGCTTGCGCGCCGTCCTGGCGAATCTCGTGAGCGCTTGCGCTGTGACGATCGGCCCGGCGCGATCAATCGTCTCCTGAGCCCTCTCTGCGTCTGCGCGGGCCTGATCGCGCACGGCCTTCAGCTCGGCAATGCGCTCCTTCAGCATCGGGTCGGAGAGGTCGGCGACGCCGTTCTCGATCGCATCGTAGAGCCGCTTGAGTTTGGCGTCGGCTTCGGCTGCCCGCTTGCGCAGTTCGGTAACGTGCGCCTTTCGGCGCTCGCCGCGCTCCTCGCGGCGGTCGAGCACGGATGAGAGGATTTGCGTGAGCCGCCGCGGCTGCAGCAGCCGCTGCGCGATGTGGTCGGCAACCAGCGTGTCGAGCTTCTCCATCGGGACCGTGCGGCCCGGACAGCCGGTTTCCCCTTGGCGGGCCTTGGTCGAGCAGGTGTAGTACCTGTAGCGGCCGCTCTTGCCGGTGCGCAACGTCATCGCCTTGCCGCAGCCGGCACAGAAGCAGATGCCGGTGAGCAGCGTCGGACCACTCACGATCCGCGGCGCCGTCAAGGCGGGGCTGCGGCTCTTGAGCAGCGCCTGCACGGCCTCGAACTCGGCTGGCTCGATGATTGGTGGCACCGCCATCTCGACGATCTCGGTCTCCGCCTTCCGTTCCCGGGTCTTCCAGAACCGGGTGTTGAAGCGATGGCGGCCGACGTAGGTCGTGCGGGTCAGCACCTTGTGGACGGCCGCAACGCCCCAGCGGCCGCCGTCGCGGGTGCGGATGCCTGAAGCGTTGAGGTGCTTGGTGATGGTCTTGATGCCCATCGGCGCTGAGCTGCCATCGCCCTCGCGGGCCAGATGGAAGATCAGCCGCACCGCTTCGGCCTGGATGGGGTCGACCTCCAATGTCTTTTTGGTGCGATGACCGCGCTGCTCGGCCGCTTCCACGATGCGGTAGCCGATCGGCGGCAGTGCGCCATTCCAGAAGCCTTGTCGCGCATTTTCTTTCATCGCCCGCAACGTATGCTTGGCGTTCTCCTTGGGCTGGTACTCGTCGAACAGCGCCATGATCTGGCGGATCATGTTGCTCATCGGGTCGTCGCCGAGTTCTTGTGTGATTGACACCAGACGCACGCCGCTCTTGGCCAGCCGGCGGACGTAGAACTCAAGCTGGAGCTGGTCGCGGAAGAAGCGGCTGAAGCTGTGGACCAGGATCACGTCGAACGCCGGCGGCTTGCTGGTCGCCGCGTCGATCATGTGCTGGAACTCCGGCCGCCGGTCGTCGGTCGCGGAGGCACCGGGCTCGACATAATCAGCGGCGATCTCCCAGCCGCGCGACGCACAGTAGGCTTTCGCCTGGCGGCGCTGATCCGGAATGGAAAGATCGTTGTCGGCTTGCCGCCCCGTCGAGACCCGGAGGTAGAGAGCCGCCCGAATTGCCGCTGCCATGGTGATGTCCCCTCAGCCGTCTCCAAATAGCTCGGCGAACAATTCGCCAAACCACACCTCGAACACGGCGATCTCGGCCTCGGTCACCGGCACGTCTTCCGGCCAGTCATCCGTTACTGTCAATGTCACCGAAACGCGCTTCGCCCGTCGACGGCCAGGACGAGCGGGCCCAAGCGCATAGTCGTAGAGATCGTCGGATAGCGCGCCGCCCGGCGTATGCCGTGGCTGCGATTTTTGCGAGGAAGCCATGGCGCCACTGTGGCAAGCTTGGCCGATCCATTGAACGGCCAAAGTCCACGCCACGTCACGCTGCCGTGCTCCGACCTCGCGCTTGCCTTGCAGCTTGAGCGCAATCGCGCACAGCAAGCCATGAACGCATGGAAGCCAAAAGGCCGGGCCAACGGAGCGCAGTCAAGGCCGCAAGCCGGCGGAGCCGGTCGCGCACAGCGCGAGCCTTGACGACGCACCGTTGGTCCGGCAGCCGCCTCCCATGCGATCATGGCCGGACATCGTCCCGAGAACGCGCAACAAGACGCTGCGCTGCGAACGATGGCGCTCGGAATGTTGATTTTGAATGCTTTTTCGGTTCGAGCGGCACCAGGCCACTTCGTACGGTGCCGCTGCAGTGCCATCCAAAACAATGTGCAGACGAACACTTACGACCCCCAACGGCCCGGAGCGACACCGTCGCTTTTATCTTGCCGTCCAAACCAGCCGCGAATCCTCTATCATATTAGCCACCGCCGATCATTCGCTGCGCGATCCAAATCCATTCCGCCGCTCGCCGCCATACGAAATCCAGCACATTGGCCGAGATCCTACAATTCGGTCCGAGTGCCAATTGCTCGCCGACGCGTCAGTCAACCGCTTTCGAACTGTTACGCGCTTGTTGCAAACAGTGCGCCAGGCCAGCGCGCGGCCAACCGCATCGTCTAGTGGTGTCAGAATGTTGACTTCAATTCCGCATTTCACTCAATAGCGGAAATATAACGGACGTCACGCCACTTCGCATTTGTGCCAATGGACTAAACCGCTCTCGCGGTAGAGCGCACAACTGTTGCGCGGGACGAGAGAAGTTGGGGTAACGGGACGGGAGCGTCCTGTCTGAAGATGAGGGGTTGCCAACCTCACAACAGACAGGAGCCTCCCATGACCAACGAGGCCATGAGCCCATTGCGCCGGCGCATGATCGAAGACATGACGGTGCGCAAGTTCGTCGAGAAGACCCAGAAGGATTATATCCGTCACGTCAAGGACCTCGCCGTCTTCCTCGGCCGATCGCCGGACACCGCCACGGCCGAGGATCTGCGCCGCTATCAGCTGCACCTGAGCGACACCGGCGTCCGCCCGCCGAGCATCAACAGCGCGGTTTCGGCCCTGCGGTTCTTCTTCTCCATCACGATCGACCGTGCCGCTGTCACCAAGCCTCTGACGTTTGTCGCCGAGCCGCGGAAGATTCCTGTCGTCTTGAGCCCCGAGGAGGTGGCACGCTTTCTGGAGGCGGCACCCGGGCCGAAGTATAAAGCCGCGCTCAGTGCTGCCTATGGTGCGGGCCTGCGCGTTTCCGAGGTCGTCGCGCTGAAGGTGTCGGATGTCGACTCCAAGCGCATGCTGCTGCGTATCGAGCAGGGCAAGGGGCGCAAAGATCGCTGTGCGATGCTCTCACCGCAGCTGCTCGAGTTGCTGCGCGACTGGTGGCGGATCGCGCGGCCCCGGGTCTGGCTGTTTCCGGGACAGAACCGGGTCAACCATCTCACCACGCGCCAGCTCAACCGCGCCGTTCATGCCGCCGCTCACATGGCCGAGATCACCAAGCGGGTGACGCCGCACACGCTGCGCCACAGCTTCGCAACCCATCTGCTGGAGCAGAACATCGACATCCGGGTGATCCAGGTTCTCCTCGGACACGCCAAGCTCGATACCACGGCGCTCTATACGCGTGTCGCCACCAACACGATCCGCGAGGTCATGAGCCCGCTGGATCGCCTCACGCCGCTGCGCGCCAGGAGAGACAAGCCACCCGCATAGCGCGCAGGGCGCATGCTTCGCCCGGCGCTGGAGGTCGCGGATATCTTCCGCGGCCACGGACCGGCATGGCGCAGGGCCAATGCCGGCCATGTGAGCCTCGGCCAACTGAAGGTCATGGCGGCGATCGAGAGCTGCCGCACGGCGACGCTCGGCGGTCACGTCGAGCGTTGCGAGGACTGTGCGCATACGCGCATCGCCTACAACTCCTGCCGCAATCGCCACTGCCCGAAGTGCCAAGGTGTAGCCGCCAAGCAATGGCTGGCAGAGCGCCAAGCCGAGCTGTTGCCGGTGCCGTACTTCCATGTCGTGTTCACGCTGCCAGCGGCGATCGCGGCCATCGCCTATCAGAACAAGACGGTGATCTACGACATCCTGTTCAAGGCCTCGGCCGAGACACTGACCACGATCGCCGCCGATCCCAAGCACCTCGGCGCACGCATCGGCATCACTGCCGTGCTGCACAGCTGGGGCTCGGCCATGACGCATCACCCGCATGTGCATATGATCGTGCCAGGCGGCGGCATCTCGCCCGATGGGCAGCGTTGGATCGCCTGCCGTGCCGGCTTCTTTCTGCCGGTGCGCGTGCTCTCGCGCCTGTTCCGCCGGCTATTCCTGGAGAAGCTCGCCGCCGCCCACGCGGCTGGTCTCCTGCACTTCTTCGGAGACCACGACCCTCTCCACGACGAGCCAGCCTTCACCGCCTATCTGGCGCCGCTGCGTAGAGCCGAATGGGTCGTCTACAGCAAGCGCCCGTTCGGCGGGCCAGAAGCTGTGCTGGCCTATCTGTCGCGCTACACCCACCGCGTCGCCATCTCCAACAGCAGGCTGATCGCGTCCGATGGCAACAGCGTCACCTTCAAATGGAAAGACTATCGCGCAAAGGGCTGCGAACGGCAGAAGATCATGAGACTCGCCGCCGACGAGTTCATCCGCCGCTTCCTCATCCACGTGCTGCCCTCAGGCTTCCATCGCATCCGCCACTACGGCTTGTTCGCCAACAGCTCGCGCCTCGACAACGTCGCGCGAGCGCGTCAACTGCTCGCCGTGCCGGAGCCTGAGAACGAGACAGCCGATGCCCCTGACGGCAACGAGCCGCCACTCACCCAGCCGTGCCCGTGCTGTGGCGGCCGCATGATCGTCATCGAGACCTTCCAGCGCGGCTGCTCGCCACGATCCCGTCCGGCGGATTCGATGATTGCGATCAGGATCGACACCTCATGATGCCGTTCACGTCGAGGGTTGTGCCCGCATCGCAGGATCTCAGCCGGCCACGGCCAGGCTCGCCCAATGGCTGCTACTCCGCCCATTCCGGCCCCACCGTCTGTGCCGAATGCGGCGCCGCTCGGGCCAACAACGCTCCGCCAGACCTCTCCACCGACGCTCACCGTGCTTGGCGATTACACCGCGCCCGCACCAAACCATCGCGCCCAGGCCTCAAATCCCCATAGCTCGAGCCCGCCCCCAGCCCACCGCAACGCCGAGCTTATCCGATCCGCGGTTTCCTCCCCCGGAGGTTTTCCGACGCCGGCCGCAAAGGCAAGCGGCGCCGTTTGTGAGCGGCCGGCATCTGAAAACCTTCACAAAAGCGGTCATTTGAGAGCTGTTATTTGATGAGCTGGCCGATGCGCTCGACAATTAGCAGCCGGCATCGAGCCGCTTGCAGCGATTCCTTTATGCGACTCGCCGTGGCGTCAACCGCGGAATCCAGCGAGGGACATTAGCCCGAAAGGCCTCGTACTCCAGGCCAAATGTTTGCTTGAGCGTCGGTTCTTCGTACATCACCACAAAAATATGAAAAAAAAACCACAACAGCGCGCCGTACCAGAGAAGACGCCAGTCACCAAACAAAAGCGCCTGACCAAAAATGACTGCAACGACTGCGATGTAGATCGGATTTCGCACATAGCGGTAAAGGCCCGTCACTACGAGCTTTTGTGTCGGCGCGATCGGGGCGGGCGTCCCCACCCCCTCCAGTGCAAAGCGAGCAAATGAATCCACAAGTCCGGGCACTCCGGCAATGATCAATACGCCCCCGAGGACACGCGTGAGCTCGACGCCGAAAAACGCTCGCCGAAACTCCCACGACGTGACCCACCAGGGGACAACGGCCGCCAGCATCAATGGCGATGATGAAGAATAGAGCGGAGCCCAAAACGGCAATTGCTTTCGACATTGCGTGCTCCCACGACCCGACAAGAATAGCTTAGCCCTGCGAAAGCGTCTCGACCAAGCCCACAGTCCAGCACATCGGGCATCCGCGTAGCGCGACGAGGGCGGCAACGCCCGCGCCCAAGGATAGCCAAGGGTGCGCGGTCTGGTGGACGATGGCCCAAGCGAGTAGCGCCGCCGCAGCTGCGCCGCGCATCAGGTGTGCGCTCAGGAAGGCGCTCCCGAACATGCCGACTCCACGAAAGTAATTCATGTGCTCTCTCGTCCGCTGTCCTTTGTGCCGAGCAGGTATTCGCGCACCAGTGCGCGGGCGCGGCGCAGGCGGCTTTTGGCCGCTTCGCGCGTCACGCCGAGCCGCCCGGCGATTTCCCCAATCGTCAGATCTTCGAGATCTCGCAGCAGCAGCACTTCGCGATGGGACGGCGAAAGCGACTCGATCGCATTGACCAAGTCCATGCGTAACTCGTCCGGCGGGACCTTTGCGAGCTCGCGTGACTCTTCCAGGCTGGCGAGCTCCTCGACTCCGCGCATCAGCATCAGCGCCGGCAGCATGCAAAGGCGGGCGATGACGGTCACCAGCCAGCCGGCGAGTGCGGCTGGACTGCGGATCGTGCCCACGCGCCGGTACACGACGATGAGTGCTTCTTGCACCACATCTTCGATGACCGAGGTGCGGTGGCAAAGGCGCCGGGCGTAGCGTCGAATGTCCGGCTGCAGCGCCACCAATAGCTGTGTCAGCGCGTGCCGATCACCCGACTGTGCCGCGAGCAAGAGATCGTCTGATACGCGCGCCAAGGCGGTCACCCCTTCAGTGGCTCGCGCCCGGCGATGGCGCAGGCAGGGCAATAGCCGAACACGCCGGTGACCAGCGTCACGACACCCGCGCCGCTGAGCAGTAGCCCGAGCGGCGAAGCGTGCAGCGCAACCACGCCGCAGATGAGCATCAAGCCTCCGCCGATCAGCCTGGCCGCGCGCTCCCACCCGCCAACGTTCTTCCTATACCACATGGTTCTGTGCTCCGGTTCGTGACGCGCCGCTATGGCGCATTCACCCAGATAAGAGGGCGCAAACCCGGCGCCGGGGTCGCGGCACAAAAAATAATTTGAGGGGGTGGCAGCTTCAGCAGGCTGGCGTGGGCGTCGGGTGCGGGCCTGGGCCGCTGAGGAACGCCGGCATCGGGTCGCCGGGGTGTGGACATCCGGTGATGGCATGAATGTTGCGAAAGGGGATTTCGATTTTTGTGGCACCTGTGATCTCAATGAGTTGCGCGTGGCAGAAATACCACAGCGTACTCCAGCGTGTGTCCTCCCAACCCAGGTTGGACCGCATAGGGCAACCGATCCCCGCGAGGATTTCAACTCACCCAGGAAACGGAACCCTGTTGGGCGCGGCTCGTCAAGACGATCAACGCATTTCGAAATCGCGGTTCGATGCCACTGATATTGTGCGTGTAGCGGCGTTCGATCGTACGCTGCTGCAATTGGACTTTGGGTCCATCGCCAGCTCGGCAGAAGCATTAGGGCCCGCGGCAGCGTCGCGCGCGCAGCGCTCTACCGCGCGAGCGGTTTCGTTCTGTGGCCCATCGCGTCTATCTGGGAGGCTGATCGAGATTACCGCTATTGAGGGGTAAGCGGACCACCCCGCAACATCGGGGGATCCACGATGCGTAGTGCTAGATGGCAGAGCATCGCAGACTTGCCGATTGTAGCGCATCGCGGGCTTCGGCATCATAGGGGAATCGCGAGGGTGTAGTGCCCATCTTCATCGGCCGTGGCGCGCCACTTTGCGATCTTGTACGATACAGCGCGATTTCGCCGCCGTAGGTCGCCCGAATATCGCCAAATCCTCGCCGCATCGTAGATAGGTGAGGTGATCCACGCTCATTGGGATCATCTGGTCCACAAGTTGTTTCGCCGGCCGGCAATGAGAGCGTTCCCGAGATGGACTTGAAGGCTCTTCCGTTCCGATCGCCCCTTTCCGCCTTCGAGCAGCAGGCGGGAGAGTTGCTCGGCAGCCTCCGTGCCGCCGATCCCGCGGCCATCGATCTCTTCCATCGCAAGCACCCCCGCTTCCTCGACGAGAAGATCAAGTGGCTCCCGAAGGCCATTCCCGACTCTGAAATCGGGGATGCAGCCCTCACACTCGACGATGCCCGCCTTACAATCGCCCGCTACTACGACTTCCTTGACTGGTCCTCACTCGCGGCCTGGGTCGAGGCGATCTCGCAGGAAGGCCCGGTTTGCGAATTCGAATCCGCAGCGCAGGCCGTGGTCAATGGCGATCTTGCCGCGCTGCAAGATGCGCTCCGCCGTGCTCCCTGTCTTGTCGGCGCCCGCTCCAACCGCGTCTGCTGTTTCGACCCGCCAGTCCACCGGGCCACGCTCCTGCATTACGTCGCCGCCAATGGTGTCGAAGCATATCGCCAGAAGACGCCGCCCAATGCCGTCGAGGTTACCCGCGCGATTCTCGAGGCTGACGCCGAGCCCGACGCCCTCGCCGACATGTATGGCGGCGAGTGCACCACCATGAGCATGCTCGTATCGAGCAGCCACCCCGCCAAGGCAGGACTCCAGGTGCCGCTCGTTGAGTTGCTGCTGGATTTCGGCGCCGCCATCGAAGGGCAAGGCACAAGGAAATGGGGAGGGCCGCTGTTTGCCGCCTTGACCTTCGGGATGATCGACGCTGCCAAGGCGTTGGCTAAGCGCGGGGCGCGCATCGATCTGCCCAACGCTGCCGGGCTGGGCCTGGTGGACGATGCCATCCGTCTGATCCCGTCCGCCGACGATGTAGCGCGCCATCGCGCGCTCTCTTTGGCCGCGCAGCAGGGACATGCGGAGATTGTCCATCTATTGCTTGATGCCGGCGAGGATCCCAACCGCTACAACCCGGAAAGCAACCATCCGCACACGACACCCTTGCATCAAGCCGTCTTGGGCGGTCACGAGACGGTGGCGCGGCTCCTCGTCGAGCGCGGCGCGCGGCTGGATATCCCGGACACTATTTGGGGGAGCACGCCCCTCGGTTGGGCACTTCATGGCGGTGGAAAGGCGCAGGCACAGATGGCTGAGTGCCTGCGATCGCTCGGCGCATCGGAATAGCCTCGGCTTCGCTGAGTGAGTGGGCTGTGGCCCTGATTGACTCTTAAGCTGCAGCGCTATCGACGAGACCCGGCTCCGCCAGCGTGATTTATGCCGGGGTCGGACGGCCCATCATAGCGCCACGGCGAAGCAATAGTGCCCATCTTCATCGGCCGCGGCGCGCCAGTCTACGATTTTGCACGATACGACACGACTTTGCCACTGGTGATCCTAGCAACACCTGCGGCATCACCCTGCATCATCATGGGTGCGCGCGGCGCGTTTCTCTCTACTCAGTTTCTCTCTACTCGGTTGACAATCGCATCCGAAATTACCTAGACTTTCCACTGGGCCGATACACCCGCCGCCTGCGCCCTTTTTGGGATGGTGAACGTATCAAGTTCTCCCCGCCCTCGCCATTGGCGAACGGGTCGGCAAGGCAGGCCCCGATCTCCTCCGTTCGCCGATGATGAGGACTCCTCATGCGCGATTTCCGCGATGCGAAAGCCATGGCGCAGAGCTTGCGCCACGCCCTGCAAAGCCGGGCAGTCGAAACCACCCATAGCGAATCTCTGGAGCTGATCGCAAAGGCGTTCGGCTACGACAATTGGAATATTCTCTCCGCGAAGATCGAGGCGGCCGAGCGCGCTGCTGTCGCACCGGAGCCAGAGGCGCCGCAGCCGCTGCACTGCTCGTTCTGCAGCAAAAGCCAACACGACGTTCGTAAGCTGATCGCTGGCCCAGGGGTGTACATCTGCGACAAGTGCGTCGAAGTTTGCCTCGATGTCATCCGCGAGGAGGGCAAGTTCGACAAGGTCTTCGCGCCGTTGAAGCCGGATGAGGGGAGCAGGGACCCTTCCCGTCCAGGTGCCTTAGAGCTGGCGCGCGGGACCTCCAACGAGGAGCTGGCGGAATACGCGGAACACGGCCGCAAAGGCGTGGAGCGAACTCGTTTCATGTTACAAGCCATCGAGCGACGACTGGCAATGCGCAAGGGCGACGACCCCACGCGCGACGCTATCCTGGCATTGCCCGGGCTTGCTTTTTTGCAGGGCAAGTCGCACGCAGAGCTTCTCACGCTGCAGCGGAATTCGCAAAACGAGCTCAGGCGCTACGAGGAGGCGCTGCGCATCGCCACGACCGTGCTTGCCGAGCGCGGCGAGCAAGCCGGCTGAGGGCTTGATTAGTGAAGCGTAGTCCGCCTGCGTCCATGCATACCGGCAGCTCACGCCTGCGGCTGGCTAACCCGTCCCAAGAGCTGACCGTGGCAGTACAACTTGTGGCTTGACCTGGAGGTCGAGAAGGACTCGCGTGCCGCTGCGCAAGTTCCGTCGCGCAGCACGCGGCGAATCGGGAAGACATCCGGCCACAGGGCGTAGCGCAAGATCGTAGGTCGTCGCGGCTAGCCGATTGGCGGCGCGCGGTCGGCCTCGCCATCATAGCGCCACGGCAAACGAGTATTGCCCATCTTCATCGACCGTGGCGCGCCAATGGTTCCGATAAATTGGAGCTAGACGCGCGCTCTCCGTCGAATATGCGTCAAAAATGCGCCGACGATCATCGGCGGACTTAGGCGGTCGTCGGCGATTCGGCAGAGCGTTGGGATTGACGTGCGGTGCCGTGGTCACGTCCATCGTCGCGCTGCTCAACCATGCAGACAGCGAGGCTCGCCGGACCCTCATTTCCAACCGCGCGGCCGCTCGAGCGCCTTGCCGTGCGGACAACCTAGGAGGACCGTGCCAGGGCCGTCAGGAAGGCCGCAAGAGGTGATCTCGCTATTGCCGCTCTCCAAACGCCGGAAAATCTACGACATGGCGGGCGACGGCAGTTGTTGCCCTTACGCCGCAATTCAAAGGCAGCCTGGTCGGCATTGAGCTGCGGCTGAGCGCATCGGGTGCAGCCGCCGCTGGGAACTGCGTTCGACGGAACGTGCAAATGAGGCCCGCCTTTGATACGCCTTGAGCCGAGCAAATCCGGGATGCTTTGCTTGAGGTCAATACGACAACCATCGCTGGCAGGCCAGATGGTGCTGTGCGCCGCGTTGGTGGCTGCCTGGCTGTCGACGTCGGCCAAGGGGCAGGAAGCGGTGCAGGTTGCGCCGTTCGACGTTGTGGCAATGTTGCTGCATGTGCTGCTGGCCGAGAAAGCCTGTAAGAACTTTGTCGTCGATCAGGGCGCTTTCAAGCGCTACCTCGCCGATCACGGCATCGAAGCGGCGCAGCTTTCGCGAACCGGCCCCTATGGTGCGGAGGTTGTGCAAACGCGTCGCAAGCTGCGAACAGCGTTTGCTCGACACAACAAGGAAACATGCGACTTATCTTTCGCCATGTTCGGGCCGAATGGAGCGGCAATCCCCGGCCTTGTGATCGCTCGGTAGCGCAAGGAACGTCGCCTTCAACTTGACAGGCCCGGCGCATCTTGAATGTTTTTCGACCGGGCGCGCATGCGCCCCTAATTCGATGCATCCGGGCATGGAAAGGCTGACAGAACAGCTCGAGCGGCGAGGGTGCCGGCATCCAATCCCAGCTCGGTCGGATGGTCTCGCAAGTATTTTGCGATGGCCAATCTACCTATGGCTACTGTAAGGTTTTTTGGAGGGCAGTAACCAAGGCGCAACGTTGCCAGCGACGCGCCAGTATTGAAGCCGTCTAAGAAGCCGTGCACGTAGGTGTTGCACAAGAGGTCACGGTCTGAATGGGTGTCTTGACCGCCACAGAGCTCGTCGAGGTCCGTGCCGGCCAGCAAGCTACCTTCCCCATATCCACTAGGCCCCGAAGCCAAGACAAAGCTGAGTGTCAGGCCGCCCGCTACGATTGCGTTTCGAATTCCGGTCATTGCCGCCCACCGACGAGGAAAAGCTCGCGAAACCCGGCGCCCCCTGTGGCCCAACGCCAAGAAGGGCAGTCGCCAAATGAGCGCAGCTAAATCCGCGATGCAGCTTGATGCTCCCGCTCAAGTCACGATGCGAATACACAAGGTCAACTCGACGCTACGTCCGCGCGCTACTGGACGCAACCGTCAGGCTGCGTCCGCAGTTTCGAAGCGAATATCCGCCCGATCGAGTGCACGCCGCAACTTGACGATCGTCTTGGTCTCGTCGACGGCGCAGTTATCATAGGTCAGCGCTTCGCCTCTGCTGACCGGCTGCGTGACGCGCGCATTCTCGGCAAGGCCGATCGGCAATGCCCGCGCTCGTCGCGCATTTGCCCAGATCATTGACCAGCCCCGATAATCGCACTCGCCGATTCGGCCCATAACAGAGCCTGGAGACAGGTCGCGTTTGGCAACGGCAATCGCTTCCGCGACTGGGTGATCGAGAGGCTGAATATCGGCGCGGCGATAGAGCACGGCGCGTGCGGCCGTCAGCGGCGTCTCCAGGCTGGTGAGGTGATAAGGTCGGTGAAGCGTGAAGAGCGGCCCCTTCCCGACATGAAGGTCCGCCATCCGCTCTTCGACCCTCGGATGCGCTGGCTCCACCACGCAGAACACGCCCGGCGCCACACCCTTTCCGATCGTGTAATCGACCACGCCTTTTCGCGAGAGAACGCCACCATCCGCTTTGAGGCGAAATACACTCGCGAGCTCGTCGCGGGTCGCGCGTGGGCCATGCATGCCCGGCCGGTCGGGGACAAGGCCGGTCGCATTGGCCAACGCGACCATTTCGACCATTGTCTTTGTACCGTCGACGAATTCCGCCAGCACGCGCGGATTCATATTGCGGGCACGCGCCTCGTCTTCGAAATCTTGCGGCACGGCATCGAATCTCAAGGCATTGTTCTTACCTTTGCCGGCCGCGACAACGGTCATGCTGAGGGCTCGCGCAAAGGCGACGAGCTCCGCTGCTGCCGCGGGTTCGTCGCCTGCCGCGCCGGTATAGATCACGCCGGAACGTTCGGCATCGGCCTTGAGCAGACGACCAATGGTGACGTCGGTCTCGACGTTCAGCATGACGATGTGCTTGCCGTTGCGGATAGCGGCTTGCGCGGCCTCGGCCCCGGAATTGGGATGTCCGGTTGCGTCGATGATCACCTCGACCCGGCCGGCACCGGCCATCACGTCGATATCCGTGCACAGAGCAATGCGACCGGCTTCGACGGCGCGGTCGACTGCGGATGGATGCGACGCCTCGATGAGGTCGCCACGGTGATAGCCCGCGAGCAGCGCAGCGTCGATCGCATTCTGAGGCCGAGCCCGGACCGCGATCGCGCCGATGCGTAGGCCGCGCATGAGCGCGATCTGGACGACGAGATCGGTGCCCATCTGCCCTGCACCCACGACACCTACAATGATGGGGCCGGCGGTCTTGGCGCGCTCCGCCAGGTCTGCGGCGAATGATGGGAACATGTCGCTCTCCAGCCGATCGTTATCTTCGTTTGGCGATCGATTGGTGCGACGACCGCCGGTCCGAAAGTGCCGCTCGAAACAAACCCTCGATGCTCCTGGCCAAGAGTGCCAAGGAGGCAAACGCAACATAGCCGACCATCGCGGGGGAACAAGGCGGCCACATGGTCGCAGAGTGCTTCCGACTGCTGCCAAGGTTCTCCGATCCGGCAATTGGAGGCTTGGAGCCCTGTGAAACGCCTTGAATCTGACCCGATTGGTCCGAAATCCGGGAGTATCGCGTCATTTGGGGATGCCATCGCCAGCGGCCGCAACGCCTCTTTTGCAGCCCTCAGGATCGGTCACGAGCGGCTGCCTACGTTCAGCGCGGAGCTTTCTTGCGGCCAAAGCGTTCATCTGATTGGACGATCGGGTTTGCCATGGCGCGTCGCGAGCTGCGCCTTGCGCTCAGCTTGCGCAGAGGACCCGGAAGCCGCTATTCGAACCTCGTACCGTCCGTCTGAGCGGCGCGACGACTTCTTTGGTGCGCCGAATTGGTCGCAGCGCCGATTGCGGCATTGCCGTCAACGCAACTTTTGGCTCGAAAAGAAGCACGTGATCCTTGATCCCCCTCTCCCTCGGCCAAATGGGGCCAAGCCTGACTGGACGGGAAAGACTTCCCGGAGGGCCAGGACGCCGGCCGCCGAGAAGGCTCCGAAGACTGCGGCACTGATCGTCGCTGCGGGCAGAGGGCTGCGCGCCGGCGGCGACGTGCCCAAGCAATACCAGTTGCTGGATGGGGTCGCCGTGCTGGAGCGTGCCATTCGCGCTTTGCGGGAAGCGAGCGGCGTCAGCCACGCCATCGTCGTCATCCATCGCGACGACACCGCGCGCTATGCGGCCATTGCCGCGAGCATTGCCGCAGATTCGCCGGATTTCCTGCTGGCGCCGGCCTTCGGCGGCGCCACAAGGCAGGCGAGCGTTCGCGCCGGCCTCGAGGCGCTGAAGGGGACGGCTCCCGACATCGTGCTGATCCACGATGCAGCGAGGCCCTTCGTCTCGCCAGCCCTTATCGGACGCGCGATCGACGCAGCCCTCAAACACGGCGCGGCCGTGCCGGGCGTCGCGGTCACGGACACCATCCGGAGGCTGGGTCCGGACAATGCCTCCGGCGAGACTGTCGCACGCGAAGCGCTGCGGGCGATCCAGACACCGCAAGCTTTCTCCTTCGCCAGCATTTGCGAGGCCCATGCGCGGGCGGCAGCGAATGGTCTCGACAATTTCACCGATGACGGCGGGGTCGCCGAATGGGCGGGGCTCGACGTCCATGTCTTCGAAGGCGAGGCGCGGAACTTGAAATTGAGCCTCCCATCCGACCTTGGCCGCGGAGTGCGGAACGTCGACCCGATCCTCGAGATCCGCAGCGGCCTCGGCTATGACGTTCACGCTTTCGGCGAAGGTGCCTTCGTGATGCTTGGCGGCGTGAAGATCGCGCATGACCGCGGTGTCATCGCGCATTCGGACGGAGATGTGCTGCTGCACGCGCTGACCGATGCCGTGCTCGGTGCACTCGGCGATGGCGATCTCGGCACGCATTTTCCGCCGTCAGATGAGCGCTGGCGGGACGCAGCGTCGAGCATTTTCCTTGCCGCCGCCGTGGCGCGGGTATCGCGGCGCGGCGGCCGTATTCTCCATCTCGATGCGACGGTGGTCTGCGAAGCGCCACGCCTCGGCCCGTATCGAGATGCCATCCGCGCCCGCATCGCTGAAATTGCATGCATCGGCATCGGGCGTGTCTCGATCAAGGCAACGACCTCGGAGCAGCTCGGCTTCACCGGGCGCCGCGAAGGCATTGCGGCGCAGGCGATCGCCACGATCGAGCTGCCGCCGGACGACTCGGATGGTGATGCCTGATGAAGCACAGCGTGTGGAGGGGAAGGGCGGACGCCGGCGTCTTGCGAACTGAAGCGATCGAATGAGCTCGATGGTCAAGATCGGCTGGATCGCAGGCGTCTGTGCCGTTATCGGACTGATCTTCTGGACGGGGGCAGAACCCGTCTTGCATGCGGTCGAAACGGCGGGATGGGCGGTTGTCGGCGTCGTCCTGCTGCGCGGAACGGCGGTCGCTAGCGCCGGCCTCGGCTGGTTCGTCCTGTTCCCATCCGTCTCGCGGCCGAACGCCTTCGCCTGCGTCCTCATTCGCTTTTTGCGCGAGGGCGCAAACGCGTTGTTGCCGATGACGCAGATCGGCGGCGAGGTCATCGGGGCGCGGGTGTTGAGCTTGCGCGGCACGCCGGCATCGCTCTCCGCGGCGAGCGTCATCGTCGACGTGCTCGTCCAGGCTGCGACGCAATTCCTGTTCGCTCTCATCGGCCTCGCGACGCTCGGCGCCATGGGCCGCGGCAGCGCGATCAGGGAGACTGTCGCGGTCGTGATCGCAGTCGCCATTCCGGCGCTGTGCGGCTTCTATCTGGTGCAACGGCCGATCGCCCAGCATGTCGTCAAAAGGATGCTGGCACGGGCGGTCGGCGAACGCGCTTGGCTCCCTTTCGGAGCGATCGACGCACTCTATGCCCGGCTGGGCTCGATCTACGCCAATCGCGCCGGCCTTCTCACCGCCGCCGCGATCCATATGACGGTCTGGCTCTTTGGTGCGCTCGAAGTCTGGGTGATATTGGCCTCGATGGGGTTGCCGGCGAGCTATCCCGAAGCGCTGGTTATCGAAGGCCTCATGCAGGCGATCCGCGGCGCCGCCTTCGCCATCCCCGGCGCGCTCGGTGCGCAAGAAGGCGGCCTCGTCGCGATTTGCGCGATCTTCGGTGTGCCGGCTGAGGCCGCGATCGCGATGTCGTTGATCAAGCGCGTCCCCGATCTCGTCTTCGGAGCGCCGAGCCTGCTCGGCTGGCAGATGTTCGAGGGCCGGGTGCTCCTTGCTCGCCACGCCCCAGCCGAAAGCCATCGGGGCAAATGATGGCAAGCGCAGCGGCATTCATCTGCCTGCTCATGGCATCGGTTGGATGCCTGTATCTCGTCTGCGCCACCGTCGTGGCTGCGAGATTCGCAAGCGAGGCTCCGTTGGAGCCGGCATCGTCGCCTCCAGTGACCATCCTCAAGCCGCTCAAGGGCGATGAGCCCGCTCTCTTCGAGAACCTTGCGTCGTTCTGCACTCAGATCTATCCCGCGCCGGTCCAGCTGGTCTTCGGCGTGCAGGACGCGAAGGATGACGCAATCCCCGTGGTCCAACGCCTCAAGGCGTCATTTCCCGACCTGGACGCGCATCTCGTCATCGACCGGGCGGTGCATGGGACGAATTTGAAGATTTCCAACCTGATCAACATGATGCCGACGGCCCGTCACCAGTGCATCGTGCTGGCCGACAGCGATATCGGCGTGCCCCCGGACTATCTGTCGCGTGTCACTGCGGCCCTCGAGCAGCCCGGTGTCGGGGGTGTCACCTGCCTTTATCACGGCATCGCCGTTGCCGGATTCTGGTCCAAATTGTCGGCGCTCGCCATCGACGGGCATTTCCTTCCGAATGTGTTGGTTGGTCTGCGATCGGGTCTCGCCAGACCCTGTTTCGGCTCGACCATCGCCTTGCGCCGCAGCCATCTCGACGAGATAGGCGGCTTTGAGGCATTTTCGGATTGCCTTGCCGACGATTATGCGATCGGGGCCGCCTTGCGCGCGGAGGAGCTCAGGGTCGTAGTCCCGCGGCTCCTCCTCGGACATAGCTGCGCCGAATCCTCGTTGGCCGAGATGTGGCGACACGAACTGCGCTGGGCACGCACCATCCGCACCGTCGATCCGAGCGGATATGCCGGTTCGCTGGTCACACACCCTCTCGCTTTCGCGCTCTTGGCATTCGCGAGCGGAGCCTCTGCGGCCGGCCCTGCCCTCGCGATTCTTGCCATCTTGGGTCGAATTGTGCTTTTGCAGGTGACTGCACGCAGCCATGGCCTCGCTCCGGCTCCATATTGGCTGGTCCCGATCCGTGATCTGCTTTCGTTCGCGATATTCGTGTGGAGCTTTTGCGGCCGGGACCTTACCTGGCGAGGTCGGAATTACCATGTGCGGGCCAATGGCACCTTGACCGCAGATTGAAGGACCGAAGCCGTCATGATGCGAACGCTCTTCCTGCAGGCCCCGTCTTTCGATGGCTTCGACGGCGGTGCCGGGTCGCGCTACCAGGCCAAGCGCGAGATCGCCTCTTTCTGGTATCCAACCTGGCTCGCCCAGCCCGCGGCCCTCATCGAAGGGTCGAAGCTCATCGATGCTCCGCCCCACAAGATCGGCATCGATGCGGTGGTGAAGCAAGCGCGCGACTACGACCTCGTCGTGCTGCACACCTCGACACCATCCTTCGCAAGCGACGTGAAGACGATCGAGGCGATGAAGGCGGCCAATCCCGGCCTCAAGGCCGGGTTGATCGGGGCAAAGGTGGCGGTCGAGGCCGATAAAAGCCTCGAAGCTTCGCCGTTCATCGACTTCGCGGCGCGCAACGAGTTCGACTTCACCATCAAAGATGTGGCCGAGGGGCGGGATCTCTCGACAATCAAGGGCTTGTCCTGGCGCAACAGGGACGGCGTGATCGTGCACAACGCCGAGCGGCCCATCGTCGAGAACATGGACCTCCTGCCCTTCGTCACCCCGGTCTACAAGCGCGACCTGAAGATCGAGAACTATTTCATCGGCTATCTGAAGCACCCCTATATTTCGTTCTACACGGGGCGGGGCTGCAAATCGCGCTGCACCTTCTGCCTGTGGCCGCAGACAGTCGGCGGGCACCGCTACCGCACCCGCAGCGTCGGCCATGTGATCGAGGAAATCCGCTGGGCCAAGGCCGCGCTTCCCCAGGTCAAGGAGTTCTTCTTCGACGACGATACCTTCACGGACGACGCGCCCCGGGCCGAAGAGATCGCGAGGGAGCTCGGCAAGCTGGGCGTGGTCTGGTCATGCAACGCCAAGGCCAATGTGAAGCGCTCGACGCTGAAGATCATGCGCGACAACGGCTTGCGACTGTTGCTCGTCGGCTATGAGAGCGGCAACCAGCAGATCCTGCACAACATAAAGAAGGGCATGCTGATCGACGTTGCGAAGCGTTTCACCAAGGATTGCCACGAGCTCGGGATCGTCATCCACGGAACCTTCATCCTCGGCCTGCCCGGAGAAACCTCCGACACGATCAAGGAGACAATCGCGTTCGCCAAGGAGATCAACCCCCATACGATTCAGGTTTCGCTCGCAGCGCCCTATCCCGGCACCTTCCTGCACAAACAGGCGCTGGAGAATGGGTGGCTCGACGACGCCAACGCCGAGCTCGTCAATGCCGACGGGGTGCAGATAGCGCCGCTGCATTATCCCCATCTCAGCCATTCCGAGATCTTCCATTCGGTGGAGGATTTCTATCGGCGCTTCTATTTCCGCGCTCCGAAAATCGCCTCCATTGTCGGCGAGATGGTGAGGAGCCCCGAGATGATGAAGCGCCGCATGCGGGAAGGCGTGGAATTCTTCCGCTTTCTCAAGGAACGTCGCGAGGTCGCGCTCTGAGTGAAGCAACTCATCGTCACGGCCGACGATTTCGGCTTGGCGACCGAAGTCAACGACGCGGTCGAAAAGGCGCATACGGACGGTATTCTCAGTGCGGCGAGTCTCATGGTCGGCGCGTCGGCGTCGGCCGACGCCGTCTCGTGCGCGAGGCGCATGCCGGACCTGCGCGTCGGGCTGCATCTCACATTGGTCGAGGGCCGGCCGGTGTTGCCGGCCGCCGAAATTCCCGATCTGGTCGACAAGACCGGCCGCTTGCGCAATGACCTCGCGGCCTATGGCGTCGCAATCATGGCCATGCCCTCGGTTCGACGCCAGCTTCGTGCCGAGATCAGGGCACAGTTCGAGGCCTATAGAGCGACCGGGCTTACGCTCGACCATGTCAACGCGCATCGGCACTATCACCTGCACCCGACAGTGCTGAGCGAGATTCTCGCCATCGGCGTCGACTATGGCATGCGAGCCCTGCGGGTGCCGGTCGAGCCGATGTCGCTGTTGCGCGCCGTCGAGCCTAAGCGCAGAGGTCCGGCCGCGATGATCGCGGCACCTTGGGCCGCAAGAATGCTGAGGCGGGTCAAGATGTCTGGGCTGGTCACCACAGATCGCGTATTCGGGCTTGCCTGGTCGGGCGCCATGACCGAGGGGCGAGTGGCCGGGCTCCTCGAGAGGCTTCCGCTCGGCCGCACGGAGATTTACACTCATCCGGCGACATCTGGAGACTATGAGGGCGCAGCCCGGGGCTATCGCTACAACGACGAGTTTGCGGCGCTCATGTCTCGGCGATGCCGCGAGGCGATGCAGCGGTCGGGCGCAGTAGTCGGCGGCTATGGCGACTTGAAGGATGTGGGCTGAGTGCTATGTGAGGCTACAGGCCTTGGAGCGGGTTTCTTGCCTAGATTTGCGTCAGAGGGTATGGTTCGTGCTTTAAAATTCGCCGCAGCGGGCGAATTTGGCACATTGTCCACAATTTTATCGGTTTGGGCACGCCCGACGAGTCGAAACTTTGGTGAGAGGGGTAAGAGGGAATGAAGATCATTCTTGCCCAGCCACGCGGATTTTGCGCCGGGGTCGTTCGAGCCATCGACATCGTCGAGCGAGCGCTCGAGAAGTATGGAGCGCCGGTCTATGTGCGCCACGAGATCGTGCATAACCGCCATGTCGTCGAATCACTCAAGGCCAAGGGCGCGCGCTTCGTCGAGGAACTGGACGAAGTGCCGACGGGGGCGGTGACGATTTTCAGCGCCCATGGCGTATCACGAAAAGTCGAAAACGAAGCGAAGCTGCGGTCGCTCCCCACCATCGATGCAACCTGCCCGCTGGTCACGAAGGTGCATATTCAGGGGCGCCGCTACGTTGCGCAAGGACGGGTCCTGGTCTTCATCGGCCATGCCGGGCACCCGGAAGTCGAAGGGACGCTCGGGCAGATCGATGGCGAATTGCACCTCGTCGGAAACGAGGAGGACGTGGACAAGCTTCCTATCGCCACCGACACGCCCATCGCCTACGTCACTCAGACGACGCTGAGCGTCGACGATACTCGCGGCGTGATCGCTGCCTTGCATCGGCGCTTCAGCGACGTCGCAGGGCCGGAGATTCGAGACATCTGCTACGCGACGCAGAATCGGCAGACTGCGGTGCGCGAATTGTCACGGGTCGCAGACGTGCTCATCGTGGTAGGAGCCCGCAACAGCTCCAATTCCAACCGGTTGCGCGAAATCGGGGAGGAAGCGGGGTTGCCGAGCTACCTCGTTGCCGATGGGAGCGAGATCGATGCGGAATGGGTGCGCAATGCGGGCGTCGTCGGCGTAACGGCCGGCGCGTCTGCGCCCGAGATCCTGGTCCAGGACGTGGTCCGGACTTTGATGCGGATCGCACCGTCAGAATTGTCGGTCCTCGACGGGCCGCAGGAGACCGTGAGCTTCCGTCTTCCCGCGGAGCTCACGAATTGAGTTTGTCAGGCCATTTCGTCAATTGGGCTTTGTGAAGGAATCTCGCGTGGGCATACCCCTCCGTCAGATTGCGAGAGTCGGTAGCTATATCGTCCGGCAGCATCTTGCCGGTCGTAAGCGCTATCCACTCGTCCTGATGCTGGAACCGCTGTTCCGGTGCAACTTGGCTTGCGCGGGCTGCGGCAAGATCGATTATCCCGAGGCCATCTTGAACAAGCGCATTTCCGTCAAGGACGCGCTAGATTCGGTCGATGAATGTGGCGCGCCGGTCGTCGTCATGGCGGGCGGCGAGCCGCTCCTGCACAAGGAGCTGCCGAAGATCGTCGAGGGGGTTGTCGCGCGCAAGAAATTTGCGATCGTCTGCACCAACGCGTTGCTGCTCGAAAAGAAGATCGATCAATACAAGCCGAGCCCCTATTTCACCTGGTCGATCCATCTCGACGGCGACCAGGAGATGCACGACAAGTCGGTCTGCCAGCCGGGCGTTTATGATCGCGCCGTTTCGGCATTGAAAGCCGCCAAAGCGAAGGGTTTTCGCGTCACGATCAACTGCACCTTCTTCAACGACGCCGATGCGGAACGGGTCGCCGCGTTCTTCGACACGGTGACGGAGCTCGGCGTCGACGGCATCACGATGTCGCCAGGCTATGCCTATGAGCGGGCGCCCGACCAGAAGCACTTCCTGAACCGTTCGGCGACCAAGGAGTTGTTCCGCGCCATATTCCGACGCGGGGACCGCGGCCGCAAATGGGCGTTCAACCAGTCGACCATGTTCCTCGATTTCCTGGCCGGCAACCAGACCTACCACTGCACGCCCTGGGGCAATCCGACACGCACCGTCTTCGGCTGGCAGCGCCCCTGCTATCTCCTCGGTGAAGGCTACACCGAAACGTTCAAGGAGTTGATGGAAGAAACGGATTGGGACGCTTACGGCACCGGCAACTATGAGAAATGCGCCGACTGCATGGTCCATAGCGGCTTTGAGGCGACGGCCGTGAAGGATACGGTGACAAAACCCTGGAAGGCGCTCGGCGTGGTGCTGCGGGGCGTGAGGACGGAGGGCCCAATGGCGCCCGAGATTCCGCTCGAGGGGCAACGCCCGGCCGAGTATGTTTTCCAGCGCAACGTCACGCAGAAGCTCTCAGAAATCCGCAAGGCCGAGGCCGAGGAAAAGGCCCGGAAGACTGCGACAGCGGCCTAAGGCCCGGAACGCAGCCCCGCTGTCGCGAGCGGCCGCGATCAGCCCCGGCAACTGGTTCGGGGAGCCGATGAGGCCCGCGACCACGGCCGCGATATTGGTTCGGCCGTCGGAACCCACGGCTTTCAGGACGAGGGATGGCAAGTCGCGGTCGGCCGGATCGCTGACTGCGCGCAGGATCGCGAACGGCACGCCCCGCTCCCTCGCAAAGCGGCCGGCGACCAGGCTCTCCATGTCAACCGCGATTGCTCCGGTTGCGGTGCGGAGTCTCGTTTTGGACTGGACTGTCAGGACCGGCGCATCGGTCCCGGCCATGCGTCCGAGGACCACACGCTCGCCCGCATCGGCCAGGCGCCGCTCCAGCCTACGCGCAGCAGTCTCGTCAGCCTTGATGCGCTCACCCCCCGAGACGATTTCGGCGCCAACGACCAGACTGCCGCGGCGGAGCGCCGGATCGAGCCCGCCGCAGATGCCGAAGCTGACGACCATCCGCAGTGGCAGATCCGCCATTTGAGCAAGCTTCGTCCGCAACCTGGGCGCATCTCCGCAGATCGATATGACGCCCGGACCGGTGAAGATCCTCGCCTCGCGCTCCAAGCCGCTGATGATCAGGAGGCTCGCGGCCGGTGACGGAGGCTTCGCCATCGCCCGCTACATGCCGAAGGCGGTGCTGCGGCTGTTCCCGCGCTTGAGATTGCGATAGCGGGCCAGCGCCCAGAGCGGAAAGAATTTCGAGTAGCCGTGATAGCGCAGATAGAAGACGCGCGGAAAGCCGGTGGCGGTGTGGAACTCCTCCGGCCAGAAGCCATCCTTGCCCTGGGTCGCCGCGAGATAGGCGACACCACGGGCCACGGCCGGATGATCGACCTCACCGGCCGCCATCAACCCCAACAAGGCCCAGGCGGTCTGAGAGGCGGTGCTCGGCGCCGGCTCGAAGCCACGGTAATCGAGCTTGTAACTCTCGCCCCCCTCGCCCCAGCCGCCATCGGCGTTCTGGATACGCGAGAGCCAATCGACGGCGCGGCGGATCGGGGCGGATTGGAGATCGGCCTCCGCTACGCCAAGCGCGCACAGTGCCGACCAGGTGCCGTAGATGTAGTTCATCCCCCAGCGACCGAACCAGCTGCCGTCTCGCTCCTGAGCCGCGACGAGCGCGTCGATTCCGCGGGCCAGCACCTTGCTCGTCTGGCGCGTCTCGCCGAGCTGCGCCAGCATCGAGACGCAGCGCGCCGTGACATCGGCCGTCGGCGGATCGAGCAACGCGCCATGATCGGCAAAGGCGATATTGTTGAGGTAGTGGTGCGTGTTGTCAGCGTCGAAGGCAGCCCACGCACCATCGCGGCTCTGCAGCCCTTCGACCCATTCGCGCGCGCGCCCGATCGACGCCGCATCCTGCGTGGCCAGAGCATCCGGGACGCCATCACCCGAGGCGCCTCTTGCCGCCCTGTCCATCGCCATCGCCACGACCGCCGTATCGTCGAGATCGGGGTAGTGCGGATTGGCATATTGAAAGGCCCAGCCGCCGGGCCGTAGGTCCGGGCGCTGCATCGCCCAATCTCCCTTGACGTCGAGCACCTGCAACGGCTTCAGCCAGGCAAGGCCGGCGCGGGCCTTCGCTTCGCATGCCTCGCCGCCGACCTCGAGCAAGGTATGCGTGGCAAGTGCCGTGTCCCACACTGGCGAAACACAGGGCTGGCAATAGGCCTCGTCCGGTCCGACGACGAGCAGGCGCTCGATCGATTCCCGCGCCGCGACGAGGTCGGGATGGTCGGGCGCATAGCCCAGCGTGTCGAACATCAGTACCGTATTCGCCATAGCCGGGTAGATGGCGCCGAGGCCCTCGACACCATTGAGGCGCTCGGTGACGAAGGCAACGGCGGCCTCGATAGCGCGGCGGCGGGTCGCAGACGGAAAGAGCGGCTCGGCCAGCTTGAGCAGCGCGTCGACCGCGCCGAAGAACTTGACCCAGCCCCAGGCCTGGTGGGCGCCTTTCGGCCAATCGCGCACGAGGTCCGGCCGCACCGTGAACAGCTCGTCGATGCGCACGCCGCGCGGGTTCTTGGCCTGCGGCTTGAGCGCCTGCAAGACGAGCAACGGCACGAGCACGGTGCGCGCCCAATAGGAGACCTTGGAGATGTGGAAGGGAAACCACTTCGGCAGCAGCATGATCTCGACGGGCATGTTAGGCACGCCACGCCACGGGATCGTCCCGTACAGGGCCAATAGAAAGCGTGTGAAGACGTTGCTCTTGGCCGCCCCGCCATGCGCCAGCACTGCCTCGCGCGCCCGACGCATATGGGCCGCCTGCGCGTCGTCGCCGATCATCTTCAACGCGAAATAGGCCTTGACGCTGGCGCTCATGTCAAAGGCGCCGTCGTGGAACAGGGGCCAGCCACCATGTGCGCCCTGGATACGGCGGAGATAGGCGCCGATCTTGCGCTCCAATTCCAGATTTGGGCTCTCGCCGCGATAGTGACGCAACAGCAGATATTCGGCGGGGATAGTCGCGTCCGCCTCCAGCTCGAAGCACCAGTGCCCGTCCGACCGCTGGCATGCGAGCAGAGCTTCGGTCGCGGACAAGATCCGGGGTGCGAGCGCGTCGAGCAACGGCGCTTGATCAAGAGAGAGATTCACGACGTACCACTTGCGGCAATGCGGAGATGTGGCGCCAAGGCCCGCCTCTCCGCGATGATCGACGCTGCCTTATAGCCCGAACGCACTGCCCCTTCGATGGTGGCGGGCAGACCCGTTTGCGTCCAGTCGCCCGCGAGCACGACATTCGCCCAGCGGGTGCGTGCGGAGGGCCTCTTGGCATCCTGCGTCGGGGTTGCGGCGAAGGTCGCGCGCCTTTCCTTGACGATCTGCCAAGGTGGCAATGCCGGGTCGAGACCGCTCAGCGCCGCAACTTCGCGCCAAATCTCCGCCGCAAGCACATCTCGCGGCCTGTCGAGAAGGCGATCCGCACCGCTGATCGTCACCGAAACATGGTCCGGATAGGCGAACAGCCATTCCGTCAGCCCGTTGACCACCCCGAGGATCATCGGCTGGCCTGGTCTTGGAGTCACGCGAAAATGGGCGTTGACAATCGCTCGGAATTCGTCGGGAACGACGAGATCGGGAAGAAGCTCCTGCGCAGCCCACGGCGGCACCGCCAGGACCACCGCGTCGTCCTTGGCAAGCACCGTGCGATCCGCGCCGAGATCGAGACTGACCGCACGTCCTTCCGCGAACTCGATGCCGCGCAGGCGCTCACCCAGGCGAACCGGTGCGTTCCGCGCCGCGAGGTGGGCGAGCGCCGGCTCGATGAAGCAGGACGAAAGCCCACCGGTTGCGATCAACGGACGGCAGGCCTTGCCGCCTGCTCCGAGCGTTTCGCGCAGCAGCGCGCCGGCGAGCATCGCAGACCCCTCGGGCGGATCGGTGTTGAGCCCCGCCAGCAGGACCGGGTGCCAGAGCCGTTCATAGAGCGGGCCAGAGCAGTTCATCACGTCGCAGAGCGACGCCGTCGCCGGTGCCCGCAGCGCGCCGAGGGGCGCCAGATATTCGCGCAAGCGAGTGCCGGGCACGCGGCGCCCAGGATCGAGCAGCCACCACGGCATGCGCCCGTTATTCGGCCGCAACTGCCAGCGCGCGCCGCTCTTGATATCGACGAAGTCGAAGACGGCCGAGCCCGGCCCTTTTAGCGATGCGAGCGACCCGATGCGAGAGAGATAGTCATGGGCCGCATGGTTGCCGGAGAGAAGCAGATGATTGCCATTGTCAATCGCGAGGTCGAGCGCCTGATCGTGATAGGAACGACAACGGCCGCCGGCGACCCGCGCCGCCTCGTGCAGCACGACCCGATGACCGTCATCGACCAGGCAGACGGCCGCGCTCAATCCGGCAATACCCGCTCCGATGACATGAACCGTGGCGGCGTTCATACGATGCCGTATTGGATGAGGGCGAGCAGGACACGCAGACGGCTCGTTTTCGTGCGCTGGCGCGGCGGTACGAAGCCGCGCGCCACCATGGCGTCGAGGACCGAACGATAGGCGGCTGCCATGAGCCGCGGCGCCCGCACGGCGCGCCGCGGCTCGGCTGCCATGATGCGCTCCGCCTCATCGAAATGCATGCGCGCGCGGGCCGCGACCTCGACGCAGGCGCCCGCAATCTTCGGATCGGCGCCGACGTCGCGGGGGTCGTCCGTCGTAATTGCGGCGGCTGCCAGCGCCTCGCGGGGCAGATACAGCCGGCCGATCGCTGCGTCCTCGTCGATGTCGCGCAGGATGTTGGTGAGCTGCAAGGCACGCCCGAGATGATGGGCGAGCGCCTGTCCGGCCTCGGCGCCCAGGCCGAAGATGCGCACCGACAATCGCCCGACCGCGCTCGCAACCCGGTCGCAATAAAGATCGAGCGTCGCCCAATCCGGCGCACGGATATCGCCTGCGGCATCCATCGCCATGCCGTCGATGACGGCGTCGAAATCCGCCTGCTTCAGGCCGTAGCGGCGGACGGCGTCCGCGAGATCTCGCAGCTTCGCAGGTGAATGCCCGGCGAAGAGCATGGCGATGTCCGCACGCCAGCGCTCCAGATCGGCCATGCGCCTAGCCGAAGGACCGCCCTCATCGGCAATATCGTCGACTGCCCTGCAGAAGCCGTAGACCGAGTACATCGCACGGCGTTGCTCCTGGGGCAAAATGCGCATCGCCAAGTAGAAGGAACTAGCCTTCGCCACGGGCGCAGGAGGAGCCGCAGCCTGGCTCATTCGTGGAATTTCCGCTTTGTCGCGGTGCGGCGCATAAGAAACGATCCCAAACCACGCAAAATGCCGAGGCCGCCGACCCATGCGAAGCCGGCCTTGCCGAGATGCACGCTTTCGCTCAGCGGATCGCGCGTCGCGAGGCGGCGAACCAGATGCTCGGCGAGGCTCTGGATAGCTGCGATTTCGAGGGCGAGTCGCATGTCGGCGACCTGATGAACCAGCGGAGCGGCGTCGTGTAGCAGCGCCGAGGCCCGACGGGCAAGGTCGGCGACGGCGCCGCGCAAGGCGGGCGGCGCCTGCGGCTCGTCGAGCATGTCGATCGCCGCACCGTGCGCGCTGAGCGTCTCTTGCGGCAGGTAGACGCGATCGAGGCGTCGATAGTCCTTGGCGCAGTCCTGCAGGTGGTTGATCACCTGCAGCGCCGAACAGAGCGGATCGGATGCGTCCCAGGCGGCTCGATCTTCCCCGTGCACGTCGAGAACGAAGCGGCCGACGGGCATGGCGGAGAGCCGGCAATAATCCATCAGCTCGTGCCAGCTGGCGTAACGGCTCTTGCGCACGTCCAATCGGAAGGCGTCCAGAAGCTCATGGGCGTGGCGCGGCGTCAGCTCGCGCTCTTTCAGGGCGTGGCGTAAGGGTTCGACTTCGGGGTCGCTCGGTCCACGCCCATCAAGCGCAGCCCCGAGGCCGTCCAGCAGCGCAAGCTTCCGGTCCGAAGAGAGCGCCGGATGGTCGGCCACATCGTCGGCGGCTCGCGCGAAACGATAAAAGGCGAGAATCGGGGCGCGATGTCTCTGGCGGACCAGCCGCGACGCGACGGGGAAGTTTTCGTCGTGATGTGACTTTCCGGAACGCGTCTCACTTGCGCTCGTCATGCGCCACCAGCCCCCTTCGCGGAAGCCTGGAAGCGCCCCTTCCAATGTCCGCCTCGGCCACGCCAGTACTGCCAGGCTGATTCGATCGTGAAGCCGGTATAGACCGCAGCGATGGCCGGCAAGGCGAGGCCAAACAGGACCGGGCGTCCGTAGAAGCGCAGTGTCGGCGCAAAAGCAACTGCCATCATGGCCCAGGCGATAGCACCGGCAGCTTGCGCGGCGCCATGCGCGAACAGGGTCATGAGCGGCGGCACAAGATAGATGAGCGCCATTCCCGCGACCGTAGCGATGAGGTTGAGCGTCGAATAGCGCAGCTCCGCGAAGGCGGAACGGACCACCATCCGACGGAAATCGCCAAAGGCCGGATAAGCACGAAGGCTGTGCACGCTCTCGGTCAAGCCGAGCCAGACCGGGCCACGTTTCTTCATCAGCGCGCCCAGGGCGCAATCGTCGATCAGCGCGCCGCGCACAGCTTCGAGACCGCCTGCGGATTTCAGCACATCACATCGCGCCAGCATGCAGCCGCCGGCCGCGGCCGCCGTAGCTCGAGCAGGGTCGTTGACCCAGGCAAAGGGGTAAAGCTTCTGGAAAAAGAAGACGAAGGCCGGCACGAGCAGGTGTTCCGCGAGGCTCTCGCAGCGGAGCTTGACCATGAGAGAGGTGAGGACACTCTCTCGCACCAGTGCGATCTCGACAAGGCGGCGAAGAGCCTGCGGCTCGTAAGCGATATCGGCATCTGTGAACAGGATGAATTCGGACGGCGTGGCCACATTCTCGACGGCGGCAAGGCCTTGCCGCATGGCCCAGAGCTTGCCCGTCCAGCCGGGCGGGATGTTCATGCCGGTCACGATCGCGAGCTGGCTCGCCGCGCCGAGGGCCTTGGCTGCCGCACTGGCGATAGCCGCGGTGTCGTCCGAGCTTTGATCGTCGACGAGCACCACGGAAAAGCGGCCGGCATAATCCTGCCTCAGCAGCGATAAGATCGTGTGCGCAATTGTTGCTGCCTCGTCGCGCGCCGGCACGACAGCAGTGACGCTCGGCCACGCATGCAGCGCATCGCCTACTTTCGTCTCGCGAGGCAATAGCGGTAGCGTATCGTCACGTTCATCGCACCGCCAGAACCTGCCGCGCGCGAGCAGCAGGTAAGCCCAGATGCCAAGCGACAGGACCGAGACGAGCGCGACGATCATCGCAAATAGCCGTTTGCACGAAACCAAGTGATGGCGTCGACAATGCCCTCCAGATGCGGCCTCGACGTATGGCCGAGCTCGCGCCGCGCCTTGCCGTCGTCGAAAAACATGCGCCGGCGCGCCATGCGCAAGCCGTCCCGTGTCGCGAAGGGCTCTCGACCTGTGAAACGGGCCAGCATTTCGGCGCAAAGCGCGATCGGATAAACCGCCGCGCGCGGGATCTTCAGAAGTGGCCGCATGCGTCCAACCAAGCTAGCGATCTCGCGCAGCATATCGGCGAGAAGCACATTGTCGCCGCCGAGAATGTAGCGCTCCCCGATCTTGCCGCGACGCAGCGCCGCCAGGTGGCCAGCGGCCACGTCATCGACATGAACCAGGTTCAGGCCGGTATCGACGAAGGCCGGCATGCGACCGGATGCAGCTTCCACGATGATCCGACCGGTCGGCGTCGGTCTCACATCGCGAGGACCGATCGGCGTCGACGGGTTGACGATGATTGCGGGCAATCCGTCTCTCTGCACCATCTCCTCCACGAGCCGTTCGGCCATCACCTTGCTGCGCTTGTAAGCGCCGATCGCCTCATGCTCGGACAGAGGATGGCTCTCATCCGCCAATGCGCCTTCGGTGAGCTTCAAGGTGGCGACGCTGCTCGTATAGACGATCCGCTCGACGCCGGCGCGGAGGGCCTCTTCCATCACCAGCCTCGTGCCCTCGACATTGGTTTGGGCGATTTCGTCGGGATGCCGAGCCCAAAGGCGATAATCGGCGGCGGCATGAAAGAGATAACGCACGTCGGTCAACGCCGCAGCCAGCGACGCACGGTCGCGCAGATCGCCTTGATACAGGCCGTCGGCGGGCGAGATATTCGTTCTCGGACTCGACGGGCGCACAAGCACGCGAACGCGGTGGCCCTCGGCGCGCAGCAGGCCGGCAATCGCCGACCCGACGAAGCCACTCGCGCCGGTCACGAGAACGGACGCAGCCGGATCAGCTCCAAGCTCGCGCGTCATGGAGGCGCCGGCCGCGCTTGCGTCACTGTTCATCTGCCCCGAACGGCATCGGCCGATCCGATGCCCCTAGCGGCGAAACTGGTGCGACACCATCGGCCGCCCGAGCGCGTCGAAAACTCTTGCGACGATGCCGGCCGCGTCCAGGCCGGCTTTGGCGTACATGCGCTCCGGCGTGTCGTGATCGAGGAAGGCATCCGGCAGCACCATCGTCCTGACTCTGAGGCCGTTGTCGAGCAAACCACTATTGCCGAGCGCTTGCATGACATGACTCCCGAAACCACCGACCGAGCCCTCCTCGACCGTGATCAGGATCTCATGCCCGCGCGCGAGGCGCGAAAGGAGATCGAGATCGAGCGGCTTCGCAAAGCGCGCATCGGCGACCGTCGTCGACAGGCCGCGCGCCTCGAGATCATCGGCAGCCTTGAGCGCCTCGGCGAGCCTCGTGCCGAGGGAGAGGATCGCCACCCGCGAGCCCTCGCGTAAGATGCGGCCGCGGCCGATTTCAAGCGGAACACCCTTTTCCGGCAAGTCGACGCCGACGCCGTCACCGCGCGGAAACCGGAACGCTATGGGGCCGCTATCATGCGCCACGGCCGTCGCTACCATGTGGACGAGTTCCGCTTCATCGGCGGCCGCCATCACCGTGAAATTCGGCAGGCAACTGAGATAGGCGACGTCGAAGGATCCCGCGTGAGTGGGCCCGTCCGCGCCCACCAATCCGGCGCGATCGATCGCGAAACGCAAGGGAAGATTCTGGATGGCGACATCGTGGACGACCTGGTCGTAGGCGCGCTGCAGGAAGGTCGAGTAGATGGCGCAGAACGGCTTCATCCCCTGCGTCGCGAGCCCGGTCGCGAAGGTCACGGCATGCTGCTCGGCGATCCCGACATCGAAACTGCGCTGGGGAAACTCCTTCGCGAAGAGATCAACTCCCGTGCCCGACGGCATTGCCGCAGTGATCGCGACAATTTTTTCATCGTGATGGGCCGCAGCGATCAGGCTCTGTCCGAATACCTTGGTATAGCTCGGCGCGTTCGGCTTTGATTTCGCCTGTGCGCCCGAGACCACGTCGAAGGTGACAACGCCATGATATTTGTCGGGCGAGGCCTCGGCGGGAGCGTAACCTTTTCCCTTCTGCGTGACGACGTGAACGAGGATCGGCCCGTTCTTGGCCATTTTCACATTGCGCAGAACAGGGAGAAGGTGTTCGAAATTGTGCCCATCGATGGGACCGACATAAAAGAAGCCAAGCTCTTCGAAGAGAGTGCCGCCGGTCCAAAAATTGCGCGCGAACTCCTCGGCGCGATGCGCCTTTTCATAAAGGAATTTCGGCAAGCGCGTCGCGAGTTGCTTGCCGAGCTTCTTCAAGCTCTGGTAGGTGCCGCTCGAAACGAGCCTTGCGAGATAGGCCGACATGGCGCCGGTGGGCGGGGCGATCGACATGTCATTGTCATTGAGCACGACGATGAGGCGCTCATGCCGCGCGCCGGCATTGTTCATCGCCTCATAGGCCATGCCTGCCGAGATAGCCCCATCGCCGATGACCGCGATAATGTTGCGCTCGTCGCCGTTGAGATCGCGCGCCACCGCCATTCCCAAGGCAGCCGAGATCGAGGTGGAGGAATGAGCGGCCCCGAACGGATCGTACTCGCTTTCGGCGCGCTTGGTGAAGCCTGAGAGGCCCCCTCCTTGCCGCAGGGTCTGCATCTTGCCGCGCCGGCCGGTGAGGATTTTGTGCGGGTAGGCTTGATGCCCCACATCCCAGATCAGCCGATCATGCGGCGTATCGAAGATATAGTGCAGGGCAATCGTCAGTTCGATCACTCCAAGGCCCGCGCCAAGGTGCCCGCCTGTCCGTGAAACAGATTGGATGGTCTCCTGGCGCAGTTCGTCGGCAAGTTGCTTGAGTTCGCTCTCAGCGAGTTGGCGCAGATCTCGGGGCGAATTGATCCGATCGAGCACGGTTTTGCTGGTCACGACCTGTCGCCTCCAATCTCTTGCATCCGCCTTGAACCCCCGGCAGGCTCCTGAAGCAGATTCTGCCGGAGCGCCTGTCCGTCAGCGAACCGCATCCCTTCGCTCGAAACAGCTCGAACCTCAGCCCCCCAGCAAGCTCTGCGTCCGCTCGCGCAACCTCTTGATCAAGGCATCAGCGCCGCCGCCCGAGGCGAGGATCGAAGCGAATTCGTCACGCCGCGTCGCGAGGTCGCTGACGGTTCCGTTGAGATAGACATCGACCACCCGTCCGCCGCGGACCAAATAGTTGATGGTCACGGTCCGGCCGCCGGACTGCAACAGCTTCGTCTTGACGATTTCGCCGCCACCGCGCGACTCCGTACTCGTCTGCGGTTCGACGACGAAGCTTTCCCCCGAATAGTCGCTCACCTGGTTCGCATAATCCGCGGTGATGAAATGGGCGAAGGCGTCCCGGACCGAGGCCTGCTGGGCGCCTGAGAAACTCGTCCAGGCCGGCCCCACCGCCAGTCGCGTCATCGTCCCGAGGTCGAAGGCGGAGGAAATCGCAGGCGCGAAACGACGGTCGCGCTCGCGCACGCTGAGCCGGCCGGCCTGCTGGATGGTCGGCAGCAGCTGCCGGTAATAGGATTCGATATGTCTGGCAGCCGGACTGAGGGTTTCAGCCTGCAGCGGACTCGAACCGAATGCGACAAGAACCAGCATGGCCACGATCCAGGTCTTGGGTGCGATCCAGGCCATCGGCAGGCTCAGGCGGAGTTTGACGTCTTCCATCGCAGATATTCCATTTGCTGAGATCGGCGATCGGCTATTGGCCGGCCGCCATCACATTCTTCGACAGTTCGCGTGAGCGCCACAGGTTGCACGCTCGGATCTTAAACGCCTTTTGGGGAATTTGGTTGAGACTGCGTCGAGTGGCGAACTGACGCAAGGGCCTGAGTGGAGCATGATCTCGTCGCAAAAGTGGCGTCCAATCTTGCGATCACGCTCGACAGGAGACGAGCGAGACCGATAACTGGCGTTACCGGCGAGCTTTTCAACCTGGCAGCAGGTAGCGAAGCATGCAGATGCATGCCGCCGCAGGCGTCGATCTCGGCCGTATCACGATAAGCCCTTCATCAAATTCCCAAAAAGCTCTTAGGTGCTCCCAAGACTGCACAAATTCTCGCGCCTTGTCCCCCTCGCCAGCGTGCATTGACCCGATTGCCGCACACCGCATACAGGCGTTTGACCACAATCCCATGAGAGAAAAGGACAATTCCGTGACGATCGCCGCAATCATGCAGGCCGTGCGCCTATCGAGCCGCCATGCATGGCTCGTCATCGTCGGCTTCCTGCTCGTGGCGGTCATCTTCGCCGGCTATCTCGCGGGCCATTTCGCCATCACGACCGATAACAGCAAGCTCATTTCAAGCGCCCTGCCCTGGCGCCAACAGGAAATCAGCCTCGATCGGGCCTTTCCCCAGCGCACCGACCAGATCATCGCCGTCATTGACGCGACGACGCCAGAGGCCGCCGATGAGGCGGCAGCCACGCTGGTGAACGATCTTTTGCCTCGCTCGGACCTGATCCATAGTGTCCGTCAGGCCAATGGCGGCGAATTCTTCGCCAAGAACGGCATCCTCCTCCTCACCGTCAACGAGGTTCGCCGCGATACCGCCGAGCTGATCACCGCCCAGCCCTTCCTCGGCACGCTCGCCGCCGATCCAACGCTGCGCGGCGTGCTTCGCACCTTGTCACAGTCGATCGAGGGCGTGCGCCTGGGAAAGTCGAAGCTCGAGGATCTCAGGCCAGCCCTCGCCGCCATCTCCGACGCCTTGGAACTCCTGGCGAAAGGGGAGAATCCAGCCTTCTCCTGGCGCCGGCTGATCACGGGGCGGGCGCCGGAGCCGTCGGATCTACGTCGCTTCGTGAACATCCAGCCGGTCCTCGACTTCGGCGATCTGCAGCCCGGAGGCAAGGCGACCGCCGGCATCCGGGAGGCGATCTCCAGGCTCGACCTGACGCCGGAGAGAGGCGTGAGGGTGCGCCTCACCGGATCGGTCGCCCTTTCGGATGAGGAATTCGCCACGGTCGCCGACGGCGCCGCTTTGAACGGCGCGGTGACGCTGCTCGTCGTCGTCTTTGTGCTGTGGCTCGCGCTGAAGCAGGCCCGCATCATCCTCGCCGTCTTGGTCAGCCTCGTGGTCGGGCTCATTTTCACGACCACCATCGGGCTATGGATGGTCGGAGCGCTGAACCTCATCTCCGTTGCTTTCGCCGTGCTCTTCGTGGGGCTTGGCGTCGATTTCGGCATCCAGTTCAGCGTCCGCTATCGAGCCGAACGGCATGCATCCTTCGAGTTCCGCGAGGCGCTTCTGGCAACAGCGCGCGGGGTCGCGAGGCCGCTTCTGCTCGCCGCTGCCTCGATCGCGGCTGCCTTCTACTCGTTCCTGCCGACTGCATATCGGGGCCTCTCAGAGCTCGGGCTGATCGCCGGAACCGGCATGATCGTCGCGTTCGTGACCACCGTAACCCTGCTTCCGGCACTCCTCACCGTGCTCAAGCCAGCCGGTGAGCAGGCTCCGATCGGCTATGCCGCCCTCGCGCCCCTCGACCGCTTTCTCGAGAGGCGGCGCAACTGGGTCGTCGGAGCGACGCTCGCAGCCACAATCCTCGGCCTGCCGCTGCTCGCAGGATTGCGCTTCGACTTCAATCCCCTGGATCTGCGTGCCCGGAGCACCGAATCGGTGTCGACGCTGCTCGACCTGATGCGCGATCCCGACACCAGCCCGAACACGATCGACATTCTGGAGAGCGACCTCGCCCATGCCTTGGCCGTAGCTGAAAAGCTGCGCAGGCTACCGCAGGTGGCGCGGGCGCTGACGCTGCAGAGCTTCGTTCCCGATGACCAAGACGAGAAGCTCGCCATCATCGACGATGCGAGCTTCTTCCTGCAGAATACCCTGAACCCGGACGAGATCGAAGCCGAGCCGACGCCGACCGACACAGTGGCGGCAATTCATAAGACCGCCCGAGACCTGTCGACAGCCGCAGGCGAGCTCGACAGCGCGGCCGCAATGCAGGCGCGGCGTCTCGCAGGCCTGCTGGATGCGTTGGCAAAGGCGCCGCCGGCGGCCCGGAACGAAGCCCAGCACGCCCTGGTTGCGCCGCTGCTGACGACGCTCCGCCAGGTGAGAGACCTCTTGACGGCCGAGCAGGTGAGCTTCGAGTCACTTCCGCCTTCGCTGAAGAGGGACTGGGTCTCGGCCGACGGCCAAGCCAGGATCGAGCTGGCCCCGCGGGGAGACGGCAACGACAATCCGACGTTGCGCCGTTTCGTCAAATCGGTCCGCAGGGTCGCACCCGAGGCCACAGGAACGCCGATATTCATCACCGAGGCCGCGGCGACCATCGTCAAGGCGTTCCTCCAGGCCGGCGTCTGGTCGGTGGCGTCGATCGCGCTCATCCTGTTCGTCGCGCTGCGCCGCTGGACCGATGTCGCGCTGACGCTGGTGCCTCTGCTCGTCGCCATAGTTGTCACGCTCGAGATCTGCGTGGCGATCGGGCTGCAGCTGAACTTCGCCAACATCATCGCGCTGCCGCTTCTTCTCGGCGTCGGCGTCGCCTTCAAGATCTACTACGTCATGGCGTGGCGCTCGGGCGAGACGAACTTCCTGCAATCGAGCCTGACGCGGGCCATCTTCTTCAGCGCCTGCACGACGGGCACTGCCTTCGGCAGCCTGTGGCTCTCGCATCACCCAGGCACATCGAGCATGGGCAAGCTGATGGCCCTTTCCCTCCTGACGACGCTCTCGGCCGCCGTCATCTTCCAGCCGGCCCTCCTGGCGACCCAGCGCAAGACCCCGCCCGACCCGTTAGGGGTCGAGAGTCTTCGCAAAAAGTGAGGGGAACTGCGGCAAAAAGGTGACAGTCATCGTGGCGCGCCTCTGCTAGCCTCGGGCAGGGCTCGATCCAAGCGTGATTCCTGTCGACGGTCGTCCCTCACCATTCGGTTATCAATTGTCCAAGCGGGAAGAGTTTGTGCGTCCTGCAATAATCAAGAGGGGCTTGCGGCGAATGCGTGGCGCTCAAGGTTGGGGCATTCGATCGGTCGCATGGCTACTACCGGTCATTGTCAGCGCCTGCGCCGGCGTGCAGAGGGATGCATCGCTGCCGATCAACGATCCCAACGAACGGACGAACCGCGCCATTTTCGCAGCAAATCAGGCGGTGCTCCACCCGGTTTCCCAGGTCGTCAAGGCAGTGACGCCGGGCCCCATCCACGACCGCTTGCACGACTTGAATGCGAATCTGGCGGAGCCGCGCATTTTTGCAAATGATATCCTGCAGCTGCGCTACGGTGCCGCGGTGAAGACGGTTGGCCGCTTCATCACCAATTCGTCAGTGGGCATAGGCGGCCTTTTCGACGTTGCAAGCATAGGCGGCTTGCCGCGACAGAGCGGCGATTTCGGTCAGACGCTGTTCGTCTGGGGCTTCACCGAAGGTCCCTATATGGTGCGACCGTATTTCGGCCCCTCGACGCTGCGCGATTCGATCGGCTCTGGCGTCGATCTCGTGGGCGACCCAGTCGGCTGGGCGCTGAGCGCGCGATTCGGCTTGGCGGCATCCCTCGGCACCGGAGCCCTGGACGCCTCCGTCCGGCTATCCGAATTGAAGGAAGCCGAAGATGTTTCCATCGATTTCTACAGCTTCCTGCGCTCGGCCTATTACCAGACTCGTCGGGCCGAGCTGCGCGAAGCGATCGGTCTGCCTCCCCTCGTCGAATCGCCTGCTACCGCCACCTCTCCGTCCCGGTAGGGATATCACTCAAGCCGCAGTCTCAGAGGCTAACGGGGTCGCCGAAATTCGGCCTTGAGCACCGCCCTTGGGCTGGCCTCCGAATGTCGGGTGATGCCTACACCTTGAACACGTACGCCTTCGAACCGTCGCGATCCACATCCGGCGGGAATGCCGCGTGTTTGTCGGCATAGTAGCGCGCCCGCTGATCCCCATGTTCGGCCAGGTTGTAGGTCAGGTAGAGTACCCGCCGCGGCTCTGCGGTGAAGTTGGGCTTGGAGGCATGCGGCGCGAAGGAATCGAAGAAGATCACGTCGCCCGGCGCGGTCGGCACCGGCTGCAACGCCAAAGCATCATCCGCCAGCGGCTTCCACTCCTCGCCGATCAGGCCTTCGCGATGGCGCCCGGCGATGATTTCCAAGCAGCCGTTCTCGATGGTGGTGGGATCGATCGTCACCATCGCGGTGACGAATAGCGGCGCATATCGGGTCCAGCCGGCCTGCTGATCCTGATGCACCTTGAACCCCGGGCCGCCGGGCATCTTGAAGTTGACCTTTTCCTTGAAGAGCAGCACCGGCCCACCCATCAGCGCGCCGACCCAACGGCACAACGCGCCGCCTCGGATCAGCTGGTCAAAGCCGGCATGGAATGGGCAGAAATTCTCGATCCGTTGCACCAGCCGCCGGCCGGGCTCGGTCAGGCTGTCCTCGTGATAGATCCAATGGCGGCCCGAGATCTCGGGCGCCGCGGCCAGTCCCTCGGTCCAGCGCAGCATGTCGGCGACCGCGTCGTCCTCGAAAAAGCGACGCACGACGAGGAAGCCCTCGGACGACATGGCTGCGCATTGGGCCGCGGTCGGGCCGCCGCCAACTTGGATGCCGCCCTGCTTGTGTTGTCGTTCCGTCATGCCGTTAACGCCGCCATAAGCGCGTTTGCCTTGGCGACATCCTCCGGGAAGTCGATCTCTGTCCATGGCAGGCCGCTAATATCCTCGAAGTCGAAACGTTCCGGCGGACCGGCGAGAATCATGTCGCGGATCGGCTCCTCGTATTCGAGGCTCGTTCGGCCGGAATCGACATAGTTTCGCGCACGCCGGGCGAGCTCCGCCGCAGCGTCCGCGGTGAATCGAAAGAACCCGACGGATTCGCCATGCCACTCGTGAGCGATTTGCGGGCGTTTGTGGAAATCGACGATACGGCCGCCCGACACGCACAGCTTGACCGGCTCGTCGCCCGGCTCGATCTCCCGATCGAGCAGGAGGCAGTTCGGCTTGTCGCTGTGCAGCAAGCGGACCATCAGCCGCGCATCATAGAGCACGTCCGCGTCCATCAGGATCACCGGCGTGCCGCCTTCCAGGACCTGCCGACCCGTATGCAGCGAGACGACACTGCCCTTCTCGAAATCGTGATTGACCACGAGCTGTGGCAGCTTAACCTGGTGCCCGCTGAGCTCGGCGCGGATCTCCTGCTCGCGATAGCCGACGACGATGGTGACGTCGCTCACCCCGGCGCCGTGCAGGATCTCCAGATGTCGCTCGAGGAGGCTGTGCCCGCCGAAACGCAGCAATGCCTTGGGCAAGTGCTGGCCGTTCAGCCGCCCGTCACGCAGCCGGACCCCGACGCCGGCGGCGAGGATCAGCGCGCGCGGCGCGATCGTTTGCCGAGGAAAGGTTGACACGGAATCGTCATCTCGTGTTCGGCCAATGATGTCAACCACATGATGGTCATGCTATGAAGCGGCGCATGAAGCTCGGTGCCCTGCTCGGCGCGACCGCAGTCGCCATCCTCGTCGCTTGGATGCTGGCAACCGATGTGGCGGCTTGGCGCATCCTGGACCTCGTCGGCCATGCCGGTTGGCTCGGGCTGGCTGCGGTCGTGTCGTTCCATTTCGTCCAACTGCTGTTCTCGGCCGCTGCTTGGCGTGTCCTCTCCGGGCCGACCACGCCACGGCCGGGCCTCGGCTTCTATGTGACTACACGCTGGATCCGCGAGGCGGTTAACAATCTGCTGCCGGTGGCGCAGATCGGTGGCGAGTTCGTGGGCGCGCGACTGCTGCACCGGCGCGGCATCAAGCTCAGCACCGCGGTTGCCGGGGCAGTCGGCGACCTGACGGTCGAGATGATGACGCAGATTGCGTTCACGCTGCTTGGTCTTGGCGTGTTGCTGCTCACCGTTGGCGATAGCGGGATCGCCCGCGTGGTAGCCAGCCTTCTCGTCGTCGCCTTAGCGGTCGCGATCGCATTCGTCACGGCGCAATGGGTGGGGCTGGCGCATCTGATCGAGATCGGGATGATGCGGCTTGGCCGGATGATCGGCTGGCACGGGTTCGGCGAGGAGCCGGGTCTGCACGCAGCGCTGATCGCGATCTACCGCGTGTGGCCGAGGCTGCTCCGTGCCGCCTTCTATCATTTCGTTTCCTGGCTGCTCGGCAGCATTGAAGTGTGCCTCGCCCTGCATCTGCTCGGGCACGATGTCGATCTGCCGGCGGGGCTTGTGATCGAGAGCCTCGGACAGGCGCTCAAGGCGATCGGCTTCGCGGTGCCCGGAGCGCTCGGCGTCCAGGAAGGCGGCTATATTGTCGTCTGCGGACTCTATGGCCTGTCACCCGAGGTGGCGATCGCGCTGTCGCTCGTCAAGCGGCTGCGCGAGATCGTGCTCGGCCTGCCGGGTCTCGCGGCCTGGCAATGGCTCGAGGCGAGACCCGCGGTGGCCAAAGCGTCGCTGCCCTCGTCGAGAGCCTTGCGGTGATCGGCGATTCCTGGACGCATCTCCTGGCACGCCAGCTGGTTCGGCCGCTGGTCGGGACCGCGGTCACTCCAAATCACCTGACGACTCTTCGGCTGCTCTCCGGCCTTGCCGCATGTGCCTGCTTCGCCCTCGGCACAAGCGCCGGCATGGCGTGGGGCGGCGCGATCTGGCTCGTGTCCGCCCTGCTCGACAGGGCCGACGGCGAACTCGCACGAATCGGCAACATGATGAGCGAAGCCGGCCACCGCTACGACTACTACACCGACGTTCTGGTCAACACGGCCTTCTTCGTGGCGATCGGCGTGGGGCTGCGGCATACCTGGCTCGGCGATTGGTCGATTCCGCTCGGGCTGCTGGCGGGCGGAGCACTCCTGTTGTGCATGTGGTGGTCGGAATTGCTGGAAAGGCGGAGCGAGCCCAATACCCGCGCCTACGAGGGACGCTGGGGCTTTGACCCCGATGATGCCCTTTATCTAATGGCACCATTCGCGTGGCTGGGCTGGCTCGAGCCGGTTCTGGTAGGGGCAGCCGCAGTGGCGCCGGTCGTGGCCGCGGTGACCGGTATCCGGCTACTGCGCCTGATGTCGACGCCGGCGTAGCCTCAATCCGATATGGTCCATCGTGGACTCCTCGTTGGCACCCCTCCACAATCCGCATGGCGTGCAATCTCGCCGAAATCTCCCATTCGACGTCAGGTCGATTGGACATAGTCACGGAACAATTGCATGACCGTCTTCCATCGGCTCATTGTCGTTGCCGCTTCGATGCTCGTCTGTTTTTGCGCTGCCACGCTTGTCCACGCTGCGCCCAATGAAGCGCTTTGCGACGGCAAGGGAACGGTCGACGAGGTCAAGCCGATCCCGCCATCGCTCGCTGTCTTTGCCAAGGTGCTGTTCGGTGACGACGCCAAACCTGTCTATCGCTGCATGGATGACGTGGTCTTCTTGTGTGATGATACCGTCGGGCAGAGCTTCGGTTGCGCCAAGGCGGACACCAGACGCGACAATCCTGGTGTGACGCAGTTCTGCAAGGAGAACCCGGATGCACCTGTCGCGCCGATGGCGGCCTCAGGCCGCGCTACCATCTATTCGTGGAAGTGCGCCCGCGGCAAGCCAGTGATCACGTCTGTCGGGTTGGTTGATGCGCGAGGGTATCACGCCGAGAACTGGATCGAAGCGGAGGGCGTACGATAAGCGAGACTATGCGAGCCACCACCTATTTCGCGTCCGCGCTACCGGGCAGACGACCCAAGGCCGATGTAGACATGAACCGGGATGATCTCGAGCAGCGAGAATGGCGACGGAAGCGCCTGATGCTGGTGGTTCTGGTCTCGACTTTGATGGGTGGTTGCGCCAGCGTCCATTGCAGCACCGAAGGTCAGGGCGGTGGCCCCGGCGGATGTGGGCTCAACTTCAAATTCTCGACGACTGACGATCCGACCCTGCCAGGCAGCCAAGGAGGCGCGTCGAGCCAACCCCCGCCACCACCCTAATGAACTAAGCAGATCTGTGACCCGGGTGGCGGCGGCATGGCGCGGCGTAACCGTCGAGCAAGGAGCTAGGGCCGAGCTGTTCGCCTCACCGAAGCACCACAATGCCAAGGTGCACATCGACAGCATCCCGACGAGCGCGCCGACCGCCAAGCGGCGCCTGGCCGCGATCCGTCATGGCGGGGCGAACGATGCCATATGTAGAATTTATAGTGCTATCTCAACGACATAGGTGTTCGCAGTTTTATCCTGAGTGGCGCGCCATAAAATCAATAACTTAGCTAGGACGACGGTAACAGGGGCAAAAGTCCGGGCGCGGGTGCGTTTTTTGCGATTCGTAAATCAGCTGCATTCTGATTCATTCTGGGGATGTCGCCGCTGCTTGATTTGGATGGTCTGTCGCTCGCTTAGCTGAAGGCTCTGGTGGGTGAGTTGCTTGTGCGTGTCGCCGATCTCGGCCGGACGGTGAGCGAGCAGCGTGAGGAGATCGCGCGGCTGAAGGGCCTGAAGGGCCGCCCGGACATCAAACCCGGCAAGCCGAGCGGGATGGAGAAGGCGAGCCATCCAAAGCCCTGGAACCCACCGCGCCGTGGGTGCGGCAACAAGACCGCCAAACGGATCGTCCACGAGGAGCGGATCGTCACGGCCTCGGCCCCGCCGGGCTTGTCGCGGCCGGGGCTTCGCTGGCACCGTCTCGCAACCTATGCCAGCGAGGCCCGCCCCTGCCGATTCGCGATGAGAATCATTTCGGGATTCGCGGCGTCTGTGTTGAACCGCTGTTCACAGACGACCTCGGAATGTCAGCGGCCAACGGGGCTCCATCGCCAAATATCGAGCACCCCAGGAGCCAGGCGATAGAGCCCAACAAGCAACAGCCGGTCTAGCTGCTGAGCGCCACTCGCTTTGGGCAAGTCGAGGGCGTCAGTCAGCTGCCTTGGATTTGCGGTAGGGACAGGTCTTCAAAATGGTCGGAAAGCGCGAGCGACACCAAGCAGTCGCCGCGCCAGCAACGGCCATTACATCGCCAGTTTCGACGGGCTTCAGCGAAGATTGGTGTTGATGATCACTGGCAGTTGCATCGTTGTCAATGAGCATCCTAGTAAAACATCTCCCGAGAGATGTCTAAATGCTCAATTTCGAGCCCGGCTTCGACGCATCGCTCGACGAAGCTGCGCGCCTGTTTCAGCTGGATGGCGTCTGGTTTATACTCCAAACCCATCAAGTATCTAAGCCACGGCTCCTGACCCATGGCGTAAATGAATGCCTTGGAGCAACCGAGGTCTTTCACAAGCCTCCAGGCGCGTTCGCAATTCGACGCCGACAAGCGTCTCGATTCGTCGTTGCGCCGGCTAATAGGTTTCGTCAACAATGGCCCATAAAGCCAAGTCAGCGGCGCGCCAAAGCACTCCATGCCGACGAATAATGTATCCGGTCTTCCAACGATTTCGGTCACCAGCCTGTACAATCCCGGATCGATAGCATCAGAATCGACAAGAAAAAAGAATCGCCGTCCCTTTATGTTGATGAAAATTGTTTGTTTGCTATGAATATTGAGATCGGCATGCTCTCCAGAGAACGGCAGGCTGATGATTTCACCCTCATCGAATCTTATCGCGTCGAACGCATCTACGACATCGATATTAGTATAGCCCAACCGCTGTAAGATTAACTTCATCGAGGGGTCTGCGATATTTCCCCCGCCGTTCCGCGGCACGACGATCCTGCGGACGCGGTGTCTCAATTGCACCAACAACTCGGGAGAAAAATGATCTTGGTGGCAATGCGAGATAACGACAAAATCTATGACGTCCGGAAGGTCCATAAAGGTAAACCTGCCATCGCTCACATTGGAATCCCAGGTGACCGTCGGATCAATCAAAATCGAAGTGTGCGCGGTTTGGATCAAGACACAGGCGTGACCGAAGTATCTGACCCGGACATCGTCGCCGACGTAGTTGGGAGTCTTCCTTTCCGGCGCCTCAGTGGTGAAGAAACTCTCGAAAATCTCTTTGTGGGAAGGAGCAACCTCGAAGGCCTTGGATACCTCATCCAATGACCCTACATGTGTTCTCATTGACGAGATAATATCGAGTGGTGCACTGGAGAAATCGACTGCCGCGAAAAACCTGCCGGGCCCAGACACGCGGGGCGTTGTCATAAAGAATTTTCTATCAGTATCTTTTGTCTGCGAGAGACAAATTTCTTGAGCAGGTCGATTATCCAAACGATGTTTGTATATAATCTCCTCTATTACCCTTAACGCCGGATTGTTATTCAAATCGTAGCAAACTTCGGTCGCCCCTGCCAGCGATTCCGGCATCCGATCATAGAATTCGGAAAGGCAGAATCCGTTGGCCCCATCTTGCAGAGCTTGGTCGAATGACTTGAAATCTCGCGCGAAAGCGATCAGCTCCGCGAACTGAGTCGACGTCTGCTGAATAAGCGCCTTTATCTCCGGCACGGCGTTTGCCGGCAAGTCCAAGAATGGACCTCCTAGCATATTGGGGGCGTTCGCAGCGGCAATATGCACCTGCGGGGCAGCAACAAAAGATTGCATCAACGGCAAATGGCGAAATGCAATGTTCATCGCATGCTGAACAGGTGCAATCAAATGCGACCAGGCGAACCAGCGGCCGACAAGCAGCTCGATCTTGACGTCCGGCCTGAGGAAGGTTTGGTCACCAATAGTTCTAGGCACTTCTACCTCTCGAAGATTCGACTGAGTGCAAGTTCCGTCCACACCGTCGGCTAGCGCAGCCAGCGGGCTCGCGCGCAATCCCCCACACTAATCTCGGTCTGCGTCGCCACATGTCATTATTCATACACACCCCCCATCGTTCGATCGATGATACGAATCTCCTCGGCGAGTTTTTCGGCCAGCTGCGCGGCGTTGATCTCCGCGAGCATCATCGACAAGTGCGATCCTGGCACCGGATGAAGATGAAGCGCGCCGGTAGAGAGAGCTTCCCATGCCTTACGGGCGGTCTGTATTCGGTCCGCGCTCATAGCGTCTTCACCTGTCGCTACAAACAGATCGATGCGGCCGGCCAACGGTGGCGGCCGGTAACTTTGCGCGGCAAGAAGATTGCGACGCATTTCGTCCCGCAGGCGTTGGCCTTGCCGTTGAAGGAAAGCTGCAGCGCGCTGGTCGCTGGGCTCTATGTGACGGACTAGGCGTTCGAGCTGCATCTCCGGAGATGCGTGCGTCGGTGATTCTGGACTCGGCGGCAAACTAGTTCCGGCGGGTGTCGCCGATTCTACGAGCATGGCGGAAAACATCTCCGCCTCCGCGGAAAACATCTCCGCCTCCGTTACCGAATTGTCCCGTGCCCCCGTTGGCGGCCAGGTATCGAACATCGCCAGGAGCGCGACGGCGCGGCCGGCGTCTTGCCATTGTCGAGCCATTTCCCAGGCCACTAGACCGCCAAAGCTCATGCCGCATATCCAATAAGGTCCCTGTGGTTGCCGCTCTTCCACAACTTTCACATAGCTTTGCGCCATCTCCGTGATGCTCATGGGACTTGCTGCCGGGTTATGAAGGGTCGGTGACTCCAGGCCGAGAACCGGCAGTTCGGGCGGCAAGTGCTTGGCGAGCAGCCGAAAACAAAGCGAGGTACCGCTGGCCGGATGGACGCACACCAGCGGCGGACGTCCAGCGCCCTCGCGAAGCACGACGAGCGGGCTGAAAGCTGAAGTGGTACGCTGGCCATCGATGGCGGCCGCCAGCGACTCGATTGTCGGCCGTAAGAGGAATTCGTGCAGCGGCAACTCGACGCCAAATCGACCAGCGACTCGCGCCATGATTTTCAGCGCCAGCAGCGAATGACCGCCAAGCTCGAAGAAATTGTCGTCGATGCCGACCCGCTCAAGCCCCAGCGTCTCGGCAAACAGCCCACACAGCATCTCCTCCTGCGCCGTCCGCGGCCCGCGGTAGCCCCCTCCCTGCAGCTCCGGCGCCGGCAGCGCCTTGCGGTCGAGCTTGCCGTTCGGCGTCAGCGGAAGCTTCTCCAGCACCACAAATGCCGACGGCACCATGTAGTCAGGCAGCTGCGTCGACAAATGCGCACGCAGCTCGCCCACTCCAGGCACAACATGCCCGGCTCGCCCCACCACATACCCAACCAGACGCTTCTGCCCGACAACATCCTCCCGCAAAATAACCGCAGCCTGCCCAACCCCAGCATGCCGGACCAGCGCCGCCTCGATCTCCCCAGGCTCAATCCGGAAACCGCGCAGCTTGACCTGCGCATCCGCGCGACCCACAAACTCCAGAACCCCGTCCGAACGCCAGCGCGCCAAATCCCCGCTCCGGTACATCCGGCTCCCAGCCGCACCATACGGGTCCGCCACAAACCGCTCCCCCGTCAGGCCCGGCCGGCCTAAATACCCACGCGCAAGACCCGCCCCCGCAATGTAAAGCTCCCCAACAACCCCAGCAGGTACAGGCTGCAATCCTCCATCCAAAACATAAACCCGCGTGTTCCAAATGGGACGACCAATCGGGATCGACGATCCAATCCTCTCCGCTTGGATGCACCGATGTGCGGTGGACCAAACGCTGCTTTCGGTGGGGCCGTACTCGTTTACGAGCGCGACACCGGGGAATGACTCGCTGTGCCGGTTCAACAAGTCTGGTGGGCAAGACTCACCCGCAACGATCACGGTCTTCAGGATTGTTCGCGGTAGCTGTTCGAGAGCGTCAACAAGCATGTCATACAGAGAAGGCACTGCGAGAAGGGAATTCACTTGCCGCTCGGCGATCGACGAAATCGCCGACTCGGCTGTGACAGCGCTCGGAACCACGAGCGTGCCGCCATTGAGGCTCCAGAAAATTCCCGCGATTGAACTGTCGAAGGCGATCGACGAGAGGAGAAGGAAGCACGGTCGAGGCAGTTCGACGTAGAAAGAGAGTCGGGCCGCATTCGAAGTCAGCAGATTACGATGAGTCACCGTGACGCCCTTGGGCGTCCCGCTCGACCCCGACGTATAGATGACATAGGCGCTGTTGTCGGGGTCGAGCGCAAGGGCAGGCGCGCTGCGCGGCTGTTCGGCAATCACGGCGGCATCGACATCCAGCAGCACCCGCCTGCCGCTCACCACCGGCAGTCGATCGCACAGCTCCGACTGGCTCACCAGCACCCCCGCCTTGGCATCCGCCAGCATGAAGGCCAGTCGCTCCACCGGGTAATTCGGATCGAGCGGCAGATAGGCGCCGCCGGCCTTGAGGATGCCGAGGAGCCCGATAATCATCTCCAGCGAGCGCTCGAGGCACAGTCCCACGATCACTTCGGGACCCACGCCCAGCGCCCGCAGATGATGCGCCAGCTGGTTGGCGCGGGCCTCGAGCTCGCCGTAGCTGAGCTGCGTGTCCTCGAACACCACCGCCACCGCATCCGGCGTCTTTGTCGCCTGCGCCGAAAACAGCTCCGGCAAGCTCGCAAGTGGGATCGCATGCGCAGTATCATTCCACTCATGAAGAATGGTGCGGCGCTCCTCCGTGCCGAGAATGTCGAGCGAGCCGATCGGCCGATCCGCGTGCGCAATCGCAGCCTCCAGCAACCGAATGAAACGCTCCGCCAGCGCCGCCACACTGGCGCGATCGAACAAATCGGTGGCGTATTCCAGTCCGCCCCCGATCCCCTCCGGCGTGCCGTCTCGGCCGCGCCGCTCACGCAGGCTCAGGGTCAAGGCAAACTTGGCAGCGGCTGTGTCGAGCGGCTCCGGCGCGGCGCTCAGTTCCGCCAGGTCGAACCCCGCCAGGTCGAACCCCAGATCGGGGTTGTTCTGCAACACCAGCATCACCTGGAACAGCGGATGACGCGCAAGCGAGCGCGCCGGGTTGAGCACCTCCACCAAGTGCTCGAACGGCACATCCTGATGGCTGTAGGCCGCCAGATTGCCGGCTCGTACCCGGCCAATCAGCTCGCGCAAGCTCGGATCGCCCGAGGTATCGGTGCGCAGCACCAGCGTGTTGACAAAAAAGCCGACGAGATCATCGAGCGCGCTGTCGGTGCGCCCGGCAATCGGGCTGCCGAGCACAATGTCGCTGCCACACCCCAGCCGGGTCAGCAACGCCGCCAGCCCAGCCTGCAACACCATGAACAGGCTCGCCCCACTCTCGCGCGCCAGCCCCAGCAACGCGCGATGCAGATCCGGGGTAAGCGTGAAGGCTATGCTGTCGCCGCGATAGCTCGACACCGCCGGCCGTGGCCGGTCGCTCGGCAGATCAATCTGCTCGGGAAGATCTTTGAGCGTGCTCCTCCAGAACGCCAGCTGGCGCGCAATCGCGCTCTCGCCATCCCCCTCATCCCCCAACAGCTCCTGCTGCCACAGCGTGTAGTCGGCATACTGCACCGGCAGAGGTGACCAATCAGGCGCTTGCCCCTTGCAGCGGGCCCTATAGGCCGCCACAAGGTCCCGCCCCAGCGGCGCCATCGACCAGCCGTCCCCCGCAATATGATGCAGCAACAGCAGCAGCACGTGCTCGCGCTCGCCCAGCACAAACAGATGCGCCCGCAGCGGCGGCTCCCTGGCCAGATCAAACCCACGTCGCGCCGCGCCGGCCAAGGCTTCAGCAACTGAAGCCTCGCTGATCGACACCACTTCAAGCCGCGGCGCCGCCTGCGAGGCCGCAAGTATCTGCTGATACGGAACCCCGTCTCGCTCGGGAAAGATGGTGCGCAAGCTCTCGTGGCGCTCAACCACATCGGCAAGCGCCGCCGCCAGGGCCGCAGGGTCGAGCTCATGCCTAAGCCGCAGCGCAATCGGGATCAGATAGACCGCATCGAGACCTTCCAGCCGGTTGAGAAACCACAGCCGCCGCTGCGCAAAGGACAGCGGGATCTCGGCCGGACGAGTGCGGGCACGCAATGCCAGCCGCACCGCCCGCCCGCCGGTAAGATGGCCGGCAACCCCCGCAACCGTCGGCGCCTCAAACAGATCGCGGATCGAGACCTCGATGTTGAGCGTAGCGCGGACGCGGCTGATCAGCCGCATCGCCAATAGCGAATGACCGCCAAGCTCGAAGAAATTGTCGTCGATGCCGACCCGCTCAAGCCCCAGCGTCTCGGCAAACAGCCCACACAGCATCTCCTCCTGCGGCGTGCGCGCAGGACGCGATGCTCCCTTCGCCCCAAGCTCCGGCGCCGGTAGCGCCTTGCGGTCGAGCTTCCCATTCGCTGTGAGCGGAAGCTTCTCCAGCACCACAAATGCCGACGGCACCATGTAGTCGGGAAGGCTGCGCCCAAGATGCGTCCGCAGGTCGACAACGTCGATCACCGCATCAGGAGCAGCAACCACATAGCCGATCAGCCGCTTGTTCCCCGGCGCATCTTCGCGGGCAACCACGGCGGCACCAGCGACGGTCTCATGCCGCATCAATATCGCCTCGATCTCGCCCGGCTCGATGCGGAAGCCGCGGACCTTCACCTGCGCATCGCCGCGCCCGATGAAATCCAGCACCCCATCGGCGCGCCAGCGCGCCAAATCCCCGCTCCGGTACATCCGGCTCCCAGCCGCACCATACGGATCCGCTACAAACCGCTCCCCCGTCAGGCCCGGCCGGCCTAAATACCCACGCGCAAGACCCGCCCCCGCAATGTAGAGCTCCCCAACAACCCCAGCAGGTACAGGCTGCAATCCTCCATCCAAAACGTAAACCCGCGTGTTCCAGATCGGGCGGCCGATCGGCATCGTTCCGTAATCGGGGTCACTGGATCGAACATCGTAGGTCGTACTGCCGCACGTCGTTTCGGTGGGGCCATAGTGAACAATGAGCTTGGTCTGTGGGACGTGACCTCGCCAGGGAGCAAGATGGGTGCCGCTTACGCTCTCGCCGCCCACGACAATGCAGTGGGTCAATCCGGAAAGGCGCTCGATAGGCCCGGATTGGTTGAGCATGTCGAGGTGCGAAGGGGTAAGCTTGAGCAGGCTGAAATCGCCTGTGCTTGCGTACCGATCTGCCAATAGTTGCAATTGATCTTGCTCGGGCACCAGCATGACGAGCTTGCCCGTGAACAGTGGCGGGAAAAGTGCGGTGACGGTGGCATCGAACGCCAACGAATTGAGTATCGGCGCTCCGGTCCCCAGATGTAATGGGCAGGTCCGGATTGCCCACGCAACGTAATTGGTAATCGAGGCATGATCGACCACGACCCCCTTGGGAGTGCCGGTGGACCCAGAGGTATAGATGACGTAGGCGGGATGCTGCGGATGGAGCGTGATCCTCGGCGCGGTAGTGGCCTGCAAGGCGATTGCAGGCCAGTCGTCATCCAGGCGCACAACGCGTGCGCTAAGCGCCGGCAACCGAGCGATAAGTGCAGCTTGCGTCAACAGCACCGACGCGCGAGCGTCGTCCAGCATGAAGCAGAGCCGATCGGGTGGATAATCGGGATCGAGCGGCAGATAGGCGCCGCCGGCCTTGAGGATGCCGAGGAGCCCGATAATCATCTCCAGCGAGCGCTCGAGGCACAGTCCCACGATCACTTCGGGACCCACGCCCAGCGCCCGCAGATGATGCGCCAGCTGGTTGGCGCGGGCCTCGAGCTCGCCGTAGCTGAGCTGCGTGTCCTCGAACACCACCGCCACCGCATCCGGCGTCTTTGTCGCCTGCGCCGAAAACAGCTCCGGCAAGCTCGCAAGTGGGATCGCATGCGCAGTATCATTCCACTCATGAAGAATGGTGCGGCGCTCCTCCGTGCCGAGAATGTCGAGCGAGCCGATCGGCCGATCCGCGTGCGCAATCGCAGCCTCCAGCAACCGAATGAAACGCTCCGCCAGCGCCGCCACACTGGCGCGATCGAACAAATCGGTGGCGTATTCCAGTCCGCCCCCGATCCCCTCCGGCGTGCCGTCTCGGCCGCGCCGCTCACGCAGGCTCAGGGTCAAGTCAAACTTGGCAGCGGCTGTGTCGAGCGGCTCCGGCGCAGCGCTCAGTTCCGCCAGGTCGAACCCCGCCAGGTCGAACCCCAGATCGGGGTTGTTCTGCAACACCAGCATCACCTGGAACAGCGGATGGCGCGCAAGCGAGCGCGCCGGGTTGAGCACCTCCACCAAGTGCTCGAACGGCACATCCTGATGGCTGTAGGCCGCCAGATTGCCGGCTCGTACCCGGCCAATCAGCTCGCGCAAGCTCGGATCGCCCGAGGTATCGGTGCGCAGCACCAGCGTGTTGACAAAAAAGCCGACGAGATCATCGAGCGCGCTGTCGGTGCGCCCGGCAATCGGGCTGCCGAGCACAATGTCGCTGCCACACCCCAGCCGGGTCAGCAACGCCGCCAGCCCAGCCTGCAACACCATGAACAGGCTCGCCCCACTCTCGCGCGCCAGCCCCAGCAACGCGCGATGCAGATCAGGCGTCAGCGTGAAGGCTATGCTGTCGCCGCGATAGCTCGACACCGCCGGCCGTGGCCGGTCGCTCGGCAGATCAATCTGCTCGGGAAGATCTTTGAGCGTGCTCCTCCAGAACGCCAGCTGGCGCGCAATCGCGCTCTCGCCATCCCCCTCATCCCCCAACAGCTCCTGCTGCCACAGCGTGTAGTCGGCATACTGCACCGGCAAGGGCGCCAAATCAGGCGCTTGCCCCTTGCAGCGGGCCCTATAGGCCGCCACAAGGTCGCGCCCCAGCGGCGCCATCGACCAGCCGTCCCCCGCAATATGATGCAGCAACAGCAGCAGCACGTGCTCGCGCTCGCCCAGCACAAACAGATGCGCCCGCAGCGGCGGCTCCCTGGCCAGATCAAACCCACGTCGCGCCGCGCCGGCCAAGGCTTCAGCAACTGAAGCCTCGCTGATCGACACCACGTCAAGCCGCGGCGCCGCCTGCGATGCCGCAAGTATCTGCTGATACGGAACCCCGTCTCGCTCGGGAAAGATGGTGCGCAAGCTCTCGTGGCGCTCGACCACATCGGCAAGCGCCGCCGCCAGGGCCGCAGGGTCGAGCTCATGCCTAAGCCGCAGCGCAATCGGGATCAGATAGACCGCACTAAGACCTTCCAGCCGGTTGAGAAACCACAGCCGCCGCTGCGCAAAGGACAGCGGGATCTCGGCCGGACGAGTGCGGGCACGCAATGCCAGCCGCACCGCCCGCCCGCCGGTAAGATGGCCGGCAACCCCCGCAACCGTCGGCGCCTCAAACAGATCGCGGATCGAGACCTCGATGTTGAGCGTAGCGCGGACGCGGCTGATCAGCCGCATCGCCAATAGCGAATGACCGCCAAGCTCGAAGAAATTGTCGTCGATGCCGACCCGCTCAAGCCTCAGCGTCTCGGCAAACAGCCCACACAGCATCTCCTCCTGCGGCGTGCGCGGAGAACGCGATGCTCCCTTCGCACCAAGCTCCGGCGCCGGCAGCGCCTTGCGGTCAAGCTTGCCGTTGGGCGTGAGCGGAAGCTTCTCCAGCACCACAAATGCCGACGGCACCATGTAGTCAGGCAGCTGCGCCGACAAATGCGCACGCAGCTCAGAAGCCCCAGGCACAACATGCCCAGCTCGCCCCACCACATACCCAACCAGACGCTTCTGCCCGGCAACATCCTCCCGCAAAATAACCGCAGCCTGCCCAACCCCAGCATACCGCGTCAGCGCCGCCTCGATCTCCCCAGGCTCAATCCGGAAACCGCGCAGCTTGACCTGCGCATCCGCGCGACCCACAAACTCCAGAACCCCGTCCGAACGCCAGCGCGCCAAGTCCCCGCTCCGGTACATCCGACTCCCGGCCGCACCATACGGGTCCGCCACAAACCGTTCCGCCGTCAAACCCGCCCGGCCGACATACCCGCGCGCAAGACCTGCCCCCGCAATGTAAAGCTCCCCAACAACCCCAGCAGGTACAGGCTGCAATCCTCCATCCAATACATAAACCCGCGTGTTCCAGATCGGACGCCCTATCGGTGGAACACCGGCATCGGCTAACGGGTCGCTGAGCGTTGCGCATACCGTCGTTTCGGTCGGACCATACGCGTTGATCATCCGCCGGCCCTCAGACCAGCGGCCGACCAGCCCCGCTGGACAGGTTTCGCCGGCGACAACAAGGGTCTGGAGCGGCAATTCCCTTGGTAAATCGACGAGCACCGCTGGCGGCAATGTCGCCAGAGTTACACCGTGGTGGTGGATCAACTTTGCCAGCGCTTCGCCGCTACGTTGGCTTATCCCGGTCAGGACTAGCGTCGCCCCGCTCGTCAATGCGGCGACCATCTCCCACAGAGCGGCATCGAAGCTCACCGGCGCGAACTGAAGAACTCGCGTTGAAACATCGATCCCGAAACATTCAATCTGCATTGCGGCCAGAGCCGGAATGCCGCTATGCGTTACGCAGGCCCCTTTTGGGGTTCCGGTCGAGCCCGAAGTATAGATGACGTAGGCCAGGTTCTGCGGATCAAGCTCAAGCTCCGGCGCGCTGCGCGGCTGTTCGGCAATCACGGCGGCATCGTCATCCAGCAGCACCCACCTGCCGCTCGCCGCCGGCAGCCGATCGCACAGCTCCGACTGGCTCACCAGCACCCCCGCCCCGGCATCCGCCAGCATGAAGGCCAGTCGCTCCACCGGGTAATTCGGGTCGAGCGGCAGATAGGCGCCGCCCGCCTTGAGGATGCCGAGGAGCCCGATAATCATCTCCAGCGAGCGCTCGAGGCACAGTCCCACGATCACTTCGGGACCCACGCCCAGCGCCCGCAGATGATGCGCCAGCTGGTTGGCGCGGGCCTCAAGCTCGCCGTAGCTGAGCTGCGTGTCCTCGAACACCACCGCCACCGCATCCGGCGTCTTTGTCGCCTGCGCCGAAAACAGCTCAGGCAAGCTCACAAGTGGGAGCGCATGCGCAGTATCATTCCACTCATGAAGAATGCTGCGGCGCTCCTCCGTGCTGAGAATGTCGAGCGAGCCGATTGGCCGATCCGGCTGCGCAGCCGCCGTCTCCAGCAACCGAATGAAACGCTCCGCCAGCGCCGCCACACTGGCGCGATCGAACAAATCGGTGGCGTATTCCAGTCCGCCCCCGATCCCCTCCGGCGTGCCGTCTCGGCCACGCCGCTCACGCAGGTTCAGTGACAAGTCGAGCTTGGCAGTGGCTGTGTCGAGCGGCTCCGGCGCGGCGCTCAGTTCCGCCAGGTCGAACCCCGCCAGGTCGAACCCCAGATCGGGGTTGTTCTGCAACACCAGCTTCACCTGGAACAGCGGATGGCGCGCAAGCGAGCGCGCCGGGTTGAGCACCTCCACCAAGTGCTCGAACGGCACATCCTGATGGCTGTAGGCCGCCAGATTGCCGGCACGTACCCGGCCAATCAGCTCGCGCAAGCTCGGATCGCCCGAGGTATCGGTGCGCAGCACCAGCGCGTTGACAAAAAAGCCGACGAGATCATCGAGCGCGCTGTCGGTGCGCCCGGCAATCGGGCTGCCGAGCACAATGTCGCTGCCACACCCCAGCCGGGTCAGCAACGCCGCCAGCCCAGCCTGCAACACCATGAACAGGCTCGCCCCACTCTCGCGCGCCAGCCCCAGCAACGCGCGATGCAGATCAGGCGTCAGCGTGAAGGCTATGCTGTCGCCGCGATAGCTCGACACCGCCGGCCGTGGCCGGTCGCTCGGCAGATCAATCTGCTCGGGAAGATCTTTGAGCGTGCTCCTCCAGAACGCCAGCTGGCGCGCAATCGCGCTCTCGCCATCCCCCTCATCCCCCAACAGCTCCTGCTGCCACAGCGTGTAGTCGGCATACTGCACCGGCAAGGGCGCCAAATCAGGCGCTTGCCCCTTGCAGCGGGCCCTATAGGCCGCCACAAGGTCGCGCCCCAGCGGCGCCATCGACCAGCCGTCCCCCGCAATATGATGCAGCAACAGCAGCAGCACGTGCTCGCGCTCGCCCAGCACAAACAGATGCGCCCGCAGCGGCGGCTCCCTGGCCAGATCAAACCCACGTCGCGCCGCGCCGGCCAAGGCTTCAGCAACTGAAGCCTCGCTGATCGACACCACTTCAAGCCGCGGCGCCGCCTGCGATGCCGCAAGTATCTGCTGATACGGAACCCCGTCTCGCTCGGGAAAGATGGTGCGCAAGCTCTCGTGGCGCTCGACCACATCGGCAAGCGCCGCCGCCAGGGCCGCATGGTCGAGCTCATGCCTAAGCCGCAGCGCAATCGGGATCAGATAGACCGCATCGAGACCTTCCAGCCGGTTGAGAAACCATAGCCGCCGCTGCGCAAAGGACAGCGGGATCTCGGCCGGACGAGTGCGGGCACGCAATGCCAGCCGCACCGCCCGCCCGCCGGTAAGATGGCTGGCAACCCCCGCAACCGTCGGCGCCTCAAACAGATCGCGGATCGAGACCTCGATGTTGAGCGCAGCGCGGACGCGGCTGATCAGCCGCATCGCCAATAGCGAATGACCGCCAAGCTCGAAGAAATTGTCGTCGATGCCGACCCGCTCAAGCCCCAGCGTCTCGGCAAACAGCCCACACAGCATCTCCTCCTGCGGCGTGCGCGGAGAACGCGATGCTCCCTTCGCACCAAGCTCCGGCGCCGGCAGCGCCTTGCGGTCAAGCTTGCCGTTGGGCGTGAGCGGAAGCTTCTCCAGCACCACAAATGCCGACGGCACCATGTAGTCAGGCAGCTGCGCCGACAAATGCGCACGCAGCTCGCCCACTCCAGGCACAACATGCCCAGCTCGCCCCACCACATACCCAACCAGACGCTTCTGCCCGGCAACATCCTCCCGCAAAATAACCGCAGCCTGCCCAACCCCAGCATACCGCGTCAGCGCCGCCTCGATCTCCCCAGGCTCAATCCGGAAACCGCGCAGCTTGACCTGCGCATCCGCGCGACCCACAAACTCCAGAACCCCGTCCGAACGCCAGCGCGCCAAGTCCCCGCTCCGGTACATCCGGCTCCCGGCCGCACCATACGGGTCCGCTACAAACCGCTCCCCCGTCAGGCCCGGCCGGCCTAAATACCCACGCGCAAGACCCGCCCCCGCAATGTAGAGCTCCCCAACAACCCCAGCAGGTACAGGCTGCAATCCTCCATCCAAAACGTAAACCCGCGTGTTCCAGATCGGGCGGCCGATCGGCATCGTTCCGTAATCGGGGTCACTGGATCGAACATCGTAGGTCGTACTGCCGCACGTCGTTTCGGTGGGGCCATAGTGAACAATGAGCTTGGTCTGTGGGACGTGACCTCGCCAGGGAGCAAGATGGGTGCCGCTTACGCTCTCGCCGCCCACGACAATGCAGTGGGTCAATCCGGAAAGGCGCTCGATAGGCCCGGATTGGTTGAGCATGTCGAGGTGCGAAGGGGTAAGCTTGAGCAGGCTGAAATCGCCTGTGCTTGCGTACCGATCTGCCAATAGTTGCAATTGATCTTGCTCGGGCACCAGCATGACGAGCTTGCCCGTGAACAGTGGCGGGAAAAGTGCGGTGACGGTGGCATCGAACGCCAACGAATTGAGTATCGGCGCTCCGGTCCCCAGATGTAATGGGCAGGTCCGGATTGCCCACGCAACGTAATTGGTAATCGAGGCATGATCGACCACGACCCCCTTGGGAGTGCCGGTGGACCCAGAGGTATAGATGACGTAGGCGGGATGCTGCGGAAGGAGCGTGATCGTCGGCGCGCTAGTGGCCTGCAAGGCGATTGCAGGCCAGTCGTCATCCAGGCGCACAACGCGTGCGCTAAGCGCCGGCAACCGAGCGATAAGTGCAGCTTGCGTCAACAGCACCGACGCGCGAGCGTCGTCCAGCATGAAGCAGAGCCGATCGGGTGGATAATCGGGATCGAGCGGCAGATAGGCGCCGCCGGCCTTGAGGATGCCGAGGAGCCCGACGATCATCTCCAGCGAGCGCTCGAGGCACAGTCCCACGATCACTTCGGGACCCACGCCCAGCGCCCGCAGATGATGCGCCAGCTGGTTGGCGCGGGCCTCGAGCTCGCCGTAGCTGAGCTGCGTGTCCTCGAACACCACCGCCACCGCATCCGGCGTCTTTGTCGCCTGCGCCGAAAACAGCTCAGGCAGGCTCGCAGCCGGAAGCGCATGCGCAGTATCATTCCACTCATGAAGAATGGTGCGGCGCTCCTCCGTGCCGAGAATGTCGAGCGAGCCGATCGGCCGATCCGCGTGCGCAATCGCAGCCTCCAGCAGCCGAATGAAACGCTCCGCCAGCGCCACCACACTGGCGCGATCAAACAAATCGGTGGCGTATTCCAGTCCGCCCCCGATCCCCTCCGGCGTGCCGTCTCGGCCGCGCCGCTCACGCAGGCTCAGGGTCAAGGCAAACTTGGCAGCGGCTGTGTCGAGCGGCTCCGGCGCAGCGCTCAGTTCCGCCAGGTCGAACCCCGCCAGGTCGAACCCCAGATCGGGGTTGTTCTGCAACACCAGCATCACCTGGAACAGCGGATGGCGCGCAAGCGAGCGCGCCGGGTTGAGCACCTCCACCAAGTGCTCGAACGGCACATCCTGATGGCTGTAGGCCGCCAGATTGCCGGCTCGTACCCGGCCAATCAGCTCGCGTAAGCTCGGATCGCCCGAGGTATCGGTGCGCAGCACCAGCGTGTTGACAAAAAAGCCGACGAGATCATCGAGCGCGCTGTCGGTGCGCCCGGCAATCGGGCTGCCGAGCACAATGTCGCTGCCACACCCCAGCCGGGTCAGCAACGCCGCCAGCCCAGCCTGCAACACCATGAACAGGCTCGCCCCACTCTCGCGCGCCAGCCCCAGCAACGCGCGATGCAGATCAGGCGTCAGCGTGAAGGCTATGCTGTCGCCGCGATAGCTCGACACCGCCGGCCGTGGCCGGTCGCTCGGCAGATCAATCTGCTCGGGAAGATCTTTGAGCGTGCTCCTCCAGAACGCCAGCTGGCGCGCAATCGCGCTCTCGCCATCCCCCTCATCCCCCAACAGCTCCTGCTGCCACAGCGTGTAGTCGGCATACTGCACCGGCAAGGGCGCCAAATCAGGCGCTTGCCCCTTGCAGCGGGCCCTATAGGCCGCCACAAGGTCGCGCCCCAGCGGCGCCATCGACCAGCCGTCCCCCGCAATATGATGCAGCAACAGCAGCAGCACGTGCTCGCGCTCGCCCAGCACAAACAGATGCGCCCGCAGCGGCGGCTCCCTGGCCAGATCAAACCCACGTCGCGCCGCGCCGGCCAAGGCTTCAGCAACTGAAGCCTCGCTGATCGACACCACTTCAAGCCGCGGCGCCGCCTGCGAGGCCGCAAGTATCTGCTGATACGGAACCCCGTCTCGCTCGGGAAAGATGGTGCGCAAGCTCTCGTGGCGCTCAACCACATCGGCAAGCGCCGCCGCCAGGGCCGCAGGGTCGAGCTCATGCCTAAGCCGCAGCGCAATCGGGATCAGATAGACCGCACTAAGACCTTCCAGCCGGTTGAGAAACCATAGCCGCCGCTGCGCAAAGGACAGCGGGATCTCGGCCGGACGAGTGCGGGCACGCAATGCCAGCCGCACCGCCCGCCCGCCGGTAAGATGGCCGGCAACCCCCGCAACCGTCGGCGCCTCAAACAGATCGCGGATCGAGACCTCGATGTTGAGCGCAGCGCGGACGCGGCTGATCAGCCGCATCGCCAATAGCGAATGACCGCCAAGCTCGAAGAAATTGTCGTCGATGCCGACCCGCTCGAGCCCCAGCGTCTCGGCAAACAGCCCGCACAGCATCTCCTCCTGCGGCGTGCGCGCAGAACGCGATGCTCCCTTCGCACCAAGCTCCGGCGCCGGCAGCGCCTTGCGGTCAAGCTTGCCGTTGGGCGTGAGCGGAAGCTTCTCCAGCACCACAAATGCCGACGGCACCATGTAGTCAGGCAGCTGCGCCGACAAATGCGCACGCAGCTCAGAAGCCCCAGGCACAACATGCCCGGCAGGCGCAACCACATAGCCGACCAGCTGCTTCTCACCAGGCCGGTCCTCCCGCGCAATCACCGCCGCCTGGGCAACGCCAGGGTGCCTGGCCAGCACCGCCTCAACCTCGCCGGGCTCGATGCGGAAGCCGCGGATCTTCACCTGCTCGTCGGCACGACCCAGGAAGTCCAAGATCCCCTCGGGGCGCCACTTCGCCAGGTCCCCGGTCCGATACATCCGGCTCCCCGCCGGACCAAACGGATCCGCAACAAAGCGCTCAGCGCTCAGCCCAGGACGCCTCAGATAGCCACGCGCAAGTCCAGCCCCGGCTATGTAAAGCTCACCCGCGACACCGACCGGAACAGGACACAGCCCACCGTCGAGGACATAGGCTCGCATGCCGGCGATGGGCTTGCCGATTGGCACGCCGACCCCTGGCACATCTTCCTGCACCCATGCCGCCGCATCCCAAAATTCGGACGTGCCGTAGACGTTCAGGAGAAGTGCCTTCGGGAATTTCTTACGAAAGCCCTCCACGAGATCTGATGTTAAGGATTCGCCACTGCACGACCAATATTCAAGGCAGGACAGGCGCTGTCGCATCTCATCTTGAGAATCGAGTATGGCGCGCAATAATGACGGAACAAGAACAATGCGGGTTGCGTGGTGAGTAGCAAGTAGGCCAATAAGGCCGTTGATGTCCGTAGCAAATCTCTGCGGAACAATTACGGCGCGCTGCCCAGCCGTCAGGGGCATGAAGATTTCCCAGAGAAAATCGATAAAATTGGGTGTTGTTTTCTGCGCGTAGACCGCTTCCGGTCCGGCTGCTCTCGTGTCCCATTGCAAGCGGCTGGCGATCGCCCTGTTGGTGCCCAACACTCCTTTTGGCTTGCCTGTCGAACCTGAGGTGTAGAGGACGTAGGCGGGGTGGCGGGGCGAAAGGGGGCAGGTGCGGTCCGCATCGCTGGGATTGGTGTCGAGGGCTTGGGCAAGCGCCTCCACGGTCTTGGGCTCGTCGATGAGCAGCAACTTGACCGGCGGCAGGCTGGCTGCGACCGTGCCCGAGGTGATCAAGCACACCGGCTCGGCGTCCTCGACCATGAATGACAGCCGCTCTTTGGGATAGTCGGTGTCGAGCGGCAGGTAGGCGGCCCCGGCCTTGAGGATCGCCAAGAGGCCGATCACCAGCTCCAGCGAACGCAGCAAGGCGAGACCCACGATGCTCTCGGGCCCCACGCCCTGCCCGATCAGCAGATGCGCCAACCGGTTGGCCCTGGCATTAAGCTCGCCATAGCTGAGGGACATATCCTCGAACACCAGCGCCACGGCCTCCGGCGTCCGCGCCACCTGTTGCTCAAACAGCTCAGGCAGGGTCGCCTCGGGCACCGCATGCGAGGTCGCGTTCCACTCCTCAAGGATGCGCCGGCGCTCCTCAGGGGTCAGGATCTCGATCTCGGAGATCCGGCGCGACGGATCGACCGCAATCCCCTCCAACAGACGTTCGAAGCAGCCCGCAAGCCGCTCAACCGTCACACGATCGAACAGGTCCGTGGCATATTCGATGCGCCCCACAATGCCCTGCGCCGTGCCACCCGATCCGCGACGCTCGCTAAGGCTCAAGGCAAGGTCGAACTTCGCCGTATCCGTGCCGACCGCTTCGGACGTGACCACCAAGCCGGGCAGCTCGAAGCCAGCCCGCACATTGTTCTGCAGCACCAAGCACACTTGGAACAGAGGGTGGCGGCCCAGCGAGCGCAGCGGGTTCAGCAGTTCCACCAGACGCTCGAAGGAAAGGTCCTGATGCTCATAGGCCGCAAGGTCATCGGCTCGAACCCGAGCCAGCAGCTCGCTGAAGCGCGGATTGCCCGAGGTGTCTGTGCGCAGCACTAGGGCGTTGAGAAAGAAGCCGACGAGATCGTCCAGCGCATCGTCGGTGCGCCCCGCGATCGGGCTGCCAAGCGGAATGTCGGTGCCGGCACCAAGCCGCGTCAGCAAGGCAGCCAAGCCAGCTTGCAGCACCATGAACAGGCTCGCCTGGCCCTCCCGCGCCACACCCAGTAGCTGCTCATGTAAACGCGCATCGAGCCGCAATGGCAGGCTCCCGCCACGGTAGCTCGCAACCGCAGGGCGGGCACGGTCGACCGGAAGGTTGAGCTGATCCGGCAGGCCCGCCAGCCGCTCGCGCCAATAGCCGAGCTGACCCGCGATCAGGCTGTCCGCATCCCCCTCATCGCCCAGAAGCTCCTGCTGCCACAGCGTGTAGTCGGCATACTGCACCGGCAGAGGTGACCAATCAGGCGCTTGCCCCTTGCAGCGGGCCCTATAGGCCGCCACAAGGTCCCGCCCCAGCGGCGCCATCGACCAGCCGTCCCCCGCAATATGATGCAGCAACAGCAGCAGCACGTGCTCGCGCTCGCCCAGCACAAACAGATGCGCCCGCAGCGGCGGCTCCCTGGCCAGATCAAACCCACGTCGCGCCGCGCCGGCCAAGGCTTCAGCAACTGAAGCCTCGCTGATCGACACCACTTCAAGCCGCGGCGCCGCCTGCGATGCCGCAAGTATCTGCTGATACGGAACCCCGTCTCGCTCGGGAAAGATGGTGCGCAAGCTCTCGTGGCGCTCGACCACATCGGCAAGCGCCGCCGCCAGGGCCGCAGGGTCGAGCTCATGCCTAAGCCGCAGCGCAATCGGGATCAGATAGACCGCATCGAGACCTTCCAGCCGGTTGAGAAACCATAGCCGCCGCTGCGCAAAGGACAGCGGGATCTCGGCCGGACGAGTGCGGGCACGCAATGCCAGCCGCACCGCCCGCCCGCCGGTAAGATGGCTGGCAACCCCCGCAACCGTCGGCGCCTCAAACAGATCGCGGATCGAGACCTCGATGTTGAGCGCAGCGCGGACGCGGCTGATCAGCCGCATCGCCAATAGCGAATGACCGCCAAGCTCGAAGAAATTGTCGTCGATGCCGACCCGCTCAAGCCCCAGCGTCTCGGCAAACAGCCCACACAGCATCTCCTCCTGCGGCGTGCGCGCAGGACGCGATGCTCCCTTCGCCCCAAGCTCCGGCGCCGGTAGCGCCTTGCGGTCGAGCTTCCCATTCGCTGTGAGCGGAAGCTTCTCCAGCACCACAAATGCCGACGGCACCATGTAGTCGGGAAGGCTGCGCCCAAGATGCGTCCGCAGGTCGACAACGTCGATCACCGCATCAGGAGCAGCAACCACATAGCCGATCAGCCGCTTGTTCCCCGGCGCATCTTCGCGGGCAACCACGGCGGCACCAGCGACGGTCTCATGCCGCATCAATATCGCCTCGATCTCGCCCGGCTCGATGCGGAAGCCGCGGACCTTCACCTGCGCATCGCCGCGCCCGATGAAATCCAGCACCCCATCGGCGCGCCAGCGCGCCAAATCCCCGCTCCGGTACATCCGGCTCCCAGCCGCACCATACGGATCCGCTACAAACCGCTCCCCCGTCAGGCCCGGCCGGCCTAAATACCCACGCGCAAGACCCGCCCCCGCAATGTAGAGCTCCCCAACAACCCCAGCAGGTACAGGCTGCAATCCTCCATCCAAAACGTAAACCCGCGTGTTCCAGATCGGGCGGCCGATCGGCATCGTTCCGTAATCGGGGTCACTGGATCGAACATCGTAGGTCGTACTGCCGCACGTCGTTTCGGTGGGGCCATAGTGAACAATGAGCTTGGTCTGTGGGACGTGACCTCGCCAGGGAGCAAGATGGGTGCCGCTTACGCTCTCGCCGCCCACGACAATGCAGTGGGTCAATCCGGAAAGGCGCTCGATAGGCCCGGATTGGTTGAGCATGTCGAGGTGCGAAGGGGTAAGCTTGAGCAGGCTGAAATCGCCTGTGCTTGCGTACCGATCTGCCAATAGTTGCAATTGATCTTGCTCGGGCACCAGCATGACGAGCTTGCCCGTGAACAGTGGCGGGAAAAGTGCGGTGACGGTGGCATCGAACGCCAACGAATTGAGTATCGGCGCTCCGGTCCCCAGATGTAATGGGCAGGTCCGGATTGCCCACGCAACGTAATTGGTAATCGAGGCATGATCGACCACGACCCCCTTGGGAGTGCCGGTGGACCCAGAGGTATAGATGACGTAGGCGGGATGCTGCGGATGGAGCGTGATCCTCGGCGCGGTAGTGGCCTGCAAGGCGATTGCAGGCCAGTCGTCATCCAGGCGCACAACGCGTGCGCTAAGCGCCGGCAACCGAGCGATAAGTGCAGCTTGCGTCAACAGCACCGACGCGCGAGCGTCGTCCAGCATGAAGCAGAGCCGATCGGGTGGATAATCGGGATCGAGCGGCAGATAGGCGCCGCCGGCCTTGAGGATGCCGAGGAGCCCGATAATCATCTCCAGCGAGCGCTCGAGGCACAGTCCCACGATCACTTCGGGACCCACGCCCAGCGCCCGCAGATGATGCGCCAGCTGGTTGGCGCGGGCCTCGAGCTCGCCGTAGCTGAGCTGCGTGTCCTCGAACACCACCGCCACCGCATCCGGCGTCTTTGTCGCCTGCGCCGAAAACAGCTCCGGCAAGCTCGCAAGTGGGATCGCATGCGCAGTATCATTCCACTCATGAAGAATGGTGCGGCGCTCCTCCGTGCCGAGAATGTCGAGCGAGCCGATCGGCCGATCCGCGTGCGCAATCGCAGCCTCCAGCAACCGAATGAAACGCTCCGCCAGCGCCGCCACACTGGCGCGATCGAACAAATCGGTGGCGTATTCCAGTCCGCCCCCGATCCCCTCCGGCGTGCCGTCTCGGCCGCGCCGCTCACGCAGGCTCAGGGTCAAGTCAAACTTGGCAGCGGCTGTGTCGAGCGGCTCCGGCGCAGCGCTCAGTTCCGCCAGGTCGAACCCCGCCAGGTCGAACCCCAGATCGGGGTTGTTCTGCAACACCAGCATCACCTGGAACAGCGGATGGCGCGCAAGCGAGCGCGCCGGGTTGAGCACCTCCACCAAGTGCTCGAACGGCACATCCTGATGGCTGTAGGCCGCCAGATTGCCGGCTCGTACCCGGCCAATCAGCTCGCGCAAGCTCGGATCGCCCGAGGTATCGGTGCGCAGCACCAGCGTGTTGACAAAAAAGCCGACGAGATCATCGAGCGCGCTGTCGGTGCGCCCGGCAATCGGGCTGCCGAGCACAATGTCGCTGCCACACCCCAGCCGGGTCAGCAACGCCGCCAGCCCAGCCTGCAACACCATGAACAGGCTCGCCCCACTCTCGCGCGCCAGCCCCAGCAACGCGCGATGCAGATCAGGCGTCAGCGTGAAGGCTATGCTGTCGCCGCGATAGCTCGACACCGCCGGCCGTGGCCGGTCGCTCGGCAGATCAATCTGCTCGGGAAGATCTTTGAGCGTGCTCCTCCAGAACGCCAGCTGGCGCGCAATCGCGCTCTCGCCATCCCCCTCATCCCCCAACAGCTCCTGCTGCCACAGCGTGTAGTCGGCATACTGCACCGGCAAGGGCGCCAAATCAGGCGCTTGCCCCTTGCAGCGGGCCCTATAGGCCGCCACAAGGTCGCGCCCCAGCGGCGCCATCGACCAGCCGTCCCCCGCAATATGATGCAGCAACAGCAGCAGCACGTGCTCGCGCTCGCCCAGCACAAACAGATGCGCCCGCAGCGGCGGCTCCCTGGCCAGATCAAACCCACGTCGCGCCGCGCCGGCCAAGGCTTCAGCAACTGAAGCCTCGCTGATCGACACCACGTCAAGCCGCGGCGCCGCCTGCGATGCCGCAAGTATCTGCTGATACGGAACCCCGTCTCGCTCGGGAAAGATGGTGCGCAAGCTCTCGTGGCGCTCGACCACATCGGCAAGCGCCGCCGCCAGGGCCGCAGGGTCGAGCTCATGCCTAAGCCGCAGCGCAATCGGGATCAGATAGACCGCACTAAGACCTTCCAGCCGGTTGAGAAACCACAGCCGCCGCTGCGCAAAGGACAGCGGGATCTCGGCCGGACGAGTGCGGGCACGCAATGCCAGCCGCACCGCCCGCCCGCCGGTAAGATGGCCGGCAACCCCCGCAACCGTCGGCGCCTCAAACAGATCGCGGATCGAGACCTCGATGTTGAGCGTAGCGCGGACGCGGCTGATCAGCCGCATCGCCAATAGCGAATGACCGCCAAGCTCGAAGAAATTGTCGTCGATGCCGACCCGCTCAAGCCTCAGCGTCTCGGCAAACAGCCCACACAGCATCTCCTCCTGCGGCGTGCGCGGAGAACGCGATGCTCCCTTCGCACCAAGCTCCGGCGCCGGCAGCGCCTTGCGGTCAAGCTTGCCGTTGGGCGTGAGCGGAAGCTTCTCCAGCACCACAAATGCCGACGGCACCATGTAGTCAGGCAGCTGCGCCGACAAATGCGCACGCAGCTCAGAAGCCCCAGGCACAACATGCCCAGCTCGCCCCACCACATACCCAACCAGACGCTTCTGCCCGGCAACATCCTCCCGCAAAATAACCGCAGCCTGCCCAACCCCAGCATACCGCGTCAGCGCCGCCTCGATCTCCCCAGGCTCAATCCGGAAACCGCGCAGCTTGACCTGCGCATCCGCGCGACCCACAAACTCCAGAACCCCGTCCGAACGCCAGCGCGCCAAATCGCCGCTCCGGTACATCCGGCTCCCGGCCGCACCATACGGGTCCGCCACAAACCGTTCCGCCGTCAAACCAGCCCGGCCGACATACCCGCGCGCAAGACCTGCCCCCGCAATGTAAAGCTCCCCAACTACCCCAGCAGGTACAGGTTGCAACCCAGCATCAAGTACGTAAATCCGCGTGTTCCAGATCGGACGCCCTATCGGAGCAATCGCATCTGTTAGGTCGCCCAGCTCGAGTGACTGCGCTGCGATCTCAATCGTAGTTTCCGTCGGCCCGTAAAGATTGACCAAGCATACGTCCCAAGCTGACATCACCTCGCGAGCCAATGCAGAAGGGAGAGGCTCTCCTCCAACAAAGACGGTTTTCAGATTGTCCTTTCGATCCCGCGCCCTCTTCAAAGGCACTGCCGCAAGCAGGGAAGGAACCAATTGCGCAATCGTAACCCCGCACTGCTTGCAGTATGTCTGGAGCTGAGCTGGGTCCTGGGCCACATGTACTGGTGCAACGCACACTTCGCTGCCCGAAAGAAGCGGCAGCCAGACTTCCCACTCGGCCGCATCAAAGCTGATCCCTGTTCGCCCAAGAATCACATCGTCGGCACCAACTGGATACTCTGCCATCATCCAGGACATGTGATTGACGACACTGGAATGATTGACGCAGACGCCTTTTGGCGCGCCGGTCGAGCCCGAGGTATAGATGACGTAGGCCGGGTTCTGCGGATCAAGCTCAAGCTCCGGCGCGCTGCGCGGCTGTTCGGCAATCACAGCGGCATCGACATCCAGCAGCACCCGCCTGCCGCTCACCACCGGCAGTCGATCGCACAGCTCCGACTGGCTCACCAGCACCCCCGCCTTGGCATCCGCCAGCATGAAGGCCAGTCGCTCCACCGGGTAATTCGGATCGAGCGGCAGATAGGCGCCGCCGGCCTTGAGGATGCCGAGGAGCCCGATAATCATCTCCAGCGAGCGCTCGAGGCACAGTCCCACGATCACTTCGGGACCCACGCCCAGCGCCTGCAGATGATGCGCCAGCTGGTTGGCGCGGGCCTCGAGCTCGCCGTAGCTGAGCTGCGTGTCCTCGAACACCACCGCCACCGCATCCGGCGTCTTTGTCGCCTGCGCCGAAAACAGCTCCGGCAGGCTCGCAGCCGGAAGCGCATGCGCAGTATCATTCCACTCATGAAGAATGCTGCGGCGCTCCTCCGTGCCGAGAATGTCGAGCGAGCCGATCGGCCGATCCGCGTGCGCAATCGCAGCCTCCAGCAGCCGAATGAAACGCTCCGCCAGCGCCACCACACTGGCGCGATCAAACAAATCGGTGGCGTATTCCAGTCCGCCCCCGATCCCCTCCGGCGTGCCGTCTCGGCCGCGCCGCTCACGCAGGCTCAGGGTCAAGGCAAACTTGGCAGCGGCTGTGTCGAGCGGCTCCGGCGCGGCGCTCAGTTCCGCCAGGTCGAACCCCGCCAGGTCGAACCCCAGATCGGGGTTGTTCTGCAACACCAGCATCACCTGGAACAGCGGATGACGCGCAAGCGAGCGCGCCGGGTTGAGCACCTCCACCAAGTGCTCGAACGGCACATCCTGATGGCTGTAGGCCGCCAGATTGCCGGCTCGTACCCGGCCAATCAGCTCGCGCAAGCTCGGATCGCCCGAGGTATCGGTGCGCAGCACCAGCGTGTTGACAAAAAAGCCGACGAGATCATCGAGCGCGCTGTCGGTGCGCCCGGCAATCGGGCTGCCGAGCACAATGTCGCTGCCACACCCCAGCCGGGTCAGCAACGCCGCCAGCCCAGCCTGCAACACCATGAACAGGCTCGCCCCACTCTCGCGCGCCAGCCCCAGCAACGCGCGATGCAGATCCGGGGTAAGCGTGAAGGCTATGCTGTCGCCGCGATAGCTCGACACCGCCGGCCGTGGCCGGTCGCTCGGCAGATCAATCTGCTCGGGAAGATCTTTGAGCGTGCTCCTCCAGAACGCCAGCTGGCGCGCAATCGCGCTCTCGCCATCCCCCTCATCCCCCAACAGCTCCTGCTGCCACAGCGTGTAGTCGGCATACTGCACCGGCAGAGGTGACCAATCAGGCGCTTGCCCCTTGCAGCGGGCCCTATAGGCCGCCACAAGGTCCCGCCCCAGCGGCGCCATCGACCAGCCGTCCCCCGCAATATGATGCAGCAACAGCAGCAGCACGTGCTCGCGCTCGCCCAGCACAAACAGATGCGCCCGCAGCGGCGGCTCCCTGGCCAGATCAAACCCACGTCGCGCCGCGCCGGCCAAGGCTTCAGCAACTGAAGCCTCGCTGATCGACACCACTTCAAGCCGCGGCGCCGCCTGCGAGGCCGCAAGTATCTGCTGATACGGAACCCCGTCTCGCTCGGGAAAGATGGTGCGCAAGCTCTCGTGGCGCTCAACCACATCGGCAAGCGCCGCCGCCAGGGCCGCAGGGTCGAGCTCATGCCTAAGCCGCAGCGCAATCGGGATCAGATAGACCGCATCGAGACCTTCCAGCCGGTTGAGAAACCACAGCCGCCGCTGCGCAAAGGACAGCGGGATCTCGGCCGGACGAGTGCGGGCACGCAATGCCAGCCGCACCGCCCGCCCGCCGGTAAGATGGCCGGCAACCCCCGCAACCGTCGGCGCCTCAAACAGATCGCGGATCGAGACCTCGATGTTGAGCGTAGCGCGGACGCGGCTGATCAGCCGCATCGCCAATAGCGAATGACCGCCAAGCTCGAAGAAATTGTCGTCGATGCCGACCCGCTCAAGCCCCAGCGTCTCGGCAAACAGCCCACACAGCATCTCCTCCTGCGCCGTCCGCGGCCCGCGATAGCCCCCTCCCTGCAGCTCCGGCGCCGGCAGCGCCTTGCGGTCGAGCTTGCCGTTCGGCGTCAGCGGAAGCTTCTCCAGCACCACAAATGCCGACGGCACCATGTAGTCAGGCAGCTGCGCCGACAAATGCGCACGCAGCTCAGAAGCCCCAGGCACAACATGCCCGGCTCGCCCCACCACATACCCAACCAGACGCTTCTGCCCGACCACATCCTCCCGCAAAATAACCGCAGCCTGCCCAACCCCAGCATGCCGGACCAGCGCCGCCTCGATCTCCCCAGGCTCAATCCGGAAACCGCGCAGCTTGACCTGCGCATCCGCGCGACCCACAAACTCCAGAACCCCGTCCGAACGCCAGCGCGCCAAATCCCCGCTCCGGTACATCCGGCTCCCAGCCGCACCATACGGGTCCGCCACAAACCGTTCCGCCGTCAAACCCGCCCGGCCGACATACCCGCGCGCAAGACCTGCCCCCGCAATGTAAAGCTCCCCAACTACCCCAGCAGGTACAGGTTGCAACCCAGCATCAAGTACGTAAATCCGCGTGTTCCAGATCGGTCGCCCTATCGGAGCAATCGCATCTGTTAGGTCGCCCAGCTCGAGTGACTGCGCTGTGATCTCAATCGTAGTTTCCGTCGGCCCGTAAAGATTGACCAAGCATACGTCCCAAGCTGACATCACCTCGCGAGCCAATGCAGAAGGAAGAGGTTCTCCTCCAACAAAGACGGTTTTCAGATTGTCCTTTCGATCCCGCGCCCTCTTCAAAGGCACTGCCGCAAGCAGGGAAGGAACCAATTGTGCAATCGTAACCCCGCACTGCTTGCAGTATGTCTGGAGCTGAGCTGGGTCCTGGGCCACATGTACTGGTGCAATGCACACTTCGCTGCCCGAAAGCAGCGGCTGCCAGACTTCCTCCCACGCCACATCAAAGCTGATCCCTGTTCGCCCAAGAATCACATCATCGGTACCAACTGGATACTCTGCCATCATCCAGGACATGTGATTGACGACACTGGAATGATTGACGCAGACGCCTTTTGGCGCGCCGGTCGAGCCCGAGGTATAGATGACGTAGGCCGGGTTCTGCGGATCAAGCTCAAGCTCCGGCGCGCTGCGCGGCTGTTCGGCAATCACGGCGGCATCGACATCCAGCAGCACCCACCTGCCGCTCGCCGCCGGCAGCCGATCGCACAGCTCCGACTGGCTCACCAGCACCCCCGCCCCGGCATCCGCCAGCATGAAGGCCAGTCGCTCCACCGGGTAATTCGGATCGAGCGGCAGATAGGCGCCGCCCGCCTTGAGGATGCCGAGGAGCCCCACCACCATCTCCAGCGAGCGCTCGACGCACAGGCCCACGATCACTTCGGGACCCACGCCCAGCGCCTGCAGATGATGCGCCAGCTGGTTGGCGCGGGCCTCAAGCTCGCCATAGCTGAGCTGCGTGTCCTCGAACACCACCGCCACCGCATCCGGCGTCTTTGTCGCCTGCGCCGAAAACAGCTCAGGCAGGCTCGCAGCCGGGAGCGCATGCGTGGTGTCGTTCCACTCATAAAGAATGGTGTGGCGCTCCTCCGTGCTGAGAATGTCGAGCGAGCCGATCGGTCGATCCGCGTGCGCAATCGCAGCCTCCAGCAGCCGAACAAGACGCTCCGCTAACCCCTCCACGCTCGCACGATCGAATAAATCAGGCTGATAGCTCAGCCGCAGATGCAGCCGCTCGCCCGGAACCGCCACCAGGGTCAGCGGGTAGTGCGTCGCACTGTAACCCTCGAACCCACTCAGCCGTACACCCGCCGCCGTCGCCGCAGCCAAGCTGCTGTGCTCGACCGGATAGTTCTCAAACACAACCAACGTGTCGAACAGCTCTCCAACCCCAACCAACCGCTGGATCTCGGAAAGCCCAAGGTGCTGGTGCGCAATCAGCCGCGATTGGCTCTCCTGCAGCTCCCGCAGCAGCTCTCCCAATGGTTTCGCAGGCGGAACCTTTAGGCGCAGCGGCAGGGTGTTGATGAACAACCCCACCATCGCCTCGATCCCGGCAATCTCCGCCGGCCGACCCGCAACCGTGACGCCGAAGACAACATCCTCACGCCCCGTCAGCCGCCCAAGCAGAATCCCCCACGCCGCCTGTAGCAGCGTGTTCAGCGTCACGCCCTGCGCTCGCGCCTGCCGCGTCAGCTCAGCGCTGAGCTCGCCATCCAGAGCCCACGCGATTTGCTCGGCCGCAACCGGCGGGCGAACCCCAGCATGCGGGCCAAGCCGCGTCCCGTCCTCAACCCCCGCCAAAGCCTCCTGCCAGACCCTCGCAGCCGAAGCTCGATCCTGGCCCGCAAGCCACGCCAGATAATCCCGATACGGCGTCACACGCGCCAGCTCGGTCGCATCCCCCTTGCGCAGATAAAGCGCCAGCAGCTCCTGCAACAGGATCGGCAGCGACCAGCCGTCGCTCAGAATATGATGATTGGTCAGCACAAATCGATGCGCACTCCCGCTCAGCCGGATCAGCAGGCAGCGCAGCAGCGGCGCAGCCGCAACGTCAAACCGCTGCTCACGGTCCGCCGCCAGCATCTGCGCCAACTGCTGCTCGCGTGCCCCCTCATCTAGCCCAGACAGGTCGATCGCCTGCCACGACGGGGTCACAGAACTCAAAATGATCTGAACCGGCCGGCTCAGATTCTCATGCGCAAAGCACGCCCGCAGGCTGGCATGGCGCTGCACAAGCGCCTGCACCGCAGCCTTCAGCGCTTCTTCGTCAAGATCCCCTTCCAGGTCCAGCGATACCTGAACCGTGTAGACGTCCCGCGCCTGCTCATCATAAAGCGCATGGAACAAAAGCCCTTCCTGCAGCGGCGATAACGGCAGCACATCCTCAAGTTGCGGATAATTGCTCTCCAGACCCTCGATCTCACGCTGGCTCAGCGCCACCAGCGCAAGGTCAGACGGCGTGCGCCCGCCACTGCCGGGCTGCTCAGCATGCCCAACCAGCGCTCTCAGCGCCGCAAACCACCCCCGCGCCAGCTCTTCCACCTCTTGCTCGCTCAGCAGCGCAGGCGCCCACGACCACCTCGCACTCAGCGTCGGACCCTGCGCCCCATCAACAGTCAGCGCGTTCACTTCCAGCGCATGCCAAAGCGGCATCGACGCGTCCGCTCCCCCGCCACGCGTCCACCCCTCCGGCGCCACTCCCCAGTCCCCTTCCGCCGAAGCCGCAACCCGACCCAGATAGTTGAAGCCAATCTGCGGTGCCGCAAAGCCGCTCAGCTGCGCCGCCGTCTCCGCGTTCAGGTAGCGCAATAGCCCGTAGCCAAGACCATGGTCAGGGAGCGCCCGCAGCTGCTCCTTAATAACCTTGAGCGTTCGCCCAAGCGCAACTCCCCCAGCCAACGCCTCCTCAAGATCAAGCGCACCAGGATCAAGTCGAACCGGGAACAGGCTGGTGAACCAGCCTACCGTCCGCGAAAGATCAACATCCCCAAACATCGGCTCGCGACCATGCCCCTCCAGATCAACCAGCACCGCAGCCCCGTCACTGCCCCCACGTCGCCGCCGCCAGTCCGCAACCGCAATCACCAACCCAGTCAGCAGGATTTCATTGATCCCCCCATGGAACGCCGCCGGAACCGTCGTCAGCAGCGCACGCGTCTCCTCAACAGGCAGCGTCAGCGTCAGATGGCCCGCCGTCCCAACTGTGTCGCGGACCACATCAAGCTCACCCTCCACCAGCGCAGGCGCAGGCTGGCTCAACATCCCAACCCATAACGCCAGCTCGTCACGGCGCTTCGCGCTCTGTGCTTCCGCCACAAGCCGTCGCGCCCAGCCGCGGAACGACGTCCCCCGCATTGGCAGCGACACCGCATGGCCAGCCGCAACCGTTACCCACGCCGCCACCAGATCCGGAACAAGGATGCGCCACGACACCCCGTCCACCGCAAGGTGGTGGATGCTCACATAAAGCCGACCGGCTTCCCCAATTCCCGCATCAAACCACACCGCCTGCACCAGCACCCCGGCCGCAGGCGAAAGCCGCTGCTCCGCAGCACGCGCATGCTCGCTGACGCAAGCCCGCCGACCCTCTTCCGAGAGCCCCGTTATCTCAACTCGCCGCAGACATTCCGACGCCTTCACCGCGCCAACTGGCGCAACCTCAAGTTCTCTTCCACCTTCCTCCCCGACAATCAGCCGCAGCCGCAACGCATCGTGGTGATCAAGCACTGCCTGCAGCGCAGCCTCCAGATCTTCGTATCGCATCCCCGCAGGAACGCGCAGCAGCAGCGCCTGATTGAAGCAATCAATCGGCCCGCCACGCTCCAACAGCCACCGCACAATCGGCGTCGCCGGCACCGCGCCGACCGCAATCTCCACCGGCAACGCCCGCGCCCCAACCGCCGCCGCAACACTCGCCAGCCCCGCTACCGTCGGATGCTGGAACACCGCACGCGGGGTGATCTCCAACCCCGCCTGACGCGCTCGGCTCACCAGCTGCATCGCAACAATGCTGTCCCCGCCAACCGCAAAGAAATTGTCGTCAATTCCAACCCGCTCAACCCCAACCACCTGCGCAAACAGCCCACACAGGATCTCCTCCTGCGCCGTGCGCGGCCCGCGATAGCCCCCTCCCTGCAGCTCCGGCGCCGGCAGCGCCTTGCGGTCGAGCTTGCCGTTCGGCGTCAGCGGAAGCTTCTCCAGCACCACAAATGCCGACGGCACCATGTAGTCAGGCAGCTGCGCCGACAAATGCGCACGCAGCTCGCCCACTCCAGGCACAACATGCCCGGCTCGCCCCACCACATACCCAACCAGACGCTTCTGCCCGGCAACATCCTCCCGCAAAATAACCGCAGCCTGCCCAACCCCAGCATGCCGGACCAGCGCCGCCTCGATCTCCCCAGGCTCAATCCGGAAACCGCGCAGCTTGACCTGCGCATCCGCCCGACCCACAAACTCCAGAACCCCGTCCGCGCGCCAGCGCGCCAAATCCCCGCTCCGGTACATCCGGCTCCCAGCCGCACCATACGGGTCCGCCACAAACCGTTCCGCCGTCAAACCCGCCCGGCCGACATACCCACGCGCAAGACCTGCCCCCGCAATGTAAAGCTCCCCAACAACCCCAGCAGGTACAGGCTGCAATCCTCCATCCAATACATAAACCCGCGTGTTCCAGATCGGACGCCCTATCGGTGGAACACCGGCATCGGCTAACGGGTCGCTGAGCGTTGCGCATACCGTCGTTTCGGTCGGACCATACGCGTTGATCATCCGCCGGCCCTCAGACCAGCGGCCGACCAGCCCCGCTGGACAGGTTTCGCCGGCGACAACAAGGGTCTGGAGCGGCAATTCCCTTGGTAAATCGACGAGCACCGCTGGCGGCAATGTCGCCAGAGTTACACTGTGGTGGTGGATCAACTTTGCCAGCGCTTCGCCGCTACGTTGGCTTATCCCGGTCAGGACTAGCGTCGCCCCGCTCGTTAATGCGTCGACCATCTCCGACAGAGCGGCATCGAAGCTCACCGGCGCGAACTGAAGAACTCGCGTTGAAACATCGATCCCGAAACATTCAATCTGCATTGCGGCCAGAGCCGGAATGCCGCTATGCGTTACGCAGGCCCCTTTTGGGGTTCCGGTCGAGCCCGAAGTATAGATGACGTAGGCCGGGTTCTGCGGATGGAGCGTGATCGTCGGCGCGGTAGTCGCCTGCAAGGCGATTGCAGGCCAGTCGTCATCCAGGCGCACAACGCGTGCGCTAAGCGCCGGCAACCGAGCGATAAGCGCAGCTTGCGTCAACAGCACCGACGCGCGAGCGTCGTCCAGCATGAAGCAGAGCCGATCGGGTGGATAATCGGGATTGAGCGGCAGATAGGCGCCGCCGGCCTTGAGGATGCCGAGGAGCCCGACGATCATCTCCAGCGACCGCTCGAGGCACAGTCCCACGATCACTTCGGGACCCACGCCCAGCGCCCGCAGATGATGCGCCAGCTGGTTGGCGCGGGCCTCGAGCTCGCCGTAGCTGAGCTGCGTGTCCTCGAACACCACCGCCACCGCATCCGGCGTCTTTGTCGCCTGCGCCGAAAACAGCTCAGGCAGGCTCGCAGCCGGAAGCGCATGCGCAGTATCATTCCACTCATGAAGAATGGTGCGGCGCTCCTCCGTGCCGAGAATGTCGAGCGAGCCGATCGGCCGATCCGCGTGCGCAATCGCAGCCTCCAGCAGCCGAATGAAACGCTCCGCCAGCGCCACCACACTGGCGCGATCAAACAAATCGGTGGCGTATTCCAGTCCGCCCCCGATCCCCTCCGGCGTGCCGTCTCGGCCGCGCCGCTCACGCAGGCTCAGGGTCAAGTCGAACTTGGCAGCGGCTGTGTCGAGCGGCTCCGGCGCAGCGCTCAGTTCCGCCAGGTCGAACCCCGCCAGGTCGAACCCCAGATCGGGGTTGTTCTGCAACACCAGCATCACCTGGAACAGCGGATGACGCGCAAGCGAGCGCGCCGGGTTGAGCACCTCCACCAAGTGCTCGAACGGCACATCCTGATGGCTGTAGGCCGCCAGATTGCCGGCACGTACCCGGCCAATCAGCTCGCGCAAGCTCGGATCGCCCGAGGTATCGGTGCGCAGCACCAGCGTGTTGACAAAAAAGCCGACGAGATCATCGAGCGCGCTGTCGGTGCGCCCGGCAATCGGGCTGCCGAGCACAATGTCGCTGCCACACCCCAGCCGGGTCAGCAACGCCGCCAGCCCAGCCTGCAACACCATGAACAGGCTCGCCCCACTCTCGCGCGCCAGCCCCAGCAACGCGCGATGCAGATCAGGCGTCAGCGTGAAGGCTATGCTGTCGCCGCGATAGCTCGACACCGCCGGCCGTGGCCGGTCGCTCGGCAGATCAATCTGCTCGGGAAGATCTTTGAGCGTGCTCCTCCAGAACGCCAGCTGGCGCGCAATCGCGCTCTCGCCATCCCCCTCATCCCCCAACAGCTCCTGCTGCCACAGCGTGTAGTCGGCATACTGCACCGGCAGAGGTGACCAATCAGGCGCTTGCCCCTTGCAGCGGGCCCTATAGGCCGCCACAAGGTCGCGCCCCAGCGGCGCCATCGACCAGCCGTCCCCCGCAATATGATGCAGCAACAGCAGCAGCACGTGCTCGCGCTCGCCCAGCACAAACAGATGCGCCCGCAGCGGCGGCTCCCTGGCCAGATCAAACCCACGTCGCGCCGCGCCGGCCAAGGCTTCAGCAACTGAAGCCTCGCTGATCGACACCACGTCAAGCCGCGGCGCCGCCTGCGATGCCGCAAGTATCTGCTGATACGGAACCCCGTCTCGCTCGGGAAAGATGGTGCGCAAGCTCTCGTGGCGCTCGACCACATCGGCAAGCGCCGCCGCCAGGGCCGCAGGGTCGAGCTCATGCCTAAGCCGCAGCGCAATCGGGATCAGATAGACCGCATCGAGACCTTCCAGCCGGTTGAGAAACCATAGCCGCCGCTGCGCAAAGGACAGCGGGATCTCGGCCGGACGAGTGCGGGCACGCAATGCCAGCCGCACCGCCCGCCCGCCGGTAAGATGGCCGGCAACCCCCGCAACCGTCGGCGCCTCAAACAGATCGCGGATCGAGACCTCGATGTTGAGCGTAGCGCGGACGCGGCTGATCAGCCGCATCGCCAATAGCGAATGACCGCCAAGCTCGAAGAAATTGTCGTCGATGCCGACCCGCTCAAGCCTCAGCGTCTCGGCAAACAGCCCACACAGCATCTCCTCCTGCGCCGTGCGCGGCCCGCGATAGCCCCCTCCCTGCAGCTCCGGCGCCGGCAGCGCCTTGCGGTCGAGCTTGCCGTTCGGCGTGAGCGGAAGCTTCTCCAGCACCACAAATGCCGACGGCACCATGTAGTCAGGCAGCTGCGCCGACAAATGCGCACGCAGCTCAGAAGCCCCAGGCACAACATGCCCGGCTCGCCCCACCACATACCCAACCAGACGCTTCTGCCCGGCAACATCCTCCCGCAAAATAACCGCAGCCTGCCCAACCCCAGCATGCCGGACCAGCGCCGCCTCGATCTCCCCAGGCTCAATCCGGAAACCGCGCAGCTTGACCTGCGCATCCGCGCGACCCACAAACTCCAGAACCCCGTCCGAACGCCAGCGCGCCAAATCCCCGCTCCGGTACATCCGGCTCCCAGCCGCACCATACGGGTCCGCCACAAACCGCTCCCCCGTCAGGCCCGGCCGGCCTAAATACCCACGCGCAAGACCCGCCCCCGCAATGTAAAGCTCGCCCGCTACCCCGGCCGGCACAGGCTCCAGCCCACCGTCCAACACGTAAACACGCAGATCCGCCAGGCCGCGGCCAATCAGGCTGCCGGCGCCACCCGCAACAGTGGCCCGATCGAGCGCAACATAACTGACATGCACCGTGGTCTCGGTGATGCCGTACATATTGATTAATCGAGGAGCGCCGTCAGAGTGCCGCAGGTACCAATCGTCAAGCCTTCCAAGCTCAAGTGCCTCGCCGCCAAAAATAACATGACGCAATGCAAGCGGGCGCTCGCGGTCGGGGCGGTCGCGATCCACCTGCATCAACTGATAGAATGCCGACGGAGTCTGGTTGAGGGTCGTCACACCCTCACGCCCAACAAGGTCCAGGAACTCTGCAGGCGACCGGCTGATCGAATACGGAACCACAACCAGACGACCGCCGTGGAGAAGCGCTCCCCAAATCTCCCAAACCGAGAAGTCGAACGCAAAGGAATGGAACAAGGTCCACACGTCCTGTGGACCGAAATCGAACACGCGTCCGGTGGCGCCGAACAGCCGCACGACGTTCTGATGGGTGACGGCGACGCCCTTCGGGGCACCGGTCGATCCCGACGTATAGATGACGTAGGCCGGGTTCTGCGGATGGAGCGTGATCGTCGGCGCGGTAGTCGCCTGCAAGGCGATTGCAGGCCAGTCGTCATCCAGGCGCACAACGCGTGCGCTAAGCGCCGGCAACCGAGCGATAAGCGCAGCTTGCGTCAACAGCACCGACGCGCGAGCGTCGTCCAGCATGAAGCAGAGCCGATCGGGTGGATAATCGGGATTGAGCGGCAGATAGGCGCCGCCGGCCTTGAGGATGCCGAGGAGCCCGACGATCATCTCCAGCGAGCGCTCGAGGCACAGTCCCACGATCACTTCGGGACCCACGCCCAGCGCCCGCAGATGATGCGCCAGCTGGTTGGCGCGGGCCTCGAGCTCGCCGTAGCTGAGCTGCGTGTCCTCGAACACCACCGCCACCGCATCCGGCGTCTTTGTCGCCTGCGCCGAAAACAGCTCAGGCAGGCTCGCAAGTGGGATCGCATGCGCAGTATCATTCCACTCATGAAGAATGGTGCGGCGCTCCTCCGTGCCGAGAATGTCGAGCGAGCCGATCGGCCGATCCGCGTGCGCAATCGCAGCCTCCAGCAGCCGAATGAAACGCTCCGCCAGCGCCACCACGCTGGCGCGATCAAACAAATCGGTGGCGTATTCCAGTCCGCCCCCGATCCCCTCCGGCGTGCCGTCTCGGCCGCGCCGCTCACGCAGGCTCAGGGTCAAGTCGAACTTGGCAGCGGCTGTGTCGAGCGGCTCCGGCGCGGCGCTCAGTTCCGCCAGGTCGAACCCCGCCAGGTCGAACCCCAGATCGGGGTTGTTCTGCAACACCAGCATCACCTGGAACAGCGGATGACGCGCAAGCGAGCGCGCCGGGTTGAGCACCTCCACCAAGTGCTCGAACGGCACATCCTGATGGCTGTAGGCCGCCAGATTGCCGGCTCGTACCCGGCCAATCAGCTCGCGTAAGCTCGGATCGCCCGAGGTATCGGTGCGCAGCACCAGCGTGTTGACAAAAAAGCCGACGAGATCATCGAGCGCGCTGTCGGTGCGCCCGGCAATCGGGCTGCCGAGCACAATGTCGCTGCCACACCCCAGCCGGGTCAGCAACGCCGCCAGCCCAGCCTGCAACACCATGAACAGGCTCGCCCCACTCTCGCGCGCCAGCCCCAGCAACGCGCGATGCAGATCAGGCGTCAGCGTGAAGGCTATGCTGTCGCCGCGATAGCTCGACACCGCCGGCCGTGGCCGGTCGCTCGGCAGATCAATCTGCTCGGGAAGATCTTTGAGCGTGCTCCTCCAGAACGCCAGCTGGCGCGCAATCGCGCTCTCGCCATCCCCCTCATCCCCCAACAGCTCCTGCTGCCACAGCGTGTAGTCGGCATACTGCACCGGCAGAGGTGACCAATCAGGCGCTTGCCCCTTGCAGCGGGCCCTATAGGCCGCCACAAGGTCGCGCCCCAGCACCGCCATCGACCAGCCGTCTCCCGCAATATGATGCAGCAACAGCAGCAGCACGTGCTCGCGCTCGCCAAGCACAAACAGATGCGCCCGCAGCGGCGGCTCCCTGGCCAGATCAAACCCACGTCGCGCCGCGCCGGCCAAGGCTTCAGCAACTGAAGCCTCGCTGATCGACACCACGTCAAGCCGCGGCGCCGCCTGCAATGCCGCAAGTATCTGCTGATACGGAACCCCGTCTCGCTCGGGAAAGATGGTGCGCAAGCTCTCGTGGCGCTCGACCACATCGGCAAGCGCCGCCGCCAGGGCCGCAGGGTCGAGCTCATGCCTAAGCCGCAGCGCAATCGGGATCAGATAGACCGCATCGAGACCTTCCAGCCGGTTGAGAAACCACAGCCGCCGCTGCGCAAAGGACAGCGGGATCTCGGCCGGACGAGTGCGGGCACGCAATGCCAGCCGCACCGCCCGCCCGCCGGTAAGATGGCCGGCAACCCCCGCAACCGTCGGCGCCTCAAACAGATCGCGGATCGAGACCTCGATGTTGAGCGTAGCGCGGACGCGGCTGATCAGCCGCATCGCCAATAGCGAATGACCGCCAAGCTCGAAGAAATTGTCGTCGATGCCGACCCGCTCAAGCCCCAGCGTCTCGGCAAACAGCCCACACAGCATCTCCTCCTGCGCCGTCCGCGGCCCGCGATAGCCCCCTCCCTGCAGCTCCGGCGCCGGCAGCGCCTTGCGGTCGAGCTTGCCGTTCGGCGTCAGCGGAAGCTTCTCCAGCACCACAAATGCCGACGGCACCATGTAGTCAGGCAGCTGCGCCGACAAATGCGCACGCAGCTCAGAAGCCCCAGGCACAACATGCCCGGCTCGCCCCACCACATACCCAACCAGACGCTTCTGCCCGGCAACATCCTCCCGCAAAATAACCGCAGCCTGCCCAACCCCAGCATGCCGGACCAGCGCCGCCTCGATCTCCCCAGGCTCAATCCGGAAACCGCGCAGCTTGACCTGCGCATCCGCGCGACCCACAAACTCCAGAACCCCGTCCGAACGCCAGCGCGCCAAATCCCCGCTCCGGTACATCCGGCTCCCAGCCGCACCATACGGGTCCGCCACAAACCGCTCCCCCGTCAGGCCCGGCCGGCCTAAATACCCACGCGCAAGACCCGCCCCCGCAATGTAAAGCTCGCCCGCTACCCCGGCCGGCACAGGCTCCAGCCCACCGTCCAACACGTAAACACGCAGATCCGCCAGGCCGCGGCCAATCAGGCTGCCGGCGCCACCCGCAACAGTGGCCCGATCGAGCGCAACATAACTGACATGCACCGTGGTCTCGGTGATGCCGTACATATTGATTAATCGAGGAGCGCCGTCAGAGTGCCGCAGGTACCAATCGTCAAGCCTTCCAAGCTCAAGTGCCTCGCCGCCAAAAATAACATGACGCAATGCAAGCGGGCGCTCGCGGTCGGGGCGGTCGCGATCCACCTGCATCAACTGATAGAATGCCGACGGAGTCTGGTTGAGGGTCGTCACACCCTCACGCCCAACAAGGTCCAGGAACTCTGCAGGCGACCGGCTGATCGAATACGGAACCACAACCAGACGACCGCCGTGGAGAAGCGCTCCCCAAATCTCCCAAACCGAGAAGTCGAACGCAAAGGAATGGAACAAGGTCCACACGTCCTGTGGACCGAAATCGAACACGCGTCCGGTGGCGCCGAACAGCCGCACGACGTTCTGATGGGTGACGGCGACGCCCTTCGGGGCACCGGTCGATCCCGACGTATAGATGACGTAGGCCGGGTTGTGCGGACCGAGCGCGACCTGCGGCGCAGTGGCGGCCTCGCGGGCAATGGCCGGCCAGTCGGCGTCGAGCCGCACCACCTCGCCAGGCGGCTCGGCAATGCGCCCAAGCAACGCCGACCGGGTGACCAGCCCCCCCGCCCCGGCATCCGCCAGCATGAAGGCCAGTCGCTCCACCGGGTAGCTCGGGTCGAGCGGCAGATAGGCGCCGCCTGCCTTGAGGATGCCGAGGAGCCCGATAATCATCTCCAGCGAGCGCTCGAGGCACAGTCCCACAATCACTTCGGGACCCACGCCCAGCGCCCGCAGATGATGCGCCAGCTGGTTGGCGCGGGCCTCGAGCTCGCCATAGCTGAGCTGCGTGTCCTCGAACACCACCGCCACCGCATCCGGCGTCTCTGTCGCCTGCGCCGAAAACAGCTCCGGCAAGCTCGCAAGTGGGATCGCATGCGCAGTATCATTCCACTCATGAAGGATGGTGCGCCGTTCTTCATCCGATAAGAGCGATATATCTGAAATCAGCCGATCTGCATTCGCCGGCAACCGATCGAGCAAGCGAAGGTAATGTGCGGTGAACCGCTCAATTGTTTCCTGCCGATACAGCTCGGTACTATACTCCCAACTACCGCGCATTCCCGCATCACGGGGCTCAAGACGCATCGTTAGATCGAACTTCGATGTACCGCTGTCTACGCTCAGCGGAACAACTTCCAATCCTTCGAATTCCAGTTTCGGAATCGGCAACTGCGGCGCGAACACAATCTGGAACAACGGGCTACGACCCAAGTCGCGGACCGGCTGCAGTGCGTCGACCAATCGTTCGAAAGGCAGATCCTGATGGGCGTGCGCCTCTAAAGAGGCGTCGCGTACCTTGCGCACGAAGGCACGAAGGGTATCCTTTGCAGAGAGCCGTACTCGTAGTACAAGGGTGTTTGCGAAAAAGCCGATTAAATTGGACAATTCGGGCCGATGACGGTTGGCGATTGGCATACCCACGCTCAAGTCGCCGATTCCGGTGTAGCGATGTAGCAAGACGTAAAAGCAGGCCAGGAGCACGGCGAATGGAGTCGCGTTTTCCTGCGAGGCGACAGCTTTGAGCCGAGCGTATGATTCAGGCGCGATATGAAATTCTGAAACCGTCCCGCGAAAAGTTTGCTGCGCCGGACGCACGAAATCGGTCGGCATCTCCAGCATCGGCGCATCGCGAAGCTGCCGTTTCCAGTATTCGAGCTGTTCGCGGAACACATCGCCTTCCAGCCACTGCCGCTGCCAGCGGGCATAGTCGCCGTACTGGATGGGCAACTTCGGAAGCTCGATGGCTCGACCCGACCGCAAGGCTGCGTAGAGCGCAATGGCCTCGCGCAGGAACACACCCATTGACCAACCATCGGTAATGATGTGATGCAGAGTAATGGCGAAGACGTGCTCCGTATCCCGCAGCCGGACGAGCGTGCTGTGGAACAGTGGTCCGCGAAGCAGATCGAAGGTCGTTCGCGATTGATTAAAGAGGAGGTCCTGTAATTCGCATTCCTGTTCCGCGGGCGAAAGATGCGACAAATCGACCCGACGTATCTTGATGGGCTTTGGCGACCCGACCACCCGCATCGGCCGGCCCCGAAGTTCTAGAAATCGTGTTCTCAGAATCTCGTGTCGCCGCACGACCTCGTCGTGACCGCGCTGAAAAACGCTATAATCGAGCCAACCTAGCAACCGGGCCGCGCCGGTGTGGTTGTAGACAGGACTACCCGGAGTGAGTTGGCTAAGGAACCACAACCTCTGCTCGGCGCATGACAAAGGGCCAACGTCGAGGTTTGCTCTGGCGTCTTCGGTGAGCAGCTGCTCAAGAAGAGCCCGTTTATCGACCGCTGCCGACGGATTGCCCGATTGTTCGCGGCGAACCATTACTGACCGAGCGTCGGTTGCAGCCTAGGACTGTCCAAAAGAACGTCGACCTCATCGTCGGACAACTCCTTCACCATCGACGCCAGCTCATCATGCTCAGGCGAAGCAAGTCGATCGGCGACGATTGACGAGGTCGGAACGATGGCTGATGGCGTCGCGATGGCGTTCCTACCTGCGGCGAGCTGCTCAAGCAGCAATTTGACTAGCCCCTCGATAGTCGGACCCTTGATCAACTCCACCGTGGGTAAATTGAGCCTCAGCTCGGATTCGATCCAGTTCTTGATTTCGATTCCCATAAGCGAGTCGAGACCCAGATCCGTGAGCGGCGTGGCGACATCGATCTTGTCAGGCGGCGCGCCGAGCACGCGAGCGACGCGTTGACGTAAGATATCCTGCAGCATGGCCGCGCGCCGATCCGGCGTAGCTGCCAGCAGTCCGGCCCGAACCGCAACAGCCGATACCACCGGATTTTCATCGTCCATCGCGGCAGCTTTGGTAAGCTGTGCAAATTTTGGCGGCAAAGTCCGCCCCCTGACTTGCCGCCAATCCATATTCACGACGCCGACGGTGGTTGGTTTTTGAGCCATGAATTGTCCAAGCAGAGCGAGCGCTTGCCGGGGAGAAAACTGTAGAATGCCCTGCGATTTCATTCGCTCGGCGACGTCACCATGCCGAGCTACCCAGCCGACATCGCCGAGAGAGCCCCAAGAAATTGTACAAGCTGCCAAGCCACGACTGTGGCGGTACTCGGCCAATGCGTCCAACATGGCGTTCGCCGCGGCGTAATTTGATTGCCCCGCCGAGCCCAAGATACAGGCCATTGACGAGAACAGGACGAAGAAATCTAGCGGGGTATCCAACGTTTGAAGATGCAGGTTCCAAGCGCCGCTTACCTTCGGTGCCCACACTTCGCGCAGTTGCTCCTCGGTCATGTTTACCAGCAAAGAGTCGTTAAGTACCATGGCTGCATGGATCACGCCTCGCAATCGTGGCAGCGTGTCGTTGATCTTCGCAAGCACAAGGCTCACATCTTCTGCGCGCGACACGTCAGCCGACAGAATGCGGACATCCGTGCCGGTTGCACGCAATTCGTCGATCACCGACTGCTGTTCAGGATTCGGTACGGCGCGACGGCCGACGAGCACCAGGTGTCGAGCACCGTGAGCGATCATCCACTCAGCAACGAGCAAGCCAAACCCACCTAGCCCGCCAGTGATCAAATATGTGGCATCGTCGCGGAAGCTGCATGTGATCTGGCGCGGCGGCCGAACCCGCACCTTCTGTCCTATTGTCGAAATCACGACCTTGCCGATATGTTTGGCTTGAGCCATGTAGCGAAAGGCAGCAGTCGCGCTGGTCACGGGAAATACCCGGTGTAGCAGCGGTGTAATCGCGCCGTCGCCAAAATCGCGCATTAGTTCTTCAAATATCGAGAAAAAGAACTGCGGCCGGTCCTGCATGGTCATCAAGTCAATAGCAGTCATCGAAATCTGCTTGCGGAACGGCTTCAGCCCGATGCGGCTGTCGGCGTAGATATCGCGCTTGCCGATCTCCAGGAATCGACCATGCGGCGCGAGCACGTCGAGACTTTTCACCAGCCCTTCACCGGCGAGTGAATTCAGGACCACGTCGACACCGCGTCCGGCGGTAGCTTCCAAGACTCCATCGGCGAAAGCGAGCGTACGCGAGTCCCAGACGTGCTCGATGCCTATTTGCCGCAGAAATTCGCGTTTTTCCGATGTTCCGGCCGTGGCCATAACCTCGCTGCCGATCCGGCGCGCCACCTGAATGGCCGCCAAACCGACAGCGCCGCTCGCGGAATGTATCAGCACGCGTTCGCCGCGCCGCAGTTGTCCGACGTGGTGGAGCGCGTAATAGGCGGTCAGAAAAGCAACCGGCAGTGTCGCGGCTGCTTCGAAGCTGAGGTTCGGAGGCTTCGGTACCACAAATTCGGCGCGAGTGCGCACGAAGGATGCAAAGCAAAAATTCGCCGTCGCAACGACTTCGTCGCCAACCTTGAATCGGGTTACGTTCGCTCCCACTGCTGAAACGACGCCCGAACACTCCAGACCTAACGGCAGCGGTCCCGGTGGCAAATTGGGGAGCACTCCGAGAGCTTTCATGACGTCGCTGAAATTCAAGCCCGTTGCTGCAACCTGAATTTCAACCTCATCGGGTCCAGGGTCTGGACGGTCGACGCTGAACAGAGCTAGCTTGTCCAACGCTCCCAATCGCGAAGTGTCGAGGCAATATGGTTGGCTACCAACCGGCAATCGTTGATCGAATCCGGCGCATTGGAATCGATCGCGCACGTGATGCAGACGATGAACGTAACGCGTGCTGCCGCGAAGCGCCAATTCATCCTCCTGGGCCTCTTTCTCCGGACGAAGCAGCTCGGCACACAAGAGTTTCAACTCGTCAGTTCCGACTTCGGCGCTCAAGTCGACGAGCGTCGCCCGCAGCAACGGCGCCTCATTGGTGACAACGCGTCCTACTCCCCAGGCCGGAGATTGTGCGAGACCGGATGCTGTATCGGTTGTTATGACCGCATGAACATTGCTTGTTACGATCCACAGTTGCGGGGGATCGACCAAGAAGGTCTTGCTCAGTGCTTGGACGATATGCACGATACTGAGGCAACTTGGGACCAGCGCGGCGTCCAATTGCACGGTGCTCATCTCACCCGCACGTGGCAAATCCAAATTGCCCAAATGCACAACGCCGCGGCATCCACCCGCAACCTCTTTGAACAGACGAACCAAGTGCTCGCGATCGGCGACTGACAGCTGAAATTCGTCGGGGCCAATCCGCCGATACTCGTCGCCTGGATGTGCAACGAGACATCGCTGCGAGCGACTGGCGAGTTGATCACGCAGCCGTTCCGCAACACCATTGCGATCGGCGAACAGGATCCATTGAGCCGGCGCGTCTGCCGCCTCGGCCAGCATTGCTTCCCCGGACAATTGCGGCTGCTGATGTGGCGACAAGGCCAATAGCGCGGCAGCGACTGCCGCATCCTCATCGACCCCGGAAATTTCCGTCACCTCGTCGAAGCCCTGTTCTTCCAGGAGTGCTCGCCACCGAGGTAGTGATAGCAATGGATAGTCGGAGCGAAGGTCATGATCCGAAAAAGACCACCAACCCTCCGTCAGCCCGAAAGTGAGATCGGCCCAACGCACCGGTCGAACCGGTTCAAGCAACACGAACAAGCCGCCGGGGCGCAGCAAGCGGCGGACGCGCTGCAAGCTTCGCCGCAGATCCTTGGTGGCATGTAATACTTGGGATGCTAGTACGATATCGTATTCGTTGGCACCAAATCCTTGTTCAGCGGGATCTGAGTCGATGTCGAGCTTTCGATATTCAATGTTCTCGTAGTCGCGAAACTTCTCCCGCGCATGGATGAAAAAATGTGCGGAGATATCGGAAAAAACATACTTGGTCCGATCGGCGGGCAACTCGGTAAGGACATAGGATGTCAAACCGCCGGTACCGGACCCAATCTCCAAGATCCGAATATCTCGATCACGCGGGAACCGCTCAACGAACTCGGCGACGGCCCATTGACTGAGCGTGTTGTAGACGCGCGCGATTGGGGCGTCCTGATACAATTGATCCGGAATCGCCGGCGAATCGTGGGCAAATAGAACTTGCAATGGATCGGCATGGCCGCGCAGCAGCTCAGCCAAACGGCTGCCGCATCGTCGCACGACGATGAACTCAGCATAGTATCCCGGATTTCGATTCAGACACTCATTCCATAGGGTGTTTAGGTCGACGACTGGGAATTCGGCAGAGATTTCGTAGTCGTCCTCAATGCGTCGCAACAAGCCGTCCTGGCAAAGGATCTCGCAGTATCGGCGCACCAGACGCTCGAACCGGTGCTGCACCCCGCACTTTAGGAACGAGTGAGGGGAGACCCGTGCTCCGACGCGCCAGTCTATTCCGAGATCCTGGAAGCATTGCCCGATGTATCCGTCACAGAGGCGGCCTATGTCAGTGTCGAACATGTAGTACTTTTCAAGCAGTCCGTGCTGCGATTCAATTCGCCGAGTCTCGGCGCTGATCGTCTCCAGGAACGCGCGCGGGGAGAATTTCGCGGCCTGCATTTCCCCTGCTTGCCCTTGTTCTGGACGCGAACATGGAACCCAGCAATATTGATATATCAATTCATCCTGCGATCTTTGTACGTTGAGCAGCCGGCAATGCAAGCCACGCACTTCGACGACCTTCGCACCCGTCGCTTCTAACACGTCGACATCGACGGTCAGGCTGTTGTCGTCCTGATGACGTAGGCGAGCGTGACTCCAAACGTGAGTCCTCAAGGGTGCCAGTATTCGAACGCGCTCGACGCCGACCGGCAAGAAAACGCCGTCCGCATTATCCATGTACTTGCCGCAATGAGGCAACGTGCCGAAGATCACATGAAAGCAGCTATCCAACAGCGCCGGCTGGACACAATAATCTGCCGGCGAACCGTCAAGCCGGAGCAAGTCGTCGGAAAGTCGAACCAGTCCCAAGGCCTCGCCCGATCCAATCCACATTTCCGCCACGCCACGAAACCCCGGACCGTATCGCAACCCGATTTGCTCCAAGACGCGATAAACATTCTCTTGACTCATGTGCGTCGGGCATCGGCGGCGTACTGACTCGACGTCTTGCGTCCCGAGTGCCGTATCGCCGTGAGTGCGTACCTTGCCGCGGGCGTGCGAGGTCCAACGATCGGTGTCTTTCGAGCGGCTGAAAATATTGAATTCAGTCTCGTTTGCATCCAGGATCAGCTGCAACAGCTGCCCTTCGTCGTCGCTCAATAAGCAAAGACTCTGAAAATCTACATCCTCCAGAAGGATGGAATCGGTGGCGCGGCACTCACGCGCGGCAGCAACAGCCATTTCCACAAGCGCAGCGGCAGGAAATACTACGTGATCACCCACGCGATGCCCCGCAAGATACCGCAGGTGTCGCAAATGGATTTCTTGCTCCCAGATGGGCCGCGCCGTCGGCTGACGTTCGCCCAAGAGCGGATGCGGTGTCGGTCCAATCCGGCGCCGCTCGCTCTCCCGCGATTCATTCCAATGGCGTTCGCGCTGCCATGGATAATGCGGTAACGGCACGAACCGGCCCGCGGGCAGCAGGCCCTTCCAATCGGGCATCACACCACGCGCATAGAGCGCCCCCAGCGAGTTCAATAACGTTCGCTTCTCTGGCTCGCCACGGCGTTGCGAGGGCACGATCTGAATCGGGCGCGATTGAGCACCGGCAATTTCCAAAACGGCGTGTGATAGGACAGGATGCGGTGAAACCTCAACAAACAGGTGGTGGCCCGCCTCCAAAATAGCCAAAATCGCGCTGGCAAATTGCACGGTTTGCCTCGCATTGCGCCACCAATAATCGGCACCCATTTCTTCGCCGCTGCAGCGTGCGCCGGTGACCGTCGAATAAAGCGGAATGCGCGCGGCACTCGGTTGCAGCCCGGCAAGCGCCGCAATCAGATCGCCCTGCATCGGATCGAGCCGCGGGCTGTGGAACGCGCGGTCCACTCGCAGAAAGCTGCAAAATACTTGGCGAGATTCCAGCTGAACAGCGATTTTTGCGAGCGCTTCACCGTCGCCCGAAAGTGTCACTGACTGCGGGCCATTGATGGCCGCCACCGCAACGTCACGATCGTGTCCGCTTAGCAAACTCAACGCTTCCTGGGCAGAAACCCCGACGGCCAGCATGCGTCCGTGCGATCCTTCAAAATCCATGCACCGGCCGCGGTGATAAATAAGTTCGACGGCCTGCGGGAACGTGAGCGCGCCGGCAACGCACGCGGCGGCTACCTCGCCCACGCTGTGCCCAGCAACGGCTGCAGGTTGAATTCCCCACGACGACCAAAGCCGAGCGAGAGCGTATTGCAACGCAAAGATGGCCGGCTGAGCGATGCTCGGGTCGTTCATTCTAGACGAAGTTTCGTCGCGCATCAGCTCCTGCAACAACGACCACGGGGCAATCATTCGTAGCTGAGCATCGCACTCTTCAATCGCACCGCGGAACACCGTTTCTTGTTCAAGCAATTCACGCCCCATTCCCCACCACTGCGGCCCTTGCCCGGAGAAAACGAAGGCCAATTGCGGCGGTTGCTTTTCATCGGCACGTCCGGTCGCAATCCCAGCACGCGATTGGTCGTCCGCATAGGCCGCCAAGAGATCGAGCAACTCCTCGCGCGAGCCTGCCGTAACGCACAAGCGAGTGTGGTGATGATTGCGGCGAACGGCGCAGCTCCAGGCAAAGTCGTCCAAGCCGCTATCGGTCACCGCAGTGGCAATCGGCCCCGTGCGACACGCCTCCACGTATGAGCGAAGCGCGTCAGTACCGCGAGCTGAAAACACGAATAATCGCGGGCGCTCCAGCGCAGGTTCGCTGACGGTGTCCGCTTCTCGGTCGGATTGGGTCTGCCCGGTCGTTTTCAGCGAGCTCTCGCCCAAGGTACTCTGGTCGTGCAGGTCCCCTCCCTGTTCCAGGATCGCATGTGCGTTCGTGCCGCCGAAACCAAAAGAGCTGACCGCGGCCAACAAGGGGCGATCGGGATCGGGCCAAGCCTGCAACTCCGTCGGCACGCGGAGCTTCAAGCGTTCAAACGGTATGTTCGGATTCGGAACCCGGAAGTTTGGGTTCGGCGGAATTTGCCGATGCTTCACCGCGAGCGCTGCTTTCACCAGGCCGGCAATTCCGGAGGCGGGCTCAAGGTGCCCAATGTTCGACTTCACCGAGCCGATGAAGCAGGGGTTATCATTGGACCTGCGTTCGCAAAACACCTGAGCCAAGGCCCGTGCCTCGATGGGATCTCCGACGGGCGTGCCAGTGCCATGCGCCTCAATGTATTGGACCTCATCCGGAAGAATGCGAGCATCCATGCAGACCCGGCGCAGTAGAGCGACTTGCGCTTCTTCACCTGGAACCGTCAAAGAACTGGTATGTCCATCCTGATTGACCGCAGTAGCGCGAATCTGCGCGTAAACTGAATCTCCGTCCCGAACGGCATCGGAATATCGTTTCAGAACAACTACTGCCGCTCCTTCGCCACGTGCGAAGCCGTCGGCGGAAGCGTCAAACGCCTTGCAACTACCTGTAGGCGATAGCATCGCCATTCGGCTAAAGTTGATGAATAGATCGGGCGTGATCAGGATGTTTACTCCGCCAGCGAGTGCAGAATCGCAGTCGCCGCTCCATAAACCCTGACAGGCGAGGTGTACTGCCACCAGCGATGAGGAGCAGGCCGTATCGACCGCCATGCTCGGACCGTGCAAATTGAGGCAATATGAAATACGGTTGGCCGCGATGCTCATCGCGACCCCCGTAAGGCTGTGCGCGTCAATGTCAGTGAGGTTTTTATTGGTATTTTGCAACAACATGTAGTCCTGTGCCGACAGGCCAACATAAACGCCGGTCGGTGACCGCGCTAAAGCCTCAAGTTGCAGGCCTGCGTCTTCGATTGCCTCGAACGTCACCTCCAGCAAGAGTCGCTGCTGGGGGTCCATGGCGGCCGCTTCCCGCGGCGAGATGCCAAAGAAGCCGATATCGAAGAGAGCGATTGAGTCCAAAAAGCCACCCCGGCGGGAGTGCGACCGGCCTGGGGTCGCCAGCTCAGGGTGATAGAAAGTCTTCATGTTCCAGCGATCGGGGGGTACTTCGCGCGTCACCTCGACGCCGTCGCACAGTAAGCGCCAGAAGCTCTCGGGATCATTGGCGCCGCCGGGGAATCGGCAACCGATTCCGACCACGGCGATCGGTTCCCGAGCTGCGGGTCTGACTTGAACATCCGACACAACAGGCCAATTCATCTCCCACGCCCGCCTTCTGATAGGGCCGTAAGCTCCCCTTCAGTGCCGGGCCGCGATCGATGTCCGCGCCGTTCGGCGCGCGCAGCGCCCTAAATGTCTCGGCGAGCCAGGATCCGGCCGTCACCTGCGACCCGTCGGCAGCCTCGGTGTCCGATTTTTCGCCGGCACCCGACGTCCCGGCCAGCATGCGCATGGCCTCGGCGAAGGTCGCCCTCGAACAGTAGGCCGCGATAAGTAAGCGAGAAATTATCCTACCAATTCCTTTCCAAGGCAAGAGCCTGAGCGAGACTCTAACTCGAAATGGCTAGTCGTCCCCTGCGTGTATCGGAAATTTCGATACGAGCGTTGTGTGAACCTAGATCCGAGCGTACCGGTGATGCTGATCGCAATCGGGCTCCATTTCCTTCGCATGCTGTGCGATCCTTTCAAGTCGCCACAGCGGCTGGAAGCCGAAGCCAGGTCCTGCGGCATCAGCTAAACGTCCTGAGCAACGCACGCCGCGTCGTCGGCCGCGTCTGCGCCGGGTCGAGCAGAGTGGGGGTCCACAACGGTGCTCCTTGCCGTCTTTGAATCGCCGGTTGCATTGCAAATACATGGGCACTGATTCATCCAGAACCAGCGATTCGAAAAGAGGCTCCGTCTACACTACAGAGATTTTGCGATTGGGCACCATTGCTTCGACTCGTGTTTACTCCCGCACGAGGTTAGAATTGCCGCCGCACGGCTCGAGTTGAGAAAGTCGGGTTAAGCATCGTCGGTGTCATGCAGTGCGATGACACCACTGTGCCGGTGTTGGCCAAGGCGAAGATCCGGACCGGGCGGTTGTGGACCTATGTGCCTGACAATCGACCTTTTGGCGGCGCCGATCCGCCCGCCGCGGTGTTCTTCTAGTCGCCCGATCGGGGCGGCGCGCATCCGGAGCGGCATCTCGCGGGATATGCCGGGATTCTCCAGCACGCCTATGGCGGGCTCAACGCGCTCTACAAAGCGGAGCGCGCGCCAGGTCCGATCACAGAAGCGCCATGTTGGGCGCACGCGAGACGCAAGCTGTTTGAGCTGTTTGAGCTGGCCGACATCGCGTCGAAGGCGCGTGCCAGACGATGGCCTTCACTGATTGTGGGCTGGAGTGCTTGCGGGAGCTGATCGCCGACCTCAAGCGCGGCCAGCCACCTCCGCGGCCCTGAGCGGATGCTTACGATTGACATCGCAGCCTGCTTCATTACCCTTACGTGAACTGACTTTTATCACGAGTAGAGGCGGAATGAGCGATCTAGTACAATTTCTCTGCAAAGGCGACCATCCGGTAGAAGCGAGCTCGCGCCACAAAACGCGCGAGGCCCTTAAGGAACGCATCGCGGATGGTCACGTCCAGATCAAGTTCACCGACACGCGAGGAGGCACTGAAATCGGCGTGCCTGTCGACCGAAACCGCTCTGACTTACGCGGTATTGAGAATGACAACGGGTCTGCCGAGATCAAATTGGTGGGCGACCTAACGCTTGATTATGTTCCGGTAACCTGTTTCGCCCGTATCGATCTTGCGACGCTCCAAGGTGAGGGGCATCTCGAAGTGCGGTAAGAGTAGGAAGTGCGAGGTTGGCAAGAGCGGGAGTGGCAGCCTCCAGCCTCACCTCCACCTCACCGCATCTCTCTGCGCTTCCGGTACAGCAACCGTGCGGCACCCGCGCTTCCTGCCTCGTTGATAGTTCCTAAAGCAAAACGGACAATGCGAACTCCGGTTCCCGCACCGCACAGACCGGAAATATCCAGTTGTGCGCCCCCCCGCCGTGCGCGCACTGTATGGTCGCCGCGTCGGAGCGCCGGTGCAGTGAGCAGTGCGTCTTTCTGGTGAAGCTCGAAGCCCGGGGCGAGGCGCCAGAATCGAAAGTTCACCGGGCGGATACGCCTGAGGCCTGAGGCGAAGCCTCGCTAGTACCCGGAATCATGAAGGGGCGTTACGTGGATCGTTGTGCGCCTATCCCTCCCATGCGGAGCAGGAGAGCGTGCCCGCCACAGAGCCGCCGCGCCGATATGCGTCACAATTCCGCAATGCACAGAGATTAGTGCCGTCTAGCCTATTGGGAGGGGAAACGTATGATGAAGCGCGCCGCCCTCTTTGCAGCAATGCTGTTTCTTGTTTCGCCTGGTTTAGCCGGCGAGCAACCCTACGTGACGGCCGCCGACCTTGACCTGACGGCTTTCTTGCCGCGGCCTGTTCAGGCAGGAAGTGACGCCGACAAGGTGCAGCTGGCCCATGTTCTGGCCGTTCAAAAGGCGGCAAGCCCCGACCAGATCGCCCTGGCGCAGGCAGACGCCGAGGAATCCGTTTTCGACATGTATTCCCGCATGTTTGGACCGCCCTTCAATCCGCAGGCATTGCCCCAAACAACGCATCTTTTCGCTCGAGTAGGCGCGAGCGAGGACGCGACGGTAGACCCGGCAAAGCCCTTTTTCGGCCGCGTGCGCCCTTTTTTGGCGAACACAGACATCCAGGCCCTGGTCAAGCCGAGCAAGAGCGGCGCCTATCCCTCGGGCCACTCAACGCGCGTGACCGCCGTCGCAATCATCCTGACGTCGATGCTGCCCGAAAAGCGTGATGCTATATGGATGCGGGCTTCGGAATATATGCAAGGCCGGGTTGTTGGCGGAATGCACTACCAGGAAGACCTGGACGCCGGCTCTCGAACCGGATCAGCTCTTGCCGCGGCCATCATGGCAAACCCCGATTTCAAGGCGGACTATCCGCTCGTGCGGCAAGAGTTGAGGACGGCGCTCGGGCTGGAATAAGAGCTTCTTGCCTGTCGCGAACCCGCCCGCTCTTGGCGGCGAATGAGCACTGCGCCCAAGACCCCATTGGCTTTCTCAGTCGTGGGGCCGATCAGTATCCTGGGGCCGATCAGTCGGCGAGCTCGATCGCGTTCTCCTTGCACCAGGCTCGTAACGCGTCCTGCGTGGCCTTCGCCTCGAATTCATGCCAGCGGTCGACCGCCTTCCTGTACCCCAGCAGATCCTTGAATCTGGCGTAGGCGCCCTTGCTCCGGAAAATATCCCGAACCTTTTCGTAGTCGTCGGGCAAGGCAGCGGCGACGAAGTCGAATACCAGCGTCCTGCCCAGATCAAGGTCATTCTTGTGGGGAACCTCGAGGTATTTCTCGCCATCGTCGATATCCTCCGGCAGCTCTTCGACGGATTCATCCATGTAGTCGGAACGCCAATAGGTCTTGCCCGTCTCCTTGCTGATATAGGCCTGGTTCTCGCCCAACCTGCCGGAGCTGACGAAGTCAAAGGCGAACTCTAGGTCCTTGAAGCTGACGGGCATGGGGTTCCTGGGTCGACGCTGGTTGGGTCGCATTGCCTGATAGGGATTGCATATCACGACGACCGGCCGCGTGGGAATCGCGCGCTTCCTTATCCCGGCTTGCGAGACCTTTTGCAGAAATGGGCCGTGGAGGGGCGCGACCGCACTGCCCTCAATGACCCCTTGAGATCAATAGGAGCGCGGCATGCCGAGCACATGCTCGGCGAGATAGCTCAGGATGAGGTTGGTCGAGATCGGCGCCACCTGGTAGAGGCGGGCTTCGCGGAATTTGCGTTCGACATCATATTCCTCGGCAAAGCCGAAGCCGCCATGTGTCTGGACGCAGGCTTCGGCCGCGGCCCAGGAGGCATCGGCCGCGAGCATCTTGGCCATATTGGCCTCGGCGCCGCAATCCCGGCCGGCCTCGAATAGCTCACAGGCCTCGCGCACCATCAGCTCGGCGGCGCGCATCTGCGCGTAGGCCCTGGCGATGGGAAATTGAACGCCCTGGTTCTGCCCAATCGGCCGACCGAAGACCACGCGCTCCTTGGCATAGGTCGTTGCTTTTTCGATGAACCATTTGGCGTCGCCGATGCATTCGGCCGCGATGAGCACACGCTCGGCATTCATGCCGGAGAGAATATAGCGAAAGCCCCTGCCCTCTTCGCCGATCAGGTTCTCGGCCGGTACGCGGACATTGTCGAAGAACACCTCGGTGGTCGAATGGTTCATCATGGTGCGGATCGGGCGGATGCTGAGCCCCGCCTCTTTCGCCTCGCGCATGTCGAGGATGAAGACCGAGAGCCCGTCGGTGCGCTTCGCGGCCTGTTCCTTCGGGCTGGTGCGCGCCAGCAGCAGCATCAGGTCGGAATATTCGGCGCGCGACGTCCAGATCTTCTGGCCGTTGACGACGTAATGGTCGCCTTGCCGCGCCGCGAAAGTCTTGATCGAGCTCGTATCGGTGCCGCTCGTCGGCTCGGTCACCCCGAAAGCCTGCAAGCGCAATTCGCCCGAGGCGATCTTCGGCAGATAGGCCTGCTTCTGGGTTTCGTTGCCGTGGCGCAGCAGCGCCCCCATGATGTAAATCTGCGCGTGACAGGCCGCGCCATTGCAGCCGGCGCGCTGCACCTCCTCGAGAATGGCGGCGGCCGCCGAGAGCGGCAGGCCCGCGCCGCCATATTGTTCGGGGATCATGGCGGCGAGATAGCCCGCCCGCGTGAGCGCCTCGACGAATGCGAGCGGATAGGCGCTCTCGCGATCGAGCCGTCGCCAATATTCGCCAGGAAACTGGGCGCAGAGCTTCGCCACCGATTCGCGGATGTCCGCATGGGGATCTGCAGTGTCAGGCATTTTTCAGTTCCGTTGATTGGCGAGTAGTAGTGGGTCGGGAGTAGTAAATAGTGAATAGTGAATAGTGAATAGTGAATAGTGAAAGGCGAGCGAATAGCCAATTGGATGTCTCGAGATTTCTGTTTGGCTCACTCCTCACTCCTCACTCCTCACTCCTCACTCCTCACTCCTCACTCCTCACTCCTCACTCCTCACTCCTCACTCCTCACTACTCACCACTCACCACTCGCTACTCGCTACTCGCTCCGCTTAGCGTCGCCAATAACACCGCTCTCGCGCAGCTGCGCAATTCGATCCGCCGCGACGCCCCAGGCCGCCAGCGCCTTCGCGGTGTCCTGGCCTGTCGGCTGCGGCGGGGTCGGCATGTCGGGCTTGGTGCGGCTGAAGCGCGGCGCCGGCGCCGGCTGAACGATACCGCCGATTTCGACGAAAGTGCCGCGCGCCAGGTGATGGGGATGATGCGGGGCTTCCGACATCGACAGCACGGGCGCGACGCAAGCATCCGTGCCTTCGAGAATGGCGCACCATTCCGCCGCCGGCCTTGTGGCGATACGCTCGGCGATCGCCTCCCTGATGGCCGGCCAATTGGCGCGCTCGGCCGCCGAGGGCAGCGCCGCCGCGTCGATGCCGATGAGCGAATAGAATTCGGCGCGGAACTTCGTTTCGATCGCGGCGACCGAGATGTAGCGCCCATCGGCGCAGGCATAGACGTCATAATAGGGCGCGCCCGAATCGAGAATGTTCTCGCCGCGCCGGTCGTCATGCAGCCCGGCCGCATGCAGGCCGAAGAACGGCGTCATCAGCGAGGCTGCACCATCGATCATAGCAGCGTCGACGACCTGGCCCTCTCCGGATTTTTGCGCTTCGAGCAGGGCGCAAACCATGCCGAAAGCGAGATACAGGGCGCCGCCGCCATAATCGCCGATGAGATTGAGGGGCGGCGTCGGCGGCTGGCCAGCACGCCCGATCGCGTGCAGGGCGCCCGTGAGCGCGATGTAGTTCATGTCATGTCCGGCCGCCGCCGCCAGCGGCCCCTCCTGGCCCCAGCCGGTCATCCGGCCATAGACCAGGCGGGGATTGCGGCCAAGGCAAGGCTCGGGACCAAGTCCCAAGCGCTCCATGGTGCCGGGCCGGAAGCCCTCGAGCAGGGCGTCGGCCTCCGAAACGAGATCGAGCGCCAAGGCGATGCCTTCAGGTCGCTTCAGGTCGACGATCGCCGATTGCCGGCCGCGATTGAGGAGATTGAAGCGCTCCGGCCTCTCGATGCCGAGATTGCTTACCGTCGGTCGATCCAGCCGCAGCACGGTCGCGCCCATATCGGCGAGCAGCATGGCGCACATCGGGCCAGGGCCAATGCCGGCGAACTCGACGACACGAAAACCCGCCAACGGTCCCATTTCACTCACGCTCCAATGACAAGCCAGACATGATCACCCCACCGCCCGCAAGATGCCATGCGCCGAGCGGGAAAGCGCCTCGCGAAATTGCGGTGCCGCGATGGCGATCATGCAGTGCGCGCGCTCGGCGAGCGTCCGGCCGCGAAGCTCGGCGACCCCGTGCTCGGTCACGATGGCGTGGGCATCGCTGCGCAAACTGGTGACCGGTCCGCCGAGCGAGGCCACGATGCGGCTGATCTCTCCATGCTTCGCGGTCGACGGCAAGGCGATGATCGAGCGCCCGCCCAGCGACGCATTGGCGCCGCGCACGAAATCGACTTGGCCGCCGACCGCGCCGACATATTGGCCGTTCGCCATCTCGGCATTGACCTGGCCCGACAGGTCGACCTCGATCGCCGAGTTGATGGCGACGAAACCCGGAATGCGTGCCAGCACCGCGACCGCATGCGTGTGCGAGGGCGGGCAAACGCGCAGGGAAGGATTGCGGTGCGCGAAGGCGTTGAGCCGATGCGTGCCGAGCAACAGGCCGGCGACCGTGACGCCGCGGTCGAAGGGTTTGCGCGAATTGGTCACCACGCCTGATTCGATCAGATCCGCCACCCGATCGCCGATCATCCCGGAATGGATGCCGAGCTCGCGATGCTGGTGGAGCGCTGTCAGGATGGCATCGGGGATGGCACCGATGCCAGTCTGGATGGTGGCGCCGTCCGGGATCAGCGCCGCGACGCGTGCCGCAATCTCCTCCTCGGTCTCACCACAACGGCTCGGTTTCAATTCGACGGGAGGTTGCGTGGCCTCGACATAGTGGTCGATGCGCAGATCCGCCGGGATTTCGGCGCCGTATGTCCAGGGAGCGTCGGGGTTGACCTCCGCGATCACGAGGGGCGCCTTTCGGCAAGCGGCCGCCACATAGTCGTTGGCGAGACCAAGGCTCATGCCCGTTCCGTCGGCCGCAGGCGCAAGCTGCAGGAGCACGACGTCGGCGCTGAGATGCCCGCCGGCGAACAGCTCCGGGAGCTTGCCGTAGTGGACGGGGTGGATGTCGAGCCGGCCGGCCTTGGCAAGGCGTGCCGCATTGCCGAGCGCGCCGAAGCTCGAGAAGGCGATGCCGTCGGAATCCTCCGGCCTGAAGGTCTCGGATGAGACGACGCCGAGAAAGATCCGCAGGGGGCCGATGGCATGCCGCTGCCGCATCAAGGCCTGAGTGAGGCCGAGCGGCTCCGACGTGCCCTGCCCGACAACGATCCGGGAGCCGGGCGCGATCAGGCTCGAGAGCCGGTCGACGGAGATGACAGACGGCGTCACCGGCAGGCTCAACGGCGCTGATCGAAGCGGCGATTCACCAGCGCGGCCGCGATATTGACCTTCTGGATGTCGATCGCCCCGCCAGCAATGCCCCAGCCCCAGGCATCGCGGAAGCGCTGCTCGATCGGGTATTCCTTGTTATAGCCATAGCCGCCCATCAGCTGGATGGCGGCGCCGCAGACCTCGCGCGTCATCTCGTTGGCGAAGCATTTGGCGATCGAGCTGTCGCGCACCGAAGGCAGGCCTGCGGCCGCATTGGTGACGGCCCGATGGATCAGCAGCCGCGCCGCATCGACGCGCATCACCATCTCGGCGATCTTGAGCTGCACGGCCTGGAAGTCGATCAGCGGCTTGCCGAACTGCCGGCGCGACTGGACATAGTCGAGGACGTAATCGAGCGCGCCCTGCGCGATCGCGAGGCTCATGGTGGCATTGCCGCAGCGCTCGAGATCGAAGGCTTCCATCAGCTTCCTGAAGCCGCCCGCCGGCACGATGATGTTGCCGGCCGGCACGCTGACATTGTCGAGGAAGATATCGGCGCTCGGGACGCCTCGGAAGCCCATCAGCTGCTCAGGCTTGCCGAAGCTCAGGCCGGGCGTGCCGTTCTCCACCAGCACGGCGCCGATGCCCTTGGCGCCCGGATCCTTCGACAGCCGGCAATAGATCACATAGGCGTCGGAATGGCCGGCGCCCGAGCACCAGCGCTTCTGGCCATTGAGCACGACCTTGTCGCCGACGATCTCGCCGCGCGTCTTCAGATCGGTGAGGGCGCTGCCGGCCTCGGGCTCGGACATGCTCACCGCGACGATCATCTCGCCGGCGCAGACCTTGGGAATGATGCGCCGCTTCAGCTCCTCGCCCGCGAAATGCTGGATCGCCAGGACAGGGCCGAAGCAGGATTCGAAAATCGGGAAGGCCACGGCCGGCGAGAGCTTCGCCACCGCTTCGAGCACGAGCGCGGCATCGAGATGCGACAGCCCGACCCCACCATATTCGGGATCGAGATTGACGCCAAGATAGCCCATCTCGGCGAGCCGCTTGAGAAAGCGACGCGGCAGCGGCGTATTGGTCGCCTCGAGCTCGCGCGCCACCTCGGCGAGCTCCTTGCGGGCGAAGCCCGACGCCTGCTCCTGCAGCTGCTGTTGCTCGGTGGTGAAAGTGAAGTCCATGGGGCTTGCCGTTGGTTGCCGTGCCCTCGCCGGGCATTTCATATGTTGAAATATCGCTTCGATTTTGGCATCCTAACCAAATCGCCGCCGCGGCGAAACAGCTTTCCGTCGCTGTGTTGCATCCAGCTGTTGCAGCCCAGGCAATGCAGTCGAGGTGGTCGAGAAGCCGCATGCCATCCTTCAAGCCAGTCATCGCGCTCTCGAGGGGTCTCGAGATCCTGCGCGTCGTCAATGAGGAGCGCCAGTCGACGGTCGGTTCGCTGCACAAGGCTACCGGCCTCGACAAGGCGACCATCGTGCGGATGCTCGAGACCCTGGAGCACGAAGGCTATGTGCTGCGCGATGCGGACCGGGCGGTCTACGCGCCCACCGGCCGCTCCCTGCTGCTGAGCCAGGGCTATGACCAGCACCTGTGGATCGGCAGCGTGGCGGAGCCGATCATGCGGGAGTTCCGCAAGGAGATCGGCTGGCCGTCCGACATCGCCGTGTTCGACCGCGACGCCATGGTGGTGGCGCAGACGACCCGCGAGCCGGGCTCCATGCTGTTTGCCCGCAGGCCGGGCTTCCGCTTCCCAGTGCTCGCGACCTCGATGGGGCGGGCTTATCTCGCCTTCTGCAAGGAGGAGGAGCGAACGAGGATCATCGCCCGGCTCGCGGAGACCCCGGGCTATTGGACCGATCTCGCGCGCCATCCCAGGCTGTTGAGCAAGCTGATCAGCGAAACGCGCGAGCGCGGCTATGCGCTGATGGATGACCGTTACAGCGCCGAAGTGTTCGACACCAAGGTCTGGGCGCTGGGCGTGCCGGTCGCCAATCAGCGCCAGGTCTTCGCCTGCATCAATGTCGTAATGTTGCGCAGCGCCATCAGCCTCGAGGACGGGGCGAGGCAGTTCTTGGCGCCTCTGCAGCGGACGGCCGCCAAGATCGCCGAGGCGCTAACGGCAATCGGCGGTCCCGCGGCAGGCTGACCGATGGTATCCCAATCGGCCGCGCCGGCTCGCGTCGAGCAGGAACGAGCGCTGGCGCAGCCGCTGTCCTGGCCGTCGCTCTGCCTGACGCTCGTGGCCCTGCTGGCGCTCGTCGAGTTGCTGGCCGGATGGCCGCTTGCTGCGTCGGCCGGCATGCTGCCGCTCATCGCCTATCTGGCGCTCACCTGGCGCAGGCTGATGATCAATGCGCGCATCCTCATCGGCCTCTGCGCCGGGCTCGCGGCCCTGACGGTGCTGCGGGCCGATGCGTCTGCCATCCTGGCGGTGGCCACGGTCCGCACGATCTATCTGCCGGCGTTCATCGCCATGCTCGGCTTGTTGCGCGCCGCCGCCTCCGCCTCGGCAATCGTCGCCAGCGCCGGCCGCCATCTGGTCAACCAGCCGCCACGCCGCCGCTATCTCGCGCTCTCGCTGGGCGGTCAGGTTTTCGGCATCCTGTTCAATATCGGCGGTCTGGCGCTGCTGATCGATATGACGAAGCGGGCGAACACGCTCGAAGCAGCAGGTGGCGACCCACATATCGTCGACTGGCGCGAGCGACGCATGACGGTCGCGGTCCTGCGCGGCTTTGGCGCGATCGCCTTCTGGTCTCCGCTCGGCGTTGCGCTCAACTTCCTGCTCGCTTCCGTCCCCGGCCTTGCCTGGGCCGATGTCGCGCCGATCGGCTTCCTGTGCATGATCGCCTTCATCGGGCTCGGCTGGATCTTCGATCATTTTCAGAGGCCATCGGCACTGCGCCCGGCGCAACGGGCCCATGAGCCGCGCGGCACTGCGGCGGTCACGGCCGTGGTCGCACATATCGTCGCCGTTACTGCCCTCACCGGCGCTGCCGAATACGCCTTGAGACTGCCTTTCCAGACGGTGCTGCTGGTCACGGTTCCGCTCTACGCTTTCTTTTGGGCGCTAGGGTCCAGGCTTGCCGATGGCGACCGAACGCCGGTGCGCTCCGGTCTTGCAGTGATCCTCGGGAGGGGCGTCGCGCATTTCCCGAATTATGCCAACGAGATCGCCGTCTTCGCGGCTTCAGGCTTTCTCGGCATCGTCCTCGCAGCGCTGGTGCCGCGCGAGGTGCTGCAAGCTGTCTTCGTCTCGCTCACCCTGTCGTCCGGCGTAATCGCTGGCCTGTTGAGCGTCAGCGTCGCGGTGCTCGCGCTCTTTGGGATCAATCCCATGATCACGGCCGCGATCCTGGCGAGCACCATGTCGTCGATCGAGATTCCGGGATTGTCGAAGCTCGTGCTGGTGCTGGCGATCGCGACCGGCTGGACGTGCAGCGCCGCGGCCTCGCCGATGAATTCGAGCGTCGTCATGACAGCGGCGCTCATCGGTCGCAGGCCCTGGCAAGTCGGCATGGCCTGGAGCGGCGCCTTCGCGGGCACAGCGCTCGCGATTGCAATGGTGCTGTTCGCGGTCCTGGTGCCGCGCTGAGTGGCTTAGCCGGCGAGCGTCGCATAGCCGTTGTTCAACACCACGATGTCGCGCTCGAGCACGCGGGCGCGAAACGAAACTGTCTTGCCGTCACGCCAGATCTCGGTGCGGATGGTCTCGCCCGGAAATACCGGCGCCGAGAAGCGCACCCGAAAGCTCTCGAGCCGGCGCTGATCATTGTCGCAGCTGACGCGCAGCACGGCGCGACCGGCGACGCCGAAGGTGCACAGCCCATGCAGGATCGGGCGCGGGAAACCTGCGGCAATCGCCACCGCGGGATCGGCGTGCAGAGGGTTGTAGTCACCCGACAGGCGATAGATGAGCCCCGCCTGCGGCAAGGTCGGCAGGTCGAGCGAGATATCGGGCTGACGTTCCGGCAAGCGGTGCGGTTCCGGCGCCGGGCCGGAAGCTCCGCCGAACCCGCCATCGCCGCGCAGCACGGTCGTCGAGGTCAGCGTGCAGAGCCGATCGCCGCTCTGCTTGTCGATCACCTGGCGCTCCGAGAACAGCAGCGCGCCCTTCTCGGCACCCTTGTCGATGATCTCGGTGACCCGTGTGCGGCCGATGACGGTCCCTGAAGCCGGAAGCGGCCTGTGCAGGATGAGACCCTGCTCGCCATGCAGCACCTTCTTCCAGTCGACGCCGGTCTGCGGGTTCTTGAGCCAGAAGCCCGGATAGCCGAGCACCACCGCCATGCTGGGAAGGACACGAATGCCATCCTCGTAGACGAAGCGCAGCTCCTCTTCGTCGGTCGGATCGCTGCCGCAGCCGAGGCCCAGCGCGTAGAGGATGGTGTCGCGCAACTCGTAGCGATGCTCGACATCCGGGAAGGACCAGTTCTTCAGCTTGGCATAGTCGATCGGCATCAGGGCCTCCGCATGGGGGGAGTGGTGAGCAGTGAGTGGTGAGTGGTGAGTAGTGAGTAGTGAGTAGTGAGTTGTGAGTAGTGAAGTCGAGAATACGGAAGTTGCCCGGCGCTGCTCGCGATTCGTTAACTCCCGCTCACTCTTCACTCTTCACTCTTCACCGTTCGTCACTCGCTCACAACGACCTAGCAATGATCTCTTTCATGATCTCGTTCGAACCCGCATAGATGCGGTGCACGCGCGCATCCGCGTAGGCGCGGGCGATCGGATATTCCCACATATAGCCGTAGCCGCCATGCAGTTGCAGGCAGGCATCGATCACCTTGCCCTCGAGCTCGGTGAGCCAATATTTGCACATGGCGGCAGTCGGCACGTCGAGCTCGCCGCGCATATGCCGCGCGATGCACTCGTGAGGAAGACACGCGCCACTGTCGCTTCGGTCTTCACCTCGGCGAGCTTGAAGCGGCTGTTCTGGAAATCCGCGATCGGGCGCCCGAAGGCTTTGCGCTCGCGCGTATAGGCGAGCGTCCATTCGAGCGCCGCTTCCATCAGCGCGACCGCGGTGATGCCGACGAGCAGCCGCTCCTGGGGCAGTTCCTGCATGAGATAGGCGAAACCGCGCCCTTCCTCGCCCAGCAGATTGGTGCGGGGCACCCTGACATTGTCGAAGAACAGCTCGGAGGTGTCCTGCGCCTTCATGCCGAGCTTCTCGAGATTGCGGCCGCGCGTGAAGCCTGCCTGTTCGGCCTCGACCAGGATCAGGCTCACCCCCTTGGCGCCGGCCGATGCATCGGTCTTGCAGGCGACGATGATGAGGTCGGCGAGCTGACCGTTGGTGATGAAGGTCTTCTGTCCGTTGACGACGTAATGGTTGCCGTCGCGGGTGGCGGTGGTGCGGATATTCTGCAGGTCGCTACCTGTGCCGGGCTCGGTCATGGCGATGGCGCCGATGATCTCGCCGGTCGCCAGGCGCGGCAGCCAGGCGCGCTTCAAATCCTCGGAGGCGTGATGCAGGATGTAGGGCGCCACGATATCGGAATGCAGGCGAAAGCCCGGCCCGGAATAAGCCTGGCGCATCATTTCCTCGATCATGACGACGCTGGTGAGAAAATCGGCGCCGCCGCCGCCATATTCGGCCGGGATATTGGTGAGCAGCAGGCCGGCTTTCCCCGCCTTGCGCCACAGATCGCGGCCGACGACGCCGTCCTTCTCCCACTGCGCATGGTGTGGCGCCACCTCGGTCTCGACGAAGCGGCGCACGCTGGCCCGGAAGAGCTCGTGCTCCTCTTGAAACAGGGTGGCGGTCATGTCGGCGTGTCTCCCGTCCTGCGGCATATGAGGGACCGCGGCCATGTTTCCTGTCACTGCCTATTTCGTCAAATGAAATCTCATTTCATGCCGATTGACGTTGCTCCGCGCCGATGCCAATCTCCGGCCGGAAGCCGCAGTGGATGAAATCGCGGCGGAGAAGGTCAACGGTATGGCGAGCGTAGAATTGGCCAGCGACGGAATGGCGAGCGAAGCGACATTGGACGGGAAGATTGTGATCGTGACCGGGGCGGGGCGCGGCATCGGCCGCGAGATCGCGCTTCTCGCAGCCGCCGAGGGCGCGAAGGTTGTCGTCAACGATCTCGGCGGCGCCGCAGACGGACAGGGAGCCAGCGCTACGCCGGCCGAGGAGGTGGTGGAGCTGATCCGCCAACGCGGCGGGACAGCGGTCGCGAATTTCGACAGCGTCGCCGAGCCGCTCGCCGCGGCCAATATCGTCAAGACCGCGCTCGACCGTTTCGGCAAGCTCGACGGTGTCGTGAACAATGCCGGCATCCTGCGCGACGCGATCTTCCACAAGATGAGCGTGGTCGATTTCGAGCTGGTCATCAAAGTGCACCTGCTCGGCTCGTTCTACGTCTCGCATGCGGCTGCGCGCCTGTTCCGCGAACAGGGCAGCGGCGCCTTCGTGCATTTCACCTCGACTTCGGGCCTGATCGGCAATTTCGGCCAGGCGAATTACGCCGCGGCGAAGCTCGGCATCGTCGGTCTGTCGAAATCGATCGCGCTCGACATGGCGCGTTTCGGCGTGCGCTCGAACTGCGTCTCGCCCTTCGCCTGGAGCCGGCTCATCGGCACCATCCCGACCCAGACCGAGGCGGAAAAGGCGCGGGTCGCCCGCATGCAGGCCATGGGCCCGGAAAAGATCGCTCCGCTCAGCGTGTTCCTGTTGGGCGACGCCGCCAAGGATGTGACCGGGCAGATCTTCGCAGTGCGCATGAACGAGATCTTCCTGATGGGGCAGTCGCGGCCGGTTCGCTCGGTGCATCGTTCGGAGGGCTGGACCTGCCGATCGCTTGCCGAGCACGGCATGCCGGCGCTCAAGGGATCCTTCTACCCGCTCGATCGTTCGGCCGACATCTTTCCGTGGGATGCGATTTAGGCCAGCGCAGAAACTGGTTCCCGGCGAGAGGACACACGTGATGGATTTCGGAGTTCTGGCTTACGGCGCCTATATCCCGCGTCTGCGCCTGTCGCGACGCGCCATCGCAGACGCCAATGGCTGGCTCAACCCCGCCCTGAAAGCACGGGGAAAGGGCGAGCGGGCGATGTGCAATTGGGACGAGGATCCGATCACCATGGCGGTCGAGGCGGCGCGCGATGCGCTCGGGCCGAATGGCCGCAGCTCGATTGACCGCGCCTCGATCAAGGCCGTGCGCTTTGCCTCGACGACCTTTCCGTTCCTCGATCGTCTCAATGCCGGCCTCGTCGTCGAAGCGCTCAGCCTCCCCGAGGAGGTCTCGGCGCTCGATATCGCGGCAACCCAGCGGGCCGGAACTTCGGCGCTCGCGGCGGCGCTGCTCGGCGGCGGCGAGACGCTGGTGGTCGCGGCCGAGCAGCGTCAGGCGAAGGCCGCGAGCCCGGTCGAGATGGCGGCCGGAGACGGCGCCGCCGCACTCCTCGTTGGGGAAGGAGAGCCGGTGGCGAGGCTGCTCGCGACCGCGAGCCGAACCGCCGACTTTGTCGATCATTACCGCAGCAGCGAGTCCGTCTACGACTACCAGTGGGAGGAGCGCTGGGTCCGCGACGCCGGCTATCTGCCGATCGTGCCGCCGGCCATCGCCCGTTGCCTCGAGGAGGCGAAGCTCGCCCCGACGGATATCACCCATTTCTGCATGCCCGCGGTGGTGCCGAGAGTAGCCAGCACCGTGGCGAAAGCCGCGGGCATCCCCGAGGCCGCGGTTTGTGACAATCTCCATGCGGTCTGCGGCGAAGCCGGCGCCGCCCATGCGCTGGTGATGTTCGTCGCCGCCTTGGAGCGGGCGAAGCCAGGCGACCGCATTCTCGTGGTCGGTTTCGGTCAGGGCGCCGATGTGCTTGCCTTCGAGGTCACGCCGGCCATCGCCAAGCAGCCGGCGCGGCTCGGTGTCGCAGGCCATCTGGCGCGGCGGCGGGAGGAGACGAATTACACAAAATTCCTCAGCTTCAACGACACGATCGAGGTCGAGCGCGGCATGCGCGCCGAAGCCGACAAGCTGACGCCGCTATCGGCCATGTGGCGCAACCGGGACACGGTGACGCGCTTCGTTGGCGGCAAATGCAGGCGATGCGGCACCTTGCAGTTCCCGAAGAGCCGCATCTGCGTCAATCCCAACTGCAATGCCGTCGATGCGCAGGAGGGCCATCCCTTTGCCGACAAGATCGGGCGCATCAACTCCTACACGGCCGACCGCCTCACCTACTCTCCGGATCCGCCGGCCTGCTACGGCATGATCCAGTTCGAGGAGGGCGGCCGCTGGATGATGGACTTCACCGATATCGAGGAAACCGAGCTTGCGGTGGGACGGCCGATGAAGATGATGTTTCGCGTCAAGGACGTTGACGCGCAGCGCGGCTTCAAGCGTTATTTCTGGAAGGCGGCGCCGATCGCCGCAGGGAGGGCCTGACATGCCCAAAGGCATTCGCGATAAGGTCGCCATCCTCGGAATGGGCTGCTCGAAATTCGGCGAGCGCTGGGACATGGATGCCGAGGACCTGATGGTCGAGGCCTATACGGAAGCTCTCGCGGATGCCGGCATCGAGACGAAGCAGATCGACGCCGCCTGGCTCGCCACCGCGATCGAGGAGCAGCATGTCGGCAAGTCGGCGGTGCCGCTCGCGGTGGCGCTGCGCCTGCCCTATATTCCGGTGACGCGCGTCGAGAATTATTGCGCCTCGGGCACGGAGGCCTTCCGCGGCGCCGTCTATGCGGTGGCGTCGGGCGCTGCCGATATCGCGCTGGCGCTCGGCGTCGAGAAGCTCAAGGACACGGGCTATGGCGGCCTGCCGCAGCGCGGTCGCGGCACGGTCAACAACCTGACCTGGCCGAACCTCTCGGCGCCCGGCAGCTTCGCGCAGCTCGCGGCCGCTTATCGCGCCAAGCATGACAGTGCGCCCGACGACCTCAAGCGGGCCATGGCGCATATCTCGGTGAAGAGCCACGATAATGGTGCCCGCAATCCGAAGGCGCACTTACGCAACCGCATCAGCATCGACACGGTGCTCAAGGCACCCATGGTGGCCGAGCCGCTCGGTCTCTATGATTGCTGCGGCGTCAGCGACGGCTCGGCCTGCGCCATCGTCACCACGCCGGATATCGCCGAGGGCCTCGGCAAGCGCGATCTGATCACCGTGAAAGCCTTGCAGGTCGCAGTGTCGAACGGCCTCGAGGCGCAGCACAATTCCTGGGACGGCAGCTATTTCGCGACGACCCGCATCGCCTCGAAACGCGCCTATCAGGAAGCCGGCATCGAGAACCCCCGCGAGAGCGTCAATCTCATCGAGGTGCATGACTGCTTCTCGGTGACCGAGCTTGTCACCATGGAAGACCTGCACATCTCGGCGGAAGGCACTGCCATCCGCGACGTGCTCGACGGCTTCTACGACGCCGATGGCAGCCTGCCCTGCCAGATCGATGGCGGGCTGAAATGCTTCGGCCACCCGATCGGCGCCTCGGGCCTGCGCATGATCTACGAGATGTATCTGCAGATGCAGGGCCGCGCCGGCGAACGCCAGCGCGAGGAGCTGCCGGTGATCGGCCTCACCCATAATCTCGGTGGCTTCCCGCATCAGAATGTGTGCTCGATCTCGATCGTCGGTCGCCACCGGGCGTGACGGGCGGCCGCCCGCCCTTCGCGGACATTAGGCCGTGGACTCATAAATGAGATGATTGCTGGAGGCGGTGTGGATATTGGAGCTTTGTTTTCCGCGACAGCGTAAGGTTCGCCTGGCGCTGGCGGAGACCGGTTCAGATAAGGGAAGTCGATGGCGATATCGCTCTACGACCTCAGCGTACCAACCTTCCTGCAGACCGTGAGGGCCGTCGGAGGCTTTCTCGACCGCGCGGCCAAGCACTGCTCTGAGACCGACGCAGACCCGGAAAGCTTCGTGCAGGCCCGACTCTTTGATGACATGGCGCCGTTCCACTTTCAGATCGAAGCGGCGTGGCACCATTGCGTGTGGGGGCTGGAGGCCGTGAAGACCGGCGTGTTCGCCCCACCCGCCCTGGTCGGTCCGGTCCCCTTCGCCGACCTGCGGGCCATGATCGCCCGCGCGGAAACGGCACTGGAGGCGTTCACCCCCGATGAGGTCAATGGATGGGCGGGCAAGGATCTGGACCTTCAGATCGGCCCGCGCAGGCTCGCCTTCACGTCGGAGACCTTCATACTCTCGTTCGCGCTGCCCAACTTCCATTTCCACGCCGTCACCGCATACGACATCCTGCGCACGCGCGGCGTGCCGCTCGGAAAACGCGATTATGAGGGACAGTTACGCACCAGACCGGCCTAGGGCATCGCCACATGAAGGGCACCAGATGCGCGCGCAGATGAGTTTGACGGCGGCGAGGTAGTTTTCCGGGCACTTGTCGTAGCGGGTGGCGATGCCTCGGAAGTGCTTGATACGGTTGAAGAAGCGTTCAACGAGGTTGCGTTGGCGATAGAACCAGCCCGAGAACGCGAAGCGCTGTTTGCGGTTGGAGCGTGACGGGATGTTGGCCCAGACATTCTTTCTGGCAGCGGCTTCACGAATGGCATTGCTGTCGTAGCCCTTGTCAGCCAGCAGCGTGGCGCCTTCGGGCATGGCATCCAGAAGGGCCTCGGCTTGCTGGCTGTCGTGGACCTGACCGCCGGTCAGGCGCAGGGCGACGGGACGACCATCAGCGTCAACGAGGGCATGGATCTTGCTCGTGAGGCCGCCTCGAGAACGTCCCATGCCGCCATCACAGGATCCCCTTTTTTACCCGTCGCACCGTACTGGTGGACGCGGACACAGGTGGAGTCGATCATCACGATCTCGCCTTGGAATGCGGCTGAAACCGCGGACAGCAGTCGATCCCATACCCCGGCTTTGCGCCAGCGAACAAACCGGTTGTAGCAGGTCGTCGATGGCCCATACCGCTCGGGAATCTCGGCCCATGGCGAGCCAGTGCGGAAGCGCCAGAGTATGCCGTTCAGCACCCGGCGGTCATCAACCCGCGGAACGCCGCGCGGCTTGTTGGGCAGCAGCGGCTCGATAATCGACCATTCCCCATCCGTAAGTTCGTATCGCCGCCGTGTCATCAAGCCTCCATCGCAATGAAGAGCCTGAATCACGCGGGCAACCAAACCTCAAGGCAATTTATGAGTTTACGGCCTAGAACCCGACCGCCAGAAAAGCGGGTACCACCGCTCGAGCTTATCGCCGCGGCGGCCCACCATTCTGCCGTCTTCACGGCGCATCCTGTGTCTCACATCGCGAGGAGCCGCAAATGTTCGAGCGTGCTTCAGCTATCGGCACAGTGGTCGTTTGCGCGGTGTGCGCCTTGGTGCAGAACGGGTCCGGATCGGAGTTGCAGCGGATCGACCGCGACGACCTCTGCGTGACCAATGGCATCGTTTCGGTGCTTCCGAGCGGCCAACTTGCGATCGATGCGCCAAGCTCACGAGCGGTCGTGCGCACCATGGCGGAGATGGCGGCGGATGAGGTCGCGGAAATCCGCTTCCGCTATTTGGGGCCCACGCGAACCAGCAAGCCCCTGGCTTCCGGCGAATTGCGGCGTCAGATCGGCCTCAAGCTTCGGGCCGAGGACACCTGCAATCTGATCTATGTCATGTGGCACATCGAGCCCGACGCCAGCGTCGCCGTGTCCGTCAAGCGCAATGCCGGAATGCATATTCATGAACAGTGCCATGCAGGCGGATACCTAAATCTGAAGGCGCAAAGGGGCATGGACCTGCCGCCGATACGCATTGGCGACACCCACACGCTGCGTGCCGAGCTTCATGGCAATGATTTGAAGGTGGCGGCCGACGGCAAGGTGGTCTGGCAAGGAGCGCTCGGAAGCGAGTCGCAGTCTCTGGATGGACCGACCGGCTTTCGGACCGACAATGCGCGATTCGAGTTTGAATTTTATGCCGACGGTCCCAAAGGTTCGCGCGTTCAAGCGCAGCCCAAAGCCGACCCCGGCCGATGTGTGACTTCCGAAGGCGATTGATCTCCAATTCCCTCCCCCCTGGGCTTGCAAGCGACCGCTTCGGCTTCCCACGCGTCATGGCAGTCACGCCAAGCGAATCCGGCGCAGCAGGGCACGCTTAGATCTTCCGCCCCGCATCCTGCCAATAGAGATCGCGCAGGCGGCGCTTGAAGATCTTGCCGGAATCCTCGCGCGGCAAGGCGCTGCGGATCTCGATGCGCTTCGGCACCTTGTAATCGGCGAGACGCCGTGCCAGCTCTCGCCGCAGCGAAGCGGGTTCGAGCGAGGCGCTGGGCGACGGCTCGACGAAGGCGATCAGGGCCTCGCCGAACTCCTCGTCGGGAATGCCGAACACGGCGCAGTCCTGGACGCCGGAGACGGCGTGCAGCACGGCCTCGATCTCGGCCGGATAGATGTTGACGCCGCCCGAGATCACCATGTCGCGCTTGCGATCGCAGAGGAACAGATAGCCATCCTGGTCGAGATAGCCGACATCGCCGCAGGTGATGAGGCCATGGCGCTCGACCTCGGCCCGCTTCCCCGGCAGGTTATGATAAGTGAAGTCCGGATAGCCCTCGATCCCTGCAAAGACCTCGCCGATTTCCCCTTGCGGCAGGTCATTCCCGTCATCGTCGAGAATGCGCAGCCTGGCGCCCGGGGACAGCTTGCCGACGGTGCCTGGCCTCTCGAGGGCGTCCTCGCTCGACGCGAAGGTGACCGGGCCGGTTTCCGTGCCGCCATAGAACTCCCACAGGATCGGCCCCCACCACTCGATCATCGCCCTTTTGACGTCGGGCGGGCAGGGAGCCGCCGCGTGGATGACGAACCGCAGCGAGGAGAGATCATGGCGGCGGCGCACCTCTTGCGGCAGCTTCAGAAGGCGGATGAACATGGTCGGCACCATGAACATGGTGTCGATCCGCTCGGCCTCGATCAGCCGCAACAGGGTCCCGGCGTCGAAGCGCGGCATCAGCACCAGGACCTCGCCGAGGCGCCCGGCCCGGATGCCGAACGAGTTGGGGGCCGAGTGGTAGAGCGGGCCCGGCAACAGGGCGCGCACGCCGGGCTTCAAGCCATAGACGAGCGAGCGCAAGGCTTCGGTCGTGGCAAGCTCCTCAGGGGTTGGCGCCCGGCGGCGGACGCCCTTCGGCTGTCCCGTCGTGCCGGAGGTGTAGATCATGCTCTGCGGCTGCGGCAGCGACGGCCCCGCATAGGGCTTCTGCCCGGCCATCCAGGCCTCCAATGCGATGGTGCCGGACTGGAGCGAGAGATGCGCCGTGTCGATGCGATAGGCGGCCAGGATCTCGGGCGGGGTCTCGACCGCCAGCATCGGCGGCTTCTCGGGGATCGTCGCGCATAGCTGGTTCAACAGGTCGGTGTGGCCAATGAGCGCCTTGGCGCCGCTATCGGCGAGCACATAAGCGATCTCCTCCGGCTTGAAATGCCAGTTGACCGGTACCGCATAGGCGCCGAGCATCATCGCGGCGTAGCTCGCCTCGAGGAAGGCGATGTCGTTGCGCATCAGGATGGCGACGCAATCGCCCTCACCGATGCCGAGCGCCTGGAGGCCGCCCGCAATGCGACGCGATCGCGCCTCGATCTCAGCCTTGCCGGCATGGCGTGCGCCGCTGACGATGCCCGTCGCGATGGTGGACAAGAGGTTCGCTCCCTTGCGCTGCGTCAGGACGCTCCGTCACAACCGCGATCGACGCGCCGCTCCTCCTGTTCGGTTGCTACCCTTAGATATTGATTAGCCGGCATTTCCTCTCCCGTGGCGGCATCTGCCGCGCTCGTCGTTTCGGCCCTTGTCAATTTCGCACATTGAAATGATACTTCGCAAGACGCACCAAGATGCGCAAGGGCAAATTGCGCGCGTGAAGCTCACATTCGCTTGCCAGCAAGGCCAAAATGGCTGCATCTAGGGGCTGTAAGAGCCGGACATTCGGGGAATGCCGGTCGGGTTGAAGGGGCGACTGTCCCTGAGCCGTTGATGGTCGCTTCCTGTGGCGCGTCGACGGAGTGATCCAACGATGCAGGCATTTTTCGCTGCAATCATGGTCGTCCCGGCACTCGTGGCAGGCACGCTCGGCCATGCAGCGGACGCCGCGGCGCAATCCGCTGCGACCGTTCCGCATATCGGCTTCCTCGACGGCACACTCGGCGTCACGGTCCCGCAGACGATCCCGGTGCGCGCCGAGGAGATGATCGAATGAGGCGGCGGGAGATCATCCTCGGCGCGGTGGCTGCATGGCCGCTCGCCGCCGGCGCGCAGCAGCCGTCGATGCCCATCATCGGCTTCCTGAGCGGCGCATCGCCTGACGGATTTGCCCATCGCGCTGCCGAATTCCGCCAGGGCCTGAAGGAAGCCGGTTACGTCGAGGGACGGAACGTGGCGATCGAATTCCGTTGGGCGGACGGTCGCTATGCCCTTCTGCCGCGCCTGGCGGCGGAGCTTGTCGATCGCCGCGTCGCGGTGCTGGTCGCGACTGGCGGTAGCGCTTCGGTAAAGGTGGCAAAGGGTGCGACTTCGGCAATTCCCGTCGTATTCATCACTGGCGGCGACCCTGTCGGGCTCGGGCTCGTTTCCAGCCTGAACCGCCCGGGCGGCAACGTCACAGGCGTTGCCTTGCTCACCGAAGAGCTGGCTGTGAAGCGGTTCGAGATGCTGCGCGAGCTCGTCCCCAAGGCTCGCAACCTCGGCGTGATCGTCAATCCCAACAACGCGACCGGCGAACGAGATGCAAGGGCGATACAGGAAGCTGCGGCCGCACAGGGCCTGCCGATCCATATCGTCAAGGCCAGCCGCGAGGCCGATTTCGAGGCCGCGTTTGCCGCGCTTGCCACAGCGGGGGCGGAGGCGCTCCTGGTCGGCGCCGATCCGTTCTTCGGGGACCAGCGTAGCGCATTGGTTGCGCTGGCAGCACGCAATGCGCTGCCGGCAATCTACGATACCCGGCGCTATACCGATGTCGGTGGCCTCGTCAGCTATGGCACCGACTTCGACAGGGCATATCACCAGGCCGGCATGTATGCAGGCCGGATCCTCGGCGGCACCAAACCGACCGACCTGCCGGTGGTGCAGCTCAGAGACATCGAGCTCGTCGTCAATCTCAAGACCGCGAAGGCGCTCGGGATCGCCATCCCACAATCGATCCTCGCTCGCGCCGACGAGGTCATCGAATGAGGCGGCGCGATTTCCTGATCCTCGCCGGCGGCGCCGCGGCGGCGTGGCCGCATCTTGGCTGGGCGCAGCAAGGCAAGGTCTACAAGGTAGGCCTTCTGATCGGTGGATTCCCGACGACGCGACCAGTTGATGCCTTCGTCGACGAGATGCGTCGGCTCGGCTATGTCGAGGGGCAGAACCTTGCGATTGAGTTACGCGCTGCGGAGTCAATGGCTGAGCGAGTGCCCATGCTCGCCGCCCAGCTTGTCGCGCTTCAGCCCGATGTGATCATCGCCCGCAGCACGCCGACAGCCCTGGCGCTCAAGCACGCAACGACATCGATCCCAATCGTCTTCGTCATCGTCACCGACCCTGTCGGCACCGGGCTGATCCGCAGCCTCGCCCACCCGGGAGGCAACATCACGGGCGTAACGGATTGGGCCGCCGAGCTGGGCGCGAAGCACGTCGAAATGATCACCGAAACGGTCCCCAATGCGTCGCGCATGGCGGTGCTGTGGAACCCCCGCAACCCGGCCAATACGATCATCCTGCGGGATATTGAGAAGGCCCTGACTCAACGCGGTCTCGCTACGATCCCGGTTTCGGCGACCTCGCCAGATGACCTCCCGGCGGCCCTGGAGCAAGCCGCAGCGGGAAACGCCGACGCTCTCATCGTGGCCTCCGATACCGTCGCATCCGCCAATCGGCAGAAGATCATCGAGTTCCTGGCACAGAAACGGATGCCCGGAATATTCCCCGTTCCATCGCAAGCACGCGACGGGGCGCTCATCGCCTATGGCGTCGACGACGCCGAGAGCTACCGGCATGCCGCGCGCCTGGTCGCCAGAATCCTCGAGGGAAAGAATCCGGCGGAATTGCCGGCCGAGGAGCCCGACCGCTTCGAGCTCGTCATCAACTTGCGGACAGCGAAGGCCCTCGGCCTCACGATCCCGCCATCGCTCCTCGCCAGTGCCGACGAGGTGATCGAATGAGACGACGGGAGTTCATCACCGTTCTCGGCGCCGCAGCGGCTTGGCCGCTGGCTGCTCGCGCACAGCAGCCGGCCATGCCGGTGATCGGGTTCCTGAACTCGACCGCGGCAGATCCGCCATACACCAATGAATTCCTGAATGGTCTCGGTGAAAACGGCTACTATGAAGGCCGGAACGTGGTGATCGAATACCGGTATGCGCAAGGGCAGTACGATCGACTGCCTGGCTTGGCGGCTGAGCTGGTCCAGCGCGGCGTGGATGTGATCGTCACGAGCGGGGGCAGTATCTCGGCGCGAGCGGCCAAGGGTGCCACAAATACCATTCCCACCGTGGCCTTGATCGGCGCCGATCCAGTCCGATTGGGCCTCGCTTCGAGCCTCAGCCACCCTGGTGGCAACGTCACGGGCGTCGCGCAATTGGTGGTCGAGGCCGAGCAAAAACGCCTGGAGCTCCTTCGCGAGCTGGTGCCGGCCGCAACCGCGATAGCCTATCTCGTGAACCCAACCATGTCGGGTTCGCCGATCCAAGACATGGAGGCGCAGGCGCGCAGGCTCGGAGCGAAATTCGTTGTTCGCAGCGCCAGTAGCGACGACGATCTCGCCGCCGCATTCGCGACCATGACCGGGGAGCGGGTCGGTGGGCTCGTCCTTGGCGCGGACCCGTTCTTTTTCATGCGGCGCACTCAACTCGTGGCGCTTTCGGCGCGTCATGCTGTGCCGACGATGTATTTTTTCCGCGAGTTTGCCACGGTGGGCGGCCTGATCAGTTACGGCAGCCGCCTTGCCGATGGTGTTCACCAGATCGGGGTCTACACCGCCAGGATTCTCAAAGGTGCGAAGCCGGCCGATCTGCCGATCGCCCAACAATCAGAAAAGATCGAGCTCGTCATCAACATCAGGACTGCCAAGTCGCTTGGCCTCGCAGTGCCGCAATCGATCCTTGCCCGCGCCGACGAGGTGATCGAATGAGAACGCATCGGCTCACCGCCTTCATTGCGCTGACGCTCGCTTCCCTCGCCCTCACTGCCGGTGCGCAAACCGCCAAGGTCTACCGCGTCGGCTTCCTAGGCGCGGCGGATTACGCGCCAGGCTCGGCGTCGCGCAATCTTGCGGATGGAATCATCCGTCGGCTCGGGGAGCTCGGTTATCCACTTGGCACCAACCTGAAGACGGAGCAACGCGGGGCGGAGTGGCATTACGAACGTCTACCGGTGCTCGTGGCGGAATTACTGGCGAGCAAGGTCGACGTGATCGTGGCCAACAGCTATCCCGCGGCAGCGGCGGCCAAGCGGGGCACGAGCACCGTCCCGATCGTGATCATCGCAGCGGGCGATCCGGTTAAGGCTTCCCTCGTCGCCAGCCTGGCGCGACCGGGCGGCAACATAACCGGCATTTCAGACGTCGCGGCCCAGCTCGCGCCGAAGCGCCTCGAATTCTTGAAAGAAACTGTGCCGACCTTGAAGCGCGTGGCGATGCTCTGGAATGCGAGCGACCTTGGCATGACGCTGCGCTACGAGGCGTCGGCGGAAGCGGCAAAGGAGCTCGGCATCACCGTCCAGTCGCTCGGCGTGCGCGAGCCCAACGATTTCGAGGCAGCTTTCACGGCGATGACGAGCGACCCGCCCGACGGGATTCTCATGGTCTCCGACGCGCTCACCCGGCTCAACCGCAAGCTTGTGTACGACTTCGCGGCCGCTCACCGGTTGCCCGCGATCTATGAAGACACTTTCTATGCTCGCGACGGAGGCCTGATGTCCTACGGCCCCGATGCAGCGGAAAGCGCCGAGCGCGCCGCAAGCCTCGTCGACCGCATTCTCAAGGGCACCAATCCGGCTGACCTGCCGCTGGAGCAGCCGACGCGCATTCGCCTGGCCATCAATCTCAAGACTGCCAAGGCGCTTGGCCTGACCATCCCAATCTCGCTCCTCGCGCGCGCCGACGAGGTTATCGAATGAGACGGCGGGAGTTCATATCCCTTCTCGGAGGCGCGGCGCTCGCTACGCCGCTCGTTGCGCACGCGCAGCTGCCGGGCAAGGTCTGGCAGATCGGATACCTGGCGGAGTCACCCCGTCCTACCGACGACATCTTTCGCCAGGCCCTGCGTGAACTGGGCTACGTCGAGGGTCGCAACCTCACGATCGTCTACCGATGGGGAGAGAGCGGCAACTACGGATTGTTAGCCGCGGACCTCGTGCAGCTAAATGTCGACTTGATCGTCGCGGTTGCCTCGCCCGCGACCCGTGCGGCCAAGGACGCGACGAAGACGATCCCGATCGTCGTCACCCAAGTCGGCGATCCTGTCGCGTACGGCTTCATCGCAAGTCTCGCTCGTCCTGGCGGGAATATTACGGGGATGTCGTCGCAACTCTCGGAGATTGGCCCCAAAGGGCTACAGTTCATCAAGGAAATCATCCCGACGGCGGCCAAGCTGGCCATAGTTGGGGACCCGAGCAATCCGGGGACCTATGCGACGGTGACGAGCGTTGGGGCGGCCGCTTTAGCCCTGGGGTTCAAGACCGAGTTCTATGGTGTCGTAAAGTCCGACGACCTCAACTCGACGTTCACCGCGATCCTTGCCGAACGGCCTGACGCGCTCTTCGTCATTCCGGATCCCTTCCTCCGCAGGCGGCGCGCGCGGATCATCGACTTCGCGCTGACCAACCGGATCCCGGCGATATACGGGTTGAAGGAGTACGTTGCGGACGGAGGATTGATGGCGCTCGGCCCCGATCGTGACGAAATGGCCAAGCGCGCGGCGGTGCTGGTGGACAAGATCTTGAAGGGCGCCAGGCCCGGCGACCTCCCCGTCGAGCAGCCCACCAAGTTCGAGCTTTTCATTAACCTCAAGACCGCCAAGGCAATCGGCCTCGCCATCCCGCAATCGATCCTCACCCGCGCCGATGAGGTGATCGAATGATCAGGCGCGATTTCATCTTGGTCATTTGCGCTGCCGCATGGTCGCAAGCAGCTTTCGGCCGGGACAGCGCGCCGAGAATCGGCCGGATCGGATTTCTCGGCAACAATACGTCGTCTTCGACAAATTGGGGGCTTGAGAGCTTGCGCGCCGGGCTGCGCGCTCTGGGCTGGGCCGAAGGCAAGGACCTCGTCATTCTGAGCCGCTACGCCGAGGGACGCTCCGAGCGCCTGCCCGAACTCGCAGCTGAGCTTGTGCGGGAAAAGGTCGACGTCATTGTCACTTCAAGCGCGATATCGGTCCGTGCCGTCCGTGAGGCCACCACCACGCTTCCGATCGTCGCCGCGATCGTTGGCGATCCCGTGGCAGCGGGTCTCGTCCAGAGCCTCGCCCGTCCCGGCGGCAACGTCACGGGGCTGTCGATGGCCAATATCGACCTTTCCGGCAAGCGCCTTGAGCTTCTGAGGGAGGCGGCTCCGGGAATCGTGCGCGTCGCGGTCCTCAACGATCCCAGATTCGCGCCAAACGGAATGCCCGAGGTCGAATCGACCGCGCGAGCCTTCGGCATCAAGCTGCAGGTGCTGGAGCTCGAGCCGGACGAGATCGAAAGCAGCATCGAGCGTGCCTTCGCGGCGGCCGAAGCCGAGCACGCTCAGGCCCTCCTCGTGTCGCCGACGACTTTCCTGAACCTTCAAGCCCGCAGGCGGCGGCTGGCGGAATTGGCGTTGCGGTATGGTCTCCCCAGCATGTACGAGGAGGTGTCTTACGTCCGGGACGGCGGGCTGATGTCGTACGGACCCGACTTCAGCGACATGTACCGGCGGGCCGCCAGCTATGTGGACAAGATCCTGAAGGGCGCCAAACCGGGCGATCTTCCCATCGAGCAGCCGACCAAGTTCGAGCTGATGATCAATCTCAGGACGGCCAAAGCCCTCGGCCTCACGATCCCGCAGTCGATCCTCGCGCGCGCCGACGAGGTGATCGAATGACCGCGATGACGGCCGAGCCCGCCGCTGCCGAGCCCGCCGAGGCGCGAGCTGAGCCACGGCGCGTGCGTCTGCGGCTGTCGCTCAAATTCGCTCTCGCTTTCGTGGGGCTCGTCAGCCTGCTGCTGATCGCCAACGGCGCCGCCAATATGTGGCTGAGCTATGACGAGGCCAAGCGCGCCGCCGTGCGCGTCCAGCAGGAGAAGGCGCAGGCTGCCGCTGAGCGCATCGACCACTTCGTCGACGAGATCGAGCAGCAGATCGGCTGGACCACGCATGCGCAATGGTCGGCAGGCACGCTCGACCAGCGGCGCTATGATTTCGTCCGCCTGCTGCGGCAGGTGCCGGCGATCACCGAGCTCGTCGAGATCGACGGCAAGGGAAAGGAACAGCTCAAAGTGTCGCGGCTCGCCATGGACGTGGTGGCGAGCGGCGCCGACTACACGGGCGATCCGCGCTTCACCAAGGCGGTGGCGGATCATATCTGGTTCAGCCCGGTCTATTTCCGCAAGGAATCCGAGCCCTACATGACGATCGCCGCGGCGCATGTCGGCCGCAACCCCGGCGTCACGGTGGCCGAGGTCAATCTCAAATTCATCTGGGACGTGGTGCGAGCGATCAAGATCGGCCAGGCGGGTTATGCCTATGTGGTCGACGGTCAGGGCCGCCTCATCGCGCATCCCGACATCAGCCTGGTACTGCGCGATACCGATCTTTCCGGCCTGTCGCAGGTGGCGGACGCTCTTGCGGCGCGCCAGCGGGACGGGCCGCCCGCGACGAGCGTCGCCGCCGCCAGCGGGCCCGGGGGCGGCTCGGTACTCTCGGCCTATGCGGCGATCCCGCGGCTCGGATGGCTCGTCTTCGTCGAGCTGCCGCTCGGCGAGGCGATGGCGCCGGTCTATGCCTCGCTCCTGCAGAACGCGGGGCTCCTGGGGCTGGGGCTGCTGCTTGCGGCGATCGCCGGGACCCTGCTCGCCCATCGCATGGTGATCCCGATCCGGCGCCTCCAGGCGGGCGCCGAGCAGATCGGCTCGGGGAGGCTCGACCATCGCATCGCGATCAAAAGCGGCGACGAGATCGAGATCCTGGCTGATCGCTTCAACCTCATGGCGGGGCAACTGCAGGACTCCTACGCGACTCTTGAGTCGAAGGTTGAGACGCGCACCCACGACCTGGCCGAGGCGCTCGAGTTTCAGACCGCAAGCGCCGAGGTGCTTCGGATCGTCGCAAGCTCGCCCGATAACCTGACCTCTGTCTTCGATACGATGCTCCAAAGGGCAACCGCACTGTGCGAAGCCAAGTTCGGCATCCTCTATTTGTACGATGGCGAGGAGGCTAATGCAGTGGCGGTCAGAAACCTGCCACCGGCCTTCGCCAAATGGCTGCGCAAGGGGCCGATCCGGCCGGGAGCTCAAAGCGGTCTCAGCGCCCTCGCCCGGACCAAACTTCCCGTGCATATCGAGGATCTGCGCGCGGACGTGGCCTATGCCGAGCGTGACCCGTTGCGCGTCGCGACAGTCGAGCTCGGCGGCGCTCGAGCCGGCCTCGGCGTGCCTTTACTCAAAAAGGGCGAACTCATCGGCGCCTTCGTGATCTATCGGCAGGAGCCGGGCTCCTTCGCCGACGCTCAGATCGCGCTTGTGACCAATTTTGCCGATCAGGCAGTGATCGCGATCGAGAATGCACGACTGCTCGGGGAATTGCGCGCACGCACCGCCGATCTCGTCGAGACCCTCGAGCACCAGACCGCAACGAGCGATGTGCTGGAGGTGATCAGCCGCTCGCCGGCCAATCTCGAGCCGGTATTCGCGGCCCTACTGGAAAATGCCGTGGACATCTGCCGAGCGCGCTATGGGATACTCTTCGACTATGACGGCGTAGGTTTCGATCCGCGGGCCCTGTGCAATGTGCCGGCGAACTTTGCCGAGCATTTGCGGCAGCGCAGTCGATCACCGCCGGACCCACGGCTCGGATTGGGGAGAATCATTACAACCTCACGGCCAGTACACATCCACGATCTGACGACCGAAGAGGTCTACCGGTCGGGAGAGCCCCTTCGGGTTGCGACCGTCGAGCTTGCCGGTGCGCGCACCTGGGTCGGCGTGCCGATGCTCAAGGCCGGTGTTTTGGTCGGCGCTATCGTCATCTATCGCACGGAGGTGAACCCGTTCAGCGAGAAGCAGATCAAACTCGTCTCGACCTTCGCCAACCAAGCAGTGATCGCGATCGAGAATGCGCGCCTGCTCGGGGAGCTGCGCGAACGCTCGGCGGACCTCGCGCGTTCGGTCGATGAATTGACCGCAACCAGCGACGTCCTCAAGATCATCAGCCGCTCGACCGTGGACCTGGATACCGTGCTCAAGACGCTGGTCGAAACTGCAGCGCGGCTCTGTCACGCCGAGCTGGGGTGGATGTTCCGTCGCCGCGATGATCGCTACCACTTGGCAGCGATGTTTGGTGGCTCGGATGACCACAGGCAATTCATGTTGGATCATCCAATCGGGCCCGGCCGCGGCACGTCGACCGAACGTGCCGTATTGGAGGGCCGAGTCGTTCAGATCACTGACGTGCTCGCCGATCCCGAATATAACCGTCTCGAAGGACAGAGGCTCGGTGGGCAGCGCACAATGGTTGCAGTGCCGTTGCTGCGCGAAGGCTCGCTCCTCGGCGTTTGTACGCTTGCCCGTACTCACGTCGAATCGTTCACGCAGAAAGAGATCGAGCTCTTGACGACCTTCACCGACCAGGCGGTGATCGCGATCGAGAATGCGCGCCTGCTGGGGGAGCTGCGCCAGGGCTCGGCCGACCTGGCGCGCTCGGTCGATGAACTGACCGCCACCAGCGACGTCCTCAAGATCATCAGCCGCTCGAGCACAGACCTCGACACCGTGCTGAAGACGCTGGTCGAGACGGCAGCGCGGCTCTGTCACGCCGACCAGGCCCACATGTTCCGGCGGCGCGAAGATCGCTACCACCTGGTGACCTCGCTTGGTACTTCGGAGGAATTCCAGCAATATGTGGAAGGCCATCCATTCGATACCGGACGCGGCACAGCGACCGGGCGCGCCGTAGCGGAGGGACGTGTCGTTCAGGTCGCCGACGCGCTCGCCGATCCCGAATATACTTATCTGGAAGGTCAGAGACTCGCCGGATTTCGCACGGTCGTCGCGGTGCCGCTGTTGCGCGAGAGGTCGCTCCTCGGCGTCATTGCGCTTCAACGCACGCGCGTCGAGCCGTTCACGGAGAAGGAGATCGAGCTCCTGACGACCTTCGCCGACCAGGCGGTGATCGCAATGGAGAATGCGCGGCTCTTCGACGAGCTGCGCGAACGTTCGGCGGAGCTCGCGCGATCGGTCGACGAGCTGACCGCGACCAGCGAAGTCCTCAAGATCATCAGCCGCTCGACCGTGGACCTCGACGCCGTGCTGACGACGCTGGTCGAGACTGCCGCACGGCTCTGTCACGCCGAGCAGGCGTACATGTTCCGTCGCCGCGAAGATCGCTACCACCTGGTGACCTCGCTTGGTGCTTCGGAGGAATTCCGGCAATATGTGGAAGGCCATCCATTCGATACCGGACGCGGCACGGCGGCCGGGCGCGCCGTAGCGGAGGGGCGTGTCGTTCAGGTCGCCGACGCGCTCGCCGATCCCGAATATACTTATCTGGAAGGTCAGAGACTCGCCGGATTTCGCACGGTCGTCGCGGTGCCGCTATTGCGCGAGAGGTCGCTCCTCGGCGTCTTCACCCTTAGCCGTATGCGCGTCGATCCGTTCACGGAGAAGGAGATCGAGCTCCTGACGACCTTCTCCGACCAGGCGGTGATCGCCATCGAGAATGCGCGGCTCTTCGACGAGCTGCGCGAACGCTCGGCAGATCTTGCCCGCTCCGTCGAGGAGCTGCGGGCGCTGAGCGTGGTTGGCCAGGCGGTGACGTCGAGCCTCGATCTCAAGATCGTTCTGGAAACCATCGTCGCGCGCGCGGTGGAGCTTGCGGGCGCCGAAGGCGGCGCACTCTTCCGCTACAAACGGGCAAACCGCAGGTTCCAGCTCTGGCACGCGGCGGGGCTCGGCGAGGATCTGGTGGCTAAGCTGCGCGACCTCGCGGTGCATGAGGACGAAACCGCGCTCGGACAAGCCGCGCGCGACAATGCTCCCGTCGAGCTGACCGAGCTCGCGACCATGCCCAGCGCGCCGCTGCGGGACATTTTCACCGCTGCGGGCTTCCACTCGGCGCTCATCGTGCCGCTTGTACGCGGCAACCGCGTCTTCGGCGCGCTGGTCGTGCAGCGCCGCGCCGCCGGCCGTTTCGGCGGCAGCACCGTCGACATCCTGCAGACCTTCGCCAGCCAGTCGGTGCTGGCGATCCAGAATGCGCGGCTCTTCCACGAGATTGACGACAAGAGCCACCAGCTCGAGATCGCGAGCCAGCACAAATCGCAATTCCTCGCCAATATGAGCCATGAGCTGCGCACGCCGCTCAACGCGATCCTGGGCTATGCCGAGTTGCTCGTGGATGGCATCTATGGCGAGCTTTCGGAGAAGGCGCGTGCCGTGCTCGAGCGCGTGCAGAGCAACGGCAAGCATCTCCTGGGCCTCATCAACGACGTGCTCGACCTCTCGAAGATCGAGGCGGGCCAGCTCGCCCTCGCGATCGATGATTATGCGATCACCTCGATCGTGCAGTCGGTGGTCGCGGCGACCGAATCGCTGGCCCGGACCAAAGGCCTCTCGATCGAGGTCGCGGTTCCTTCCGATGCCCCGATCGGACGCGGCGACGAGCGGCGCCTCACCCAGGTGCTGCTGAATCTCGTGGGAAATGCGATCAAATTCACCGATAGCGGCTCGATCCGCATCGGAGTGCAGGTCGTGAAGCACGAGTTCGACCTGTCGGTGAGCGACACGGGTTCCGGCATCGCGGAAGCCGATCAGGAGCGCATCTTCGGGGAATTCCAGCAGATCGACACCTCCGATACGCGCCGCAAGGGCGGCACGGGGCTCGGGCTTTCGATCTCCAAGCGGATCGTCGAGATGCATGGCGGCGCCATCACGGTCGAATCCGAACTCGGCAAGGGCTCGACCTTCCACGTCGTCATCCCGGTCCGGGCCGAAGAGGCGAAGGAGGTCGCATGAGGAAGCGCATCCTGGTGGTCGAGGACACGGAGGACAACCGTCAGATCATCCGCGATCTCCTGGCCAGTGCCGGCTATGACATGATCGAGGCGGTCACCGGCGAGGAGGGGGTGGCGATGGCGGCCGAGCATCGCCCGGACCTGATCCTGATGGACATTCAGCTGCCCGTGCTCGACGGCTACGAGGCGACGCGCCGTATCAAAGCGGACCCGGCGCTCCGCCATATTCCGGTGATTGCCGTGACCTCTTATGCACTCTCCGGCGACGAGGCGAAAGCGCGGGAGGCTGGCTGCGACGCTTATGTGGCAAAGCCTTTCAGCCCGCGCCAGCTCCTCGCCAAGGTGCGCGAGTTCATCGGATAGAGTCTTGTAGGGTCTCGACCAATGCACGAGCCGCCCCGCATCCTGGTCGTCGATGATAACGAGGCCAATCTCGATATCGCCAGGACGCGCCTGGAGAGCCAGGGTTACGAAGTCGTGGCTGCGGTGGACGGCGAAGAGGCGCTGGCGCGAGTGCGCGACAGCGCGCCCGACCTCGTGCTCCTCGACATCATGATGCCCAAGCTCGACGGCATCGAGGTGACGCGCCGCCTCAAGAACGACGCCTCGTTGCCCTTCATTCCGATCATCCTGGTCACCGCCAAGGCAGATGCGAAGGACGTCGTCGCCGGTCTGGATGCAGGCGGCGACGACTACCTCATCAAGCCTTTCGACCATGCCTCCCTGGTTGCGCGCGTGCGCTCAATGCTGCGGATCAAGGCGCTGCACGACACCGTCGAAGCGCAGCGTGCCCAGCTGGAGACGTTGAACACCGGGCTCGAAGCGCGAGTCGAGGCCCAGGTCGCCGAGATCCAGCGCATGAGCCGCTTGCGGCGCTTCCTTTCGCCGCAACTTGCCGAGATGATCGTCACCTCGGGCGACAATCGCATCTTGGAGAATCACCGACGCGAGATCGTCGTGCTGTTCTGCGACATGCGCGGCTTCACCGCCTTCTCCGAAACCGCGGAGCCGGAGGAAGTGATGACTGTCCTGCGCGAGTATCACAACGCCTTGGGGCCGCTCGTCCATCGGCACGAGGGCACGCTCATGCACTTTATCGGCGACGGGCTCATGGTGTTCTTCAACGATCCCATTCCATGCCCCGATCCGGCCGCGCGTGCGGTGCGGCTGGCGGCGGAGATGCGCAAAGCCATGGAGAGCCTTGCGGCGGAATGGCGCCGCCGCGGCCACCAGCTCGGCTTCGGCGTCGGTGTCGCCCAGGGCTACGCGACACTCGGCCAGATCGGCTTCGAGGGTCACGTCGACTACACCGCGATCGGCACAGTCACCAACCTTGCGGCCAGGCTCTGCGATGCGGCGCACGACGGCCAGATCCTGGTCAGCCAGCGCGTCGCCGCCGCGGTCGAGGAGCTGGCCGCTCTCGAGGCGATCGGCGAATTGCCGCTCAAGGGCCTGAGCCGCCCCGGCATCGTCCATCAGGTGATCGGGCTTCGCGAGTAGTAGCGATTGCGCGTTCAAGTCCAGGCCCGGCGCATCCCGTCGGTCAAGCCGAGCCGCGGCGGTCAATCGCGTGTTCGGATCTGGAGCATTCCCCGTCGGCACGACGCATGCCTGCGTCGCCTCAAGCCGGCCCGGTTCCGGGCTTGTGCGCCCCGAACTCACGCGGCTGCTCGGACTTGGCCATACAATGCGCGACGACCTTGTAAAGCGCCTCTTTCTTGCTGGCGCCGGCCTTATATTCGGATCTGACGAGGCGATGCAGCTCTTGGTTCGTGGTACCTGTATGATCGCAGACGGGTCGAGCCATTTCCACGAGCCTGGCCTCGCGCTGGGCAGCCCTGGCGCTGATGACCAGCATGCCGCTTCCCGACACTGCCAATGCCACAGCCGCCAACCGCGCCAGCGCAAGCGAATACCTTGGACCTTGCCGCGGGGCTCGCTCACGCGCCGCCGCGAAGGGCATCATGCGTGACAGCAGGCGCTTCAGCGAAGGCGCCGACCGCAGCGATCTCGCGAATGGATGGGCGGGCGCGCTTGTGAGGCCAGGGTGACCTGACGCCCGGTTGTTGCCAAACCTGCGCAGCAGCGCGCCATCATCGGGCACCTCGCCAATTCGGGCGAGGATCTCGACCTCTCCCGCCTCGCCGGTCAAAGCTTCGCCCGTTTGCGAGAATACCACCGCGCCTCGTCTCTCACCCCCCAAATGCGAAGCGAGCGACGCGGCGTGCTGCTCGCTCAGTGCTTTCATCGCGGCCTCGGCACGAAGCTCGCCTACCTCGGTACGCGAGAATACCACTACAAAGAAAGGGGGGATGTTGCCCATACCTCCCGCGCCCTCGCCTAAGCCTGGAAGGCGCCCAGCTGCGCGTCGGTGAGTCACGCCGACGCGTCGCATGAGAAGCCTCAACCCACACTTGTCTCAGTTGAGCACCGCCCAGGCGGTCAGCAACGTTGATCCATGCGAGTTTCTGGAGAAGCCACATACTATGTGCCAAGGCGAACGTCACGGTCTCGCAAGAGGTACCCCTTCGGAGTTACGCTCGACGCAAGTGACGACCCGCATGCGTCTTTTACGGAAGAGGCAATTTGCATTATGTGAAATTGAACCAACTTTCGCAGCTGCGCACTAACGAAGCGATACCGGCGGGACGCTTCTCACAAACTGAGACAGAGGCGGCAAGGATCGGGGGGCAAGGATCGGGGGCAAGGATCGGGGGGCAAGGATCGGGGGGCAAGGATCGGGCTCGAAATCATGGCACAATCTCTTTTTGCGACGGTTGTTGTCTGCCCCTCTTCCCTGCAGCTCGAAGGTCTTGTGCGGATCCTTGAATCCGCCAGCTTCGACGTCGTCGCGACAGCGGCAAGCGTCGGGGAGGTGGCACCTGGCCTTCTTTCGCCTGACCAACCCGTCTTGCTCATCCTCCATGTGAGCGATGATGACGATGCTGGCACCGTCTCGCAAATTCAGCTCTTCAGAGCACAGCATCCGACGGCTCGGATCGCTTTGCTGAATGACTACGACCAGCTGAACTACGACACCATCATCGCCGCCTTCCGGGCGGGTGCCGACGCTTACTTCCTGAAGCCGAGCCATGACACTTTGCTCAGATGCCTGGAATTGGTGTTGCTGGGTGAAACGATCCTGCCTCCGACACTTTTGGCGTCGATGCTCGATTACCCGAACGGGGTGATCGCGAACGGCGGGAGCAAGAACGAGGCGTTCGCACCGGAGGCGACGCGCAAATACGAGCCGAGATTGTCGAAACGACAAGCAGACATCCTGAGTTGCCTGATTCAGGGCGACTCCAACAAGATCATCGCGCGAAAGAACAATATTGCTGAAGCAACCGTGAAGGTGCACGTCAAAGCTATCCTTCGCGAGATCGGAGTCTGCAACCGCACCCAGGCCGCCATGTGGGCAGTGCGCAATGGAGCGCTGAGCTCGATGCGCGAGCGCGAGCCTGCACGCGCCCCGATGATGGCCGAACCGTCCCTTCCCGGAGGTCCACCGGCTGATCCACCGGAAGCAGGGCGAGACATGATGGCCCCACCGGCGCATCTTTGCGCCAACGCCACAATGGCGCCCGAGGCCATGAAGACCGACTTGCCCTGGAGAGCGTCGATGAAGGAGAGGCTTGATCGGGCTCGCGAGCGCAGGCTCGCCGAAGAGGCTGAGCGTCGACAGGCGAACGTCGCAAAGACGACCCAACTGCGCGAGCTTCGCCAAGCAAGGGACGCAGCCGTGCATGGAAGCGCAGCTATGGGCGCCGCGTGCAAGCCGGTCGCTCCCTTCCCCACGGACAAGCCAATCGCCGAGCACGACAAGTGACGGAAACCGAAACGGAACAACGCGTCGTGAGATACGTTGGATGGAGAGACTTGGAAGCGAAAGACTTGGAAGCGAGAGACTTGGAATCGAGAGACTTGGAATCGAGAGACTTGGAATCGAGAGACTTGAGATCATGGAACAGGATCACGTCTCGGCCTTCATCGGCAAAGTCCTGATATTGGGCGCGTTGCTGCGGGAGGAAATAGCGCGGGCGCCGACTGCCGACAATCCATCAGAGCATTGGAGCAAGGCGGATGAGCTGGCCGCAACCTTGGTTCGCGCGGCTCAAGATGAGCAGCTCCGGCTGGCGCAAGATGCCGAAGAGAACGCACGGTGACTCATTCGGTTGAGGCGGATCGGCGCACCGCTGTTCCCAACTCGCTGGCCCGAAGGCCGCCCTCCTCACGCCTCACTCGAACAGGCGAGATTGCCTGATGACGTAGCCAGCTGGCTTTTTCTCTTCCAGCACACCCTCGTCGACAAGGCGTTGCAGCCATGACTTGGCTTGGGCGGTCGAGACTTCCAAAACTGCCGCGACCTCGACGGCTTTCATCGGCGTTGTCATAAGCCGTCGAAGCATGTCACGCACGCTGGCGAACAGAGCGTCGGCAGGGCTGATTGTCGCTCGACTTATGTCTGCCGACACCGACCTATCGCCGTTCTCTTGCCCATTCTCTCGCCCGTTCTCTCGCCCACCCTCTGGCCTTGGTGCCACCGTCCCCTGGCTGTCGCCGGGCTTCGGCAAGTGAGGCTCTTCCCGGAAACCGGCAGCGGACCCCAACGACGTCTCCGAGGATCGCGAGGCATATGCAGCTGCCGGCGCCAGGTCGGTATCTGAGATCGGCGGCGGGTCATTTGGAAACAGCGAAAGCCCTGCCTGCATGGCGCTCGGCGTGCCCGGCATCGCCACGTCGAACAGGGCCTTGAGCGCATGGACATCTTGAGGGTTCGGCCACGCAATGGCGCCCCTCCGGCGCAAGGCGTCGAACCCCGCGGAGCTCTCGCCAGCCGATCGCACATAGACGGGAACCATTCGAAGCTTGTCGAGCTGTTCGGTCGCACCGGCCCAGGTGCCGCCCTTGTTCACACCGCAGCTCACCACCAGCGCGACATCGGCAAGTGCATAGATCAGCTTGTTGCGGCGCATGGCGTTGCCGACATCGAAGCTCACGCCGGGATCGTAAGGCGAGATCAACACCAGCTGATCGTTGATGAGCGCATTGCGATGCTCGCGGTTCATCGCGCTTTTTTCCAGGCTGTCGGCGAGCACGCCGATAGCCCTGCCGCCCTCTTCCAACGCGCCGAGCATTGCGGCTTGATCGGTGCCCCTCGCTCCGCCGGAAATGAGCGTCTTGCCGGCATTGGCGGCAAGGCGGCCAACACTCCTCGCATCGGCAATCGCCATGTCGTCGGCATTGCGGGATCCGATGACCGCGAGCCCGCCCGTTTCCAGCAGGCTCATTTCACCGCAGCCATAGAGCAGCGCGGGAGCATCTCCTTGCAGCCGGGTCTTCAGGCGCCTCGGATAGTCGGCATCGGCAGAGCTTGCGACCCAGATCGCCCGGGTCTGCCAGCGCTCGACGGCTTGGCTCAACAGAAAGCCGCGTCCCAACAGGCTCTGCAGACGGCTTTCTTCGATGACCGCTCGGCAGGCGCGGACCAGTTGTGCCGCATCCGCAGCCAGAAGATCCGCCGGCTGATGTTGCAAGTCACGCAAATGTCGAGCCAAGCGCTCATACTCGCTGGGCGACATCAGCTCCGGCGAGACAGCTTTGCGTCCGACCAGCAGCGGCTCTGTGAGCAGCAGGATCGCTCGGGTATTCGCGGAAAGGGCCGGCCTCATTGGTCGTGCCCCAATTGCGAGAGCGTTATCGGCCACACCTCGCCGCTGCCGTTCTTGCGCAAGAGCCAAGCCGACACGGTCAATGTCCAGCGTGAGCCGACCATATCATCGACCAGCAGCACCGGACCGTGGGGAAGGGGCTGGCCGACAAGTGCCAGCGTGCCATCGATATTGCGCGCATGCTGGATGGCGTTCGCGAGCGTCCTCTGCTCGGGCCTGGCGCCTGTGTCGGCGATGACCGCATGAAACGGCAATCCGAGCGCGGCAGCCAGGCGCTGCGCAAAATCCGGCACCAGCCCGGGATGACGCAGCGATGGCACGCAGGTGACCCAGCTGGGCGCGGGCCGTGGATTCCACACCCTGATCATGTTCGAGCAAGCCGTGACGAGCCGGTCGGCAAAGCGGCCATCTTGGCGCTTGCCTTGCCTGACGAGACCACCCCAGCCGGCATCGCCCCAGATGCAAAGAGCCTTGCCGGGCTGTGCCAAGAGATTTCCCGGAATTTTCCCGGCCAGCCGGTACTTCGGCAGGCCACCGGCGGGCCATTGGAGCCGCGGCTCGATCGGCATGCTGGTACGGCGCAGGAAGGCGACAGCATCTTCGACGAGCGCCTCACTCGCTTTTGTCGGCAATGGAGCCAGCGCCGGAAGGCTGGCGGTGCTCGGATCGCCATCGAGCGCCCGGACGAGAAAGCCCATATGCTCGCCAAACGGCAGGCCGACATAGTCCTGCATCTGCCGGTGTTCGTCACGGCGCAATGCGGTGAGCCGTTCCGCACGTTCCCAGAACGCCTCGCTCAGCGTCGCGGCCGTGAGCTGCCATTTGCTGCCTTGCTTGGCGATGGGGGATGGTGATTCCAGAGACAGCAGGACGACCGTCTTCTCGATACGCCCCTTGCTCAGATTCACACGGCCGAGGAGCTCGGGAACTGACAATCCATTGGGCGCGGCCTCGAGCGCCTCCAGCACATCGGCGACTTCCTGTTGCGTCGGAAAGGCGCTCCTGATGAACCAGTCGGTGATCTGCGCGTCTTCTTCGCCGCTCAGCAGCACGCAATAGGCTGAGTCGAGTGCGCGTCCGGCCCGGCCCACCTGCTGGTAGTAGGCGACGACCGAGCCCGGCAGCTGGTAATGAATCACGAATGCCAGGTCAGGCTTGTCGTATCCCATCCCGAGCGCAGTGGTCGCGACCAAGGCTTTCACGCGATTGTCGAGCAGGGCCTGCTCCAGCTCTTCGCGACGATCACCTGTTTCGCCCGTATAGGCTTCGACATTGAAGCCCCGGCTCTTCAGCCAGTCGGCAACCTGGTAGGCGTCGCGTACCGTCAGCGTGTAGATGATGCCGTGACCCTCGAGCGTCGCGAGCTGCTCGGCCAACCAGGCCAGACGTTGGGCCTGGCTCGGCAGGCGTATGGTCTGCAATGAGAGCGAGCTGCGATTGAGGTCGCCGCGCGACACTTCGAGCTTCGGCCCGAGCACTGCGGCGAGATCCGCCATCACGCGGTTGTTTGCGGTCGCGGTGGTAGCCAGAAGCCTCAAATTTGCCGGCAAGGTCCTGACAATCCGCTCCAGCAAACGATAATGGGGACGGAAGTCGTGTCCCCAGTCGGAAATGCAGTGAGCTTCGTCGATCACCAGCAGCGAGATCCTTGCGGCGATGCCGGCCAGGACTTCCGTGCGGAACCGTTCATTGGCCAGCCGCTCTGGCGAGATCAGCAGGATGTCGATCGCATTGCGAGCGAGCTTGGTCTCGACCTCGGTCCATTCGTTCTGGTTGTCGGAATTGATGGTGGCGGCTCGCACACCCATGCGTTCTGCCGCGGCGATCTGATTTCGCATCAAAGCGAGCAAGGGCGAGATCAGCAGCGTCGGCCCGTTACCGCCTTCGCGCAACAGCTTGGTGGCGATGAAGTAGACGAAGCTCTTGCCCCAGCCCGTCTTTTGCACGACGAGCAAACGGCCTCGGCCGTCGACGACGTGGCGAATGGCCTCTTCCTGACCGTCCCGGAAGGCGGCGCGAGGCTGCCCCGAGCCGATTCGCAGCAGCTCCAGAGCCCGTGCAGTGGTGTAGGTCACGTCGTGGATTTTCCTGAGCTCTGCATTGTCCTCGGCTCATTTCCCTGAGTCCTCGGCGGGCCATGACCCGGCGCCAACATAGCGTTTCGGCTGCGGCTACTCGACTCGCCGAGCGGCGTCTTCAGGGGAAAAGCACAAAAAACAACGTGGCGCGGTTGGACGCACCGAAACCCGAAAGCTTTTTGTGATCGGCGCTTGCTCGCGGCGCTCGCCCCCGGCATGCTGCGGTCATGACCTTAACCGCCCCCGACACCGACCGTTTCCTCGCCGATCTGAACGCCCTGCGGCAGATCGGCGCCTTTCGCACCGGCGTGCATCGCCCGACCTATTCGAAGGAGGATATGGAGTCCCGCGCCTGGCTGATGCAACGCATGCAGGAGGCCGGGCTCGTGCCGGAGATGGACGGGATCGGCAATGTGCTCGGACGCCATCCGGGACCTGGGCCGAAGCTGCTGGCCGGCAGCCATATCGAAAGCCAGAACCAGGCCGGCTGGCTGGACGGCGCACTGGGCGTGGTTGCGGCCCTCGGGCTGGCGCGCGCCGGCCTCCCCGTCGACGTCGTGGCGTTCGCCGATGAGGAAGGACATTTCGGCTCCTTCATCGGCTCCCGCTCTGCGATCGGCTTGCTGGAGGAGACGGAGATCGACCGCCTGAACAACCGCTATGACGGCACGCCTTTGCGCCAGGCCTTGCAGCAGGCCGGGCTCGCCGGACGCTCGCGCCTCAGGCTCGACCAGGATCGCTATCGCGGCTTCCTCGAGATGCATATCGAGCAGGGCACCACACTGGAGGTGGCCGGGCATGTCGCAGGCGTCGTCACGGGAATTGTCGCGATCTGGCAGTACCGGATCGTGATCACCGGGCAGCAGGATCATGCCGGCGGCACAACCATGGCGGAGCGGCGGGATGCCGGGCTCGCGGCCGTGCGCTTGCTCGCCTGGATCGACGCCGCCTTCCCGCAACATTGCGGCAATCGGACCACCTGGACTGCCGGGCGCATCAGTCTCGATCCGGGCGCCGCATCCATCATTCCCGGCCGCGCCGAGATCATGTTTCAGTTCCGCGACATCGATCCCGTGGTGCTCGAGCGGCTCGACACTCTGCTCCGCCGAGCCGTGCAGGAGAGCAATCGTCGCGAGCGCTGCACGGCCGTGCTCGAGGTCGTCAGCCAATCCCGTCCTGTCGCCTGCGACGACAAGCTCCAGGCGGCGCTGGCGGACGCCGCCGAAGCGCTTGCGCCTGGCGCCTGGCAACGCATGCCGAGCGGCGCGGGGCACGACGCCCAATATGTCGCGCGGGTCATGCCGGCGGCGATGCTGTTTGCGCCCTCGATCGGCGGCATCAGCCATCACTGGGCGGAAGATACCAAGCCCGAGGATCTGGCGATGGGATTGCGCATCCTCGCCGATGCCGCCCGGCGCCTGCTCGGCTAGCGGACCGGGTCGGCACGAATGCCTCAGGCCGCAAGCACGCGGCGGCGCGCCGCCTGATATTCCTCGGCAAGCCGCGCCACGAGCTCGGCCGTGCCCGTCACCTCGCTGATCTGGCCGGTGCCCTGGCCTGCGCCCCAGATGTCGCGCCAGGCCTTGGCCCTCTGGTTCCCGCCCGAAGCGAAATTCATCTTGCTCTTGTCGCCGACGGGCAGGTTCTCCGGGTCGAGGCCCGCATTCACGATGCTCTTCTTCAGGTAGTTGCCGTGCACGCCGGTGAAGAGGTTGGTGTAGACGATGTCCTCGGCCGAGCTTTCGGTGAGGGCCTGCTTATAGGCGGGATCGGCATTGGCTTCCGTCGTGGCGATGAAGCGCGTGCCCATATAGGCGATGTCGGCTCCGACCGCCTGCGCCGCCAGGATCGAACCGCCATTGGCGATCGCGCCCGACAGGATGATCGTGCCGTCGTAGAATTCGCGCACCTCCGGCACCAGGGCGAAGGGCGACAGCGCGCCCGCATGGCCGCCGGCGCCGTTGCACACCAGGATCAGCCCGTCGACGCCGGCCCGCAGAGCGCGCTTGGCATGGACGATGTTGGTGACGTCATGGAACACCAGCCCGCCATAGCTATGCGCCGCCTCGACCACGGCATCCGGCGCGCGCAGCGATGTGATCTGGATCGGAACCTTATGCTTCACGCAGATCTCGACGTCGTGCTGCAGGCGGTCATTCGATGAATGCACGATCTGGTTGACCGCGAAGGGCGCAACCTTCTTCTCGGGATGCGCCTTCTTGTAGGCCGCGAGTTCCGTGGTGATGCGCTCCAGCCACTGCTCCAGCATCTCGGCCGGCCGGGCGTTGAGCGCCGGGAAGGCACCGACGATCCCGGCCTTGCACTGCGCGATGACGAGGTCAGGGTTGGAGACGATGAACAGCGGCGCACCGATGACGGGCAGAACCAGATTGTCGCGCAGCAGCGGCGGCAGAGACATGCGTGAAGCTCCTTTGGGCTCGAAATAGCAGGCGTCAGTGCTTGAGCGCGGCCTCGACGAAGTCGAGCCGGTCCTGCCCCCAGAACAACTCGCCGCCGACGAAGAAGGTCGGCGCACCGAACACGCCGCGGCGCACCGCGGCATCGGTCGCCTCGCGCAGGCGCGCCTTGACGGCGGGATCCTCGGTCGCCGCCAGCATGGCGTGCGGATCGAAGCCGGCCTCGGCGAGCAGGCCGCCGACGATCTGCGGATCTTGCATGTTGCGGGCCTCGACCCAGATCGCGCGGAACACAGCGTCGGAATATGGGACCAGCCTTCCCTGCATGTCCGCGGCGACGGCACCGCGCATCAGCTGCAGCGTGTTGATCGGAAAGAACGGGTTCTGCACGAAGGGCACGCCATAGCGCTCCGCGAACAGCTTCATGTCGCGATCGAGCCAGACGCGCTTCGCCGGGATGTCGGCCGGTGAATGGTTGCCGGTCGCCTTGAACACGCCGCCCAGCAGAATCGGCTGGTAGCGGATAGTGGCACCGGCGCGCGCCGCGATACCCGGCATCCGGGCATAGGCGAGGTAGCTCGCCGGGCTGCCATAATCGAACAGGAACTCAACCTCGGCCATTGCGCGCCTCCTCTGCGTTGGATCAACGGTGTTCGTGGCCATGTGCGTGGGCGAGAAGCGGCAGGGTCGATGTCGCAGCGCCAGGCCCCTCCTCCACCGTGACCTCGCGCGCCTCGAGCGGCTCGCCGCAGACCGAGCACACCATGACCGGCTCGAACAGCGCGCCGCAGCCCTTGTGCCGGTGCAGCAGCGGAGCGCCCGCGGCATCGGCCATGTGCCGGTCCCCCCAATGCACCAGTGCCAACAGCACCGGATAGAGCTCGATACCCTTCTCCGTCAGGCGATACTCGTAGCGCGGAGGCCGATCCACGTAGCGCTGGCGGCGCAGCACGCCGAGATCGACCAGCTTCTTGAGCCGATCGGCAAGGATATGGCGCGTAACGCCGAGCCGCTCCTGGAAATCGTCGAAGCGGCGGATCCGCAGGAAGCAGTCGCGCAGGATCAGCAGCGACCAGCGGTCGCCGATCACCGACACCGTCCGCGCGACGGAGCAGGCCTCCTGATCCAACTCGCTCCAGCGCATGGTGGAACCTTTCTCGGAGCTCAGGTTCCCATTTGGAACGCACGAGGTCAAGGTTCCTTTTCGGAACGGGCGATGCTCCCGTTTGACAGCGGCATCGTTGCTGTTGCATGCTCACTAAGTTCTGTTTTAGAACTAACCAGGCCAAAGGAGCGAGGCATGACGGCGGGACAGGCAGTGCTGGTCGTCGGGGCCGGCGACGCGACGGGCGGCGCCATCGCACGTCGCTTCGCACGCGAAGGCTTCACGGCCTGCCTGGTGCGCCGCCATGCCGACAAGTTGCAGCCCCTGGTCGCCGAGATCGAGGCCGCAGGTGGTGTGGCCCGCGCCTTCGGAGTCGATGCGCGCAAGGAGGAGGCGGTCGCTGCGCTGTTCGAGACGATCGAGCGCGAGGTCGGGCCGCTCGAGGTCGTCGTCTTCAACATCGGCGGCAATGTCCGCCACCTGATCCGAGAGACGACCAGCCGGGTCTATTTCAAGGTCTGGGAGATGGCCTGCTTCGCCGGCTTCCTCACCGGGCGCGAGGCGGCAAGCCGGATGGTCCCGCGCGGCCGCGGCACCATCCTGTTCACCGGCGCCACGGCCAGCATGCGCGGCGGCACAGGTTTTGCCGCCTTTGCGGGCGCCAAGCACGGCTTGCGGGCGCTCGCCCAGAGCATGGCGCGGGAGCTCGGGCCGCAGGGGATCCATGTCGCCCACACGGTGATCGACGGCGCGATCGACACTCCATGGATCCGGGAGAACTTCCCCGAGCGTGCCGCCCTGAAACCACAGGATGGCATCCTGGATCCGGATGCCATCGCCGAGGCCTATTGGCAGTTGCACCGCCAGCAGCGCAGTGCCTGGACGCATGAGCTCGACCTGCGCCCCTGGATCGAAAGCTGGTAGGCCGCCGGCACACTATTTCAGGCGAGCTCCCGCTCCGCGAATCCGCCGATGGCCTTGACCATATAATCGGTCAGGCCGGGAGCCCTGCTCTCGTAACGGGCGCGGAAATCCGGATGCTCCTGATAGACCTTGGCCAATCCGATGAAGGCCTGGCGGCTCGGCAAATCGTTCCAGCCGCGCCCGACCCAAGCGTGCAGCTGCCGTATCAGATCGGCGACCTCCAGGGAGTTGGTGGGCAAGCCTTTGGTCAGCGCCCGAGCCAGCGCGACTTCGATCTGCTCGACCTCTGCGAGATGACGGTCGAAATCGGCCCTGCTCCAGCCCTTCATCCTTGTCTTGGCGGCATCGATCCGTGCCTGCACTTGGCCGCCCAATCGGGCCACGAGCCAGGCCTCGTGCTCGGCCTGCTTCTCCGCGGAAAAGCCGCGATACATCGCCTTGTCGTCCATGTCCGTGTCTCCTTCGAGTGCGGCGAGAGTAGCGTCGAGCGTGCGCACGAGTCTTCGGTAGCGCCGGACCTCCCCCATCAGCCGCGCGCGATGAGCGCGGAGGGCAGCCACACGGTCGAAGTCCGGAGCACTCAGCACCTGGCGGATCTCCTCCAACGGAAATCCGAGTTCCCGGTGGAAGAGAATTTGCTGCAGGCGCAGCAGCTCGTCGCGACCGTAATAGCGATACCCGTTCGCACCCAGGCAGGCGGGTTTCAGGAGGCCGATCTCGTCATAATGGTGCAGCGTTCGGACCGAGACGCCCGAGAGCTGCGCCGCTTCCTTGACCGTGTAGACGCCCATGGCTTCTCGCCTTTGGTTGACGGATACGAGGTTTCAGGGATCACGTTGCGTGAGAGTCAAGCGCCGTCGAATCCGGCGCGCCGCTGGCAGGAAGGGCGACCGGGACGGTCGCGGTCCCAGGGTCAGAGCTGCCCGTCGAGCTCGCGCGCGACCTTGCGGCTGACTTCGATGAAGTGCCGGACCACAGGCGCAACTTCGCCGGGCGCACGCGCCACGGCGATGGCGATGCTGTGCGGCAATTCCGCCAATGGGCGATGCACGAGGTTCGGCAGCGGCATCAGCGCCGCGCGCCCCGGCACCACGGCGACGCCAAGGCCCGCCGCCACCAGCACCGCGACATTGGCGACGCTCGACGTCTCCTGCACCACGCGGGGACGAAACCCGGCAGCGCGACACTGCTCCAGCACCAGATGATGATAGCTCGCGCCGAGCGCCGCGCGCTGCACGACGAAATCCTCATCGGCGAGATCCGCGAGCCGCAGCGGCACCTGTCCGGCGAGGCGGTGATCGTCGCGCAGCAGGGCCACGAAGCCTTCATGGGCGATGATTTCGATGTCGAGAGCACCGGGCGCGGCCGGCGGATGAATGAAGGCAAGGTTCATCCGGCCGCTCTGCACTTCCCCCAGCAGCTCGCTGGTCGTCATGACGACGAGATCGATCTCGACGCGCGGATAGCGGCGGCGGAAGGTGCTGATGATCGGCGGCAGGAAGCGGAACTGCGCCACGAAGACCGCTCCGACGACGATACGGCCAAGCGGGCTGTTGGAGGCGGCGCGCGTATCGCCGATGGCGGTTTCGGCCTGCGCCAGAAGGGCCTTGGCATGCTGCAAGAACAATTCGCCCGCCCGCGTCAGGCTGACATGCCGCGTGGTGCGATTGAGCAAGGTCGCCCCGAGGCGATCTTCCAGCTGCCGGATCTGCTGGCTCAGCGGAGCTTGCGCCATCCCCAGGCGCTCGGCCGCGCGGCCGAAATGCAGCTCCTCCGCCACATGGACGAAATAGTCGAGATGGCGAAGCTCGATCCGCTGTTTCATACTCGGCAGATATCAATCCCTCTGTTTTTGCTATTGGACATATGACAAGACGTCAATCACGCTAGCCGGCAAGCATGCGTGAACCCACCGGAAAGCGATGGCGCAGTTCGGGATGGACCAGATGACCATTGCCGCAACGGCGACCGAGCTTCGCGGCCTCGACGATGCGGCCTTGCGCAGGAAAGCCATCCTGTCCTGCATGATCGGCAATTTCCTGGAAGTCTTCGATTTCACCATCTACGGCTTCCTGGCGGCCTCGGTCGGCCACGCCTTCTTCCCATCCGGAGACGCGCTGGCCTCGACGCTCTCGAGCTTTGCGACCTTCGGCATCGGCTTCATCATGCGTCCGCTCGGCGGCGTGGTGCTCGGCGCCTATGCGGATCGCCATGGCCGCAAGCAGGCGCTCGTCATCTCGGTGGTGATGATGGCGGTTGCGACGGCGGCGACGGGTCTCATCCCCTCCTATGCCAGCATCGGCGTTCTCGCGCCGGCTCTGCTGGTGCTGTGCCGCCTGGTGCAAGGCTTTTCGTCCGGCGGCGAATGGGGTGGGGCTGCCTCGTTCCTGGTCGAATATGCGCCGGACGGGCAGCGCGGCTATTATGGCAGCTGGCAGCAATTCGGCGTCGGCCTCGGCACGCTCGGCGGATCGCTGTTCGCCTTCGTGATGGCCGCCTCGCTGGACGAGGCCAGCATGAACGAATGGGGTTGGCGCATCCCCTTCCTGTTCGGCTTTATTCTCGCGCCCGTGGGCTATTATCTGCGCACCAGGGTCGCCGAGACGCCGGCCTTCCAGGCAGAGCTTGCAAGGCGCAAGACCACTGCGACGCCCGAGGCTGTTGCGTCACCCTTACGCGGCGCGGTCGCGACGCAGCGCGCTGCGATGCTGATCGCCTGCTGCTCCACCATCATCTGGACCGTCGGCGGCTATTTGTTCCTGACCTTCATGCCAGCCTTCGCCACCCAGCAGCTGAAGCTCGACGCCCGCTTCTCGCTCGCCGCCAACACGATCGCCATCCTGTTGCGCACCATCCTGACGCCCTTCATGGGCGCACTCTCCGATCGTGTCGGGCGCAAACCCCTGTTGCTGACGGCGGCCGGCGGCTTCCTCGTCCTGTCCTATCCGCTGTTCCTGTGGCTGGTGACGGCGCCAAGCTTCGCCGTGCTGCTGATCGTGCAGCTCGTGGCCGGCATCCTGATGGCGATCTTCAGCGGGCCGGGACCGGCCATGCTGTGCGAGCTGTTCCCGACGCATCTGCGCACCACCTCGCTCTCGATCGGCTATAATCTGGCGGCCGCGATCTTCGGCGGCTTCGCTCCTGCGATCGCCACTTTCCTGGTGCGCGAGACCGGCCAGCCGATCGCGCCGGTCTATTATGTGCTTTTCGCCGCCTGCATCAGCCTGATCGCCATCTCGCGCATTCGCGACGAGGCGCATCGGCCGCTTCGCCACGCCTGACGATCGATGAACCGGAGCCCCGCAATGCCGAAATATGAGATCGAGCCCTCCCCGCCGCAGATCAGCACGGAGGTCGTCGCGTTGCTGGAGCAGACGGAAACCGCCACCATCGGCCATTGGCGGCATTGGGGCTTCTGCGACCGCGCCATCCAGCCGTTGCTGCGCGGCAAGCGCGTGGCGGGCACGGCGATCACCTTGGCGATTCCGGGTCCCGACTCGACCTTGCTGCATCATGCGCTCGGCCTGTTGCGCCCCGGCGATATCCTCGTGGTCGACCGCCTGGGCGATGACCGTCATGCCTGCTGGGGCGGCGGCGTCACGGTGGCCGCCAAGGCTGCCGGCGCCAGAGCTGGCGTCGTCGATGGCCCCTGCACCGATCTCGAGGAGGTCGAGGCTTCCGACTTCCCGCTCTGGGCGCGCGGCCTCGCGCCGATCACCACCCGGATCTACGATCTCGGCGGGCGGCTGAACAAGCCGGTCTCGATCGGCGGCGCCGTGGTGATGCCGGGCGATGCGGTGCTGTGCGACGAGAGCGGCGTGGTGATCTTGCCGCCCGCAGAGGCCGAGGCTGAAGCGCGGCGCGCGATCGAGCGGCAACAGGCCGGGCTTGTCAATCAGCGCCGTGTGCAGGACGGTGCGAAGCTCGGCGAAATCAGCGGCGCGAGCGCCAAAGTCGCGCAAGGAGTATGACCGTCATGAAACGCTCTGCGGGGTTTCTCGCGCTGCTCGTCGCAACGGCCGCGAACGCCGATCCGGTCCGGTTGATGAGCTATTCGGACGCGGCCTTCCAGGACAATTACACCAACGAGGTCATCACCCCCTTCAACCAGAAGGGCGCCGCACAGGTGCAATTCGTGGGTGGCACCACCTCTGCCGGCATGCTCGGGCAATTGCGGACGCAGAAGAACGACCCGCAGCTCGACCTCGTCATCATGGACACCACGACGGCGGCGATCGCCTGCGCCGAGGGGCTGGTCGAGCCGGCGACCGAGGCGCTGGTGCCGGCGCTGAAGGAGCTCGACCCGCAGGCGCGGAAGGCCGGTGGCGATTGCGGCCCGGGCGTCACCTTCGATCATCTGGTCATCTCCTATGACAGCAAGCTCGTCTCGCCGGCGCCGACCTCGCTCAGCGCCCTTTGGGACAAGAAATGGTCGGGCAAGCTCGGTGTGTCCGCGCCACCCAATATCCAGGGCCTGGCGCTGACGGCTGTGCTCGCGCATGCGGAGACCGGCGATTGGAAACAAGCCGACGGCGCCTTCAAGAAGCTGCGGGACCTCGCGCCAGCCGTGCAGACCTTCGATCCGCAGCCGGACAGCTACACGCTGATCCTCAACGGCACGCTTGCATTCGGAACCGGATGGAATGCGCGCGCCCAGCTCAATCACGACCGCTCCGGCGGGCAACTCGGCGTGATGCTGCCCTCGGAAGGCACGGTTTTCCAGATCAACACGATCAATGTGGTGAAGGGCGCGCATAATCGGGATGCGGCCTTTGCCTTCATGAACTACGCGCTCGGCGAGCAGGCGCAGAAGGCCTTCACGGAAAAGTCCTTCTATGCACCGACCAATCCGCGTGCCGCCATCAGTCCCGCAGTTGCGGCCCGCACGGCCGTCGCGCCGGATAACCTCGCCCGCGTCATTCCGCTCGACTGGAGCGAGATGATCAAGTTGCGCGAGACCTGGAACCAGCGCTGGCGGCGCGAGGTGATCTCCGCCGGCACGCGCTGATGTGACCGGCGCGACGATGATGCATCTGGAGCTCGATGGCCTGACACGGGCCTATGGCAATATCACCGTGGTGGATTCCGTCTCGCTCGCCATCGAGAAGGGCTGTTTTCTGGCTCTCCTTGGACCATCCGGCTGCGGCAAGACTACGACATTGCGCATGATCGCGGGGCTGGAAAAGCCCAATGCCGGGCGCGTGCTGGTTGGCGGGCAGGACATCACGTCCCTGCCGCCGCATCGGCGCGGTCTCGGCGTCGTGTTCCAATCCTATGCGCTGTTTCCGCATCTGAGCGTGCTCGCGAATATCGGCTTCGGGCTCGAAATGCAGGGGGTCGGCAAATCCGAGCGGCGGGAGCGGGCCGCAGCCGCGCTGGAAATGGTCGGGCTTTCGACGCATGCGCAGATGCGCACCCGTCAATTATCCGGAGGCCAGCAGCAGCGCGTGGCGCTGGCGCGCGCTCTGGCGATCGAGCCGCAGGTTTTGCTGCTCGACGAGCCTCTCTCGGCTCTCGACGCAAAGCTGCGCGAGGAGCTGCGCACCGAGATGCGGCTCATTCAGCGGCGCGCCGGCACCACCTCGGTTTTCGTGACGCATGATCAGGCCGAGGCCCTGGCGATGGCCGATCTCGTCGCGGTCATGAATGCCGGCCGCATCGAGCAGCTCGATACGCCCGTCGCCGTGTTCGAACGCCCGGCCTCGATTTTCGTCGCCCGCTTCGTGGGGCGAAGCGCTTGCTTCAAGGCGCAGATGCGAGACGGGGCGGCGCAGGTGCGAGGCATCGTCCTGCGCGGCGACAACCTGCCGCCACGCGGCGACGCGGAGATATTCGTGCGCCCGCATCGCATTCGCCTCCTCGCTCCCGGCGCTTCGGAGGACAACGTCCTGCGAGGCGTGATCGCTGCGCTCGACTACACCGGCGAGGTGATGCAGGTGATCGTCGAGACCGACGCTGGCCGCGTGCCCGTGGATGTCGGGACCTTCGACGATGGCTGGCGCTCCCTGCAGCCGGGCCAGAGCGTCCGGCTGGGCTGGAAGGCGGCCGATACGTTAGGATTTCCGGTGTGAGCGGGGCCGCGCTGCCGCGCCGTCTCTCCGGCTGGCTCCTCGCCGCGCCGGCGCTTTTGCTGCTGGCGGTCGCCTTCATCTGGCCGATGCTGACGCTCGCCCGCATGAGCCTGAACGAAACCAGCGAAACCGGCGCGATGCTGCCTGCCTTGTCGCTTGCGACCTATATCAAGCTCGCCCGCGACAGCTTCACCTGGCAATTGACCCTGGACAGCCTGTCGCTCTCGGCCTTCGCGGCGACGGCGTCGGTGCTGCTGAGTTACCCGATGGCGCTGTTCCTGTTCCGCTCCCGCAGCCGGTTTCGCGGCCTGCTCACGATCGCGGCCATCGCGCCGCTGCTGGTCTCCGGCACGGCGCGGGTCATCGGCTGGCTGGCGATCCTCGGCGATCAGGGCCTGATCAACACTGCGCTGGCGTCGCTTGGCCTGCCGACCTTCGCCATCATCAACAATCTCGCGGGCGTCCGCATCGGCCTGACCGAGAGCGTGATGCCCTATACGGTGCTGGCGCTGATCGCGGGCTTCGGCCGGCTGGATGCGAGGCTGGAGGAGGCCGCAGCGACGCTCGGCGCCGGACCATTGCGCGCTTTCTGGCGTGTGACCTTTCCGCTGACCCTGCCTGCGGTCTCGGCGGGCTGGCTGCTCGCCTTCGCGCTGTCGATCTCGGCCTTCATCACGCCGCATCTGATGGGCGGCGGCCGCGTCTTCGTGCTCGCGACCGAAATCTATGATGCCGCGACGCAGACCCTCGACTGGCCTGCTGCCGCCGCCTTGTCGATCTATGCCCTCGTGCTGTTGCTTGTGCTGATGGCGGCGCAGACGGCCGTCACGCGGAACCTGGCGCGATGAGCACCGGTCCCTTCGTCCGGGTGCTGGCGACCTGCGGCTATGTCGTGCTGCTGTCGCCGCTTGCCATCGTGGCGCTGCTCAGCGTCTCGTCCGGGGCCTATCTGACATTCCCCCCGCCCGGCTTTTCCTTGCGCTGGTTCGAGGCTTTGGCTGCCAGCGGCGACATCCTGACGGCGGCGCGCAACAGCGCCATGCTGGCAACGATGGTGACGCTTCTGGCGGTGACCGCTGGGTTCCCGGCCGCTCTGGCCGTCGCCAGAGGGCGCGTGCCTGGCTTCGTCGCGCTGCTGCTCTCGGCTCCCCTGCTGCTGCCGACCTTGGTGATTGGTCTCGCGCTGCTGATGACATTGCAGCCTTATGGCCTGGTCGCGACCTGGCCGGGCCTCGCGCTCGCCCATTGCGTGGTCGTGCTGCCCTTCATTGTGCGGATCATGGTTTCCGCCTTCACGGCGCTGACCCCTGATCTCGAGGAGGCAGCGGCGACACTCGGCGCGACGCCGCTGCGGGCCTTCCTGCGTGTCACCCTGCCGCTCGCTCTGCCCGGAGCGCTCGCCGCCGCGACCCTCGCTTTCCTCGTCAGCTTCGACGAGACGGTGATCAGCCTGTTCCTGGTCGGCCCGCGTCTCACCACCCTGCCGGTCGCGCTCTTCCACTACACCGAAAGCCGCACCGATCCGCTAGTGGCGGCGCTGGCGGTCTCGCTGATCGCCATCTCCGTCGCCGTCATCACCCTGGTGGATCGGCTGGTCGGCTTCACCCGCACGATAGGACGCGTCTGACCGGATGCGAGAATGGAGATGAGGATGCCGGATGTGAAACCTCTGAAGGTCCGCATGAGCGAGCTGACCGGTGGCGAAGCGCGCGCCATTTATGCCCGCAACCCCGTGATCCTGCTGCCGATGGGGAGCCACGAGGATCAAGGGCCGCATGCGCCGATGGGCGATTATCTGAGCGCCGACGCCATTGCCGAGCGCATCGCGCGCCGGGCGAACGAGGCGGGCGTCGAGACGCTGGTCGGGCCGGTGCTGCCATTCGGAGGCGCCGATTATTTCGGCTCCATGCCGGGCGGCATCGCCCTGGAGCAGGCAACCTTGCGCGCCGTCTTGACCGATATGTTCGCCTGCCTGCTGCGCCATGGCCTGACCCGCATGATCGTGATCAACGGCCATGGCGGCAACGTTCAGGCGGTGCATGAGGTGACGCAGGCGATCCACCGTCAGCACGGCGTGCTGATCCCGAGCCTTTATCTGTGGAAGATCTGCTACGCCATGCTGCCGCAAATTCTCGGCGCGGACATCGCCAAGCGGGCCGCGGGCCATGGGGCCGATCCGCTCACGAGCATCGTCATGCATCTCTTTCCGGAGCTGATGCGGCCTGATCTCGTGCCGGACCCTGCCCCGCTGCACCAGGTCATGAATCTCGATGCGATCGCTTTCGGCAATATCCGTTTCGAGGGCGCCGAGGTGCAGGTGCCGGTCGAATATGACGCGATGGCGCCCAACGGCGTCCGCAGCGGCGATCCGCGCCTCTGCTCGCCGGAGACCGGGGCCGCGCTGGTGGAAAAGCTCACCGAGCTCGGAGCTCGCTTCGCGCGCCACTACCTGGAGCATGCGGCATGAATGACGTCGGTTTGGGTAACCCAGGCTTGGGCCACGCAGGCAAGCCGGTGGCAGGTTTGGGCTTCGCCGGCATGGTCTGCGAAAAGCAGCCGGCAACGGCATCGAAGGGCATGGTCGTCAGCAATCACCCGCTGGCCTCGGGCGCCGGCGCCGAGATGCTGCTCGGCGGCGGCAATGCGATCGACGCCGCAGTGGCGGCGCTCTTCGCGCTGAGCGTGGTCGAGCCGATGATGGTCGGCGTGCTGGGCGGCGGCCTCGCCCATATTCGCCTCGCGGACGGCAGCCATATCGTGCTCGACGGCATCAGCACCGCGCCGGCAGCCGCGACCGGCGACATGTACGAGACGCTCTCCGATACCCTGCCCGACTACCAGGAGACCAAAGGCAGGGCGAATTTCGTCGGCCCGCGCGCCATGGCGGTGCCCGGCGCATTGGCGGGTTGGTGCGAGGCGCTGGCGCGCTTCGGGACGCTCTCGCTGGAAGACGTGTTGCGTCCGGCCATCCGCCTCGCCGAGGATGGCTTCGCCGTCACGCCCTATCTGACCGATTGCGTCAGCGACTGCGCCGCCGATCTCGCGCATGATCCCTATCTCGCTTCGCTGTTCCTGCCCGGCGGAGCGCCCGTGCCCGCCGGCACGAAGCTGCGACAGCCGGCCTATGCCAGAACCTTGCGCCTGATCGCGCAGGAGGGCCCTGCCGCGCTCTATGGCGGAGCGCTCGGGCGCGCGCTCGCCGACCATATGGCGGCCGCTGGCGGGCTGATCACCGAGGCCGACCTCAAAGCCTTCCGCGTCATCACGCGCGAGGTGATCCGGGGCAGCTATCGCGGCTTCGAAATCCTGGGGCCACCGCCGCCATCCTCGGCCGGCGTGCATATCGTGCAGATGCTGAACATTCTCGAAGCCTATGATATCGGGGGGCTGGGATTCGATCACCCCGATACCGCGCATCTTCTGGCCGAATCCCTGAAGATCGCCTTCGCGGACCGATCGGCCGCTACGGCCGATCCGGCCTTCGTGCAGGTGCCGGTCGAGCGCCTGACCTCGAAGGCCTATGCGGCCGAGCGGCGTGCCCGCATCGATCTCGCGCGGGCCCAAAGCTTTGCGCCCGGCATTGCGTCGGGCGAATCCGCCGATACGACGCATGTGACCGTCGCCGACAGCGCCGGCAATACGGTCGCCGCGACGCAGACGATCAACGGCGTGTTCGGCGCCCGCTTCGCCGTGCCCGGAACCGGGATGATCGCGAACAACTACATGTTCAATTTCGATCCCCATCCTGGCCATGCGCTCTCGATCGCGCCTGGCAAACGGGTCTTCACCTCGATGGCCCCGATGATGGCGCTGCGAGACGGGAAGCTCGCCTTCGCTCTCGGCCTGCCAGGAGCGCTGAGGATTTTTCCCTCGGCCATGCAGGCCATCGTCAATCTGATCGACCACGGCATGAGCCTGCAGCAGGCCGTCGAGGCGCCCAGGCTCTGGACGCAGGGCCATCTGCTCGAGCTCGAAGCCGGCATCTCCGAGGCCGTGGCGACCGCCTTGGCGGCGCGCGGGCACAAGATCCAGCGCGTCCAGCGTGTGGCCGGCGGCATGAACGCGATCAGCTTCAACGCCGACGGCAGCTTGACGGGTGCTGCCTGCTGGCGCGCCGACGGCACGCCGGTCGGCATTTCGGGCGGCCTCGCGCGCGCCGGCGTGCGCTTCACCACGCTTTGATTCTCATTTGGCTTTGATCTCTCTTTCAGGAAAGACCTCATGACCGAGACCGTCATCGTCCTCGATCCGATCAGCGAATCGACTGCGACAAGGCTGCGCGCCTTGTTGCCGCCGGGCCTGGTGCTGGAGCATGGCACCTCGCGCGACGAGGCGCACCAGCAGGCGATCATCGCCGAAGCCGATTATGCGATTTCCGGACAGATCGCGGTGCCGGGTTCGGTGCTGCGCGCGGCACGGCGCCTGAAGCTGCTGCACAAATGGGGTGTCGGGACCGACAATCTCGATCTCGTGACGGCAGCCGAGCTCGGCATCAAGGTCGCACGCACCACCGGCAGCAATGCCATTCCGGTCGCCGAGTTCACTATCAGCCTCATGATCGCGGCGCTCCGCAACCTCGCCTTCGGGCATGCCGAGCTGATGAAGGGGAATTGGCGGGGGTGGGGGAGTTTGCCGGTCGAGTCATACACCCTGTCGGGCAAGACAGTCGGCATCGTCGGCTTCGGTGCGATCGGCAAGGCGGTTGCCCGCATGCTGTCGGGTTTCGATTGCGAGATCCTCTACAACAAGTCGCGGCGGCTCACGGTCGACGAGGAACAGCGTCTCGGCGTTGCCTATGCGGACCTGCCCACGCTGCTAGCGACCGCCGACGTGGTGACGCTGCATTGCCCGTTGACACCTGCGACGACGGGCATGATCGACCGGGCGGCGCTACGCACCATGAAGCCGACCGCCGTCCTGGTGAATGTCGCGCGCGGTGGTGTCGTCATCGAGGACGATCTGATCGCGGCCCTGCGCGCCAGGGAAATCCACTCGGCCGCGATGGATGTGTTCGAGATCGAGCCGCTGCCCTCCGATCATCCGCTGCTGACGCTCGACAATATCGTGGTCACGCCGCACATCGCTGCCGGGACGGTCGATAATTTCGACAAAACCGTCCGGCACATGTTCCGTAATATCACGCACGCCCATGAGGGCACGCCGATCCCGGCCCAGGACATTGTCGTCGGTTGAGCATAGGCGTGGATGGCCGGGCCAAGCCCGGCCAAGACGCGGTTGCGATGGCGAGCGTAATGAAGAACCGGTGGTCATTTGGCTCAGGCGAATGGACCCATCCACGTCTTGGCCGGGCTTGGCCCGGCCATCCACGCCTGTCCGCTGCGAATTCCGGACCATCCGGAGTCGATCCGATCAGTCATACCTCAAGTCATCACGGACAAGCGGCCTCAAGCCAGCTCCTCCACGACCATAGGAAACAGGCGTTGATAGGCTTCGCCATAGGTCATGGCTTTGCCGGTGTTGCGGCCACCCTGCATGCCACGCTGGAGGGCGACCCGCAGGTAATATTCCCAGAGATGTTTCTGCGCCGCGAGGACCTGGAAGGCTTCGTATTTCCGCTCCCAGACCTCATCGATATTGACGATGACGTTCGGCTTGAAGTTGCACATCTCGGGCTGGTGCGGCTCGAACAGAAAGACGGGCGGGGCGTTGTAGCTGTAGGTCGCGCCGGGCTTGTGACCCATTGCCTGCGCCACGATGCGGGCCTCCTGGGCGAAGCGCGTCGCCTCCGGATGATCCACGTTATAGGGATCTTCGAGCGAATGAGTGAGCACGAAGGACGGATTGAGCTCGCGGTAGATGTCGATGAGACGATCGAGCATCGCCTCGTTCAAGCGCAGCGGATAGTCGCCGGCGTCGAAGAACTCGATCTCAGCGCCGAGGATTTCCGCCGCCCTGCGGGCCTCCTCCTCGCGCTTCGCCTTCACCTCGGCGAGCTGCGCTCCGGCGATCTTCCAGGCGAATTGGCTTTCGCCCCGCTCGCCAAATGACAGGCAAACGATCTTGACCCGGTAGCCCTTCCTGGCGTGGAGCGCGATGGCGCCGCCGGCCCGCCAGACGAAATCTCCCGGATGCGCCGTGACGACGAGGCCGGTCTTTGCAGGGTTTGGCATGGGCTCCTCTCTTTGCTGCGAGCCGTCCCGGCTCATGCTTGCGGCTCAATGCGCGATGATCTTCGACAGGAAGATGCGCGCCCGTTCGGTCTCCGGCGCCTTGAAGAACAGCTCGCTCGGCCGGTCCTCGACGATCCGGCCCTCGTCCATGAACACCACGCGCGAGGCGACGCGGCGCGCGAACCCCATCTCATGGGTGACCACCACCATCGTCATGCCCTCCCGGGCCAGCGCGACCATGACGTCGAGAACCTCGTTGATCATTTCCGGATCGAGCGCGGAGGTCGGCTCGTCGAACAGCAGCGCCACCGGATCGAGCGCCAGCGCCCGCGCGATCGCCACTCTTTGCTGTTGGCCCCCCGAAAGATCGGCCGGATAGGCTTCGGCCCTCTCGCGCAGGCCGACGCGCGTCAGAAGCTCCAGGTTGCGGGTTCGCGCTTCGGAACGCGAGCGTTTGAGCGCATGCACCTGGGCGAGCATCACGTTCTGCACGGCCGTCATATGCGGATAGAGCTCGAAGCTCTGGAAGACCATGCCGATGCGCGAGCGCAACCGCGGCAGATCGGTCGAGCGGGCGCCGATCTCCTTCCCCTCGAATGTCAGCGAACCGGATTGATAAGGCTCGAGGCCGTTGATGCATTTGATCAGGGTGCTCTTGCCGGACCCCGAGGGGCCGCAAACGACGACGATCTCGCCAGGTGCGACGCGCAGGCTGCAGTCCCGCAACACGGGATTGCGCCCATAGCTCTTCGAGACATGGTCGAGGACGATCAGGGGCGCGCTACTCATGGCTGACTATCCTCAGCTCCTTATCGCCAGCTGCGCGTAGAGCAGCCTGCCGAAGAACGACATGGCCGAGCATATGACGAGATAGGTCAAAGCGACGCTCGTGAGCATCACCACCGGTTGAAACTCGCGGGCGTTGACCAGCAGCGCGCTGCCCGTGAGCTCGCGCACCCCGATCACGGACGCGACCGATGTGAATTTGAACAGCCGGACATATTGGCTGAAGACGGGCGGGATCGTGCGGCGTACCGCCTGCGGCAGGACGATGAGGTAGAACACCTGGATCGGCTTGAGGCCGCAGGCAAGCCCGGCCTGGGTCTGCCCGGGGCGCACGGAGCGCAGGCCGCTTCTGAAGTCCTCAGCCAGATAGGCGGCGATGAACAGGACGAAGCCGAGCGATGCAGCCTCGACTGCGTTGGTCCGGTAGCCGAAGAAGGCCGGCAAGGCGAAGAAGCAGATGAACAGCACGACCAGCAGCGGAGTGCCGCGGATGATCTCGATATAGACCAGCGCGATCCGGCTCAGCACCGGAATGCGCGCGTGACGCAGGATCGCGAGCGTCAGCCCGAGCGCCGTGCCGCCCGCGACACCGATGGCCGCAAGCCGCACCGTCATGCCGAGCCCGGCGAGCAGGAAGTCGAGATTCTTCCAGATGATCTCAGGCATCGGCCACTCTTCCGACCGAGGGAGTATCGCGCATGCCGGGAATGCTGGTGAGGCCCCGGCTGACGATGAACACCAGCACGAGATACAAAACAGCGATGGTGATATAGACCTCGAAGGTGCGAAACGTCTGTCCTTCGATCGCGCCCGCCTGATAGGTCAGGTCGGCAACCGCGATGACGGATGCAAGCGATGAATCCTTGATGAGCTGAGACGACAGGCTCGCGAGCGAGGGCGCGATGACGCGCAGCGCCTGCGGATAGATCACGAGGACAAGGACCTGCAGAGGTCGCAATCCCGAAGCAGCCGCCGCCTGCGCTTGCCCTTTGGGAATGCTGTCGAGACCGGCGCGAACCACTTCCGCCACATAGGCGCTGGAATACAGGGTCAGGCCGAGAACCGCGCAAGTGAAAGGCGGCAGCCGCAGGAAGGCCAGCGCCATATACCAGAAATACATATGGATCAGGAGCGGGATATTGCGCATGCATTCGACGAAGAGGCCGGCCGCGATACGGGCAAACCTCGATCGTGAAGCGCCCAAGGTGCCGATGATGGCACCTATGCCGAGCGCCAGCACCAGCGCAGCTGCCGAAAGCCCGATCGTCGTCCACAGCCCATCGACGATCAGGTCACGATGCTGCCAGATCTGCGCCCAATCGAACTGGTAGGACATCATTCGACCCTGCCGCTCCGGCCGAACCGATCAGGGCCAGATCTCGATCGGAATGCGCGGCTCCTCGCCAAACCATTTGACGTAGAGCTTGCGGTATTCTCCCGATGTCCAAAGATCCTGGATGGTCTCGTTGACGGCGTCCCGGAGCGCGGAATCGCCCTTCCTGACGCCGACGCCGAAGGGTTCGACGCTGAACATGTCGCCGGCGATCTTGTAGCCCTTATTGTCCTTGGCGAAGCCCTGCAGGATATTCAGGCTCCCGGTCAGGGCGTCGACCCGCCCTTGCACGAGCGCAAGCCAGGCGCTGTTGTAGTCCTTGAAGCCTGATATCTTGGCCTTGGGCGCGGCGGCGGCGATGTTCTTCTCCAAGGTCGTGCCTTGCTGGACCGCCACGGCCTTGCCTTCGAGATCCTTCAGCCCGCTGACGGCGCTGTCCGCCGGCACCAGCAATGCCTGCCCGCCCGTATAATAGGTGATCGAGAAGTCGATCGCCTTGTCACGTTCCCGCGTATGCGTCATCGAGGCTGCGACGAGATCCACATTGCCGCTCACCAGCATCGGAATGCGGGTGGGCGAGGTCACGGTGACGAATTCGACGGGGACCCCGATCTTCTCGGCGATCTTCGACACGAGATCGAGATCGAAGCCGGCAGGCTTGTTGTCCTTGTCGAGAAAGCCGAAGGGCGGCGTGTCGAATTTGACGCCCGCGAGCAGCTTGCCGCGGTTCTTGATCGTCGCGATCGAGCTCTGCGGCGTCTCGGCGGAGGCGGGCGCCGGAGCGACGAGAGCGGCAAGCGCCGCGACACATAAGAGGCTGAAAATCCAAGTGCGGGAGCTCATCTGGATCCCCTCCGTGAGGCTCAGGACGCTGCGCGAAGACCGGCTCGCGCGATCCGCGTCAACGCTTCATCGAGATCCGCATCGGATGGCGTGACGGAGAGGCGCAGATGCCCGGCGCCTGCCTCGCCGAAGGAGGAGCCGGGCAGCACCGCGATATCGATCGTCTCGAGCCAATGGCGCGCCACCTCCGCGTCGGCTGCCGCGACCGAAGGAAAGAGATAGAATGTCGCCTTCGGGGCCACGCAAGCGATCCCGTCGACCGCGTTCAAACGCGCAGCCGCGAGTTCGAGACGCTTGCGGAACATGGCACGATAGACGGGCACGATCTCGTCGTAGAGCTTGAGAGCTTCGACGCCTGCCGCCTGGATGAATCCAGGAACGCAATAGATGGAGTGCTGGATGAATTTCAGGACGGCTTTGGACGCCCCGGCCGGCAAGGCGAGATATCCGAGGCGCCACCCAGTCATGCCGAATGTCTTCGACATGCTGTCCACGACGAATACATTTTCGCGCAAGCCCTCAATGCCCTGCATATACGGAAATATGCCGTCATGCAGGAGATCGGCATAAACCTGATCGAAGATGATCCAGAAATCATGTTTGCGGGCGAGCTCCGCGACCAGCAGCAGCTCCTCCTTCGGAAGCACGCGGCCGGTCGGGTTGACCGGTGAGTTGAGGATGATGGCCTTGGTGCGGGGCGTGATGGCCCGCGCCAGGCTCTCGGCATCGACCCGATCGAGCATGGGGAGGGGAATGGGTATTCCGCCGCACATGCGCACACAGGGGCCATAGCTCACCCAACCCGGTACCGGCACCAGAACCTCGTCTCCGGGCTCGACCAGAGACATCAAGGATGTGAGCAGGGCGAACTTGCCGCCAGGCGTCACGATGATGTCGGCCGGATCATAGACCGCCCCCGAAAGGCTGGCCTCGCGCGCCACGATCGCCTCGCGCAAGGCCGGCATTCCCGCGGCTTGGCCGTAATGGGTGTCGCCGGCGCGCATCGCTCGTTCCGCCGCAGCAATAATGCGCGCATCCGTCTCGATATTCGGGTCGCCGCTCGAAAGGCCGATGATCTTGCGCCCGGCGGCCCGGGCCGCCCGAACGCGCTCCGTCATCTCCACGGTCGCGGACGGCCTGAGAGAGGTCACCCGCGCGGCGAGCCTGGCAGAGATCGTCATCGTCATCAACGGGCCTCGCGAAGCTTGGCGCGAGAAGCGCTCGATGCCTCGAGTCCGTGCTCGGTGGCCGGCGCGCGCAATCCCGCGGCCACGAAGGCAATCAGCTCCTTGACGGCCCTGTCGGTGTCGGAGGGATTGCAGAGGCCATCCGACAGCGCCTGGATGCGACCTGGATTGGCGAGCGTATAATACTGGGCTCCGAGCAGGAAGTGGAACCGCCAATAGACATCCTGCGGGGACAGATGTTTGAGGAGCTTCATCAGCACATCGATGAACCGGCCGCTGACCTCGTTGAAATATCTCGCCACGAGCTGTTGCGACAATTCGGCGTGCTCATGCGCGACCGCGGCCCGCAGCCGCATGAAGCGCCTGGCGCGCTCATCCCCGCCCGGCAAGGTCAAGGCCGGGCGCAGATAGGCGTCGAGCACCTGCTCGAGCATGGGAGGGCGGCCGCGGCCTTCGCGACGAGCATCCAGCATTCGCAGGCGCTCGCCGTTCATGCTGGAGCAGCGCATCTCGAAAATGCGCTCCAGCACCACTTCCTTCGAGCCGAAATGATAATGCACCGCCGCGATATTGGCGCCGCAGGCGCGCGTGATCGAGCGCAGCGACACGGCGCGATAACCCTGCTCGGCGAACAGCTCCTCCGCAATTTCGAGAATGCGGCTCGGAGTGTCCAAAGCGGCATCAATCACACCATTCATACATGTGATTGAATAGGCTGTTTGAAATCACGTCAAGAGGCGGGCGCTAGACGGCCGCGTCATCCGGATCGGCGGCACGGCGGCTCTGGAGAAAGTGAAGCGCGCGCGGGGTCTATGAGCCTCGAATAACTTGCTTGATCAGCTGGTGCTTGTTTTGAAACGCCCCCCACCCGTACCCTCCCCAAATGCGATTCGATTGTTCCCGGACGGTGCCTATGTCCGGCGAGCACGATCCATCACGTGGCCGCGAGCAGGCTCGCCGCAAATTGAGGCGCGATGCGCGACCTCGCTCTCGCTACACCGCGGCGACGGGGCCGGGCGATGCGTCCGGCAATCAGTTCTGAAGCAATTTGAAGTGATCGCAGTAGCTCCGGTACGAGGTCTCGAGGATCTCGACCCCCCCGCAGGCCCGCAATGTTTCAGCTGCCGCAAGCCCGAGCTCGACGGCACGCTCAGGGGGTTCGTCTTCGACGGCGATCACCCTCTCTTGACCGTCGAGCGACGTTACCTGCGCCTGCAAGATAAGATTGCCGCTCTCCCATTTGGTGAAAACCCCAACGGGAAGGCTGCATCCGGCTCCCAAGGCTTGCATCATGGCTCGCTCGGCATCGACCTCGGCGCGCACCTTCGGATCCTCGATATCTTTCAGGATCTTCAACAGCTCCGCATCGTCCCCTCTTGCCTCGACGCCGAGCGCGCCTTGTCCGACCGCATAGGGAAACTGGATCGGGTCGAGCACTTCAGAGGCTGCGTTGGTGAGGCCCAGCCGCTGCAATCCGGCTTCCGCCAGGATCACGGCGTCGAGACCGCTATCGCCCTCCGTCAGCCGCAGACGTGGCCCGACATTGCCGCGGATCGGCACGACCTCGACATCGGGGCGCAAGCTCAGGATCTGGGCCCGCCGCCTCAGCGAGCCGGTTCCAACCCTCGCGCCTTGCCGCAGATTGGCCAGCGTCGACCCGCACAGGGCATCGCGCGGATCCTCCCGCTCAGGCACGGCCGCCAGCACCAGCCCTTCCCGGACCGTCGTCTGCAGATCCTTCAGTGAGTGCACCACGAGGTCGACCTCCTTGGAGACGAGCTGCTCTTCGTGCTCGACCGAGAAGACGCCGGTGATGCCGAACTGGTGGAACTCGGAGACGCGGTCACGATCCGCCATGGTCGAGATCGGGTGGATCGAGAATTCGACGTCCGGGTGTTTCGCCTTGATGAGCCCCATGATGTAGTTGGTCTGAGCCATTGCCAGCGGGCTGCGCCGGGTGCCTATTCTGAGGTGCATCGGGGTGCTGATCCAATTCGCATGGCCCGGCCTCTCAGGTCGCGGGCGGCCAGCATATACCAACCCCTGCCCGCCATAGCGAGTCCTGCCGGGCTGTGGCATTTTTGCACGGCTTCGGTGTCGCTTCGCGTAAAGACATCGCGATAAATCAAACAGATAGCCACGATGGTCGATCCGGCCGCGCCGGTTTCTGAAGGAGCAAGCCCGGGCGTTCGGGCGGGCTGCGCCGGAGCCGATTTCAAGGGCGCCCCAGCAGAAGGCCGCTGCCGCTATCGAATTCAATTCGGATGGGGATCGCTGCCGTCCGCGCTGCGCCGATCCCGGGGGATGGTGGCCCAAATCCTCTCATGAAAATAATAGAGGATCGTTTTCGTGAACGCCTCGGCGCCGGCGATCGACCCTGAGAGCGTCAAGCTGCCGGTGAAGATGAAGCTCAACACGAAGGTGTCGAGGCTGCCGGTGATTCTCCAGCTGACCGCCTTGGCGAAGGAGCGGGAACGGGACTCTCGCACGCGAATGAACATCGGTGCCTCCAGCCCAATCTCTCTGCACCGCACCTCTCCGCTCGGGTCTCGAGCCTACCGGCGAACGCAAGCCTAGCATGATCCGCAAAACTGAACACCAGTATTGCGGATCTGATAATGCTCGAACTTCACATGTAGTGTCTTGTGCGACCCCTTACCAAGGTCTCATGCTTCCGCTTTTACGCGCGCTGCCTCCACGCGCTCCGCCACCACTCTCGTCGCCTCGGACGAATTGACGATGGCGCCGCCCTCCATGACGATCACCGTGCCGCCGGTCGGCGAGGTCTGAACCACCATGACGCGATCGGGGCGGACGAAATTGCTTCCCCCGAGGCTCTTCACTTCGACGAGTTGCGACAATGAGCGCTCACTTTCCATATGCCGTGACGCAGGCGCTTCAGGCCCAGCGTGAGATTTCCAGATCGCACGCCGCGCAGATGATGGCATTATCGTCAGGCGCCTTGCGAAAGCTCTCGGGAAGAGACACCAGCCGCCGCCCGAAACCCGCACGGGCGTAGACCGGGTTTTCATGCTCCTCCCAGGTCACCATGCACACCGCCTTGCAATTCGGGCATTCGAGCTCGCTCTGATATGTCTCACGCCGCGACGATACTGTCTTCTGGCTCTTGCCCTCTTTCAACGCAGGCTCGGTCTATTTCAGATTGTCGAGCATAGTGGCGCAGGCTTGGGTCACGCCGGAATCAGCGGATTTGCTTCCGGGCATCACTGCCCAGCCGCCCTTCTCGACGAAGGTCGCCTGCTGCCACGAGCTCGTCTTCTTCAGCTCGGCGAGGTTGGTGGTGGCATCGGCGCTGCGCTGAAACTTGTCGACGCAGATCGGCGCGATGGCCGCGACCACGGCGCTGATGGCGCCCTTATCCGCCAAGGACTTCGCGGTGCTTCCGAGCATCCATCCGCCCCAGTTGAAGCCGACCACCATCGTCGCGACGGCACCGACGGCTGCGCCTTGCAGGAGGCGCTTCAGCGACTCGCCTTGCAGCATCATAGGGATTTCCACGGCGTTTCCTTCCCAGTCGAGGGAGGAATGATTCCTCCCCTACATGCAGGGTCCGGCAGATCGGGCAAGGGGTCGCATCGCTGCGACCCCGTCCAAATCTTGTCAGATCGTCACTTGTCAGATCGTCATTCAGCCGGCCGTCATTCGGCCGGCTGTCGCTTGATCGGCGGTCGTTCAGCCGATCAACTCGCGGCCGATTTGTGCCGGCCGATCGATTATCGGGCGATCAATAACCCATCCCGCCCATGCCGCCGCCGCCCGGCATCGCCGGGGCTTCCGTCTTCGGCGTTTCGGCGACCATCGCCTCGGTGGTGATCAGGAGGCTCGCGATCGAGGCCGCATCCTGCAGCGCCACCCGCACGACCTTGGCGGGATCGACGATGCCGGCACTCAACATGTCCACATACTCTTCCTTCTGGGCGTCGAAGCCGAAAGTGGCGGAGCTGTTGGCCGACACCTTGCTCACGACGATCGAGCCTTCCACGCCGGAATTCTCGGCGATCTGGCGGATCGGAGCTTCGAGCGCCTTGAGCACGATATTGATGCCGGACTGAACGTCGGCATTGTCGTTCTTGAGGTTCAAGACTGCCTTCCTGGCGCGCAGCAGGGCCACACCGCCGCCGGGCACGATGCCTTCCTCGACAGCCGCCTTGGTCGCATGCATGGCGTCCTCGACGCGATCCTTCTTCTCCTTCACCTCGACCTCGGTCGAGCCGCCGACGCGGATCACCGCGACGCCGCCCGTCAGCTTGGCGAGACGTTCCTGCAGCTTCTCGCGGTCATAGTCGGAGGTCGTCTCCTCGACCTGGGCCTTGATCTGGGCGATGCGGGCCTGGATCTGCACCTTCTTGCCGGCGCCGTCGATGATCGTGGTGTTCTCCTTCTCGATGCGCACCTTCTTGGCGCGGCCGAGCATCTGGAGCGTCACGTTCTCGAGCTTGATGCCGAGGTCTTCGGCGATCAAATCGCCGGCGGTCAGGACCGCGATGTCCTCGAGCATCGCCTTGCGGCGGTCGCCGAAACCCGGTGCCTTCACGGCCGCAACCTTGAGGCCGCCGCGCAGCTTGTTGACGACGAGCGTGGCGAGCGCCTCGCCCTCGATGTCCTCGGCGACGATCAGCAGCGGCTTGCCGGCCTGCACCACCGCCTCGAGGACGGGGAGCATCGCCTGCAATGAGGACAGCTTCTTCTCGTGGAGGAGGATGTAGGGGTCCTCGAGCTCGGCCACCATCTTCTCGGCATTGGTGATGAAGTAAGGCGAGAGATAGCCGCGGTCGAACTGCATGCCTTCGACGACGTCGAGCTCCGTCTCGGCAGTCTTTGCTTCCTCGATCGTGATCACGCCCTCATTGCCGACCTTGCGCATCGCCTCGGCGATCATCTTGCCGACCGAGAGGTCGCCATTCGATGCGACGGTCCCGATCTGGGCGATCTCCTCGGAGGACTGCACCTTCTTCGCCCGGCGCTCGATGTCCTTGACGACTGCGGTCACCGCGATGTCGATGCCGCGCTTCAGATCCATCGGGTTCATGCCGGCGGCGACCAGCTTGAGGCCTTCCCTCATGATCGAGGCGGCAAGCACGGTCGCGGTCGTGGTGCCGTCGCCCGCGAGATCATTGGTCTTCGAGGCCACTTCGCGCACCATCTGGGCGCCCATGTTCTCGAACTTGTCCAGAAGCTCGATCTCCTTGGCGACCGCGACTCCATCCTTGGTGATGCGCGGCGCGCCATAGGCCTTGTCGATGATCACGTTGCGGCCCTTGGGACCCAGCGTCACCTTGACGGCGCTGTTGAGGATCTCGACACCGCGCAGCATGCGGTCACGGGCATCGGTGGAGAATTTGACGTCTTTGGCGGACATTGTGTTGAGCTCCTGGAGTTCTTGTGAGGGCCGGACTCGTGATGAGGAAGCGTTTTCAGGCGGCTTTCTTGATCGCGGTGGTCCGCTCGATCACGCCCATGATGTCGGTTTCCTTCATGATCAGGAGCTCTTCGCCGTCGATCTTGACCTCGTTGCCGGACCATTTGCCGAAGAGCACGTGATCGCCGGCCTTGAGGTCGATTGGGATGAGCTTGCCGCTTTCATCGCGGGCTCCGGGGCCGACCGCGACGACCTCGCCCTCCTGCGGCTTTTCCTTGACGGTATCGGGAATGATGATGCCGCCCTTGGTCTTGTCCTCACCGGCGAGCCGGCGGATGACGACGCGGTCGTGCAGCGGACGAAATTTCATGGGGCTCGTTTCCGGTCATGTCACGGGCCGGCTCGGAGCGAGATGCCGCGAGGCCCGACGAAGATTGACCTCCATGATATATGCACCTTATTGGCACTCGTTACAAGTGAGTGCCAATCGATGTTTCGAGCTGGCTGATGGAATTTCCGGCTCTCGGCAGGTCGCAAATCTTGCGGCGAGAAGTCAAACCTCAGAAATCCGACGCCGAGAGCCTGTGGAAATTCTGGCGTCGGCGCGAATAGGCTTGGCCTGCGACCCGCTCGATACGCGCTCGATTGGCATCGAACACATGCAGCAGCGACGCCTCGTCGCCGGGCGCCGCGGGGCTGATCCCTTGGCCGATCCGTTGGAGGGCGTCCTCATCCACATGGAACGCCACCTCGAATGTCGAATCATGGCCCCAAAAACTGACGCAGCGCCTGACGGGATCGTAATTGCGGCTGGCGTTCGGAAAATGCAGGGTCATCGGGGCGTTTCCTTGAGATGCGGATCGGCGAAGTTGCCTAGCCGATCCGATCAGAGCCTCTGGCGGTCATCCGTCATCGACGCGACGTCGGGATCCTCTCACATGAAAGGCTTGGAACGACAGCGCACTCCGATCGCTGCTGACGGTCAATCTGTACCTCGCATGCGAATTGCGAACGATTATTTCTTTACATAGGCCGGAAATGCAAAATCAGGAAGGCCATCGGAGACTTATTGCGTAACCGGCACTCGGTTCGCGGCGCCACCGATTCGCTGCACTCGTTCTCGCTGGCGGCGGAAGTGAACTTTCGGTCATTCATTCTGTGTTCAAAGCCGATGCCGGAGGATGCGCAACCGGGAGTGACGCATATGGAGGCTTACATGCTGAGAGGACTTGTTCCCGTGGCAGCGGCGGCTGCATTGATCTTCGGCGCGTCCGGCGCAAAGGCCATGCCCATCGCCAATGCCGACGGCTATGCGGATCCGGGCATCGTGCTCGTCTATGGCGGCTGCGGTCCCTATGGGCATCGCGGGCCTTATGGCGGCTGCCGAGCCGGCGGCCAGTGGGGCGGTTATTGGAGAGGACGCCCCTGCCCTCCGGGCTTCCATCTCGGCCCCTATGGACGGCGTTGCTGGCCGAACTGAAAGCGGCAAGTCAGCCCGCAACAGGAGCCCCGCCTCGGCAGAGCGCGGGGCTCTGTCTTATGACCGGCAACTGCCTGCCCTCGCCAGAGGCGTTGCAATTCACCGGCGGAAGCCCGAAGAATAGCTTCGCCATCTGCGTGGCATCGATCTCCCCAAGCGGATACCTTCGGGGTGAGGCGACGGAAATTCCATTGAAGAGACGGAAGTTGCATTGAAACGCCGGGGATTCTTGCGCCTTCTCGCGACTGCGGCATTGCCGCACGGAATGGCTGCCAGCGCGCATGCCGACACGGCATTGCGCCAGGTCGTGTGTCTGGTCGGCGGCGTTTCGCTTGCGGATGAAGCGGCCCAATCCCGGATCGCCGAATTCAAGGCGGCGCTCACCAAGCTGGGCTGGGCCGAGGGCCGCAACATGAGCATCGTCATCAAATCCTCGGAGGGAGATCCCGAGAAGCGGCGGCAGCTCGCCAAGGAACTGGTGGCGCTCAAGCCCGATGTGATCGTCACCTCTTCGACCTTCGAAACGGCTGCGGTTGCGCGGGAGACGAAGACGATCCCGGTCGTCTTTTCCACGGCCACAGATCCGGTCGCCAGCGGCTTCGTCCAGAGTCTCGCGCGTCCGGGGGGAAATATCACGGGGTTTTCCACCAACGGGCCCGCAATGGCGGGCAAATGGCTGCAGCTGCTGCTGGAGGCAGCACCGGGCAGGCATCCAATCGGCGTGATGTTCAATCCCGAGACGGCGCCCGGTGCCGGAGCCTGGTATATGGCGGAACTCAAGGCGCCGGCGAGCGAGGCAGAAGTGGAGATCGTGCCTTTGCCGGTGACTGCGCCCGAGGAGATCGAAGGCGCGATCGCCCGTTTTGCGACCTCATCCTCGCCAGGGCTGATCCTCATCCCGGACAGCTTCACCGTGACCCACCGCGCCAGGATCATCGCGGCCGTCAACGCGCATCGCATCCCGGCTATCAGCCCCTACCGTTACTTCGTGACGGCAGGCTGGCTGATGTCCTATGGCGGCGCGCTCGAGGAACCCGGCAAGCAGGTGGCGATCTATGTCGATCTCATCCTGAGGGGCGCCAATGTCGCCGAATTGCCGGTCCAGACCACTCGAAAATTCGAGCTCGCGATCAATGCGAGGACGGCCGACGCGCTGCAGCTCACGCTTCCGGCGGCGCTGCTGGCGCGCGCCGATCAGATCATCCAATGATCCACCGGCCAAGGCGACCGCGGAGCGCGGCCGGGGTGGTTCGCGGAAGCCTGGTTCGCGGAAGCCTTTTGCAGAAATTCGTGGCGTCGTCGCTTGCGATCGTGGCGATCGCGCTCCTCGCGAACGGCATCCTCGATATCTGGTTCTCCTACCAGGATCAGAAGCGCATCCTCGTCAGGGTGCAGGCCGACGAGGCGCGCCTGGCCAGCGAGCGGATCGACCAATTCTTCACCGACGTCGTGCAGCAAATGCAATGGGCGAACTCGCTGCCATCGCATCTCGGCAGCGCCGACCAGGCGCGCCTCGATGCCATCCGTCTTTTGAAGGAGGTGCCGGCGATCATCGAATTCACCCAGGTCGACGCGCAAGGGCGGGAAGAATTGCATCTGTCGCGCGTTGCCAGGGATGTCGTCGCCAGCGGCGCCGACCTGTCTTCCGACGCTGGCTTCCTGAAGGCGCGCCAGCAGGGTGCCTTTTTCGGCCCGGTCAGCTTCCGTGACGGCTCGGAGCCGCGCATGACGCTCGCGGTGTCCGGAACCGGGCCCGATGCGCGCTCCGCCATCGTCGAGTTGAACCTCAAATTCCTGTGGGATCTCGTGGCGCGCCGCGTCGATGGTTCGCAGGCGCAAACCTATGTCACCGATGCCGATGGCCGGTTGATCGCCCATCCGGACCTGCGTCTCGTGCTGAGCCGAACCGACATGTCGGCTCTCGTCGCCGAGGCCACCTCCACTCCCGCTCTCGAACGCGGAGACGGGCGCCTGATGCGCGATATCGAGGATCGCAGCGTCCTGTCGGTGTGGACGAAGCTCGATCGCCTGGGCTGGCTGGTCTTCGTCGATGTTCCGGTCGCGGAGGTCTTCGCGCCGATCTACCTATCGATGTTCCGTTCAGGCGCGATCCTGATCGGCGCTCTCCTATGCTCGGCGCTGGCCGCCTCGCTGGTGGGACGTCGGCTCGCTCGACCGATCCAGAGCCTGAGCGACGGCGCGGCGCGCATCGGCAGCGGCGACCTCGCGCATCGCATCGACATCGCGACCGACGACGAATTTCAGGTGCTCGGCGACAGCTTCAACCGGATGGCCACAAGGCTCCAGGAATCCTACGCCCTGCTCGAGAGCAAGGTGACCGAGCGCACCGCCGAGCTCGCGCATGCGCGCGACCTGGCCGTTGCCGAGCACGCGGAAGCCGAGCGCGCCAAGCGGGCTGCGGAACTGGCGAATGAAACGAGATCGCGCTTCCTTGCGGTTTTCAGCCACGAAATCCGGACGCCGCTCAACGGCATGATCGGCATCCTGCAGATATTGGAGCGCCGCCGCACCAATGCCGCGCAGCGGCGCCTCCTGGATATGGCCTCGTCCTCGGGCGCGACGCTCGTCTCGCTGGTCGATGCCATCCTCGATTACGCGCAGCTCGAAGCCGGCACCGAAAGATTGTCGCTGTCCGATTTCGATGTGTTGCGGCTCATGGACAATGCGACGGGCTTGATGCGCCCCCAGGCCGAGAAGAAGGGCCTGACGCTCGAGCTCGTCCACCATTTTGCGGAAGGACCGCACCTTGCCGGCGACGTGGTGGTCGGCGGCGATTCCGTCAGGATCAACCGGGTCCTGCTCAACCTTCTCACCAACGCCATCAAGTTCACGGCGAGCGGCGGAATCCGCGTCGAGGTCGAGCTCAAGACAGAGGCGCCGGACCAGCTTCGGTTGCACATCGCCGTCAGCGACACCGGAATGGGCGTCCCGCCCGATATGCAGGAACGCATCTTCGAGGACTTCGTTCAGGCCGATGCGGGGATCGGGCGGCGTTTCGGCGGCACGGGGCTGGGCCTGGCCATTTCGCGGCGGCTGGCTGTCTTGATGGGAGGCGACCTGACCTGCGAGAGCCGCCTCGGCAGCGGCAGCACCTTCCGCCTCGCTCTTCCGGTCGCCCAAGTGAGGACAGCATCGGCAAGGGCAGCTTTGGCAACGCCGGCAGCTCCGTTGACCGTGCTCGTGGCCGATGACGATGAGGTGAACCGCGAAGTCGGCGTCGCGATGTTGCGCGATCTCGGCCATGTGGCGATGGCGGTCGCGACCGGCGCCGAGGCGATCGATATCGTCAGGGAACGGCCTTGCGACGTGGTGCTGATGGATATCCATATGCCAAATATGGACGGGGTCGCAGTCGCGGCCGCGATCCAATCGCTCGCTCTCGATCATCCCCCGCGCATCATAGGGGTGACGGCCGATCTCACGGTGATGACGCGCGACGATCTCGGTGCCGTCGGGATCATGACCGTGCTGGCGAAGCCGCTGATGCGCGAGGCGCTGCGCCGAGCGCTCGCCGATCCCGGTGCCGAGACTTCGCCTGTCGCAGCAAAACTTGACGCCGCACAATTTGGCCCCACACAACGTCGCGAGACCGGCACGCTGGATGAGAGCTTCATAGCCGAACAGCTCGAACTTCTCGGAAAGGCCCGGCTGGCTTTTCTCGCCGAGCTTTTTGCCAGGACGTCTTCCGAGGTCCTTGACGAGATCGAGCGCGCCGCGACACAGGATGATCGCGACACGGTCCGCAAGTGCGCGCATCGGATGGCCGGCTCGGCGAGTGCCTTGGGGTTGAGCGAGCTCGCCGGTCAGGCCGGCTGGATCGAGACGCAAGGGGGGCGCATGAGCAGCGAAGCCCTCGCCGGTGCGATCGACAAGATCGGTTCCCTTCGCCGGCGCTCCATCACCGTTCTCGACGCCTGGCTCGCCGATCGCGTCGCCGAGCATCACACCGTCTAGACTGAAGGGTGCCGCCTCGGCTTATCCGGCCTCGCTCACCCAGCGCGCGCCCTATTTGCGCGGCGTGATGGTGTAGCGAAGGCCCGAAGCATCGCCACCGACGCTCTCGAAGGTGACTGCGTAGGTTTCGTTCTCCCCCGAGCCGCCGCCCCAGGCGAGCATGCCTTCGACCATTGCGGGCTTTCCAGGCTCGGCCTGCGCAAACAGATACCCGTCCTGGTGCTTGAAGAAGCCGCCGCTATCCGGGAAATATTGCAGATAGGCGCGCACAGTTCCGCTGTCGACGCTGAGTTCCAGCCTCGAATCGGCTCCCCCGCTATAGGCGGCCTTCGCAATATTGTAGATCTGGATGGTGCCGCTGAGGCGCTCGATCGTGCCGCGCACGGCCCGTGAATTCGACTGCAGCGAGCCTTTGCCGGCCGAGCCCGTCGGCGCGGGCGCCGCCGCTGCCCAATTGACGGGATGCTCCGGCGCCGCGGGCGCATCTTTCAGATCGGCGTCGTTCTTCACGGCATCCGTCACCTTGGGGGCGGCTATCCTGGTCGGCTCCCTATCGGTCGTCGGTCGCGGGTCGGAGCCGAGCCAGATGATGAGGGCGACCAGCGCGAGCCCGATTCCGATCAAGCCCCTACGCATGGCGGTTGCGTCTCCTGCTTAGGTGGTCGGCACGCCGAGCTTGTAGCCGATGCCCGTCAAGGTGACGATCACCGGTTGTTCGCCGCTGCCCACGAGCTTGCGCCGCAAGCGGACCACGAGCGCGTCGACGGTGCGCACATCGACATCGCGGCGGCGATTGCTGATGACCTCGATGAGGTAGTCCCGGGCCAGAGGCCTGCCATCCGCGTCGACGATCGCCGCCAGGAGATCGAACTCGGCGCGCGTCAGCTGCACGGGCGTGCCGTCGACGGTCATGAGCTCGCGCCGCACCAGATCGAGCATCCAGCAGCCGAAGGTCACGACGCTTCTCTGGCGCGCGGCCTCGCGGTCGACGGCCTTGCGCCGCAGCACCGAGCGGGCTCGCGCCAGAAGATCGCGAAGATTGACCGGTTTGGTGACGTAATGGTCGCCGGCGAGCTCGAGACCGAGGATGCGATCGATTTCGCTGTCGCGCCGCGTCACGAAGATGATCCCGGTATCGCTCTTGGCGCGCACTTCCTTGGCGAGATCGAAGCCGTCGCAATCGGGGAGCTGGACATCGACGAAGACGAGATCGGCTTTGCGCCGCCGCAAGGCCTGCCGGCACTCCGCGCCGCTCGCCGCCTCCTCGACCGCGAAGCCGTGATCGGTGAAATACCCGGCGATCATGGCCCGCGTGACGGGGTCGTCCTCGACCACGACCAGCCTCTCGCGTCGGACACCGCCCTGCTTCACCGATAGACTTTCATTCATCATGCCGGCATTTCATAACTGACCATGGGACCGCGCAAACAAAGCGACATCATGAGGCGCAGATCAATCATCTTGTGAACGGCTATTCGTATAGGGTTCAAATACGATCGCAAGGAAGCTGCTACTCGCCGGGACATTGGGCGGATCGATCGAGTTCTCGGTGATTGCGCGATTGAGCAAGAATAGCGCGTCCGGCGGTAGCGGGAATGAGAGTTTTCATGGTAGGCCCGATATGCGGCTCGTGACGCCGGTCCGCGCGGATCGGCCTGCGCCGCCATCGCCGATGCGCCTCGCATGATCGATCAGGTCGAGATCCCCGCCGTCGCGTCCAAGTGCCATGATGCCCCCTCCCAACCGCTTCCCGGATGATCGACGATGATGACGAGACTGCTCTCTCCCTGGCTTCTCCTGTCCCTGCTGGCAACCGGCACGGCCGCCGCGGCCACCCCCGCCACGGGCGTTGGCGCGACGGCGCCGTCTCGGCCAAAGGAATCGCGCCTCGAATTGCGTCTCGCCCAGGCGGCGCCGCAGCCCGCGGCCCCGGCCTCGAGCCTGCCGGGCGGGGCGTCCTCGCTCCAGGAGACCTATCAGGATTGGCAAGTGGCCTGCGTCCAGCAGGGCGCGGGAAAGCACTGCGCCCTGTCGCAACAGCAAAGCGACTCAAAGAGCCAGCAACGCGTCCTCAGCATCGAATTGTCCATGCCGCGCCCGGACAAGGCGGAAGGCGTGCTGATCCTGCCCTTCGGCCTGGCGCTCGACAAGGGCGTGATCCTGCAGGTCGATGATGGCGCCCCGGCGCCAGCCATTCGCTTTCGCACCTGCCTCCCCGTCGGCTGCGTCGTGCCGATCGCGTTCGAGGCCCCGACCCTTGCTGCGATCCGCAAGGCCGGTGTCATCAAGGTCAAGGTCGTGGCCGATAATGGCAGCGATGCAGCTTTCTCCATTTCGCTCAAGGGTTTCGCCGGCGCCCTCGAGCGCACTGTGGCGCTCGCGCGCTGATCGAGACCTGTGCGTAATTCGCCCGGCTCGCCGATGCCGGGCTTGAAGAATCGCTGACGCCTCGTCCTTATGCGCCTCCCCCAACGCCCGGCGCCCTTGCGGCGCCGCGGTGCGGGAGCCCATGTGATGACAAGTGCGGATGACAGGTGCGGATGACAGGTGCGCATATGACAACGAGCATCAATCAAATTATCGCCGCGGAGCTCGGCGTCCGCGAGCAGCAGGTCGAAGCCGCCGTGACGCTGCTCGATGGCGGTGCCACGGTGCCGTTCGTGGCGCGCTACCGCAAGGAAGCGACCGGCGCGCTCGACGATGCGCAATTGCGCACGCTGGAGCAGCGCCTTACCTATCTGCGCGAGCTCGAAGACCGGCGCAGCGTCATCCTCAACTCCATCCGCGAGCAGGGCAAGCTTGATGCCGCGCTGGAAGCGGCGATCCGCGAGGCCGACAGCAAGAGCCGCCTCGAGGACATCTATCTGCCCTTCAAGCCGAAGCGGCGCACCAAGGCGGAAATCGCCAAGGAAGCCGGGCTAGAACCCTTGGCCGATCTTCTGCTGACTAAGCCGGAGAACGAGCCGCAGGCGGCGGCCGCGCCCTTTGTGGCTCCGGACAAGCAGGTCGCTGATATCGCCGCAGCGCTCGAGGGAGCACGCTCGATCCTGGTCGAGCGCTTTGCCGAACACGCCGATCTGATCGGTTCCTTGCGTGAATTGCTGTGGTCGAGCGGGCGATTGGTGTCGCGGCTGCGCGACGGCAAGCAGCAGCTGGGCGCGAAATTCGCCGATTATTTCGACTTCGCCGAGCCGCTCGCCAAGCTGCCTTCGCACCGGATTCTGGCGCTGTTTCGTGGCGAGAAGGAAGACATCCTCGATCTCTCCATCGAGCCGCAGCTACCCGATGCGGCGCAGAGCGGTCCGAGCCCTTACGAAACGCGGATCATGCATCGCTTCGCCATCGCCGAGCGCGGACGGCCGGGCGACCGCTGGCTGGTCGACGCGGCGCGTTTTGCGTGGCGGACCAAGATCCTGATCCATCTGAGCATCGATGTCAGGGTCAGGCTCTGGAACGCCGCCGAGGAAGAGGCGGTGCGGGTCTTTGCCGCCAATCTGCGCGACTTGCTGCTGGCGGCGCCGGCCGGCGCCAGGGCCACGATGGGTCTCGATCCGGGCTTTCGCACCGGCGTCAAGGTCGCGGTCGTCGATGCGACCGGCAAGGTGGTGGCGACGACCGCCATCTTTCCGCATGAGCCGCAGCGCCGCTGGGACGAGTCTCTGGCGATCCTCGGCAAGCTCGCCCGCCAGCATCAGGTGGAGCTGATCGCGATCGGCAACGGCACCGCCTCGCGCGAGACCGACAAGCTGGCGACGGAGCTGGTGCGGCTCCTGCCCGAGCTGCGCATGTCGAAGATCGTCGTCTCCGAAGCCGGCGCCTCGATCTATTCCGCCTCCGCCTTCGCCTCCGAGGAATTGCCCGATCTCGACGTGACCTTGCGTGGCGCGGTGTCGATCGCGCGCCGGCTGCAGGATCCTCTCGCCGAGCTCGTCAAGATCGATCCGAAATCGATCGGCGTCGGCCAGTACCAGCATGATCTCAGCGAGCTCAAGCTGTCGCGCTCGCTCGACACAGTGGTCGAGGACTGCGTCAACGCGGTCGGCGTCGATCTCAACACGGCCTCGGCACCGCTGCTGGCGCGAGTGTCCGGCATCGGCGGAGGGCTGGCGCAGAACATCGTGCTGCATCGCGACGCCAATGGACCCTTCCGCTCGCGCAAGGCGCTCAAGGAGGTGCCGCGCCTCGGGCCCAAGGCCTTCGAGCAATGCGCGGGCTTCCTGCGCATCGCCCATGGCGACGATCCGCTCGACGCGTCGGGCGTGCATCCGGAAGCCTATCCGGTGGTGCGGCGGATCCTCCAGGCGACCAAGAGCGACATCAAGGCGCTGATCGGCAACACGGTCGCGCTGCGCCAGGTGAAGCCGCAGGCCTTCGTGGACGAGAGCTTCGGCTTGCCGACCGTGACGGACATCCTGCGCGAGCTCGAAAAACCGGGTCGCGATCCGCGTCCCGTCTTCAAGGCGGCGGCCTTCAAGGAAGGTGTCGAGACGCTCGACGATCTCGAGGTCGGCATGGTGCTCGAAGGCGCCGTCACCAATGTCGCGGCCTTCGGCGCCTTCGTCGATATCGGCGTGCATCAGGACGGTCTCGTCCACATCTCGGCGATGTCGAAAAGCTTCGTCAAGGATCCCCGTGAGATCGTGAAGCCCGGCACCATCGTGCGCGTCAAGGTGCTGGAGGTCGATAAGGCCCGCAAGCGGATCGCCTTGACCTTGCGCCTCGACGACGAGGCGAGCGCCAGGCCCGAGCGGCGAGGATCTGGAGCCGCGAGCAGCCACAAGGATCAGCACGCATCGACGCCGCGCCGCAGCAGCAGCGAGGACAAGGCCGGCGGCGGCGCCCTCGCCGAGGCGTTGCGCCTGGCGAGCGAAAGAAGCGGCAAGCCGCGCTGAGAGCAGAGTGCTTGCTGCCAAGGAAGGGCGCGTCGCGCCGCCCCGACTTTGGATCGCTGGCTTCCAGCCGGCGGCAGCGGGAAGACGCGATGCTGACGATCTGAGGCTCGGCCCCGCGGGATGCCGGCTGGAAGCCGGCGGTCCGGCGCCTAGAACTTCACATCGAGATTGCCCTTGAAGGTACTGTCCGAGGCCTTGCTGCCGAGCTGGCCCGCATAGGAAAGCCCAACGGTGACAGCCGAGCTCACCGCATAGTCGAGATTGGTTTCCGTCACGAGGGCGTTGCGGTCGATCGGCACGCCTGCGACCGTGAAGCTGCCGAGCGAGCCCGCAAAGGCCTGCGTCACCGAGGGCTTCACATCGCCGAAGGCATAGCGCCAGCCGAGCATGGTGCGCAGCGTGAAGCCAGGCGCACTTGCCAGCCTGTATTCGCTGCGCAGGCCAAGTGTCGTGGTACCGAGATCGTAATCGCGTGCCGACCCGACGAGGCCAGCGCCGGCAAACGCCGTCTCGGCGTAGCGGTTCTGGCCGATATGGATGACGGCAGCTTGCAAGAACGGCTCATAGGTCACGCTCAAGCTCTCGAGACCCGGCACATAGGACCACAGGCTCCAATGGTAAGGCAGCCGATAGCCGGCCTCGCCGAAGGCCTGTACCGCATAGCCGCCATAGCTGGCACTCGCCGAGTCGGCATACATCGGGAAGGCGATGCTACGGTTGGTATGGGTGTTGGTGGTGGCCGCGATGGCGCCGAGCTTCAGGTCGAAAGCGCCATAGCTCGCCCCGCCATAGAGGGCGCCGAAGATCGACTGGTAATCGCCGCTCGAGGAACGGGCCGAGACCTTGATCCTGTCATCGGTGTAGCCGCCGGCGATGCCGAGCCGCCACACCCCGCTCCAGCCCAAGGTCTGCGTGGTGTCGGCGCCGAGGATGAAGCCGCCGGTGTTGCGGCTGAGCTTCGCGGCGTTGTGGTCGCCGTCGGTCGTGCCCCAATCGCCAAAGCCCTGGCCCCAGACGCCGAACATGCGCGGTTGAACCATGCGCACCTCGACCGGGGCGAGGTTCGGATGCTTGCCCGAGGGCAGATCGGCCGCGTAGGCGCCCGTCATGGTGGTGGCGGCACCGAGCACCGGCACATCCGCCGTCTGGCTCAGCCGATCCAGGATCGCTTCGCGCGGCAGGCGGTTGTCTTCGAAGGCCGCCGTGACGGCACTTGCATGGATCTCGCCCGACAGCGCATCGAAGGCCTGGCGGGCGCCCGGGACGCCCTGGTTGAGAACGGCGTTGAAGATCGGGTTGCCGAGCCCCAGCGCCTGGACTGCAGACGCGGTCCCCGCCTGATTGCGCGTGATGGCCACTGACGGAAAGGACGTTGTTTGGGTGAAGCCGAGATAGACATCATTGGCGTCGTAGCTCAGCGAGGGCGTGAGGAAGGCAAAATTGGACGCGAGTGTCAGCGGGGTAAAGTTGGACGGCGCCGCCAGTTGCGCGAAGGTCCCCGATACGCCGCCGGCCGCGGTGAGGATGGTGTAGCGGCTCAATGGAGAGTAGAGGCCGCTTCCGGCCAGCACCTGCACTGTGCCGCCGGAGAGAGTTGCGGTGCCGGTAGCGGCGAGCTTGTCGGTCTGGCCCGCCGCATTGACGTTGACCAGGAAGGTCGAGCCGGCCGCGAAAGTCACGTTGCCCGCGACGTTCAAGGTCGTGAACGGCGTCGCCACGCCGGGCGCCACGGTGGCGCCGCTCTGCGCGACGAGCGAGCCGACCGTGCCCTTGCCGCCCAGCACCGCGCCATTTGCGACCGTGACGGCCGATGAGGCGATCGAGCCGTCGACCACGAGCCTGCCGCCCGAGACCAGCGTGCCGCCGCTATAAGTGCTGGCGCCGGTGAGCGTCTCGGAGCCGCCAGCGAGCACGAACCCGCCGCTGCCCGAGATGACGCCGGCGAATGTGTCGTGCGCGGCGCTCAAGCTCAGCGTCTGCGCGCCGAGCACGACCGAGCCCGTGCCGGACAAGGTCTTGAGCGTCGCGCCGGCAGTGGTCGCCGAGATGTCGAAAATGCCGTTGTCGACGAGGCCCGCCGAGGCGGCGATGCTGCCTGCTCCCGACAAAGCGAGCGTGCCCGCGGAGATCGTCGTGCCGCCGCCATAGGTGTTGTTCGCGGTGGAGATCAGCGTGCCGGCGCCGGTCTTGACGATGTCTCCTGGCGTTGCCCCGTCGGCGATCACGCCAGCCAGCGCGTTGACGTTGCCGGGCGCAACGTCGATCGTCGGATCGCCCGCGACCGTGATCGGATGGGTGAAGGCGAAGCTGCTCGAGAGCCTCAGCGTCGTGCCGTTCTGCAGCGCCAGCGGTCCGGTTCCGATATTGTTGTCGGCCGAGATCGCCAGCGTGCCGCCGGACACTGTCGTGCCGCCCGAATAGCTGTTGCTGCCGCTGAGAACGAGCGTGCCCGCGCCCAGCTTGGCCAGCGGGCCGCCGCCGGTGAGGGTCTGCCCGACCGTGAAAACATTGCCCGGATCCGCAATGTCGAAACCGCCGCCGCCCGCGCCCCAGACGATGGTCCGCTGCGTCGAGGTGAAGCTCGTGCCGGTGACCTGCAGGGTACCGCCGTTGAAGGTCAACCCTCCGGCGAGGTCGCCGAGATTGGCCTCCCGCGAGACCGAGACCGCGCCACCGGCAAAGGTCGTGCCGCCGCTATAGGTGTTGACGCCTGAGAGGATCAGCGTGCCGGTGCCGATCTTTACGAGCGCGCCCGGACCGGAGGGACCGCAGCCGCATGGATCGACATCGGCGATGACGCCGCTGACCTCGGTCGAGAGGTTATTGCCGCCGACGGTCAGCGTGTTGCCAACGCCGATGAAATAGCTGCCCGAGCCGGCGATCGAGCCGGCGCTGATCTTCCCGTCCGTGTTGGGACCCAGGCTGGCCGAGAAATCGACCAAGCCCGTGCCGTTGGTGATGAACTGGGCAAGGCCACCCGTGCTGTTGCCGAAGAAAAGCGTCTGGCCGCCGCTATTGGTAGTGATAGTCGCATTGCCGGCGGTCGAGGACGAGGCGAAAACCATGGTGCCGTTGGCATTGGTCGTGATGTTCGCGTTGGCAGCGGTGCTGAAGTCGGCAAAAATGGTTGCGCCTTTAGGCCCATTCACGATCGTGGCGTTGCCGCCGCTTGTGTCGGCCAGGAACAGCGTCACTCCGCTATTCTTGTTGACGATGGTGGCGGAGCCTGCCGATGCACTGTCCTTGGGGCTGCCCACCCCGAAGAGAGTCTGGCCGCCGTCATTGGTGATGCTGGCGCTGCCGGCGGTGCTCGAATCGAGGAAAAGCGTCGCGCTGGTGTTCTGGTTGGTGATGCTAGCGCTGCCTGCAGTCGTCATCGCCTGAAATGTCGTAAAACCGCCCGCACTGTTCGTGATGTTCGCGTGGTCGGCGCTCGCCGTGTCGCTGCCGCCGGAATTGCCGAATACCGTGGCGCCGCCGTGCTTGTTGACGATCGTCGCCGTGCCGGCCGTGGTGGCGTTGAAGAATTGCGTCTGGCCGCCAAAATCATTGGTAATGGACGTGATGCCGGAAGTATCGGCGTTGACGATGTTGAAGGTACCACCCTCATTGCTGACGACGCCGATGATCGAGCCCTTGCCGGCCTGGGTCCCGAGCTGCAGCGTCGCGCAAGCGCAGATGTTCGTGCCGCCCGAATAGGTGTTGGCGCCGGTGAGCACCACTGTTCCGCCACCGGACGAATCTACGTTCAACTGTCCGGGCCCGTTTCCGTCGACGATGTTGCCGGCGATCGTCAGCGTGTAGCCATTGCTGTCGATCGCGCTGCCGAAGGCGCTGCTGTTGATCGCGAAGCGGTTGCTGAAAGTCAGGCCGTCCGCGCCGGCCTGGAACTGACCGTTGTCGAGCGTGACGGCGCCGGTTCCGACGGCGCTGTTGTTGGTGACCTGCAGCAGGCTCGAGGAGACCACCGTGCCGCCGCTGTAGGTGTTCGCACCCGACAGTATCAGCGTGCCCAAGCCGATTTTCGTCAGCGAGCCGCCCGTGCCGGATATGACGCCGCTCACCGCGGTCGATCTATTGTCGCTGCCGACCGTGAGAGCGTTGGCGCCGAGGATGTAATTGCCGGCGCCTGCGATCGAGCCCGCCGTGACATGGCCGTCATGCGAGGGGCCGGTGGTCGTCGAGAAATCGACCGTGCCGCCGACGTTGGCAATGAGCTGGGCGGTGCCGGCGCTGCTGTGGCCGGCGAAGCTGACGCTGCCGCCCGTATCCGCCGTAATCGCGACGCTGCCGCCATTGACGGTGATACCGCCCTGCGTGAAGGAGAGCCCCCCGGAGATGGTGGCGGTGTAGGCCGAGGCACCGCTATTGAAGGTCCATGCGCCCATGCTCACGGCCGGTGCGGCTAGCGTCAGGGCCGTGATCGCGGAGGTGTCGAAGGAGGCCGTATTGGAGGCGCCCGGTACGCTGCCGGTCGACCAGTTGCTCCCGGTATTCAGGTCTCCGGAACCTGGAGTTGCGCTCCAAGACGCGTCCTGTGCGACCGCCGGTGCGGCGATCGCAGCGATCGTCAGCGCGGAGCCCGCCAAAAACGCGAGCCTCAGGCTCTCGCACAGGCGCAGGGGCGCAAGCGCATACAAGCTCATCCCCTGACGCATCTTTTGCCCACCAGCCCGCAACCCCAAACCGCCCCTTGTCCTTGCCCTCGATCATAGGGGAGGGCGAGAAAAATGCCAGACTTGGCCGAATGTTATCCAACTCTCCACGACTCTGTGGCCGCGGCGCCACAGATCGGCGCAACTAGGGGGCATCTCTGTGAGCAAGCTCCGCAAGCCTCGACTGCCGGGCGGCCAAGACCCAAAACCTTCCCGGAAGTCGAGCGTCTGTTTCGTTCGGCGATGTCTAGCGACCGATGGGTCGCCGCGGCAACCGGCAGCGCAAGATTTGGCTGGATTCGTCGGATGAATGTCCGATTCTGTCGTGCCGGATCGCTCCTTGATCCTCGGAACAAGTCCGAGGAGGGCGAGGTGAAAGCGCCGGCGCTCCATTGAGCCTGTGTCTCAGCCTGGCTTGGCGCCCTCCTCGGGCACCGGAACGTCGAAACCGTTGAGCGTCACCGAGACGAGGCAGTAGAGACCGACGAGATAGATGAGCTCGGCCGCGCCCGTTTCGCCGAAGGCCGCGACCGCCTGCTTGTAGCAGAGCTCCGGCAGGACGCCGCCCGCGACGAGCGAGGACGCGACGTCATAAGTGATCGCCTCCTCGCGGGTGAGATCGGGCGGACGCTGCCCCGACACGATGGTGGCGATCTTGTCGTCCGGCAGGCCACGCAGCTCGGCCGCGATCACATGGGCGTAGAGCTCGTAGCCGGACCTGAACTTCGCGCCGGTCACCAGGATCGCGACCTCGCGCACCGGGCGCGGCAAGGTCGGCGAGAAGGACATGGCCTTCACCAGCTCCCAGATCGGACCGCCGAATCTCGGTTCGTCAAGCCAAGGGGCCCAGGGGCCGATCAAGGCACCGCTGTCGGAAATGGCCTTGAAGCCCTTGAAGTTCGCCTCGATGCCCTTGCGCATATCGTCATAGAGCGGGCGCTGCTGGGCGCTCAGCTCGGAAGGCTCGGTCGGTCGAATCCGCATCGGGGAACTCCTTGCTTGGTCAGGGTCAGAGAAGCCCGCCGAGGGTCTCGCCGAGGCAGGCGCCGATCACTTGCGTCTGATAGCCGCCTTCCTGGACGATCACCGTCGGCAGCGCCAATTCGCGCACCCGGCTGCCGACGCCGCGAAAGCCCGCCGTCGAGACCTTGAGCAAACCTAGCGGATCTTCGCAATGGCTGTCGAAGCCGAGCGAGAGCACGAGGGCCTGCGCCTTGAAGGCCATGATCGCCTTCTGGGCATTGTCGATGGCCGCATGCAAGTCGCGATCGCCGGCGCCTGGCGCCAGCGGCAGGTTGAGGTTGAACCCCTCGCCCGCGCCAAAACCGCGCTCATCCGCATAGCCCGTGTAGAACGGGTAATAGGCGTCCGGATCGACATGGATCGAGACGGTCAGCACGTCCGGCCGACCATAGAAGATTTCCTGCGTCCCGTCGCCGTGATGGGCATCGACATCGAGCACCGCCACGCGCGCGAAACGGCTGCGCAGAGTTTGCGCCGCGATGGCGGCGTTATTGGCGTAGCAAAAGCCGCTGGCGCGATCGGCGCGGGCATGATGGCCGGAGGGACGGCAGAGCGCATAGGCCGCCTTCTCGCCTGCCAGCACGGCCTCGGCGGCGCTCGCGGCACAATGGGTCGCGGCGAGGATGGCGGGCCAGGTCGAGGCGCCGATCGGCACGGCGAGATCGCCGAGATAATAGCCGGCTTGCGCGACGATCGAGGTCGAGCGGCACGGCCCGCGCCGTTGGCCCGGCTGGCCGTTCCAATAGGGCGACAGGTTCGGCAGGACTTCTGGCCCGGCGTTCGGCAGCAGGCGCCAGCGCTCGAAGCTTTTCGCCAGGAAGGCGAGATAGTCAGGAGCGTGGATCGACGCGGCCGGATCGAGACCGTGATCGGGCGGCGTCTCGACCGGGATGCCGCGTTCGGCAAGCGCCGCGAGCAGCGCATCGACCCGGCTCGGCAGATCGGCTGGCGCGCTGATGCGCCCGACGCGCATGAATTGCTGAGGATCGTGAAGGCGCTGATCGGCGTGGAAGAAGGCGCGCATGGCTGTCACTACGGAGTTGTCGCGGCGGGACGCAGATTCTTGTCGAGGGAAGATCGGCTCGAAGTGCTTCCGCTTGGATGACGGGGAGAATGCCGGCCGTCAAGGCGCGGCGCCGGCTCTTTGCGCTTAGACGGGTTCCAGGCGCCGGCGCACCGCATTGAACACGGTCGCAGGCACCCGCAGGCGCGTGTCGGCGTCGTAGATCACCTGCAGCGCCGCGAAGGCCGCATCCGGCATGCGGGTGAGCGCCGAGAGCTGATCGAACATCGCCAGCTGGTCGGCGCTCAAGGGCTGATCGGGGCCGCCCATGGCGCCCCAGACATCCCATGGCAGCATCTCCATATTGTTGAGCGCCGCGGCGTCGCGCAGCACATTGCCGGCGACGAACCAGAGCCCGCGCATGTCGAAGATGCCGAAATCACCAGGGTCGGCGTGCCCGGCCCGGCACTTCGCCCAAGCCTCGCCCGCGATCAGAAAGCGGTCGCGCGGCACGTCGAGCACATCGAATGGCGGCAGGAATTTCGCGTGCTGCAGCTCGTCGATCTGGGCGTCGACGAGCACCCAGCGATCCTCCTCGGGCTTCCAATATTCGCAGACCCAGTGATCCTCGAACCGGCCGGTGCTGAAATAATCGGCGAAGCCGCAACGCGTCCTCGCCGGGATGCCCTTGGCGCGCAGCATGGCGACGAGAAGCAGCGCGAAATGGCGGCAGACGCAGATGAGCCGCGCCTCGGCCGGGCGCGCAGCCTGAAGCGGCCAGGCGTCGCGGGCGAGAAGGCGATCCAGCATCCGCTCTACCGGGCGGATATGCGATTCGTCCCGGCGCTCATCGGACAGAGTCACCCCATAGGCTGATGCGTGATGCTCATGCAGCAACAAGCCTTGCACGACGCGCACAAGCGCGCCAACCTCGGCAGGCAAGTCGTCGAGCAGAGGTGCATGGTCACCGGCCGAGGTCATGACCGCGGATTGCGCCGTGAAATCGAGGATGTGCCGCGGCGGCGTCACGAGCCTTCCTCCTCGTCGAGGAAGGCTGCCAGGCGATCGAGCTGCTCGGACCAGAAGCGCCGATAGCGGGCGAGCCAGTTCATCGCATCCGCCATGGGGGCCGCCGTGAGGCTGCAGGCGACGGTGCGGCCCGTCTTGACGCGCCTGACGAGGCCCGCATCCGACAAGACGTCGAGATGCTTCATGACGGCCGGCAGCGACATCGCGAAGGGACGGGCGAGCTCGCTCACCGACAGGCCCTCCTGCTGCTCGAGTTGCGCCAGCAGCGCGCGTCGTGTGGGATCGGCGAGCGCCGCGAAGACGCGGTCGAGCGAGGGATCGTGATAGTTAACCATTGAGTTAGGTTTGCAATGGGACGCGCCTCGCTGTCAAGCTGCCTCGGCGGTGCCGCGCGGTTGAAAACGCTGCGGTGTCCCGTTCCGTCTACCGGAATACTTGACGGAGTTGTCCACAGATTTGTCTGGGCACGGCTGCAGTAATCGTGCTATGTATCGAGTCGGCTGCGGCCGATATGCCCCCCATTATTGTCCCGGCCCGGACCCCCCTGGTTTAACGACTGGCGGGGTCCGCTTTTTTTCAGCTGCGACTTTCGGACGCGAGATGGCCCCGCCGCGTGATCTTTCCGGCGAGATCCGGTTGCTTGGGCCGATCATGCTCAAGCTCATGAAGTTGCGCGTGATCTCTTTGGCTTAGCGCCTCCGCACCGCCGTGCCGGATGCCCTGCCGTCCGTCAGCGCAGATGTGCGAGCTGGGCCGCGATCGGCTTCGATAATTCGCTGTCGACATCGCCCGTATGGGTGGTTGAGGCCGGCTCGATGAAGATCAGCCAGGCCTCGTCGGGCGCGCAAGGCAGATGCTCGACGCCGCGCGGCACCACATGGAAATCGCCCGCCTCGAGCACCGCTTGCGTGCCGTCGCGATAGCGAAGGATGAAGATGCCGCGCTGCACGAGGAAGAACTCGTCCTCCTCGGCATGGGCGTGCCAGACGAATTCGCCCTTCACTTTCGCAAGCTTGACATATTGACCATTGGCGATCGCGACCACGCGCGGCGACCAGTAATCCGTGATGGTGTCGAATTCTTGCACCAGATGACCGATCGGCGTCATGGGCGTTCTCCTTGCGTCTCAGCCATGCAGGGCGAGGCCTTTCATGATCTTGTCGACCTCCTTGCGGTCGGCGTGCAGGCCAAGCCCGACGAGATCGAGCGCATCGGTCGCGACGCTCGCGACCGCGGCGCGGTTGTCGATATCATTGCCGGTCGCGAACAAGGCGCTCGTATAGATAGAGGGCTGGAGCCCGCGGCTCATCGCTCTTTTCAAGGCCAGAGTGAGCTCCTGCGCGTTTGCCGAGAAGACCAGCGCCGGCTGCCGGATGAGCCGGCCATAGGGCTGGCCCGAGGCGTCGACATAGCGCTCGCCCGCGAGTTCCGGATAAGATCCGACGAGCCCGCCCGAGAGGAAGCAGGCGACGTTGAGCTTTTGCCAGGTGGCGAGATCCTCGCGCACCGCGATGGCGATCTTGGTATCGAACCGCATGAGCCTGATTGTGCACCCGATCGAAGTGCCAAATCTTGAACGATCCTGCGGGCCCTCCCCTGGCGATTGGCTCAGGCGGGCGCCGGCGCAGCCGGGGCTCGAGCGTATCGAGGCCTTTTTCAGGGGCCATGCCTATGATCCGCATCGCCACGACACTTATGCGATCGGCACCACCTTGAGCGGCGTGCAATGCTTCGATTATCGCGGCGCCACGGCGGCGAGCCGCGCCGGTCAGGTGATCGTCCTGCACCCGGATGAGCGGCATGACGGGCGAGCGGGCACCGAACAGGGCTTTCGCTACAGGATGCTCTATGTCGAGCCGCGTCTTATTCGCGACGCGCTACGCGGCAGGACACGGAGCCTGCCTTTCGTGCATCGCGCGGTCTCGGCCTATCCGGCTGTGCTCGCCGCGCTGCGCCCGGCGCTCGACAGTCTCGACCGCCGGCTCGAGCCGCTCGAGCTCGACCAGGTGCTGCTCGGCATCGCCGAAGCGCTGCTGGCGCTCGATCCCACCTCCGCGGGCTCGGCCACGGGGGCGAGCTGCGCCGTCGCGGTCGAACGGACCCGGCAATTCCTCGACGCGCATTTCGGCCGCGTCGTCGCCTCCGAGGAGCTCGAAGCCGTGACCGGTCTCGACCGTTACGCGCTCTCGCGCCATTTCCGGGCGCGGCTCGGAACCAGCCCCTATCGCTATCTGACAATGCGGCGCCTCGACCAGGCCCGCTCGCTGATGCGCGAAGGCCGCCCGCTCGCCGAGGCCGCGCTCATGAGCGGCTTTGCCGATCAGAGCCATATGACGCGTCAGTTCAAGCGCGCCTTCGGCCTGCCGCCCGGCCGCTGGCAGGCCTTGCAAAAGGCGGCTTCGGCCGTCAAGCAGTCGCGGCGGCAGGGTGCCGCGCCGCAACAAGAATTACCACGCCAAGAATTGCCGCACCGGGAACCAGGGTGATGATCGCGATCACGCCGACGCTTTCGATCGATGAAAGCGAGATCAGCGAGAGCTTCGTGCGCGCCTCGGGTCCTGGCGGCCAGCACGTCAACGCCACCTCGAGCGCCGTCCAGCTGCGCTTCGATGCGCGCTGCTCGCCCTCGCTGCCAAACGATGTCGCCATCCGCCTGATGAAGCTCGCCGGCAGCAAGCTCACCCAGGACGGCGTCATCGTCATCCAGGCGCAGGCGCATCGCAGCCTCAAGCGCAACCGCGACGAGGCGCTGGCGCGTCTCGTCGAGATGATCCGCGAAGCCTCGATCCCCCCGAAATCGCGCCGGCCGACGCGGCCGCCACGCGCCGCCAAGGAACGCCGCCTCACCTCCAAGGTGCGGCGCGGCGCACTCAAATCGACGCGGCGCTCCGCCTCCTTCGACGAGTGACATCTTTGGACGAGTGACCTTGGGAGATCGCCGTATCGACATGCGGCGGCAAGAATCGGAGTGCATGTGCGGCGCGTTTGCGCGAGAATGACGCGAACCACCGGCACGACATGTCAGATGGCAGGACTTGTCAGATGACCTGCCTCTCGCGAGCGCAGGACCATGCCAACACATTGGTGCGACCAGATTTCGACCCCGCCTCCTGCGGCAAGTGACCGGCAGAGTCTTGGCCGGCAGAGTGTTGGCCGGCGCTCGTTTCAGCGCCTGCTCTGTCGGATCGTCGGGATCGCCAGGACCTCCAAATCAGAGCCGGGCTTGTCGGCGCTGTGCGCCATGAGCCCGGCTCTTCTCCAGGAAATCAACATGATCCGGCGCAGGGACTGAGCCTCAGGCGCTGCGGCTCATATCGAGCGCCGGGCGGACATCGGCCGGCAGCGGGCAAACATAGGGCGTGTCCTCGGTGCGGGCCTGCAGATCCTGCTTGGCGCGCGCGATGATCTCGGCGTTGCTCAGGGCATCGACCGCCGTGCCGGCCATGACCTTGGCGACATGCACCAGGCCCTTATGGGCATAGCCGGTCTTGCCCTGCCCGGTGAGCTGCCAGGAATGGAAGGGCGTGCCGATGGCGCAAGTGGCGCCGCGCGCCTGCACGGTCGGCACCACCCAGCTGACATCGCCGACATCGGTCGAGCCGACGCCGCCCGTGCCTTCGGTCTCGATCGGCACGATCTGGTCGCACAGCACCTTGCCGGGCTCGACCTTGAGCCCATGGCGGTAATGGGCAGCGGCGATGTCTTCCTTGGTCAAGGTCGCCTGGAACTTCGCGGCGAGCGCCCGGTCTTCCTCGTCGAAATCCGGCGGCCCGAGGCGCAGGAAATTGTCGTGCATCAGCCTTTCGAGCGGCGCATTGCCGAGGAGGTTGGAGACGGCGCTGACGACGCGCGTCTCGACCGTGGTCTCGGTCATCAGGGCGGCGCCTTCGGCGATCTTGCGCACCCGCCCGACCAGCGGGGTCAGCTGGGCGAGGTCTGCGGCGCGGATCAGATAGCGCACCTTGGCGCGCGCCTGCACCACGTTCGGCGCGACGCCGCCGCCATCGAGCATGGCGTAATGCACGCGCGCCCCGTCCGGCATATGCTCGCGCATATAGTTCACGCCGACATTCATCAGCTCGACCGCATCAAGCGCGCTGCGCCCGAGATGCGGGGCGGCGGCCGCATGCGAGGCGCGCCCGGAGAAAGTGAAGTCGATGCGGGTATTGGCGAGCGATTCCGCCTCGTTGACGCCCGAGAACGAGGCCGGATGCCAGGAAATGGCGATATCGACGTCCTTGAAGGCGCCGGAGCGCACCATGAAGCCCTTGGCGGCGCCGCCCTCTTCGGCCGGGCAGCCATAATAGCGCACCCTGCCCTTGATGCCGTTGGCCGCGAGATAATCCTTGACGGCGGTGGCGGCGAGCATCGAGGCCGAGCCGAGCAGGTTGTGGCCGCAGCCATGGCCGTTGCCGTTCGCCTCGACCGGGCGGGGCTCAGGGAGGCCGGCTTCCTGGCTCAGCCCCGGCAGGGCGTCGAATTCGCCCAAAATGGCGATCACCGGCCCTTCGGTGCCGGCTTCACCCATCACGGCGGTCGGGATATCGGCGACATTGTGGGTGACGCGGAAGCCCTCGGCCTCGAGCATCGCCACATGCTCGGCGCAGGAGCGCGCTTCCGTGTAGCACAATTCCGGCATCCCCCAGACCCGGTCGCTCAGAGCGATGAAGCTCTCCTTCTTGGCATCGACGCGCCGCCAGATCTCTTCGCTGTTGTCCATGATGGATGAGCTCCCTTGACCTTTCGGGAAGTGATGCAGCGGATCGCGCCCGGCGTCCAGAGCATTTCATGGTCGCAGGGTTGCGCCGAGCGCCCCCCTGGGATCGCGGGCGTCCCGCCTGGCGTCCCGCCCGCACTTGCGAACGGCGAGGCGCACCCGAGGAAGAAAGGGCGACCGAGACGGTCGCGGTCCCAATGCCTGCCCTTGCGATTTGCACTTGCCTTTTCCGCCATGGCAGTGAATTTGCTCAAGAGACCGCCAAAGGCTCGAAGAGGGTTCAAGGGACGTAAAGAGGGTTGATGCAGAGATTTTCGGCGCTCACGCTGCTTCGACACGCTTTCGCCGGCCATAAGGGCTGGGGGCCGCAATGGCGCTCCCCCGAACCCAAGCCCGCCTATGACGCGGTGATCATCGGCGGGGGCGGCCATGGGCTGGCGACCGCCTATTATCTCGCCGCCGAATTCGGGCTGACCCATGTGGCGGTGCTGGAGAAGGGCTGGATCGGCGGCGGCAATACCGGGCGCAACACGACCATCATCCGCTCGAACTACCTGTTCGACGAGAGCGCCGCGCTCTACGACCATGCGGTGAAGCTATGGGAAGGGCTCTCCCAGGCGCTGAACTACAACGTCATGTTCTCGCAGCGCGGCGTGATGATGCTCGCCCATAACGTGCATGACCAGCAGAGCCTCAAACGCCATGTGCATGCGAACCGCCTCAACGGCGTCGACAATGAATGGCTGACGGCCTCCGAGGCCAAGGCCTTCTGCCCGCCGCTGAATATCGAAGCCACGATGCGCTATCCGGTGATCGGCGCGGCCTTGCAGCGGCGCGGCGGGGTGGCGCGCCATGACGCGGTCGCCTGGGGCTATGCCCGGGCCGCCGATGCGACCGGCGTCGACATCCTGCAGAATTGCGAGGTCAAGGCCATCAGGCGCGGCGTCGGGGGCGCTGTCGAGGCGCTCGAGACCACGCGCGGCACCATCGAGACGCGCAAGGTCGGGGTGGTGGCGGCCGGCAATACCTCAGTCGTGATGGCGATGGCCGATCTGCGCATGCCGCTCGAAAGCTATCCGCTGCAGGCGCTGGTCTCCGAGCCGGTGAAGCCGATCTTCCCTTGCGTCGTGATGTCGAACACCATCCACGCCTATATCAGCCAGTCCGACAAGGGCGAGCTCGTCATCGGGGCGGGCACCGACGCCTATGTGTCCTATACGCAGCGCGGCGGGCTGCACATCCCGGCACACACGCTCGAGGCCATCTGCGAGCTGTTCCCGATGTTCCGGCGCCTGAAGATGCTGCGCAATTGGGGCGGCATCGTCGACGTCACGCCCGACCGCTCCCCCATCATCGGCAAGACGCCGGTGCCCGGCCTCTACGTCAATTGCGGCTGGGGCACGGGCGGCTTCAAGGCGACGCCGGGCTCGGGCCATCTCTTCGCCTGGACCATGGCCAAGGACGAGCCGCATGTCATCAACGCCCCTTTCCGGCTCGACCGCTTCCGGGACGGCTGCCTGATCGACGAAGCGGCCGCCGCCGCCGTGGCGCATTGATCCTGAGTTGAGACGCGCATGCTGCTGATCGAGTGCCCCTTCTGCGGAAAGCGCCCCGAGCTCGAATTCCGCTATGCGGGCGAAGCTCATATCGCCCGCCCGACCGATCCCGCGCAACTCGACGACGAGGCCTGGGGGCAGTTCCTGTTCATGCGCCGCAATGCGCGCGGCCAGCATGCCGAGCGCTGGCGGCATGTGCATGGCTGCGGGCGCTTCTTCAATGCGTTGCGCGACACCACCACCGACCGTTTCGCCGCCACCTATAAGATCGGCGAGGAGCGGCCGGCTTCCCCCTCGCATGACGGGGCGGCCTCCTTATGAGCCAAAGCTTTCGTCTCGCGAGCGGCGGGCGCCTCGACCGGGCGCGTCGCCTGCGCTTCACCTTCGACGGGCGGGCCTATGAGGGGCTTGCCGGCGACACCCTCGCCTCGGCGCTGCTCGCCAACGGGGTGCATCTCGTCGGGCGCTCATTCAAATACCACCGGCCGCGCGGCATCCTCTCGGCGGGATCGGACGAGCCGAACGCCCTCGTCGCCATCGGCAGCGAACCGCGCTACACGCCCAATCTCCGCGCCACCCAGGTCGAGCTGCATGACGGGCTCGAGGCGCAGAGCCAGAATCGCTGGCCCTCGCTGCAGCGCGACCTCGGCGCCGTCAACGACCTGTTCTCCCCGCTCTTCCCGGCGGGCTTCTACTACAAGACCTTCATGTGGCCGAAAGCGGCCTGGAAGCGTCTCTACGAGCCGAAGATCCGCGCCATGGCCGGGCTCGGCCGGGCGCCGCTCTCGGCCGATCCCGACCGCTATGCGGGCCGCTACGCCCATTGCGATGTGCTGATCGTGGGCGCCGGTCCGGCCGGCATCGCCGCGGCGCTCGCCGCCGAGGCGCATGGGGCGCGCATCATCCTCTGCGACGAGCAGGCCGAGTTTGGCGGCTCCCTGCTCTCCGAGACGGACTCAACGATCGACGGCAAGCCGGCCGCCACCTGGCTCACTGACGCTCTCGCCACGTTGGCCCAATCGCCCAAGGTCACGCTTCTGCGCCGGACCACCGCCTTCGGTTATTTCCCGCACAACATGCTGGGGCTCGCCGAACGCCTCAGCGACCATGCGCCCGACGAGGCAGGCGACCGGCCGCGCGAACGGCTCTGGCAGGTCCGCGCCAAGGAGGTGGTGCTGGCGGCAGGCGCCCATGAGCGGCCGCTGGTGTTTCCCGACAATGACAGGCCTGGCATCATGCTGGCCGATGCGGCACGCACCTATGCGCTGCGCTACGGCGTCAAGCCCGGCAGCCGCGCCGTGATCGCCACAGCCCATGACGAGGCCTATCGGGCCGCGCTGACGCTCGCGGAGGCCGGCGTCGAGATCGCCGCCATCCTCGACACGCGGGCCGCGGTGCGCGGCGCCTTGCCGGCCCGCGCCCGCGCGGCGGGCTTGCGCGTCGTCACCGACGCCACGATCTGCGCCACCGGCGGCCGCCTGCGGGTCGCCCATGCGGATATCGCGCGGATCGAACCGAGCGGCGAGGTCGGCAAGCGCGAGCGGCTCGCCTGCGATCTGCTGCTGATGAGCGGCGGCTTCACGCCGAGCATCCATCTCTTCTCGCAATCGCGCGGCAAGCCGTTCTTCGACGAGCGGCTCGACGCCTTCCTGCCCGCCATCTCGGCGGAGCGCGAGCGCTCGGCCGGCGCCTGCCGCGGCGTCTGGGGGCTGGAGGAGGCGGTGGCCGATGGCGAGGCCGCCGGCGAAGCAGCGGCCCGCGACGCGGTCGGCGGCGGGATCGAGCCCGTGCATGTCCCGGCCCCTCTCGCGACCGACGACCGGGCCGGGCGGCTCGAGCCTCTGCCGCATGATCGCTCGCCTGAGCGCGTCAAAGCCTTCGTCGATTTCCAGAACGACGTCACCGCCAAGGATGTGAGGCTCGCGGTGCGCGAGGGCTTCCATTCGATCGAGCACATCAAGCGCTACACCACGACCGGCATGGCGACCGATCAGGGCAAGACCTCGAACATGAACGCGCTCGGCATCGCCGCCGAGGCGCTCGAGAGGCCGCTGCCGCAGATCGGCCTCACCACCTTCCGCATGCCCTATACGCCGGTGACCTTCGGGGCGCTGGCGGGAGCGGCGCGCGGCGAGCTCTTCGACCCCGCCCGCCCGACCCCAACCCATGGCTGGGCGCAAGCGAAGGGCGCGGTCTTCGAGGATGTCGGCCAGTGGAAGCGCGCCCGCTATTTCCCGCAAGCCGGTGAGGACATGCATGCCGCCGTCGCCCGCGAATGCAAGGCGGTGCGCCAATCGGTCGGCATCTTCGACGGCTCGACGCTCGGCAAGATCGAGATCGTCGGGCCGGATGCCGCCGAGTTCATGAATCGCATCTATGTGAATCCCTGGACCAAGCTCGAGCCTGGCCGCTGCCGCTACGGCATCATGCTGCGCGAGGACGGCTCGATCCTCGATGACGGCGTGGTCGGGCGCCTCGCTCCCGACCGCTTCCACGTCACCACCACCACGGGCGGGGCCGCCGCCGTGCTCAACCATATGGAGGATTATCTCCAGACCGAATGGTCCGAGCTCGATTGCTGGTTGACCTCGGTGACCGAGCAATGGGCCGTAATCGCCGTGCAGGGACCGCATGCACGCAAGGTGATCGAGCGCCTGGTCGAGGACATCGACCTGTCGCCTGGAGCAATGCCGCATATGAGCGTGCGCGAAGGGCGCATCTGCGGCGTGCCGACGCGCCTGTTCCGCGTGAGCTTCACGGGCGAGCTCGGCTTCGAGATCAATGTGCCGGCAGATTACGGACGCGCCGTCTGGCAGGCGGTGGTCGATGCCGGCTTCTCGCGCGTCATCACGCCCTACGGCACCGAGGCCATGCATGTGCTGCGCGCCGAGAAGGGCTTTGTGATCGTCGGGCAGGACACGGACGGCACCGTGACGCCCGACGATGCGGGCCTCTCATGGGCGGTCGGCAAGGCGAAGAAGGATTTCGTCGGCAAGCGGTCCCTCGCGCGCGCCGCGATGCAGGATCCGTCCCGCAAGCAGTTGGTCGGGCTTCTCACCGACAACCCCCGCACCTTGCTCGAGGAAGGCGCCCAGATCGTCGCCGACCCGAAGCAGCGCGTGCCGATGACCATGATCGGCCATGTCACCTCCTCTTATGTCAGCGCCGCGCTCGACCGTAGCATCGCGCTCGCCATGGTGGCTGGCGGCCGCAAGCGGATGGGCGAGACGCTCTATGTGCCGATGCCGGAGGGCGTCATCGAAGTGAAGGTGGTGAACCCGATCTTCCTCGATCCGGAAGGGAAGCGGCTCGATGCCTGATCAAGCCGCCAGCCGCGAAAGCGCCTTCGAGCAGCTCGGCGTCGCGCCGGGCGAAGGCGCGTTGTCCGTGGTGGCGCCCAAGCTGCTTCCGCCAATGACGCGCATCGTCTTCCGCGGCCGCATCTCGACCATCGGGCGCGTCGCCGCGGCCTTCGGTGTCGAGCCCGCCATGGAATCTTGCCGGGCGGCGGTTTCAGGCGAGCGCGCCGCGCTCTGGCTCGGCCCCGATGAATGGCTGCTCATCGCCGAGGATGGGGCTGCTCCCATGATCATGGCGCAGCTCGATGCGGCGCTGAGCCCCCTGCCCCATTCGCTCGTCGATGTCAGCCACCGCCAAGCCGGGCTGAAGCTCGCCGGCGACACTGCCGCCCTCATGCTGAGCTCGGGCTGCCCGCTCGATCTGCAACTCTCGGCCTTCCCGGTCGGCATGTGCACCCGCACTCTGCTGTACAAGGCCGAGATCCTGCTGTGGCGCACCGAAGAGCGTGCCTTCCACATCGATGTGGCGCGCTCCTTCGTGCCTTATCTCTGGGGTGTGTTGGAGCAGGCCGAGCGGGATTTATGAGGTCTTCCTTCTCCCGCTCTTGGGCGGGAGAAGGTGCAAGTTCTTGATAGAAAGAATCTGCGGAGTGAGGGCGGATGAGGGACGGTTGAGCGCTTCACCGGCGTCCCTCATCCGCCTCGGCTTCGCCTCGGCACCTTCTCCCGCCTCAAATGGCGGGAGAAGGTTGAGCGCCTCAGCCGCACACGACCTTGTCGCATTTGCGCACGGCGCCGACGATGCGGCCCATGCTCTTGGCGCCCGGATAGCCGAGGATGCCGATGCCGTCGATCATGAAGGAGGGAGTGGCGACGAAGCCGAGCGACGATGCCAGCGCCACTTGCCGGCGCAGCACGCTTTCGACCTCGTCCGTATCTCCCACATGCTCGACCTCGGCACGATCGAGGCCCATCTCGGCAGCGAGCTGCAGTGCCACCGCGCCGTCGACCGGCCCGTGCTTGCCGAGCAGCCGCAGATGGTAGCGATACGCAAATGGCGCTCCCTTGAGCTTCATCACGGCGAGCTGCACTTTCGCCGCCTGGGCCGAGCCCGGCGCCAGGATGGAATTGTTGACGAGGCCGAGCCGCAATTCGCGATCACGCGCAAGCAGCGCGTCGAGATCCTTCACGGCCTTGCGGCAATAAGGGCAGTTATAGTCGAAGAACTCGACCAGCGTGACGTCGGGCGTGGCCGAGCCTGCCCAGATGACGCCGGTCAGGTCATCGGTCGTCAGCTGCGAGGGCAGGCGGTAATTGGCGATCGGCGCGCCGCTATCGTCCTTCAGCGGGAATTGGAAGGCATCGTCGGCCTTGGCGCCGCGCGAGAGCGGCAGGATGAGGGCGCCGGCGAGCGCCGAGAGGAGATGCCTGCGATCAGGTGTCATGCGGGGTGTTTCGGGGCGATGGCGGGGGAAGTCAACGGGGTCAAACCCTCGCCCGCCCTTGCGGGAGAGGGTGCCGAGACGAAGTCGAGGCGGGTGAGGGGCGATGGTGAAGCGCTCAACCGTCCCTCATCCGCCCTCACTGCGTTCGGGCACCTTCTCCCGCCTCAAGTGGCGGGAGAAGGAAGAGGTCACCGCACCGGCGTTCCGTCCCACAACGTGAACTTGCCGTCCCTGACGACGAGGGCGATGTGCTGGGCGCCGGCGACGCGACGCGTGACGGGGTCGAACTTCACCTTGCCGAAGATCACGCTCGGCACATCGTGGATCTGCATGAGGCCGTCGCGAATGGCCTTGCGGTCGGTGCCGAACTCTTTGATGTCTTCGGCCACGAGAAGGATCGTGTCATAAGCGACCGCCCCGAAAGTGTCGGGCTCCTTATTGTATTTGGCGCGATAGATCTTGACGAAATTCTGCACCTCGGGACGCGGATCGTCGGGAAAGAAATTCGCCGTGGTGTAGATGCCGTTGACCGCTTCGCCGCCGAGCTCGAGAAATTTCGGCGAATAGACCGAGCTCACCGCGACCACCGGCAGCGTGATGCCGACGGCGGAGAGCTGCCGCGCCACGAGCGCGCCGTCGGCGTAATAGGCGATCAGCGCGATGCCGTCGGGATTGGCCTCGCGCACCCGCACCAGGGTCGAGCGGAAATCCTTCTCGTCCGGCAGGAAGCCTTCCTTCGCCACGACTTCGGCGCCGTCCTCCTTGATGGATTTTGCTAGGATGTCGGCGCTGCTGCGTCCCCAATCGGTGTTGAGATGGATGATCGCCAGCTTCTTCAGGCCGAGCTTCTTGATCGCGAAGTCGGCGAGCGCCGGCTGCTCATCGGCCTGGCTGACGGAGTTGCTCCACATGAAATCGCCGCCCTTGGTGAAGTCGGGATGCGAGTTGGTGAAGCCGAACTGCACGAGGCCGGCGCGCTGATAGATCGGCGAAGCCGCCATCGAGGCGGGGCTCGAGAAATCGCCGAGCTCGATGACGATGCGCGGATCCGCAACGAATTTCTGGGCGATGGCGACCGACTGCCGTGGATCGCTCTGGCTGTCCTCGAACACATAGGCGAGCGGCCGGCCGCCGATGCCGCCCTTGCGGTTGATCTCCTCGAGCGCCAGATCGAAGCCGGTCTTCCACTGCGCGCCATATTGCGCATTGGGCCCGGTGAGCGGTCCGCTGACGCCGATCAGGATCGGCTCGCCGCTCGTCTGCGCCATCACGGGCGATGTCGTGCCGAAGGCGAACGCCAAGGCCAGGATCGCCGCGACCCGGCGTGTAGGGGCCTGCAGTCTCGTTGGGAACATCTCCAGATAGGTCATGTGATGGTCCTGTCTTTGTCTTAGGTACGCATCTTGGGTCCGCATCCTACGCTCAACTCGCGCCGCGCCTACCGACGAGCCATGCGTGCCTCGGGCGGCTGGGCGGCGCCGGCCGCGGCACTCGAAGGCTTCGACGAATGAAACATTCCGCGGCCAGAACATCGGCGACCGAAACATTCCACGGCCGAACAATTATGCACGAACCAGGCCAGGACGCACGAAACGCCGACGCTGGAGGAGCAAGACAGGCCTGCCATGCCTTGAAGCGCAAAGCCGCCCGTGAAAAAGTGACGGCCCCGAAAGTCCCGATGCGGAAAGTCTGAGAACGGTGACAGCGAAACGGCTTGGCTTCTTCACCCGGCTGCTCGACGAAGCGAGCGCGGCCGAGCGCTATCGCCTGGCGACGGAGCAGATCGCCTTTGCGGAGAGCGTCGGCTTCGATTCCGCCTGGGTCGCCCAGCATCATTTCAACGAGGCCGAGGGCGGGCTCCCGGCTCCCCTGGTGTTCCTGGCGCAAGTGGCGGCCCGGACCTCCAGGATCCGCCTCGGCACCGGCATCATCACGCTGCCGATGGAAAACCCGATCCGGGTGGCCGAGGACACCGCCGTGCTCGATCTTCTGTCGGGCGGGCGCCTCGAGGTCGGCGTCGGTTCCGGCGGCACCCCGTCATCCTTCACCGCCTTCAGCCTGGAGAGCGCGAAGCGTGGGGAGATTTTCGCGAGGCATCTGCGCATGCTGCTCGACGCCTGGCGGGGCGAGAAGCTCGGCGGCAGCGAGGACCGGCTGTATCCGGCGGCGGACCAATTGCCAGGTCGCGTCTGGCAGGCGACCTTCTCGGTGGAAGGAGGTGCGCGCGCCGGAGCTGCGGGCGACGGGCTGATGCTGTCGCGCACCCAGCCGCGCAGCGAGGACGCTCCGACCGCGACCCTCGCCGAGATCCAGAACCCCATCATCGATGCCTATCTCGAGGCGTTGCCGGCGGGCCGCGAACCGCGCATCCTCGGATCGCGCAGCGTCTTCGTCGCCGATGATCGCCGCGAAGCGCTGCGCTTTGCGGAGCTCGGCATCCGCCGCGCTTTGCGCCGCTTCCCCGCGGGCGACAAAGGCTCACCCGACCGGCCGGTCGATGAGCTCATCGCCGCCTATGACGTGCATATCGGCACCCCGGACGAGGTGATCGAATCGCTCAACGCCGACAGCGCCCTTGAGCGCGTCAGCGACCTCGCCGTCCAGGTGCATTCGGTGGACCCGCCCCACCCCTTCATCCTGCGCTCCATCGAGTTGGTCGCCGAGAAGGTGGCTCCGGCGCTCGGCTGGGAACGCAAGGTGGACAAGGTCGCCAAGGCCGAGAAGCGCCTGGCAGCGGCCCGTTGACGCCCACGGGCGCGGTCAAGCATCACGATACCAAGCATCACGATACATTGAGTGGAAAGGGAATCAGCAATGAGCGAAGCGACACCAGATGTCGTCGATCTTCTCACCGGCATCGCGCCGGGCTCCAAGCTCGATGCGATCCGGGCGCAGCGTCCGGAGGCTCGCGAGAACACGCAGAAGAGCTACCTCGCTCTCTTCGAGCCGCAGATGCAAGGCAACGTCACGGCGAGGGAGCGCTTCGCGGTCGCGGCCTTCGTGGCCGGGCTGCACCGTCAGGACGCGGTCGCGCAATTCTACGCGTCGAAGCTGAAGGCGCTGGACGCAGGCTCCGGCATCGCTGACGCGGTCGCTGCGGAAGTCGCTCTGGGCGCGACGCAAGGCCCTTATGGGACCTACCCGCGCGGCAAACTGACCACCGAGGACGCTCAGGGTCCGATCCATCGGGTGTCGGACGCGCATCGCGCCGTTCTCGGCCAGCGCCTTTCGGCTGCGCTCGAACATGCGCATCTCCTGGTGTTCCGCCCGCGCGACGCGAGTGCCGAGGCGCTGCAGGCCTTGCTCGACGCCGGCTGGTCGTCGACCGACATCGTCACGCTGTCGCAGCTCGTGGCCTTCCTGTCGTACCAGATCCGCGTGGTCACCGGGCTCCGGGCGCTCTCGTCGTGACGGCATCGCTAAACTTTGAGGAGACACCCGACATGGCTGAGACCACCATCGCCCATCCGAATAGCGAGCATCCGACCGCCTTCACGCAGGACGAACTCGGCTGGCAGCCCTGGCTCGAGCCGTTTCCCGAGAGCGATTTGACCGAGCGGCATTGGGCCGGGCTCGTCGACGCCTCGCGCGCCAAATCCCCCTATTTCATGCTGCTGGCGCGCGACCCCGACATCCTGCAGGCGAGAACCAAGACCGACAAGGACATCTTCTACAACACCAAGGCCGGCCTGCCGCGGGCCGAGCGCGAGCTCTCGGCGACCGCGACCTCGCGCCTCAATGGCTGCATCTTCTGCGCCTCCGTGCATGCGCGCTTCGCCTCGCATCATTCGAAGCGCACGGATGAGGTGCAGCGTCTCCTGGATGAGGGCGTGGCCACCGATCTCGATGCGCGCTGGAACGCGATCGTCGCCGCCTCGACGGCGCTGACCGCAACGCCGATCGCCTTCGGCAAGGAGCATATCAAGCGCCTGCGCGAGGTCGGCCTCGACGATCTCGAGATCGCCGACGTCATCCACGGCGCGGCCTTCTTCAACTGGGCGAACCGCCTGATGCTGTCGCTCGGCGAGCCCGAGGTCCGGGCGAAGGGGTGATCCTTCCCTCTCCCGCGCACTTGGCGCGGGAGAGGGAAGAGGGGGCGCTATGCAGCGATGTCCTCGACACCCCCTGGTGGGACCACAAGCAGGGGAAGTCGTATTCTGATGATCGTTCCGGTTCCTTCCGATCCCGACGGGACGATCGTGCCGCCGAGCTGACGCACGAAGATGGCCACGTAGTCGGAACGACGATTCTCGGGGATCTTCGACGGATCCTTATCCTTCATGCCGATACCGTCATCGGCGACGGTCAGCTCCATTTGGTCGCCGACCTGTTCCGCGCTCAGCACCACACGTCCTGTGCCGCTGGGAAAAGCATGCTTGATGGCGTTCGTCGCCAACTCATTGACCAGAAGGCCGAAGGGCACGGCACGATCGGAGTCGATATCCAACGCTTCGGCCTTGACCTCTATTTTGATCCTCGATGTGTTTTCAAGCAGGCTCTCCGACATCGTCTTGGCGATTTCCCGCAGATACGCGTCCACCGCGACAGTCCGGCCGTGGCTCGATTGAGACATCAGGTCGTAAAGCTGGGCAATGGCTCCGATGCGTGCTTGCATGGCTTTATAGCCTTGAACGCACGGAGCTGCCGTCCATCTGGATTCGAAGGCGATCAAGCCGACGACGATCTGCAGGTTATTCTTGATCCGGTGAGAGACTTCGTTCGTCAAGCTTGCGACGTCGCGCTCCCGCTGCTTGCGGTCGGTGATGTCCTCGAAAACGAGGAGCATCCGATGGGCATGGTTCCCCGGTTGAGAGATTTTCCGGGCATTCAAGTTGAAGACACGGCGGCCGAGACCTGGAAAATTATCCTCGATCTCGAAACTTTCGATCGGCTTGTTTTCCGGGAGCACCTTCTCCATCAAGTGGCGGAGCGCCGGCACGTCCCATTGGTGCTGACCGAGTTCGGAAACGCGCCGCCCCTGCGTCTCCGCCTCGGTAATCCCGAATATCGTCAGGAAAGCCTTGCTTGCCGTCACGATCGTCATGTCATCCTCGAGCACGACCAGAGGATCGCGGATCGTGTCGACGATACTTTGCGTCAGCAGCCGGCCACGGCTGCTCTCTCTCCGGGCGGCGCGCTCCTCGCTGACATCCTCGATAGCGAGCAGGATGGAACCGTCATGGTCGCCGGGACTGAAGATTTTCCGGGCATTAACCAGCATCGTCCGCCGGCCGATGGTCGGGAAATCATGCTCGACTTCGAACCCCTCGACCGATGCACGATGGGGGATCACGCTCTCGAGCAGGGTGCGCAGCGCCGGGATATCCCACTGCCGGTTTCCGAGGTCGTAGATATGACATCCCTCGGTCTCGTCGGCGCTCGTGCGGAACGTCTGGTAGAACGCACGATTGGCGGATGTGATGTTCAGATTTCTATCGAGAACGATGAGTGCGCTGGGCACGGTCTCGACAATGTCGCTCGCAGCAATATCGGATACCGCCATTTTCTCCTCATCGATTCCGCGACTTCGACATTACGCCGCGAGCAGAGCCGCAAAACAATTATGGAGCTGATGTTGCGTGTAGGGCTTGCGAAGGCATTGCGTGCCTGCAAGAAACAACGCCTTCATTCTGTCGGTGACGAAATTTCCGGTCGTGTAGAGCACGCGCAGTTTCGGCCGAAGCTCGATGGCCTGTTGAGCCAGTTCACACCCGCCGAGCACCGCTGTCTTGAGATAGATATCGGTAAAGAGCGCGTCGATGTGTCGAGGGGACAATAGGAGGCAAAGCGCCTCGTCTACGCCGCTGGCCGAAAGTGTGTCGTGACCCCAGTCTTGGATCGTCATCTCCGCTATTTCGCGAATGAACACATCATCTTCGACGATCAAGATCACGGCCATCAGCACTCTTCCCGCCGTGACAACTGGAGTCTCAGCTATCGGAGCTCTTCCAGCCGGCATCACCGGCTATCGGAGCTCTTCCTCCCGCTACCTGGGCTTGGAACGTAACTCGCACCTGGAGATAAAGTTCCATACGGCTCGCAATTATTTTAAATGCACCTGCCTCTTGGAAATTGTCGTGTGTTATTATTATGCTAGAGCTTAAAACACTCGAGATCCTTAATGCTTTCCCTTCTTCCGCAGCTAAGGCCTTTGCATGACATCCATGCCCGGTCGCGCGCTCGGCGACAGAGGGAAGAGGGCGCGCTCCTTCCTACTTGGGCGCTGTCGCCGCCAGCAGCAGGAAGGTCGGGCGCTGGCGCTCATCGGCGAGGCTCGGTTGTGCCGCGATCTGGGCATCCGTCGGCCCCCATTCCTCGACATGGGCGATGCTGAAACCGGCTTGCAGCAAGAGGTTGATATAGGTCGCAAAGGTCCGGTGCTGCTTGATGACGCCCTCGGCGAGCCAGTTCGTGGAGCGCGGGCCTTCCTCGAGATAGCGGTCGACCGGCCAGCTCTTGCGGCCCTCTGGCGTCACCGTCCAGCCCGGTGCGGCAGGCGCCGTGAACAGCGGATGCTCGACCGAGGTGACGAAGCGCCCACCTTGAACCAGCGAACGGCGGATTGTCCCCAACAGCCCGGCGAGATCCGCGATATAGTGCAGAACGAGCGCGGAGTAGACGAGACCGAAGTTTTGGCCCGATAGATCGAGCGTCTCGAGATCCGCGCGCCGATAGCCGACCGCCTCATCCTTCGTCGTTTCTCGCGCCCGCGCCAGCATCTTCTCGGACACGTCGATGCCGAGCACCTGCGCCGCCCCGTTCTGGCGCGCCCAGCGGCAGAACCAGCCAAAGCCGCAGCCGAGATCGAGCACCCGCATGCCGCGCAGATCCGGCAGCAGGGCCTTGAGCGCCGGCCATTCGGGCATGGCGTCGAGGCCGTCGATCGAGCGCGACAGCCCGCTATAGCCTTCGAAGAAATTCTCGTCGTCATAGATATTCTGGGTCACTGCGTAGTCTCCGGCTTGGGCGGCGGCGTCCGGGCAGCGCAGGCTCGGCATCGCGCAGATCGATTTCAGCTCCAGGTTGGGATTGGGTTCGTTCCACCAAAAATGCAAGGAATCGCGTTCCGCTATGGCACATCCCAGGCGACCGGCAGGTTGAGCAGGCCGCGGAAGGCCCAGCCGCCGATGCGGACCGGCTCGTGCGGCGCGACGCGCAGTCCCGCGAGGCGCTTGAAGATCGTCGGCAGCGCGACCTCCGCCAGCATGGCGCGCGAGGCCCAGGCGCCGGCGCAGAAATGGGGACCTGCCCCGAAGGCGATGCTCTTCGAGGCATCGCGCCTCACATCGAAGATCTCCGGGTTCTCGAAATGCCGCTCGTCGCGATTGGCCGAACCGAACATGAAGAAGATCCTGTCGTCCGGCTCGAAGGCGATGTCGCGGATGCTCCAGGCCCTGGCGATCCGGCGCGGCGACATGCCGATCGGCGAGATCCAACGCGCATATTCCTCGAACACCTGCAGCCAAGTCACCTTGCCGGCGAGCGCCATGTCGAGCTGTTCGGGATGGGTCAGCAGGGCCCAGACGGTTCCGGCGACCGCATCGCGCGGCTCGTTCTGGCCGCCGCTGATGGCGAGCTTGACGTTCGCCCGCACGCTCTGCATCGGCATGCCGGCTGCGAGCATCACGCTGAGCAGGCTCTGGTTCGGCGCCTTCGCCAGCACCGGCGCCATGTCGTCGATCGCCGCGTCGATCCCGGCGGTCGCCGCGTGGCAGCGCGCCTCGACCTTGGGATCGCCCACATAATTGGCGATGCCGTCGATCATGCCCTGCGACCAGGCATCCATATCCTCGAAGCGCATATTGGTCAGGCCGGTGATCGATTTGAGGCATTCGGCCGAGAAGGGCAGCGCAAAACCCTTGCAGAACTCCGTCCGTCCCTGCGGCAGCAGCTCATCGAGGATGCGGTCGGCATGGGCCTGGAACTGCGCCGTCCAAACGAGCTTCACGGTCTTCGGCGACACGGACGGGAAGATCGCCTTGCGCTCCGACAGATGCGCCTCGCCGTCCTTGCGCATCATGTTGTGGCCCATCAGCCTGTTCATCAGCCCCTCGGGCTGGTGCGAGCTGAAAATGTCGATCTGTTTCTCGGAGATGAAGATATCGTCGCGGCGCGTGAAGACCGTGCCGCCGAGCTGCGGCACGAAGGCGATCGGCGCCTGGGCGCGCAGCCGCGCCAGCATCGGATAGGGATCCTGCCAGAAGGCGGAAAGATCGATGTCGACGCGCGGTGCGGTGCTCAAGCTCGTTCCCTTCCCTTCGTGCCGTAGGGCGGTCGCCTCTGCGGGCAGTTCGTGGGGAAGCCTATCGCGAGCGGTGCTGGGGTGTCCAAGGGCGGGGGTGGCGGCAGTCTCCCATGAGCACTCTGGGACCGCGGCGTCCTCGCCCGCTCTTGAGAACGGCGAGGCTGCCTGCCGGAAAAAAGGGCGACCGGGACGGTCGCGATCCCAGGGCGTTCGCACGGCCACGCAGTCGTCGGTCGAGCCCATCTTGCGGGTGCAGGAGGGGCCACAGGCGCTCCGGATGCGCGACGGCTAAAGCTCCTTCTCGGCGAGCTCGCGAAACGCGTCGGGAACCGAACGCGACAACCCCAGCGCGACCGACCCGTATCCGACCGCGTCCCAGCCGAAACGATCGCGGATCTTGTCGATGGCGCGGTCGGCCATCCAGCGCGCCATGCCTCTCTTGGTGCCGGGCCGGCGCTGCTCATCCGCAAGCCCGAGCGGGAGTTCCAGCTGCACGTCCCAGTGCGTCTCGAGGTGCGACACGGAGATCGCCAGGAGCGAGATGGTCTTCTCGCCAGGGTGATCGGCGAGCACGGTGCGCACCAGCTCCTCGGCGATTTCGGCAAGAATCGCGGTCGCCGAGATCGGTGCATCGAGCGTCACGGAGCGCGTGACCGAGCGGAGGTCGGCGAAGCGAACGCGGACCGTCACCGTCCGGCCCGGCCGGGATTTGGCCCGGAGCCGGGTGGCGACCCTGTCCGCCAGATGACGCAGCGTGGGCCGGAACACGCGCTCCTCGGCAGGCTTCTTGCCCAGCGCCGACTGGGCTCCGGCCGATCGCGCCCGACGCTGCGTCTTGATTTCCCGCGGATCGCGATTCCAGGCCAGCGCCGTCAGCTTCTCGCTCGCGGCGCGGCCAAGCAGCCGCTCGAGCGACCATCCCGGCATCTTCGTCAGCTGCCCGATGGTCTGCACGCCGATCTCGGCCAACCGCGCATTGGTGACCGGGCCCACCCCCCACATCAGCTCGACCGGCAGGCCGTGCAGGAAGGCGAGCTCGGTGTCGGGATCGACAACCACCAGCCCGTCGGGCTTCGCCACTTGCGAGGCGATCTTCGCCAAGTGCTTGGTGCGCGCCACGCCGACCGAGATCGGAAGGCCGAGCTCCGCCCGCACGCGGCGCCGGATCGCGCTCGCGATCTCGGCCGGCGGGCCGAAGAGATGGGTGCAGCCGGCGACGTCGGCAAAGGCCTCGTCGATGGAAATCCGCTCGACGAGGGGCGTGAAATCATTGAGCACCTCGATGGCGGCGTCGCCCAGCCGTTGGTAGTCCTCGAAATGGCCGCCGACAAAGATGAGTTGCGGACAGAGCTCGCGCGCCCGCCGTCCCGGCATGCCGCCGCGGACTCCGAAGGCCTTGGCTTCGTAAGAGGCAGCCAGCACGACCCCGCCGCCGACCGCGATGGGCTTGCCGCGCAAGGACGGGTCGAGCAGTTGCTCGACCGAGGCATAGAAGGCATCAAGGTCCGCATGGAGGATGGTGGCTGTCGTTTCCATCCCGACCTTCACCTGCGAAAATTCGAAAAGCGATCGGCCGCGATCGGTTTTGAGGAGGCGCTCGCTTACGTGAACATACAGAGAACAAGCGTCAATGATTGTCAAGCCATGTGCGCGGAATGCGGCCGTTGACCGAGCCAGAAGAGACGTCCCGGTTACGTATTGCCTTCCTTATGCGGGTTCAGGTCATCCTCCCCCCTGTCGCTGCTCCGTTCGCCACCCCTTCGCCTCGTGGGTATGTGCGTTGACCCGTTTGCAAAGCTTGATTATATAGAAATACTTCTATATTTAAGTAGCCGATGAATGAAACGCCTCGTTTAAGGCCGCTCGTTTGGGTTGGGCCTACCCATAGAGACCTTTTGGAGATGCCCGACGAGGTGCAAGCCGAAATCGGCTATGCACTCCACCTTGCGCAAGCAGGAGACAAATACGATCACGCCAAGCCCCTTGCGGGATTTGGCGGCGCGAGCGTGGTGGAGATCGTCAGCGATCACCGGGGCAATACGTTTCGGTGCGTTTACACGGTGCGGATGGCTGATGCCGTTTACGTGCTCCACGCATTTCAGAAGAAATCGAAGCGGGGCATCAAAACGCCGAAGGTTGATGTCAAGCTCATCGAGCAGCGGTTGCGCGAGGCGGAGAACATATCGAAAGGGCTGAGGCAATGAGCAAGCAGACCAAATTCAAGATGGGCAGCGAAAATGTGTTCGCTGACCTCGGCTTTCCCAACCCCGAAGAGCACCTTCTCAAGGCGCAACTCGTCCACAAGATCAGCACCGTCATGAAGGAACGCAAGCTCACGCAAGTCGAAGCCGCGCGCATCATCGGAGTGAAGCAGCCCGATATTTCAAACCTGGTGCGCGGGCAATTCCGCGTCGTGTCGGTCGAAAAGCTGATGCACTACCTTGTCGCGCTCGGCCACGACGTTGAGATCGTCGTGAAGCCTCACCGGGACAGTGAGCAGCCAGCGCAACTCACCGTCGCGTGACTGTGGGAGAGGGGAGCGTCTCGCACATTCGCTCCCACATAGCGCCGCAACGAGGAAGGCCCGCCCTCCTGGAGGATCAATCGAGCGACGGACCGCGAGCGCAGGCTACCGCACCCCCGCCCCCCTTTACCTCTGCGCCGTCCTCCACCCTTCGGCCTCGTAGTACGGCGCATTGGAGGCCGGCAGCGGCTCGCGGCCGAGGATGTGGTCTGCGGCCTTCTCGCCGATCATGATGGTCGGGGCGTTGAGGTTGCCGGTGGTGACCGAGGGCATGATTGAGGAATCGACGACGCGCAGGTTCTTGATGCCGAACACCCGCGTCAGCGGGTCGACTACGGCCATGCGATCGTCGGGTGAGCCCATCTTGCAGGTGCAGGAAGGGTGATAGGCGCTCTCGACCTTCTGGCGGATGAAGGCGTCGATGGCTTCGTCGCTCGTGGCCTCGGCGCCCGGCTGGATCTCGCGCCCGCGATAGCGGTCGAAGGCCTTCTGGGCGAAGATCTCGCGGGTGAGGCGCACGCAGGCGCGCATCTCGGCCCAGTCGTCCGCGTGGCTCATATAGTTGAAGAGGATGCGCGGCTTTTCGCGGGCATCGCCCGAGGCGAGGCGCACATAGCCGCGGCTCTTCGAGCGCATCGGACCGGCATGGGCCTGGAAGCCGTGCTCCGTCGCGAGCGCGCTGCCGTCATAAGCGACGGCGAGCGGCAGGAAGTGATATTGGATATCGGGATAGGCGATGCCGGCCCGGCTGCGGATGAAGCCGCAACTCTCGAAATGGTTGCTGGCGCCGAGCCCGTCCTTGCGCATGAGCCAGCGAAGCCCGATCGCGCCTTTGGCCACGAGCCCCATCGAGGAGAACAGCGTAATCGGTTCTTTCGACGCCACCTGGAAATAGAATTCGAGATGGTCCTGCAGGTTCTCGCCCACTCCGGGCAGGTCCTGCACCACGTCGATGCCATGCGCCCGCAGCTCCTGGACCGGCCCGATGCCTGAGAGCTTGAGCAGCTGCGGCGAGTTGATCGGGCCGCCGCAGAGGATCACGTCGCGACGCGCGCTCGCCACATGCTCGGTGCCGCCGCGCAGATAGACGATGCCGGCGGCACGCCGCCCCTCCATGCGGATGCGGGTCGCGAGCGCATGGGTGCGCACAGCCACATTGGGCCGCTGCTGTGCCTTGCGCAGATAGGCGCGCGCCGCGCTCCAGCGCACGCCGCCATGCACCGTCATGTCCATGCGGCCGAAACCTTCCTGCTGGAAGCCGTTGATGTCGGCGGTCTCGGGGTAGCCCGCCTGGCGCCCGGCCTCGATGAAGGCGCGGTAGAGCGGGTTGCGCAACGGGCCGTAGCTCGTTTTCAGAGGGCCATCATCGCCGCGATAGGCGTCGCCGCCCTCGGCCCGTCCCTCGGCCTTACGGAAATAGGGCAGCACGCGCGCAAAACCCCAGCCCGAGGCGCCCTCGCTCTCCCAGCGCTCGAAATCCTGCGGGTTGCCGCGCACATAGACGAGGCCGTTGATGGCGGAGGAACCGCCGAGGCCCTTGCCGCGCGGGCAATGCATGCGCCGTCCGCCGAGATGCGGCTCGGGCTCGCTCTCATAGCGCCAATTGTAGCGGTCCCTATTCATCGGGATCGAGAGTGCGCTCGGCATGTCGATGAAGATCGAGCGGTTGGCGCCGCCGCTCTCGAGCACCAGCACCGAGTTCCGCCCATCCTCGCTCAGCCGGTCGGCCAGCACGCAGCCGGCCGAGCCCGCGCCGACGATCACGTAATCGAAGATCTCGTCCTGTTTCACGTCGCGTCCATGCGTTCGCGGGTTCGTCTCGGCTGTGGCATCGGGGATCGGGGCCGGCGCGTCAACACTTTGGGAGTTTTGCCGCGTCGCCGGTCTCGCGTCCTGGCCGGGCTTGTCCCGGCTATCCACGCCTTGCCGCATGCGTGGTCCGCCGCGTCAAGGTGTGGGCGATCTCGGAGACGCGGGCTCAAGGAAGGCGTGGATGGCCGGGACAAGCCCGGCCAGGACGGAGAAGGGGCCGCCGTTTGACATTGCCGCGTCTTCCTTGCCAGACGGTCCCTCCCCACGGGAGAGGTTGAATTGGCCGAGACAGTCGATGCGGTGGTGGTCGGTGCGGGCGTCGTCGGGCTTGCCGTAGCCCGCGCCCTGGCGCTCAGCGGACGCGAGACGCTGATCCTCGAGGCCGAGACGATGATCGGCACCGGCACCAGCTCGCGCAACAGCGAGGTCATCCATGCGGGCATCTATTATCCCAAGGGTTCGCTGAAGGCTCTGCTCTGCGTCGCCGGCCGCAAGGCGCTCTATGCCTATTGCGACGCGCATGGCGTGCCCTATCGGCGCTGCGGCAAGCTGATCGTTGCCGCGAATGACGAGCAGCGCCAGGCGCTGACCCGGATTCTCGCGGCCGCGCAAGCGAATGGCGTCGACGACATCGCGCTGATCTCGCAGGAGGAGGCATCGGCGCTGGAACCTGCGCTCGCCTGCAGCGGCGCGCTTTTGTCGCCCTCGACCGGCATCCTCGACAGCCATGCCTTCATGCTATCGCTGCTCGGCGATGCCGAGGCCAAGGGGGCGGCCATCGCCTATGGCAGCAAGGTCGCGGGCGGGCGGGTCGAGGCCAGCGGGATCACCATCGCGGTCGTGGCGGATGGGGAGGAGATCGAGCTTGCGCCGCGCCTCCTCGTCAATTGCGCGGGGCTCGCGGCGCAATCGGTCGCGGCCTCGATCGTGGGTCTTTCGGCCACGACCATCCCCGAGCTGCGCTACGCCAAGGGCAATTATTTCAGCTATCCGGGCCGGGCGCCCTTTACGCATCTGATCTATCCGGTGCCGGAGGTCGGCGGCCTCGGCGTGCATCTGACGCTCGATCTCGGCGGCCAGGCGAAATTCGGCCCCGATGTCGAATGGGTCGACCGGCTCGACTACACGGTCGACGCCTCACGTGCCGAGCGCTTCTACGCGCAGATCCGCAAATACTGGCCGGGTTTGCCGGACGGGGCGCTGGTGCCAGGCTATGCCGGCATCCGCCCAAAACTGCCGGCGACAGACGCTGCCGCCGATTTCGTCATCCAGGGCCCGAAAGACCATGGGGTCGCGGGGCTGATCAACCTCTACGGCATCGAATCGCCCGGCCTCACCTCCTCGCTCGCCATCGCCGAGCATGTGCTGGGGATGGTGGATTAGCTCTTCCTTCTCCCGCTTGCGGGAGAAGGTGCCGAGACGAAGTCGAGGCGGATGAGGGGCGGTTGGACGGCATCCACGCCCGCGTACATGGCAGGTTTGGTACCGCTTCTGATCGGATGGCACTCCGATCCACCCTCACCCGCCTCGACTGCGTCTCGCCCCCCTCTCCCGCGCGAAGGGCGCGGGAGAGGGGGGCGCGCCGCACATTGCTGCACTGCAGCGAGGGTGCTTGCGGGAAGCCCCGCACCTATATAGAGACCTGTGCCAGAGTTTCCGTGCCTCCGCTTCGCCAGACCAGGTGGTCCGCGAACCGGGGGCCTTTATCGTTCCGGGTTGCCCAGATGAATATGCGCAATATCGCCATCATCGCTCACGTCGATCATGGCAAGACGACGCTCGTCGACAAGCTGCTCAGCCAATCCGGCGCCTTCCGCGAGAATCAGCGGGTCGCCGAGCGGGTGATGGATTCCAACGAGCTCGAACGCGAGCGCGGCATCACCATCCTGGCCAAGGCCGCCTCGGTGGTCTGGAAGGGCACGCGCATCAACATCGTCGACACGCCCGGCCACGCCGATTTCGGCGGCGAGGTCGAGCGCATCCTCAGCATGGTGGATGGCGCGATCGTGCTGGTCGACGCGGCCGAAGGCCCGATGCCGCAGACCAAGTTCGTGGTCTCGAAGGCGCTGAAGATCGGCCTCAAGCCGATCGTCTGCGTCAACAAGATCGACAAGCCCGAGGCGCGTGCCGGCGAAGTGGTCAACGAGGTGTTCGACCTGTTCGCGGCGCTCGACGCCACCGACGAGCAGCTCGACTTCCCGATCCTCTACGGCTCGGCGAAGCAGGGCTGGATGTCGATGAACGCCGACGGTCCGAAGGACCAGGGCATGGCGCCGCTTTTCGACCTGGTGCTCAAGCATGTGGCCGAGCCCACCGTCGAGGAGGGCCAGTTCCGCATGCTCGGCACCATCCTCGAGGCCAACCCCTATCTAGGGCGCATCATCACCGGGCGCATCTTCTCAGGGTCCGTCAGGTCGAACCAGAGCATCAAGGTGCTGTCGAACAACGGCGAGCTGGTCGAGAATGGCCGCGTCTCCAAGATCCTCGCCTTCCGCGGCGTCGAGCGCCAGCCGATCGATATCGCGGAAGCCGGCGACATCGTCGCCATCGCCGGCCTGTCCAAGGGCACGGTCGCCGACACCTTCTGCGCCCTCGAGGTGACCGAGCCGCTGCACGCCCAGCCGATCGATCCGCCGACCGTCGCCATGTCGTTCCTGGTCAATGATTCGCCGCTTGCCGGCACCGAAGGCGACAAGGTGACGAGCCGGGTGATCCGCGACCGGCTGCTGAAGGAGGCCGAGGGCAATGTGGCGCTGCGCGTCTCCGAGACGCCCGGCAAGGACGCCATGGAAGTCGCCGGCCGCGGCGAGCTGCAGCTCGCGATCCTCATCGAGCAGATGCGCCGCGAGGGCTTCGAGCTCTCCGTGTCGCGCCCCAAGGTGGTGCTGCAGCGCGACGCCGCGAGCGGCGAGCTGCTCGAGCCGATCGAAGAGGTGACGATCGACGTCGACGAAGAGCATTCCGGCATCGTGGTGCAGAAGATGTCGGAGCGCAAAGCCGAGATGATCGAGATGCGGCCTTCGGGCGGCGATCGGCTGCGCCTCGTCTTCCACGCCCCGACCCGCGGCCTGATCGGCTATCAGGGGGAACTCCTCACCGACACCCGCGGCACGGCGGTGATGAACCGGCTGTTCCACGAATATGCGGCCTTCAAGGGCGATATCGCCGGGCGCCGCAACGGCGTGCTGATCGCCAATGAGCAGGGCGAGGCCGTGGCCTATGCGCTGTGGAACCTCGAGGATCGCGGCCCGATGATGATCGAGCCCGGCTGGAAGGTCTATCAGGGCATGATCGTCGGCGAGCACACCCGCGACAACGACCTCGAGATCAATGTGCTCAAGGGCAAGAAGCTCACCAATATCCGCACCACCTCCAAGGACGAGGCGGTGCGCCTGACGCCGCCGATCCGCATGACCTTGGAAAAGGCGCTGGCCTATATCCAGGACGACGAGCTCGTCGAGGTGACGCCGAAGTCGATCCGGCTGCGCAAGCTCATCCTCGACCCGAATGACCGCAAGCGGGCGGTGCGGATGAAGGAAGCCGAGGCGGTTTGAGGGCTGTCCTTCGTCATGGCCGGGCTTGTCCCGGCCATCCACGCCTTCCTCAGACCAGCGTTTCGCAGACTCCACCCCTCTCGGGATCAACGAACCTCGCCGAAGGCAGCAAGGCGTGGATGGCCGGGACAAGCCCGGCCATGACGTCCCTCAGGTTCGTCGGTTTCGCATCCCGGCCAATGTGATCGCCGCAACAGGTGCGGGGACGGCCATGACGTTCGCGGCAGGACATCCCGTTGCGGCTCCATGACGAATAGGCAGCTAAGGGGGCTTGACGAAAGCCCCCCGGCCTTTGTTTGCTGCGCGACCTGCTTTTATGGGGGTTGGGCGCAAAAAAGAATGAATTTCCTCTACGCCGTGCTCATCGACCCCTTCGTGCAGATGGCCGGCGCCCCCGACCTTCTGGCGCAGACCGTCTGGGAAGGCCTCGTCGCGGGCGTGCTCTATGCCCTGATCGCGCTCGGCTTCGTGCTGATCTACAAGGCCTCCGGCGTCTTCAACTTCGCGCAAGGGATCATGGTGGTGTTCGCGGGGCTGACGCTCGTCGGCCTCTATGAGAAGGGCGTGCCGGCCTTTCTGGCCCTGGCGCTGACGCTCGTGGTCATGCTGGCGCTCGCGGTCGCGGTGCAGCGTCTCGTCCTGCATCCGCTCGTCAACCAGCCCGACATCATCCTGTTCATGGCGACCTTCGGGCTCACCTATATCCTGATCGGGGTGGGCGAGCTGGTCTTCGGCGGCGACCCGAAGAACATGATCACGAGCCAGCTGTACCTGCCGCAAGGGGCGATCGACGCCAAGATGCTGGGCGGGGTCGTGACCTTCCAGAAACTCGACATCGCGGCCGCCGTGATCGCCGGCCTGCTCATTGCGGCGCTCGCCTTCTTCTTCCAGTCGACGCGCATCGGGCGGGCGCTCCGCGCCGTCGCCGACAGCCATAAGGCTGCGCTCTCGGTCGGCATCTCGCTCGATCAGATCTGGGTGATCGTCTGGTTCGCGGCCGGCATCGTGGCACTGGTCGCCGGCATCCTCTGGGGGGCGCGCTCCAACGTCTCCTTCGCGCTGCAGATCATCGCCCTCAAGGCCCTCCCCGTCCTGATCCTCGGCGGCTTCACCTCGGTGCCCGGCGCGATCGTCGGCGGCCTGATCGTCGGGGTCGGCGAGAAGCTCGGCGAATTCTACTGGGGGCCTCTGTTCGGGGGCGGCATCGAGAGCTGGTTCGCCTATGTGATCGCCCTCGTCTTCCTGCTGTTTCGCCCGCATGGGCTGTTCGGCGAAAAGATCATCGAAAGGATCTAGGCCCAGTGTTTTACCGCGAAGTCGGCCAGTTCAAGACCACTTACGAGGCCGACATGGCGGTCTTCCCGATCCTGCAGGATCGGATCGGGCTTGCCCTCATCCTCGCCATCGCGGCGATCTTCATCCCGCTCTTCGGCTCGCCCTTCTTCCTCGACGTGATCATGGTGCCGCTCTTGGTGCTGTCGCTCGCGACCATCGGGCTCAACATCCTCACCGGCTATACGGGGCTCTTGTCGCTCGGCACCGGTGCCTTCATGGGGGTCGGCGCCTTCGCCTGCTACAAGCTCACCAGCACCTTTCCCGGCGTCAACATCCTGATCTTCATCATCGCCTCGGGCTTCTTCTCGGCGCTCGCCGGCGCCCTGTTCGGCCTGCCCTCGCTGCGCATCAAGGGCTTCTACCTCATCGTCGCGACGCTCGCGGCGCAGTTCTTCCTGCAATGGGTATTCTCGCGCGCCGCCTGGCTCGTGAACTACAATACTTCGGGCGCCATCGAAGTGCCGCTGCGCACCCTGTTCGGCATCCCGCTCACCGGGGCCACGGCGACGCCGCTCGCCCGCTATTACGCGACGCTCGGCATCGTGATCCTGCTCACCCTCATCGCCTCGAACCTCGTGCATAGCCGCATCGGCCGCAACTGGATGGCGGTGCGCGACATGGATATCGCGGCCGAGCTGATGGGCATCAAGCTCCTGCCGACCAAGCTCCTCGCCTTCGCGGTATCGAGCTTCTATTGCGGGGTGGCGGGCGCCATGCTGGTGTTCTTCTGGCAAGGAAGCGCCGAACCCGAGGTGTTCTCGGTCGAGCAATCCTTCCAGATCCTGTTCATGGCGATCATCGGCGGGCTCGGCAGCCTGATCGGCTGCTTCTTCGGCGCGGCGCTGATCTATATCCTGCCGATCCTGCTGCGCGCCGTCCTGCCGGCCATCGGCCTTACTGTGACGCCGGCGACCGTGGAGCAGCTCACCTTCGTGGTCACGGGCGTGCTGATCATCATGTTCCTGGCGCTCGAGCCGCATGGCCTGGCGCGGCTCTGGTCGACGGGCAAGCAGAAGCTGCGGACGTGGCCATTCCCGTATTGAGGGGGATGCTTTCCTTCTCCCGCTCTTCCGCGGGAGAAGGTGCCGAGCTCTTGCGAGGCGGATGAGGGACGGTCGAGCGCTTCACCGGCGTCCCTCATCCGCCCTCACTGCGTTCGGGCACCTTCTCCCGCCTCAAGGGGCGGGAGAAGGAAGATCACTTCGTCTTGAGCAGCCGCTCGATATAGTCGAGCTCCTCCTGGGCGCGTGAAGGATCGCCGAGGCGGCGGCGGAGCTCCTGCAGGATCTCGCGCGCCCTTTCGGCCACATTGCCTTCGAGCCCGTTGCGCCGGCCATAGCCGAGCCCGTTATCGTAATCGCCCTCGCCATATTCGTCCTCGGAGCGGTCGACGCCCCGCCCGAGCGGATCGACGCCGCCGCGCACCGTGCGCGAGCGCCCGCGGCCACGCCCGTCAGGCCCCTGCTGGCCGCCCTGCTGCTGTTGCTGCTGGGCGAGCTGATCGCTCAAGGCGTTCATGCCCTTGCGCATGGCGTCGATGGCGCGTCCTTCGGAGCCCGTGGCGCCCGACGGGTCGCCCTGGCCGAGCGCCCCTTCGGCCTCTTGCATCTCGCGCCCGGCATCGCCGAGATTCTTGGTCGCCTCGTCGGAGCCCATGCGGCCGAGCTTCTTGCCGAGCTCCTGGAGGCGCTGGCGCAGGCGCTGCTGGCGCTCGGACAGGCCACCCAGCTGGTCCTGCTGGCCGGAGCCCTGGCCCTGCTCCGCCTGGTCCTGCCCGCCCTGCTGCCCCTGCTGCTGGCCCTTTTGCTGACCTTGCTGCTGGCCCGGCCGCTTGCCTGCCTGACGCTGCCGGTCGGCCGATTGGGTGTCGTCGCGCAGCTCGAGCTCCTTGCGCAGAAGGTCGCTCATCTCGTCGAGCGCCTGCTCCTCCTGGCTGAGCTGCTGATCGCCGTCACTGTCCTGATCGCCCTCGGCGGTCTGCATATTGTCGAGCATATTCTGCAATTGCTCGAGCATACGCTCGGCGCGGTCGCGCTCGCCGTTCTTGGCCATCTCGCCGAGCTTGTCGAGCATCGACTGCAGGTCGCGCTGCGTCAGCATCATGGCGTTGCGGTCGGCGCGCTTGCTGTTCGGATTGTCGCGCGCGCGGTCGGCGAGCTCCCGCATATAGCGATCGAGCGCCTGGCGAAGCTCGGCCATCCGCTGCTCGATCTCCTCCTTCGAGGCGCCGTTGGCGAGAGCGTCCTTCAGCGCCTTCTCGGCGGCCTTCAGCGCATCGAGCGCCCTGGTCGGCCCCGAGCCCTCGATCACCAGAGCGAGCTCCCACAGATCAGCGACCACGCCGCGCAGCTGATCGTCGCTCGTCGCTTCCCGCAGATGCTTGGTGATCGAGCGCAAGCTGACATAGGTGCCGGTCTGCGGCATGAAGCGTTCGGGCGCGATCATCAGCGCATAGAGCGCTTCCTGCACCTGCGGACGCTGGTCGGCGTCGAGCGCGAGCTTGCGCCGCTGCTCGATCAGAGCGCGCGCCAGCGGCTTGCTGAAGGGGTGCTCCGGCAAGGTCAAGGTCACCGGATCGCTCATCCCCTCGAGGCCCGCCTCATCCTTGGCGAGGAGCCGCAACGTCACCTCGCTGCCGGCGTAAGGGTCGGCCGAGAGATCGAAGGTATCGCGTGCCGGCTGCGCGCCAGGGCGGGTCGAAGGCGGCGGCAGCTTGGCGACCGGCGGCGGGACCAGCGGATGCGAGCCCAAGAGCTTATGTCCACGCCGGCGCGGATCGGCGAAACGCGTCTCGACCGTGGCGATGCCGTATTCGTCGCTGCCCTCATAGGAGAGGGTCACGGTGCCGCGGATATTGGTCTTGGGCTCGCCGACGATGCGGATGCTCGGCGGCTCGTCCGGGATGGTGGCGATCGACAAGCGCCGCTCGCGCGCAGCGCCCGTCACGGTGACCTCGCCGTCGCCTGTGATCCGCCAACGGCTCTCGCTGACGCCGGCGGAGATATTCGCCTGGCCTTGCGCCTTGAGCCCCTCCGAAGCGTGCGCCGCGACGCCCGCCCCTTCCGGCCAGCGCAGCACCAGGGTCGAGCCGGTTGGCACGCGGAAATCCGGCCCGCGCGGATCCGGGCTGCCGGTCTGGGTCTTGGCGAAGTCGATCACCAGAGGCGGGATGCGCGTATAGGCGGGCGGATCGATCCAGCCATCGATGCGCGCCTCGACCGCCGGCGCCGCGACCCGCTGCGGATCGAGCGCGGCGGCGATCTTCTCGAGCCGGTGCGGGCCGGCCGCGAAGAAGGCGGCGACGAGGATGAGGAGAGGCGCCGCCCGCAAGCCGTAAGGATCGCGCCGCACCATGCCGGGACGCGGCCAGGCGACGCGCGCGCCGGCGAGCGCCGACTTCACGCGCAGGCGATGCGCCTGCCACAGGGCGAGCGTGCCGCCATCCTCAGCTCCGGCGCCGAGCCGGTCAGCCCAGGCGCTGGCGAGCCCGTGCCTCGCGCCGGAATCGCGGTCGATGCGGCGCCATGTGTCGGCGCGGACGGGCGGGGCGATGCCGGCGAGCGGGACGAGCGAGGCGAGGAAAGCGACGGCAAAGACCGCGAGCCCGGCAAGCCGCGGCCAATGCGGCAGGCTCTCGAACAGGCCGAGCCAAGCCAAGGCGACGAACAGCGCCGCGACGCAAAAGGGCAGGATGAGCGCCGGCCAGAGCAGCTCCCACCAGAGGGCGAAGCTCGCCCAGGCCGACAGGCGCGACAAATCGCGCTCAAGCGCGGGGTCCGTGGGCATGGTCGTCACGGAGTTGCCCGGTATCTTGGGCGGCGTGGAGTCGGGGTCGCGAATCAGCTCCTGCAAAGGCGCGCTCCTGCGGCGTCCCCTTAATGTAACACGGAATGCGGCGTTCGCGAGGCGTGGCCGCGGCCTGCCTGGTCACAAGGACGCTAGACTTGGCACCTTAAGGCGTAACGCCTCCGAGCCAATCCGGCAGCCGGTCGAGCCCGATCAGCTCTTCATAGCTCTTGCGCGGACGCACCACGGCGAAGCGATCCTCCTTCACGAGCACTTCCGGCACCAGCAGGCGCGTATTGTAGGTCGAGGCCTGCACCGACCCATAGGCGCCCGCCGACATCACGGCGAGGAGATCGCCGGAACGCAGCGGCGGCATCAGCCGCCCCTGCGCCAGATAATCGCCGCTCTCGCAGACCGGCCCGACCACGTCGACCATATCGCGCTCGGCCTGCGCTGCAGGCTCGAGGACGGGCACGATGTCGTGATAGGCGTCGTAGAGGGTCGGGCGGATGAGATCGTTCATCGCCGCATCGACGATCACGAAGGTCTTGCCGGCGCCGCGCTTCACATAGATGACCTTGGTGAGGAGAATGCCGGCATTGGCGGCGATCAGCCTTCCATGCTCGAAGATCAGCTTGAGGCCGAGGTCGCGCGTATGGCGCAGGATCGTCTCCGCATAGGCGGCGGGCTCGGGCGGGCGGCTATTGCTGCGCGGCTCGTAGACGACGCCGAGGCCGCCGCCCACATCGAAATGCTCGAGCCGATGGCCCTCCGCCATCAGGCGGCGCGCCAGATCCGCGAGGCGTCCGGCCGCCGCGTCGAAAGGGGCAAGATCGGTGATCTGGCTGCCGATATGCATGTCGACGCCGGAGATGATCAACCCCGGCAGCTTGGCGGCCTCGGCATAGACGCGCGGCGCCTCGTCGATCGGGATGCCGAACTTGTTGGCATAGGTGCCGGTCGAGATCTTGGCATGCGTCCCGGCGTCGACATCGGGGTTGACGCGGATCGAGATGCGAGCCCTGCGGCCGCGCGATGCGGCAAGCGCCGACAGACGCTCGAGCTCAGGCTCGGATTCGACATTGAAGCACAAAATGTCCTGATCGAGCGCATAGGCCATCTCGGCCTCGGTCTTGCCGACGCCCGAGAATACGATCCTGTCGGCCGCAACGCCCGCCGCGCGGGCCCGGCGCAATTCGCCTTCCGACACCACATCCATGCCGGCTCCGAGCCGCGCCAGGGTCGCCACGACGGCCTGGTTAGAATTCGCCTTCATGGCATAGCAGACGAGCGCAGGAACCGTGGCGAAGACCCGCGAGAAGGCGAGATACTGCTCAGCGAAGCCAGCGCTCCCATAGCAATAGAGCGGCGTGCCCACGGCCTCGGCGACGGCGCGCAGATCGGTTTGCTCGGCGTGCAGGACGCCGTCGCGATAGGCAAAAATGGTCATCACTCGTCCCGTGCCGTGCCGGCCTTCGCGCCGGCGAATGCCGCGTTATATCGGCGATCGGCGAAGAGTCGACTGGGGTGCTCTTCCTTCTCCCGCTCTTGGGCGGGAGAAGGTGCCGAGCTCTTGCGAGGCGGATGAGGGACGGTTGAGCGCTTCACCGACGTCCCTCACCCGCCTCGACTTCGTCTCGGCACCCTCTCCCGCGCGAAGGGCGCGGGAGAGGGTTGGCGCCATCGCCTGCCCTCACGCGTCCCAGGTCGGCGCCCAGCCGGGCGAGACGAGGCGGCCATTCGGGACCGCGAGAGCAAACAGCGTCCGCATCTCCTCCTCGGAGAGAGCGAAATCGAAGATGGCGATGTTCTCGGCGATGCGCCGGGGGTTCGCCGATTTCGGGATGGCGACGACACCTGGCTGCTGCACCTGCCAGCGCAGCAGCACTTGCGCCGCGGTCTTGCCGTGCCGCTTGGCGATGGCCAGGATCTTCGGCTCGGCCAGGATGTCGCCGGCGCGCCCAAGTGGGCAATAGGAGGTGAAGGCCACGCCACTCTCGCGGCAGGCCTCGATCAGCCGCGACTGGTCGAGCCTTGGATGATATTCGCATTGATTGGCGACGATGGGCTCGTCCGAGAGCCCGACCGCCTCGGCGAGCAGCGGCACCGTGAAATTCGAGACGCCGATATGGCTGGCGAGCCCTTGGCGCTTCGCCTTGCCCAACGCTTCGATCGAGCGGCGCAGCGGGATCTGTGGATTCGGCCAGTGGATCAGCACGAGGTCGACCTGGTCGAGGCGCAGGCGCCGCAAGCTCGCCTCCAGCGAGCCCTGCAGCTTGCCCTCGTCGATGTCGGCGGGCCCGACCTTGGTGGTGATGAAGATGTCCGAGCGCGGCACGCCCGAAGCGCGCATCCCCTCCCCGACCGCCTCCTCATTGGCATAAACGGCCGCCGTGTCGACATGGCGATAGCCACCTTGAAGGGCCGAGGTCACGGCCTCGGCGCATTCCGGGCCACGCGCCGCCCAGGTGCCGAAGCCGAGGCTCGGTATCGAGGCGCCACCGGCCGAAACATCATGCACGCTCATCGTCATCTCCGCTGCCCGAACACGCCTCTCCCGTGCTGCCGGGCGAGAAGCGTCACGACTTTAAGCCAGCCGCGGCGATCGGCCCATGCGTCTTTGCCATGGGGGACCCGCCATCGCGTCATCGTGAGCGGGAGGCGCCGGGCGCAGTCGGTTCGGCGCTTCAGCGCAGCGTGGCCGTGACGTCGGGCGTCAGCCAGTTGAGATGCTGCCCGGAATCGACAGCGAGCGTCTGGCCCGTCACATGCCGGGCTTCGGCGAGATACAACACGGCCGCAGCGATGGCCTCGGGCGCCACTTGCAGGCCGAGCAGTGTCGCGGCAGCCTCGCGCTTGAGGCCCGCCTCGCCGTCGCGCGGATTGGGGAAGGTCGGGCCGGGCGCGACCGCATTGACGCGGATCGCCGGAGCCAGCGCCTGCGCCATGCTGCGCGTCGCCGACCACAGCGCCGATTTGGCGAGCGCGTAGGAGAAGCAGCGCGGATCTTGCTTGAGCACGCGCTGATCGACGATATTGACGATCGCCGGGCGCGAGGCCGACATGCCTTGCTGCGCGGACTTGGCTTGCTGCGCGGACTTGACCTGCCGCGCGAAATCGCGCGCCAGCAGCAGCGGGGCGCGCAGATTGATCGCCATATGGCGGTCGAAGCGGCCGGGCTCGAGCGTCGTAATGTCATCCTCCTCGAAGACCGAGGCGTTGTTGACGAGAAGGCTCAAGGGGCCGAGCGCGCTCACGGCCTCGGGCACGATGCGGGCAACTTCGTCTGGCGCTGCGAGATCGGCGCCGATCACCTGCGCCCGCCCGCCGGCCGCGACGATCCCGGCCGCCAGCGCCTGCGCCTCGCGACGCGAGCCGAGGCAATGGATCGCAACTCCGTAGCCAGCCTTGGCCAGGCTCTCGACGATGGCGCGCCCGATGCGGCGCGCCCCCCCGGTCACGAGGGCTGATTTCGCCGAACCTTGGCCGAAATCGGTCATTGCGGCTCGATGCCCTTCTCCCGCAGTCGACGGCGCTCCAGCGCCTTGGCGACGCGCAGATAGCGATAGAAGGCGAAGTTCATGGCCGTCATGAAGCCGTAGATGCCGCGCAGGCAATGCCGGCGGCCGAAATAGGCTTTGAGGAAGGCGCCGGGGAATTCCAGGAAGACGCGCAAGGTGGTCACGCGGATGCCGCGCGCTTCGAGGTCGCGCACCTGGGCATCGGTATAGACGTTGAGCTTCTCGAGCTGGTGGCCGAGCGAGCGTACCGAGATGTGGCGGATGCGGCCCTTGAGCCGCGCCACCTTGGCCCCCGGCACGAGATCGACCCGGTCATGCACGGGCGAAGGATTGTAGCTGCCCTTATCGCGCCGGTAGAGCCTGACGGGTGCCAGTGCATAGCCGAAAGGATGCGGCTCGTCCTCGCCCGGAAAGACCTCGTGGATGGCAATCTCATAGGCGTCGGCCGCCGGCTCGCCCGAGGCGAACAGCTTGGCGATCTCGGCCCGCAAGGCCGGCGAGATCACCTCGTCGGCATCGAGATTGAGGAGCCAGGGATGACGGCACTCCCCTTCGGCGAAACGCTTCTGGGGACCATAGCCCGGAAAGGCATGCTCGATCACGCGGGCCCCGAAGCGACGCGCCACGTCCTGCGTGCCGTCATCGGAGCCTGAATCGACCACCACGATATCGTCGACGAGATCGCCCAGCGCTTCGAGCACCTGCGGCAGGCGGTCCGCCTCGTTCAGGGCGATGATGAAGACGGAGAGAGGAGGCATGAGCACCGCATTTGCGCCATAGGGCGGGTTGCGCCAAATGGCGGGGCGCAATTCGCATGTTCCACCCGTGCTCGCAAGCTCGGCCCAAGGCGAGCGAAGGCGCAGCCGGTCCGGCAGGGCTCCTGCGTCGCTTCGTCACCCTCCCGCAATTTGCCTCAAATCGCGCAATGGCGGGCAAGCGCTTCGCAACCAGGGTTAGCGCCCCGTAAACGCCGAAACCACCTGCCGCCCGTGGGAGACGATCGAGCCCACATCGCCATTTTACTGCAAATATCTTTTTATATCAATGCATTGACGGGAGCTGTCGAGCGCCGCTCGGGCCAGGGCCGAACGCTTATGGTTAAGCCATGATAAACTTGCATGGCTAACGACCAAACAGCGCCCCAGGCATGACACAATGCCGCCATAAAGGGGCAGGCAATTGTTGCATCGCAAGCACAGCCATGAGCGGCGGTTTGCGCTAGATGGGTTTTCAGCATTCGGGTCGGCCGGAGTTTCCGCCGTCGGGCCGAACCACACTTCCGGACGTGCTTTGAAACGACGGGAGCAGGATTTGATTGACGAGGAGAGCTACATGAAGAAGTTTCTTATGGCGACGACGGCGCTCGCCATGTTCGGCGTCGGCGCCGCTTCGGCCGCCGATCTGCCGTCGCGCAAAGGCCCCCCGATTGCTCCGGTCTATGTGCCGCCGGCATTCACCTGGACGGGTTTCTATGTTGGTGTGAACGCCGGCTATGGCTGGGCAAACAACAGCAAGAACAACGTTCTTCCTGCCGGCGCCATCCCGATCGGCGGCTTCTTCCCGACCAGCAGCAGCAACAATGGCGGGTTCGTCGGTGGCGGCCAGGCCGGCTACAACTATCAGCTCACGCCGGGCCAGGGCTTCGTGCTCGGTGCCGAAGCCGATATCGACTATGTCGGCATCAGCAAGAAGCGGAACAACTCCGTTCCCTTCACCCTCGCGACCACCCCCGGCACCACCTTCTTCCCGGGCACCAGCGGCAGCGGTAGCAGCAGCAGCGGCTATCTCGGCACGGTGCGGGCCCGCGTCGGCTATGCTTTCGATCGCTTCCTCGTCTACGGGACCGGCGGTCTCGCTTACGGCGATATCGGCCGCAACAGCAACCGTGGCCTCACTGCCGTGACGGCCGCCGGCGCCACGAGCCCCATCACGGGCCTCAACTTGGGCGTTCCGCAGACCGCCTTCCTCGGCTCCTCGAGCAACTCGAGCAGCAACATCGGCTGGACGATCGGTGGCGGTCTCGAATACGCCGTGTGGCAGAACTGGACGGTCAAGGCCGAGTATCTCTACTACAACCTCGGCAGCAAGAAGAACAACGCGGTGTTGCCCTTCGTGGTCGCCAACCGCAAGAACAGCGACAACGACGGCAGCATCGTCCGCGTCGGCGTGAACTACAAGTTCTGGTAAGCCGCCAATTCAGCGACTTCCATGGAACCGGCGGGCCGCAAGCCCGCCGGTTTTTCTTTGTACCAACTGGGACCGCGGGCGTCTCGCCCGCACTTGCGACGGTGAGCCGCGCCGCCGGGAAGGAAGGGCAACCGAGACGGTCGCGGTCCCAGATCAGCCCCAGGTCAACGAGGCGGCGTGCCGTTGACCTCGAGCACCTCTCCGGCGAAATAGAGCGAGCCGGCGAGCAGGATGCGCGGCGGCACCGGCCAGGCGCGCGCGCTCAGCCTCTCGAGCGCCGCCTCGATGCCCGGTGCTTCCTCCGCCTTCAATCCGGCCTCGCGCGCCAATTCGGCGAGCTGGCCCGCCGGGCGTCCCGTAGTGCTCGCCAGCAGCGGCACGGCCAGAAGCTCGGAGGCGAGCCCGTGGAAGGGCCGCAGGAAGCCCGCCGCATCCTTGCTCGACAGCATGGCTGCGATCATCACCAGCGGGCGCGGCGATTGATGCTCGAGATCCCCCATGGCGGCCGCCAGCACCCGTCCGCCGTCGGGATTATGACCGCCATCGAGCCAGAGCTCGGCGCCGGCCGGAGCCAGCGCCACGAGCTTGCCCTTGCTCAGCCGCTGCAGCCGCGCCGGCCATTCGGCCGTGCTGAGGCCGCGCTCGAATTCATGTCCGCCGAGGGGGGCGAGTTTCGCCGCCCTCAGCGCCGCAATCGCGGTCGCGGCATTGATCTGCTGATGGCGGCCGGGCAGGCGCGGCAATGGCAGGTCGAGGAGGCCGTCCTCATCCTCGAAGACCAAGCGGCCATTCTCCTCGCGCACATGGAAATCCTCGCGGCCCAGCACCAGCCTGGCGGCGCTGCGTTCGGCTTCCCGGCGCAGCACCGCCTCGGCCTCCGGATAGTCCTGGGGCGCGATGACCGCAGGCGCGCCGCGCTTGAAGATGCCGGCTTTCTCCTGGGCGATGTCGGCGAGCGTCGATCCGAGCCATTCCTGATGATCGAGCCCGATCGGCGTGATCACGGTCGCTACGGGTGATCTGATCACATTGGTGGCATCACCCCGACCGCCGAGGCCGACTTCGAGAAGCACCACATCGGCGGGATGACGGGCAAAGAGCAGGAAGGTCGCGGCCGTGGTGATCTCGAAGAAGCTGATGTCGCGGCCGGCATTGAGGCGCTCGCAACGCTCGAGGGCCGAGACCAGCTCCTCCTCGCCGATCAGCTCTCCCGGGGCGCCCTTGCGTCCGAGCCGGATGCGCTCATGGAAGCGCACGAGATGCGGAGAGGTATGCACATGCACGGCGAGGCCTGCCGCCTCGAGCGTCGCGCGCATGAAGGCGATAGTCGAGCCCTTGCCGTTGGTGCCGCCGACATGGATGACGGGAGGCAGGTGCAGATGCGGGTCGCCGAGATCCGCGAGCAGGCGCTCGAGCCGCCCGAGCGACAGGTCCATCTTGCGGGCATGCAGCACCAGCAGGCGTTGCAGCAGGGCGTCCGAGGGCAGCTTCATGATGGTCGTGACGGTTGCGATTGGCTCGATGGCGAATCACAGGACATAGCGCCCCGCTCGCATTGCGCAAATGGGCGGCGGCCCATTTGGACCGCCAAGATCACGCAGGCGATCTTCGTGGTGATAAAGATCTTCGTGGTGATCTTGGCGCGGCTCCCGCGCCGCCTATTCGGCGACCGCGGCCAGAATCTGCTCGTCCGCGGCGGGCAGCATCACCGGTCGCGGCGCATGCATCAGCAATCGGCACAGGCGCGCCAGGGTCGCCCGCATCTCGCCGCGCGGCACCACCATGTCGACCATGCCGTGCTCCTTGAGATATTCGGCCTTCTGGAAACCGTCCGGCAGCTTCTCGCGGATGGTCTGCTCGATGACGCGCGGCCCCGCGAAGGCAATCAGGGCGCCGGGCTCGGCGACATGCACATCTCCGAGCATCGCATAGGAGGCCGTCACGCCGCCGGTCGTCGGATCGGTCAGCACCACGATATAGGGCAGCCTCGCCTCGCGCAGCTTGCGCACGGCGACTGTGGTGCGCGGCATCTGCATGAGCGACAAGATGCCCTCCTGCATGCGCATTCCACCGCCGCTCGCGAACAGGATGAGCGGGGTGCGGCGCGCCATCGCGGCCTCGACGGCCGTGATGATCGCTTCGCCGGCCGCCATGCCGAGCGAGCCGCCCATGAAGTGGAAATCCTGGACCGCGACCGTGACCGGCAGGCTCTCGAGCGTGCCGCGCACCACCTTGATGGCATCCTGGAGGCCGGTCTTGGCCTTGGCCTCCTTGAGGCGATCGGTATAGCGCTTCTCGTCGCGGAAACGCAGCGGATCGAGCGGCACTTCCGGGAGCGGCACATCCTCCTGCGAGCCCGGATCGAGCGTGATCGACAGGCGCTGCGCCGCAGTGACGCGCATATGGTGGTTCGAGCCCGGAATGACCCAGAGATTGGCCTCGACATCCTTGTGGAACACCAGCTGGCCCGTTTCCGGGCATTTGATCCACAAATTCTCCGTGGTCTCCCGCCGCAGCAGGCTGCGGATCTTCGGGCGCACCACCGTCGTGATCCAGTTCATCGGCGTGTCCAGTTCATCGGCGATTTGTCGACAAGATTTCGAGCCCCAACCTTTGGGGCGCGCACTTTAGATGGCCCCGAGCGCAATGTCATGCAACCGGGGCCAATTGGGACCGCCACCGTCTCGATCGCCCTTACCTTCGCGGCTGCGCCGGCCTCGCGGCCCGCAAGAGCGGGCGAGGACGCCCATATGCGCTAAGTTAAGAGCATTCCAAAGTTGTCGGCCTGTTTCTTTCTCTTTCTTGGGGGTTCGTAGAGTGCGTTTGGGAGGCCGTGTCTGCGGATATTGCGAATCTGCGCGGCGAGGTCACCCAGTAGATGGGCGACGATGACTATGCGGCACAGGACGAGGAGCCGGATTTTGCAAGGGCTTCGATAGGCGGCGGCGGTGGTTTGAGGGGGGAATGGCGCGCTCGAGGGCGCTTGCGAGGAGATTGGCGAGGAGGGCGGCGGCGAGATTGGCCAGGATCCAGGTTCGCGCGAGCGCAGGATCTTTGGCGGGGACGGCTCGCATCGCGAAGATGGATTTGAGGGCCTTGAAGGCCAGCTCAATCTGCCATCGCAGCCGGTAGAGAGGGATGAGCCGTTCGATCGGCCAATCCTTGGCCGGCAGGTTCGTGGCGAACATGATCAGGCCGGCCATCGCCTTGGTGTCCTGGCGGGGCGTCACCCCGTGCTTGGAGCGCGAGCGTTCGATGCGGGCGCGCTCGCGGGCGGCGACCGCTTCGCTGGCGCGCACAATGACGATGCGGGTCTTCAGCGGCTCGGGCAAAGGCCGGGGGTTTGCCCGGTCCTTTTTGGGCTTGGCCTCTTGCAATGTGACTGCGATCTCGACGGCTTCGGCCGCGCCGAGGGCGGTGATGACATCCTGCGCGGTCAGGCGTTCGCCAGTCTTGTCATAAATCATCTTCATCGCGCTGATCCCGGCGCGGACGAGGAAAAACGCCATGTTGTCCGCCAGTTCCCGCAAGGCTTTGGTTTTGGCGTAATTGCGGTCGGCGACAGCAATGGTCCCCGGCTCGATCCGAGCCAGGCTCAGCGTTTCGCCGACCTTCACGTCGGTCAGATTCAGGAGATCAAATCTTCCGGTCCCGGGATCGTAGCTGGCGTGCAGCCGATGCTGCCCACCGCGTTTGCCAGGGCCGGCGAACATGCTGCCATCGACAAGACGGATCGGCGGGCCTCGCCAAAGCGCCGAAGGCTCGGCCCATTCGGTGGACAGGCTCAGAAGCCGACCTACCACCGAAGACAGCAGATCGCCGCAGTCGCGCAGTCGCTGCAGCACGGCCACGTCGCTCAGCGGGATGCCCAACGCCGAATGGCTCCACGCCGCCGTCGAGCGCAGAGACTGTCCGGTTGCCGCATAGCCAAGCGCTAGGCGAAGCAGTTGCGATCCATTGCAGATACGACGACGACGAACCAGCGCGCCAGTCTCGCGCGCCAGCGCGTCCAGCTTACTCGCGCCGCCCAGAAGACCCTCGACCGCGGGCCAGTCACCTTCAAATGAGAACACCGAATCATCTTGCATCCGCAGCTTGAATCACAAGCCGCCAGCGGTGTGAATCCCAAAGTTAGCGCATATGGGCGAGGACGCCCGCGTTCCCAGGGTGCGCGCTCGCGGCGCTGTCGAGCTGCCTTCACGTCGATCCGTGACGGTCTGTCCCGCGATCTGACCGAGCGGCGTCGGCTACCGCGTGGGATAATCCCCATCGATGGCGATGTAATAGCTCGGACCCTCCGGGCCGAGGGGAGCGAGAGTGGGAAGGGCAAAGTCGGTGGTGCCGTTCCCGCCATAGGTCGGTCCGATCAGGCTGAACAGGGGCTGATTCTGTGCAATAGAAAGAAGCATACCATTGCAAAGCGCCCATCCGGTCGGGGCAAAGTTGAAGGGAAAAATCTGGATTGTGCCAAGAATCGGTTTCATGATGAGTATACCCCTGCGGAATACGGCGTCTCGAGCGGCCCCTTCAGACTATTCCATGCAGCCATACCGGAGTCGAACTGTCCACGGGCGAGCGTGAACCGCGGTTCACCGGCAGCGCGGACAGCTCCAGAACCCCATGTTCAAACGGGCCGACTGCCGGGCCAAGGGTAGTCGTCGCCAAGTGCAGTCGTCGCCAAGCGTAGCCGTCGAGACGCCAGGCCTGGCTGGCGCTCAAGCCGCCTTGCGCACGCGGGCGACGCCCTGCGCCAGGGCCCGCACCAGAGCGGCGACCGCCTCGACCGTGCCTGACGTTGCCTGGCCTTGCGCGTCGAGCGAGCCGCGCACCGCCTCGACGATCGAGGTGCCGACCACGACCGCGTCGGCGCAGGCGGCGATCGCGGCGGCATGCTCCGGCGTCTTCACTCCGAAGCCGACCGCTACGGGAAGCGCCGTATGACGTTTGATGCGCTCAACCGAGGCCGCAACCGCGGCGAAATCCGGGGTGGCCGCGCCGGTGATGCCGGTGATCGACACGTAATAGACGAAGCCCGTGGTGTTCTGCAGGACCTTCGGCAGACGCTTGTCGTCGGTCGTCGGCGTCGCGAGGCGAATGAAAGCAAGGCCGGCCTTCAGCGCCGGCAGGCACAATTCCGCATCCTCCTCGGGCGGCAGGTCGACGATGATCAGGCCGTCGACGCCGGCTTCCACGGCTTCGGCAAGGAAGCGTTCGACGCCACGCGCATAGATCGGATTGTAATAGCCCATCAGGATGATGGGCGTGTCGCCATCGCTCTTGCGGAATTGCCGCACGAGGTCGAGCGTCCTGGTCAAGGTCTCGCCGCCCTTGAGGGCCCGCAAGCCCGCCGCCTGGACCGCGGGACCATCCGCCATCGGGTCGGTGAAGGGCATGCCGAGCTCGATGATGTCGGCGCCGGCCGGCGGCAGCGCCTTGGCGATGGCGAGCGACGTCTCGTGATCGGGATCGCCCGCCGTGACGAAGGTCACGAGGGCGGCGCGGCCTTGCGCCCGGCAATGGGCGAAACGGGCAGTCATGCGAGCGGTCATCGGTGAGCGGTTACCATGACGAGGTGGTTGGGACTAGCGCCCGGCCAGCATCTGCGCCACTTGCGGCACGTCCTTGTCGCCGCGCCCCGAGAGCCCGACCACCATGAGATGCTCGCGCGGCAGCTTCGGCGCGAGCTCGGCGACGCGCGCCAGCGCATGAGCTGGCTCGAGCGCCGGGATGATGCCTTCGAGCTTCGAGAGCAGCTGGAAGGCCTCGAGCGCCTCGGCATCGGTCGCCGACAGATAGGTGACGCGGCCGACTTCATGCAGCCAGGAATGCTCAGGGCCAATGCCCGGATAATCGAGCCCGGCCGAGATCGAATGCGCCTCGGTGATCTGCCCGTCCGCGTCCATGAGCAGATAGGTGCGGTTGCCGTGCAGCACGCCGGGGCGCCCGCCTGTGAGCGAAGCCGCATGCAGCCCGCTCGCTATGCCGTGCCCGGCCGCCTCGACCCCGTAGATCGCCACGTCCGGGTCGTCGAGGAAGGGATGGAACAGGCCCATGGCGTTCGAGCCGCCGCCGATGCAGGCGATGAGCGAATCCGGCAGCCGGCCTTCGGCTTCCTGCAACTGGGCGCGCACCTCCTGCCCGATGACGCATTGGAAATCCCGCACCATCATCGGATAGGGATGCGGGCCCGCCACCGTGCCGATGCAGTAGAAAGTGTCGGCCACATTGGTCACCCAGTCGCGCAGCGCCTCGTTGAGCGCATCCTTGAGCGTCTTCGAGCCCGAATGCACCGGCACCACCTCGGCGCCCAGCATCTGCATGCGGATGACATTGGGTTGCTGACGCTCGACATCGACCGCGCCCATATAGACGATGCATTGCAGGCCGAAGCGGGCGCAGAGCGTGGCGGTGGCGACGCCGTGCTGGCCGGCGCCCGTCTCGGCGATGATGCGGGTCTTGCCCATGCGCCGCGCCAGCAAGATCTGGCCGAGCACATTGTTCACCTTATGCGAGCCCGTATGGTTCAATTCCTCGCGCTTCAGGTAGATCTTGGCGCCGCCGAGATGGGCCGTGAGGCGCTCAGCGAAATAGAGCGGGCTCGGCCGGCCGACATAATGGCGCGAGAAACCGTCGAGCTCGGCGCGGAAAGCCGGATCCTGCCTCGCCTCCTCATAGGCGCGCTCGAGATCGAGCACGAGCGGCATCAAGGTCTCGGCGACGAAGCGGCCGCCGAACAGGCCGAAGCGGCCGCTCTCATCCGGGCCGGAGCGGAAGGAGTTCGGCTTCGTCTGGACGGTCACGGCGGTTCTCCGGTTGCGGCTTCAGCCCAGCCTTCAGGTCTCAGCCACGCGCGCCGCGCGGATGAAGGCTGCGATTTTCGCCTCGTCCTTTAGGCCGGGCGCGCGCTCGACGCCAGACGAGACATCGACGCCGTCCGGCCGCGCCACCCGGATGGCCTCTGCGACATTGTCGGAGTCGAGCCCGCCCGAGAGCATGATCGGCGCTTGCGCGTTGAAGCCTTCGAGCATCGTCCAATCGAAACTCAGGCCGTTTCCGCCCGGCAACGCGGCATCGGCCGGTGGCTTGGTGTCGAGGAGGAAGCGGTCGGCGTTCCCATAGGCCTGCGTCGCCGCGAGGTCGCTTCGCACCGCGACCCCGATCACCTTCATCAGCGGCACACCGAAAAGGGCGCGCAGATGGGCCAGGCGTTCCGGGCTTTCCCGCCCATGCAGTTGCAGGAGATCGGGACGCAGCGCCGCCACGATGTCGGCAAGCGCCGCATCCTCGGCATCGACCGTCAGCGCCACGATGCCGGCGCGGCCACGGGCGCGGCTGGCGAGTGCGGCGGCCGCCTCGATCGAAACATTGCGCGGGCTGCGCGCGAAGAAGACGAAGCCGACCATATCGGCGCCGGCCTTGATCGCCGCGTCGACGGAGGCTGGCGTCGACAGGCCGCAGATCTTGACGAGAAGGGACATCAGAAAACGGGCATCTCTTGGCTCAGTTGCGCAGGAATTGCGCAGTTGCGACATTACATTTCGGCAATCTCTATCACATTGGCGTCAACCTGATCGAGGCCTGTTCCTCCGGGCATTGACCAGTCGCGTCGGGGCGCCAGATAATCCTTCGGGGCTGGACAACTTCCGCCCGCGCCGACGGCGCCTATGGGGGATCCCATCATGATCACGCTCACCGTCAACGGACGTCGCCACGAGCTCGACGTCGAACCGGAAACCCCGCTCCTCTGGGTGATCCGCGACGAGATCGGCCTCACCGGCACGAAATATGGCTGCGGCATCGCCCAATGCGGCGCCTGCACGGTGCATCTCGACGGGCAGGCCGTCCGTTCCTGCTCGCTGCAGGTCGGCGATGTCGGCACCCAGAAGATCACCACCATCGAGGGACTTGGGGCACAGGCAGGACTGGCCGCGCAAGCAGGACTGGCAGCGCAGGCGCGCCATCCCGTGCAGCAGGCCTGGATCGCCGAGGATGTGCCGCAATGCGGCTATTGCCAGTCCGGGCAGATCATGGCGGCGGCCGCCTTCCTGGCCGCGACGCCGAACCCCAACGATGCCGATATCGACGCTGGCCTCACCAATATCTGCCGTTGCGGCACCTATCCCCGCATCCGGGCTGCCGTGCATCGGGCAGCCGCCCTGATGAAAGGTTGAGGGAGGACGCCATGAACGCCATGAACATGTCGGCCAAGCTGCTGTCCTCGACCCGGGCCTCCACTCCCGAGCTGAGCCGCCGGCGCTTTGTGCTCGCCGCCCTCTCGACGGCGGGCGGGCTGGCGCTCGCGGTCGGGCCGGCCGGGTTCTCGAAAGCGGCGACGATCGGCAGCGAGCCCTGGGACAAGTCGCTTCCGGCAAGCGGCGCCGAGATCAGTGCCTGGATCTTCATCGAGCCCGATGACAGCGTCACCTTGCGGCTCGGCAAGGCCGAAATGGGCCAAGGCATTTCGACGGCGCTGCCCATGCTGTTCGCCGAAGAGCTCGGCTGCGACTTCGCCAAGATCAAGGTCGAATACGCCTCCGCCAATCGCAATCTCCGCGAGAAGGAGGTCTATCACAGCCTCTCGACCGGCGGCAGCAGCGGCGTTCGCCGTTCGCGCGAATTCGTGCAGCAGGCCGGCGCCAGCGCCCGGGCCCGCTTGATCGCGGCGGCGGCGAAACAGCTCGGCGTGCCGGACGCCGAATGCCACGCCGCCGACGGCAAGGTCACGCATCAGGCAAGCGGCCGCAGCCTGAATTTCGGGGCGCTCGCGGCAGCGGCGGCTCAGATCACCCTCGCCCGGGAACCTGCGATCAAGACGCCCGCGGAATTTGGGCTGGTCGGCAAGCCGATGGCCCGTCTCGACACGCCCTTGAAGGTCGACGGCACGGCGAAATTCGGGATCGACGTCAAGGTGCCGGGCATGGTCTATGCGGCGGTCGCGGCCTGTCCGGTATTCGGCGGCAGCGCGAAATCCTTCGACGGCACGGCGGCGCTGCAACGTCGCGGCGTCACCCATGTGCTCGCCGTGCCGAACGGGGTCGCGGTGGTGGCCGATCGCTTCTGGCGCGCCAAGGAAGCCTTGGCCGAGGTCAAGATCGATTGGGATTACGGCACGGGCGCGGGCACCGATTCGGCAAGCTTCGAGCGGCAATACCGCGCCGCCCTCGACGGAGAGGCCGTCACCGCCAAGGCGTCGGGCGACCTGGCGCAGGCCTATGCGGCGGGCGGCAAGGTGATCGAAGCCGTCTATGAGGCGCCGCATCTGGCGCATGCGCCGATGGAGCCGCTCAATGCGACCGCTCATGTGCAGCAGGACCGTATCGATGTCTGGATGGGCACCCAGAACGCCGATGCGGCGCTGCTGCTCGCAGCGAAGACCGCCGGGATGAAGCCCGAGCAGGTCTTCATCCATAATTGCTTCCTCGGCGGCGGCTTCGGCCGGCGCGCCGTCAATGACGAGCTCGCTCAAGCCGTCACCATCTCCAAGGCGATCGGCAAGCCGGTGAAGCTGTTGTGGACGCGCGAAGAGGATATGCGCCATGACCGCTACCGGCCCCAGGCCGCGATCCGCTTCAGGGCGGCGCTAGGCCCGCAAGGCAAGATCGCGGCCTTCGAGGCGCGCACCGCGGTCGGCTCGATCACGCGCTCGCTCGGCTGGGGCAAGGCCGAGAGCGGCGTCGAGGGCGCGGCCGTCGAGGGGCTCGCCAACATCCCCTATGCGATGGATGCCTTGAAGGTCGATTGCATCCTCAAGAACACCCATGTGCCGGTGATGTTCTGGCGCTCGGTCGGCTCGTCGATCAACGCCTTCGTGGTGGAAAGCTTCATGGACGAGCTCGCCGAGGCTGCGGGCGAAGACCCCTACCGCTTCCGCCGCAGGCTTTTGGCCGGCAAGCCGGAATTCCTCGCCGTGCTCGATACCATCGCCGAGAAGAGCGGTTGGGGGAAACCCCTGGCCAAGGGACGCGGGCGCGGCATCGCCATCCATGAATCCTTCGGCACCATCGTCGGCGAGGTCGCCGAGGTCGCGGTCAGCCCCAAGGGCGAAGTGAAGGTCGAGCGCGTGGTGGCGGGCGTCGATTCCGGCCATGTGGTCAATCCGCGCCATGTCGAGATGCAGATCGAGAGCGGCATCCTCTATGGGCTCACGGCGGCGCTGTTCGGCGAGATCACCATCAAGGACGGCAGGGTCGAGCAGTCGAATTTCGACACCTACCAGATCGCCCGCATGGCGGACGCTCCGAGCATCGAGACGCATCTCGTCTTGTCGGGCGGCACGAAATGGGGCGGCATCGGCGAGCCCGGCACGCCGCCGATCGCGCCCGCCATCTCCAACGCGATCTACGCAGCGACCGGACGCCGCATCCGCAAGCTGCCGATCGGCAATGTCGATCTCTCGGGACACGCCTGAGGTCCTGTTGCGTCGCCGAGGAAGCGCATACTCATCGTTGTTGCGCCGGCGCTAACCTCTCCCCTTGCGGGAGAGGTCGATCCGAGCCGCCAGGCGAGGATCGGGTGAGGGGGGCAGGGCCGACTTTCGGCAGCCCCCACCAAATTCATTCCCGGCAAACTTCCGAAGGCAGGAGCTGCCCCCCTCACCCGGAGCCTTCGCTTCGCTCAGGCTCCGACCTCTCCCACAAGGGGAGGTGAGGCCGTCCCCCCGACGAAATGATGAGATCCCGGTCATGGACACCGTGGCCGGCGGAAGCTTAATTTCTAGGCAACCGCCCGAAAAGCGCCGCAATTCGCTTGCCGGGACCAAATGAAAGCGAAAGGGGAGGACATTCATGAGCGTCGCCGCCATGACTCCGGGCTCGGACCTCCAAGTCGGCCCGATGACATCCGCCGAGAAGAAGGTGATCCTCGCCTCTTCGCTCGGCACGGTATTCGAATGGTATGACTTCTATCTGGCGATCTTTCTCGCCGGCGAGATCGCCAAGGTTTTCTTCACCGGCGTCAATCCGACGGCAGGCTTCATCTTTGCGCTCTTGTCGTTCGCCGCGGGCTTTGCGGTGCGGCCGTTCGGCGCCTTGATCTTCGGCCATGTGGGCGATCTCGTAGGCCGCAAATATTCCTTCCTCGTGACCATGACGATCATGGGCATGGCGACTTTCCTCGTGGGTTGCGTTCCGAGCTATACGAGCTGGGGCATCGCGGCTCCGATCATCTTCATCGGCTTGCGGCTGCTGCAGGGCCTGGCGCTCGGCGGCGAATATGGTGGCGCTGCGACTTATGTCGCGGAGCACGCGCCTCAAGGCCGTCGCGGCTACTATACGAGCTTCATCCAGACGACAGCGACGATCGGGCTTTTCCTGGCGCTCATCGTCGCTCTCATCGGCCGTCTGTCGCTGAGCGCCGAGGCTTTCGGCGATTGGGGCTGGCGGATTCCTTTCTGGCTGTCGCTTATCCTTCTCGGAATCTCGATCTGGATCCGCTTGCAGCTGCAAGAATCCCCAGCCTTCCAGAAGATGAAGAAGGAAGGCACGCTCTCGAAGGCGCCGCTGAGGGAGACGTTCGGCACCTGGAAGAACGGCAAGGTCGCGCTCGTGGCGCTGCTCGGCGGCACCGCGGGCCAAGCCGTCGTCTGGTATGGCGGGCAGTTCTACACGTTCCTTTTCATGACCAGGACGCTCAGCGTGCCGGCCAGGGAAGCGACGATCATGAGCGCGATCTCGCTCCTGCTCGCGACGCCCTTCTTCGTCGTGTTCGGCCGGCTGTCGGACAGGATCGGCCGCAAGCCGATCATTCTCGGCGGGTGCCTGCTGGCGGCGGTCACCTATTTCCCGATCTTCCATGGGATCGGCAGTTATGCCAACCCGGACCTCGCCGCCGCCGCGGAGAAGTCCCCGGTGGTGGTCGTTTCCAACAAGGCCGACTGCTCCTTCCAGTTCAACCCGGTCAGCACTGCCGACTTCGTCACCCCTTGCGATATCGCCAAGGCGGCGCTCGTCAATAAGGGCATTCCTTACAAGAACGAGGAGGGTCCCGCCGGACAGGCCTCGGTGAAGATCGGCGGCCAAGCTATTGCCAGCTATGACGCCTCTCCCCTCATCGCCAAGAAATATGGCCGGCCGGTCGATGCCGGCGAACTGGACAAAACGACACAGGCCAAGGCCGCCTTCGACAAAGCCGTCGCCGATACGTTGAAGGCGGATGGCTATCCGAACGCGGCTGATCCAGCGAAGATCAACTACTTCATGGTTACGCTGCTCCTGACGATCCTCGTCATCTATGTGACCATGGTCTACGCGCCGATCGCCGCGCAGCTCGTCGAGCTGTTTCCGACCCGTATCCGCTATTCGGGCATGTCATTGCCCTATCATATCGGCAATGGCTGGTTTGGAGGCTTCCTGCCGCCGACGATATTCGCGATCGTCGCGGCCACCGGCGACATCTATTCGGGCCTTTGGTACGTGATCGCGGTCGCCCTGATGACCTTCGTGGTCGGCTTGGTGCTCATGCCCGAAACCAAGGACCGCGACATCTTCACCTACAAGGGCGCATGAGAAGCGGCTTCGTCCAGACGTAACTTTCGCAAAATGGCCGGGCTCTCGCCCGGCCATTTTTTTGATGCAAGCGCTTCGCAGAAGCGCACCGCGAAGCTCGGTCTACAGGATCGCCGGGCCGGCAAGCGCCCGGTGACCGTCCCGCGGCGGATGCAAACGTAACCCAATAGTGAATGCCGTCCCCTTCGAACCGCGCCGCGGCATTAACGATTGGAGCGGGAGGTGAACAAAGCCCCGACGAATCGTCATTTCCGATTCGGCTCCCGATCGCCGCGCCGAGGCAAGACGAAATCCACGGCCTCAGCCGCCATCGCCCGGCATGGTTAACCGATGGCGAAGGGAGGAGCTCTCCCGAACGCGCCTGCGATTAACGACCGGCACCGGAGGGGAACACAGACCAAACGAATCGGCGATCTGCGCCTGGAACGAAAGCAGGTCACATCGGATGAGCTCTTCGGCTCGAGCTCCGCTGCCACGGCGCGACCATCGATCCGGCATGCGAGCGAGCGCGAGTGGCTTCGAGGGATCGTCGCCATCACCACGCAAATCGAGTTGTGACGCATCAAGGTCGTTACGATTGCGAGGGCCTCGGCTCCCCCGCGCGCCGACATCGTGTCGGATCGGCACGATTAGACGCGGATGATTTCGCGCATGCGCAAAGCGATGCGCGGGGAAGGATTTCATCGGGGACAGGCCTCGACGGAGGCGATCATTCTTTTTGGCGAGGCACGCCTTGCGGCGGGTGCCGGCGCAATTCCATCTCCTGTCGATGAGCCCCCATCCGCCGGCGTCCGGACCGACCCCTTGGGCGCATCGGATCGCGGCTGCGAGCCGCCACCCCCGCTGGATGCGCGGGCAAGATCGCGCTTCTCGAGATCATGCTGAAGGAGAGACGTCATGAACGTAAGAGCCGACCCGACGATCGAGCTGCCGGCAGTCGCAGCCGAGCTCACCTATCTCGGTCAGATGTCGGAGAAGCCGCGCAACTACACCTATGATCCGCCGCCCGGCGTGCCGCGCAGCAATGTGGTCGCCGACACGCACATCGTGCAGATCCGCGACGCCAGGCCGATCGCGCCTTCGCTCTCGCTCGATCGCGAGGGATTCGACCTGGTGCGCGAGGCGAGCAAGGTCGGCAATTTCTACGACGATGACGAGGTTTTGAGCGTCTATTATCCGGAGGCCGAGCGCCTCGTCAGGCAAGCGACGGGCGCCAATCGCGTCTTCGTCTTCGATCACACGGTGCGCCGCCGCGTCCCGGGTGCCGAGGACCGCCGCGACGGAGTGTCGCGACAGCCGGTAGCGCGCGTGCATGTCGATCATACGGAGGCGTCGGGCCCGCAGCGGGTTCGCGACCTTTTGCCCGACGAGGCCGACAAGCTGCTGACCGGCCGCCTCCAGATCATCAATCTGTGGCGCCCGATCCGCGGGCCCTTGCGCGATGCGCCGCTTGCCGTCTGCGATGCACGCAGCGTCGCCGCTCGCGATCTCGTCGCGTCCGATCTCGTCTATCCGAACCGAACGGGCGAAACCTATGCGGTACGCCATAACGCCGCACATCGCTGGTTCTACGTCCCGGCCATGGAGACCGACGAGGCGCTGCTCTTGAAATGCTATGATTCGCGAACCGATGGGCGCGCCCGTTTCGCGCCCCATAGCGCCTTCACGGATCCGACCACGCCGCCCGATGCCGCACCGCGCGAAAGCATCGAGATCCGCACCTTGGTGTTTCATGCCGGCTGAGGCGAGTGGCGCCGCCTCCGCTGGACGCGGGCGCTTTACCTCTCCCCTTGTGGGAGAGGTCGGGGCCTGAGCGAAGCGAAGGCTCCGGGTGAGGGGGGCAGCTCCTACCTTTGGAAGCCTGGTCAGAGCAACCATTCGCCCAGCGGCGGCGCGGCCCCCCTCACCCGGCTTCTCATCGCTTCGCTCTTCGAAGCCGACCTCTCCCACAAGGGGAGAGGTAAGCCTCTACCGACCCGAGATCGCGACCGCCTTGGCCTCGGCGACCGGAGTTCCGCTGCCATCCATCAAGGTGATGCGGCTCGGGATGAGGAAGCTCTTGCCCGGCGCCGGCACCAGGGCGACGCCGATGCGGTATTGGCGCATGGTCTCGGTGAATTCGTCGCCATCGACGCTATGGCCGGCGATCGGCACATAGGTCGCACTGCAGACCAGGGCATCGCCCGCCGCCCCCGCGCTCTCCACCCCGCGATAGCTCATCACCAGGTCGAAACGCCGGCGGCCGTCATACATGCGCAGCCGCCTCTCGCAATTTGACCGATCGAGCGCATTCGGGCCGATGATGGGCAGCAGCATGGCGCTCAGCGGATCGAGCACGCCCTTCTGGTCGGCGTCCGACAAGGCCGCGTAGGCTGGCAGGACGCGCGGGTCATAGCCGACCGTGCTGCCATCCCGGAACAGGCCGCCTTCCTTTTTCTTGGTGATGTGCACGGTCTGCAGCCGGTCGCCCGCGAAGGTGAAGTCGCGCGTCTCGGCAAGCGCGCGCACCGAATAGTCGAGCGTCGTCGACAACGGCGAAAGGCCACGCGCCGAGATCGCGCCGGCGGTCCGCGCCACGGCCGGCCCGACCGCAAGCGATCGCGCCGAGGCGCTCGGCCTGAACGACAAGGTCAGCTGATAGCCCGTGCCCGTGGAGCTGTATTGCACGGTGGCGCGCCCCACATCGAGCGAGACCAGCCCGTCATATTCCACATTATAGGTCACGACGATCGAGGGCGAATTCGCCTGTGCCGCAAGGCCGAGCCCCCAAACACCGAGCCCCCAGACACCGAGCCCGAAAACGAAGGCAAGGGCAGCGCCGCGACGGATCGCCATGCGGGACATCGCCCATTCACATCGAGCGGGCCTCATTTGGTCAGCCCGGCATGGGTCGGATCCGATTTCGCCGTTTTCGCCGGTTTCTCCGGTTTCGGCACCATATTCCCCCCTCCTGGTCGAATATGCGTGGCATCGATCTCCAGCATGCCGAACAAGGTGCGCACCGCGATCTTCACCGGCACCAGGAGCATGGCGCCACCGACTGGGGCCAAGGACACCTCCATGTCGCGGTTCTCGGCCATGAAGCTCGTCGATTTCAGCGATGTGCGGTGGCCCGCGATCGGCGTGTAGCGGGCCGAGCAGGTCAGCGCCGGCCCCGTATAGCCATCAAGCGTCACATTGCCGGTCCGCGCATAGGAAAGCGACACATCGAAGCGCGCCACCCCGTCGAAGACGGCGAGCTTGCGGTCGCAACCCGAGGGATCGAGCATCTTGTCGGAGCGCGGCGCCGGCATGACGAGGGCGCTGATCGGGTCCATCACATTGACCTTGTCGGCCGCGCTCACGGCGATCCGGTCGGGGAACGCATCGACCGGCGGCTTCACCTCGACGAGCGAGACCGTGCCGCCCTGCAGCGCCATGCGCACAGTGCGCAAGGCGTGGCCATTGGTGGTGGTGATCGCATAGGAGGCAGGCGCCGGACGCGTGCCGACGATCGAGCCCGCTGCTACGGCCGCGCCGCGCGCGCCGGTGAGCTGGCCCGCAATGCCCGAAAGGCGCATGGCGAGGCTCGCATGATAGTTTCGGGCCGACGAGGACATTGACAGCGAGGCCTCGCCGACCGAAAACCCGGCCAGCGTGATGGCGTAGGCGGCCTTGAGGTCATCTGCCCATGCTTTTGCGCCGGGGCCGGCCAATGCGGCAGCCGTCGCGACCAGGGTGACGGCGCGGTTGCGCATGGCGAATCTTGACGTGCCTTTCATCTCTCACCTATACACCAGCCCCGAAGACGTCATTCACAATTTGCGGCTGGGCAGCGATCCGCTTCGTTAGCGGCGATGCCCGTCGATCTTGTCCGAAGAAAGGAACCGCCATGTCTCGCCGTTGCGAGCTGACCGGAAAAGCCGTGTTGAGCGGCCATCTCGTGAGCCATTCGAACCGGAAGACGAAGCGCGTCTTCCGCCCCAATCTGTGCGCCGTGACCCTGCAATCGGAAGCGCTGGAGCGCTCGTTCCGGTTGCGCGTCTCGGCCAACGCGCTGCGTTCGGTCGAGCATCGCGGTGGGCTCGACGCCTTCCTTGCCAAGGCTTCCGAGGCGAGCCTCTCCTCGAACGCCCGGGCTCTGAAGCGCGAGATCGCCAAGAAGGCGGCGCAAGCCTGAAATAGGCTGCGCAGGCCTGGCACCGGTCCGCTTGCCGGCGGACATGCCGCGCTTCCGTGCCTTTGCGATTTCGCCCTTGGCGGCCTGCCCCTCATGTCGCGCGGATCCGGTGAGATCAGGGATTTGGGCCAAGGGCATATGCTTATGCACGCCCGGGCTTGAGCGTGGCTGGATCAGGCGCCTGAACGGCGGCGAGCCTTGACGTTCAGCCGCTATTCAGCCCCATTGCGCAATTAACGTTTCTGATCAGTTTTCCTGCCATGCTAGCCTTGCGGGGCTTGCCTGGCCTGGAACTGCAGGCTGGGCAGGGGCGTTCAATCGGACATGTCCGGAATGTTGCGTGTCCAGATTTTTTCGGTGCATGCGCTTGGGAACGGTCCCGATCGCCGCCCCGATAAGTCGAACCTAGAGGGATAGTCATGAGAACCTTGGCAACCACTCTTGTCGCAGCAGGTGCGCTTGGCTTCGCGTCCCTCGCTTCGACCACGCCGGCTCAGGCGCAATATTGGCATCGCTGCTGGAATTGCGGTGGCGGGGCCGCTGCTGCGGGCGTCGTCGGCGGCACGATTCTCGGCCTCGGCCTCGGCTCGGCACTTGCCGCTCCGCCCTATCAGGGACCCGGAACGCTGGCGCCCTACCAGCCTTACGCGCCGGCGCCTTATTATGCCGGCCCGCCCCCGGTCGCCTATGCGTGCCATTATGTGCGCGTGCGCGACTATGACGCCTATGGCTACCCGATCTGGGTGCGCCAGCGCGTCTGCGACTGATTCGCGTCGCAACGGACTCAAGGATTAGCGGCAAGGGCGGCTTTCGGGCCGCCCTTCGTCGTTAAAGGACCCAAAACTCTTTGACATTGCGGATCGATTCGGCCGGATGGAGTGAGCCCCCCTCGATCCAGCCGGAGATCCAGCATGCCCTCCTCGAAATCGAACGGACCGGTGCTCTGGAGCATCGATGAGCGCGGGGTCGCGCATGTGATCCTCAACCGGCCCGAGGTGAACAACGCATATGACGGAGCGCTTATCGACGGCCTGCTTGCCGCGATCGACGCGCTGGGGGCGGTGCCGGGCTTGCGAGCCGTCGTCATCCGGGGCAATGGCCGGCATTTCCAGGCCGGCGCCGATCTGAAATGGATCGACACGGTGGCGCGATCCTCGCCCGCCGACAATGTCGCCGCCTCGCGCGCCACTGCCGAAGCGGTGCGGCGCCTCAATCTCGCCCCCGTGCCGACGCTCGCGCTCGTCCAGGGCGGCTGCTTTGGAGGCGGCACCGGCATCGTCGCTGCCTGCGACGTGGCGATCGCGGCCAATAACGCCATGTTCTCGATCTCGGAAGTGCGCTGGGGGCTGACGGCAGCCATCATCATCCCGCAGCTCAAGGACGCCATCGGCCTTCGCCAATTGCGCCGCTACGCGCTGACTGCCGAACGTTTCGGGGCCGAGGAGGCGAAGCGCATCGGCCTCGTCCATGACGTCGTGCAGCTCGAGGAGCTCGAGGCCACGGGCGCGCGCATCATCGGCCAGCTGCTCGAGAGCGGACCGCTCGCCATCAGCGAGACCAAGGCGCTCGCGCTCGAAGCCTCGAAGGCCGCGCTCGACGAGCTGAGCTTCGCGCGCCTCGTCGAGAGCCACTCGGCCAAGCGCCAATCCGCCGAGGCGGCGGAAGGGCTCGCCTCCTTCGCCGAGAAGCGCGCGGCACGCTGGAGCTCCTTCTCCCCGCGCTCGCGGGGAGAAGGCGGGGGTTGAGGGGCTTGGTGAGTGTGGGCCAGCGCCGCGGCCAATCACCCGGCCCCTCACCCGATCCTCGCCTAGCGGCTCGGATCGACCTCTCCCCGCAAGCGGGGCGAGGTGAGGTGCGGGCGCCCCAGTCATAATCCCGCCCGATTCGACTCCGCCGTCAAAATATGACTCACATCGTGGCCACCGATTCGGGCGCCATCTGTTCGAAGGATGTTCCCGCGATCGGGCTGGCACAATCCGTCACGCAGGCACTATATAGGTGAGGACCACGCGCGAGGGGTGGGGATGCGGGGACTTCAGGTCAAGGACTTGGGCCATCGCATTCCGCTTGCGCAGCCGAGGATGGATAATCCCGATCGTGCCTGATTTCCGAGCGGCCTGTTCCCGACATCCAGCTGCGCTGCGTGATCCGAGGCTTGACCCCGAAACTTCGCCTGCGGGGATCGGCGCGGTCGATTCGCCGAGCATTTTCTCGCAGAGCAACATTTTCCCACCGATCACGCCCCTCGGAATGCGCCGATGACCATGATCTTCAAGCGCTTCGCGCGCGCCGATCGGGCCAAGGGCGTGACCGCCGTGCTCGGCCCGACCAATACCGGCAAGACCCATCTCGCCATCGAGCGCATGCTGGCGCATGGCGCGGGCGTGATCGGCCTGCCGCTGCGGCTGCTGGCGCGCGAAGTCTATGGGCGGGTGGTCGAGAAGGCGGGGATCGGCTCCGTCGCCCTCGTCACCGGCGAGGAGAAGATCAAGCCGGAGAAGCCGCGCTATTGGGTCGCCACCATCGAGGCCATGCCGCGCGACGTGGATGTGCCTTTCGTCGCCATCGACGAGGTGCAGCTCGCCGCCGATCTCGACCGCGGTCATGTGTTCACCGATCGGCTCCTGCATGCGCGCGGCACCCAGGAGACCTTGATCATCGGCTCCTCGGTGGCGCGGCCCCTGGTGGAGCGGCTCCTGTCGGGCGTCAATGTGGTGACACGCCCGCGCCTGTCGAAACTCAGCTTCGCCGGCGAGAAGAAGATCACGCGCCTGCCGCCGCGCTCGGCCATCGTCGCCTTCTCGGCCGAGGAGGTCTATGCCATCGCCGAGTTGATCCGACGCCAGAAGGGCGGCGCCGCCGTGGTGCTCGGCGCCCTGTCGCCGCGCACGCGCAACGCCCAGGTCGAGCTGTTCCAGGCGGGCGATGTCGATTTCATCGTCGCCACCGATGCAATCGGCATGGGGCTGAACCTCGATGTCGATCATGTGGCCTTCTCGGCTGACCGCAAATTCGACGGGCACCGGCATCGGCGCCTGACGCCGGCCGAGATGGGCCAGGTGGCCGGGCGTGCCGGCCGCTATATGCGCGATGGAAGCTTCGGCTCCTCGGGACGCTGCCCGCCTTTCGATCCCGATCTCGTGGAAGCGCTGGAAAACCATAAATTCGACCCGCTCGAATGGTTCCAATGGCGCAACAGCGATCTCGACTTCTCCTCGCTCGACGCTTTGCAGGCGAGCCTCGCCATGATGCCGCAGGAGCCGGGCCTGACGCGGGCGCCGGCGGCCGACGACGTCATCGCCCTCGAGATCGCGGCGCGCGACAAGGACGTGCGCGAAAAAGCGAGCTCGCGCATCGAGATCGAACGATTATGGCAAGTCTGCCAGCTCCCGGATTACCGCAAGGTCGCGGCCCACGCCCATAGCGAAATGGTGATGGCGCTGTTCGGCTTCCTGGCCGGAGGCGGTCGGGTGCCCGATGACTGGCTGGCGGGTCAGATCGCCATGGTCGACCACACCGATGGGGATATCGACACGCTCTCGGCCCGCATCGCGCAGGTGCGCACCTGGACCTTTGCGGCCAACCGGCCGGACTGGCTTATTGATCCAGAGCATTGGCAGGGCGAGACGCGTCGGGTAGAGGACAGTCTGTCGGATGCCTTGCACGAGAAGCTGGCGCAGCGCTTCGTCGATCGACGGACGAGCGTGCTCATGCGCCGCCTGAAAGAGAATGCGATGCTCGAAGCCGAAATCACCGCGTCTGGCGACGTGCTGGTCGAGGGCCATGATGCGGGTCGCCTGCAGGGCTTCCGCTTCACCTTGTCGCCCGAAGCCAGCGGACCGGACGCCAAAGCGCTGCGCGCCGCGGCGCTGAAGGCGCTGTCGCCCGAATTCGAGACGCGCGGCGCGCGTTTCGCGGACGCGAAGGACGACGCCATCGTGTTGGCGAGCGACGGCGCCGTGCGCTGGCGCGGCGAGGTCGTGGGCAAGCTGGTCGCCGGCGACAGCGTGCTGAAGCCGCGCATCGCCATGCTGGCCGACGAGCACATCTCGGCTCCGGCGCGCGAGAAGATCGACAGGCGGCTGTCGCTATGGATCGCCGCGAGGGTCGAGAAGCTGCTCGGACCGCTGCTCGCTTTGGAGAATCCAACCGATCTGACGGGCGTGGCGCGCGGCATCGCCTTCCAGGCGAGCGAGGCGCTGGGCGTGCTCGATCGTGCCCGCGTCGCCCAGGAAATGAAATCGCTCGAACAGGAAGGCCGCGCCAAGCTGCGCGCCCTGGGCCTGCGCTTCGGCGCCTATCACATTTACGCGCCTGCCCTGCTCAAGCCGGCGCCGCGCGCCTTGGCGACACAGCTCTACGCCTTGAAGCATGGCGGCCCCGAGACCGTCGGGCTCGAATCGATCATGCAATTCGCCTCTTCGGGGCGCACCTCCTTCCCGGCCGATCCCGAGGCCCCCAAGGCGCTGTTCCGCGCGGCGGGCTTCCGGCTGTGCGGCAAGCGGGCCGTGCGCGTCGATATCCTCGAACGGCTCGCCGACCTCATTCGGCCGGCCGTGCAGTACCGGCCTGGCCTGACCCAGGGGACACCGCCTGCCGGCACCGCGGACGGTGACGGTTTCGTGGTCACCGGGCAGATGACTTCGCTCGCCGGCTGTGCGGGCGAGGATTTCTCCGCCATCCTCACCTCGCTCGGCTATACGGCGACGCAGCGCCCCGGCCCCGCCATCACGGTGCCGCTCGCGGCGCCGCCGGCCGCCCCGCCGGCTCCCGTCCCCGAGCCCGCACAGGCCGCAAGCGAACAGGCCCCGGCCGAAGCCGCCCTCGCCCCGGCGGCGCCGAGCGACGACGAGCCTTTCCTGCCCGGCCTCCTGCCGGACGCCGAACCGGCGCCGGCCGCTATCCCGGCGCTCGCCGCGGCTGAGCCCGAGCCCGCGCCTGCAGTCGCGACCCTGGAGGAGCAGCAACCTGCCCCGCCGGCCCCACCGGCCGAGGCGGCAGAAAGCGTGGAAACCACCGCAAGCGCCGAGACGGTCGCCGCTCCTGTCGCCGTCGCGACCGAAGGCCAGGCTGTTAGCGAAGTTATCGTTGCCGAATCTGCCGTTGCCGAAACTGTGGTTGCCGAGCCAGGCGTTGCCGAAACTGCGGTTGCCGAAACTGCGGTTGCCGAAACTGTCGCTGCGGAAGGCGCCCCGGCAGAGGTGGCCGAGCCCGAGTTGATCGAGGTCTGGCGCCAGCAGCGCCAGGCCCATCCGCGCCAGCGCCAGCAAGGCCAGAGTGCCGGCGAAGCCCGCGAGCGGCAGCGTCCGCGGCGCGATCGCGGCCCGAGGCCCGCCGAACCCGCCCGGGAGGCCTCCAGCCCCGCCTTCACGCCGCAGACGACGCCGGCCCCGGATGGAGCGGCGCAACGCGACCAGAGACAAGGGCGTGATCAGAGCCGAGGCGATGGCGGACGTCCGCAACGGCGCGACAAGCGCCACGGCCAGCGCCCGGAGCGCCGTCCCGACGCGCCGCAGCGCCAAGTGGAGACGGCACAGCGCCATTCCGCCCCGCGCCCCGAGAAGCGTCCGCCGAAGGCGATCGATCCCGACAATCCCTTCGCCAAGCTGATGGCGCTCAAGGCGCGCATGGAGGAGGAAGGCCGGCGGTGAGCGTCCGCGGCGATAGCCTCAAGGCTTCGCGGCCGAGATGAGCCCGTCGCGCCGGCGACCTCCGGATCTCGAGGACGACGAGGCGCAAGGAGCGCCGCAGCGCCTCGACAAATGGCTGGTGGTGGCGCGATTCGCACGCACCCGCTCCCTGGCGCAGATTCTCATCGAAGGGGGCCATGTGCGGCTCGATGGCAAGCGTGTCACCGATGGTGCCCGCAAGCTGCGCGCCGGCGATGTGCTGACATTGGCCTTGCCGCATGCCACCAAGGTGGTGCGCGTCAAGGCGGGCGCCGAGAAGCGCGGCTCTTTCGCGGTGGCGCGCGAGCTCTATGAGGAGATCGGCGGAGGCTGAAGCACTCGTCGGCGCGCCGCATGACCCACTGTCTCGGCAGGTCCCGCTTGCGGGCAGGCGTCACTTGCGGGTAATTCACCCCCCGCCGCCTATATGCTAAAAGAAGGCGTGCTGGGAGAGGGCATTCTAGGATAAGCCTTGCGGCGCCGAGCTTCCGCCCCTCACGGCCATGGGAGCGCAGCGCCGCGGCACTGGAGGAACGGCCCGAGGAGCGACGCATGTATACGCAAGGCCTGAACACCATCGACACGCATGCGGCAGCTCCCGCCGACGCCGAGCGTGAGGCACGCTTCCAGGCGCGCATCGATGCCGATGAGAAGATCGAGCCGAATGACTGGATGCCGGCGGCGTATCGGCGCACCCTGGTGCGTCAGATCTCGCAGCACGCCCATTCCGAGATCGTCGGCATGCTGCCCGAAGGCAATTGGATCACGCGCGCTCCCTCGCTGCGGCGCAAGGCGGCGCTGCTCGCCAAGGTGCAGGACGAGGGCGGCCATGGCCTCTATCTCTACGCGGCCGCCGAAACGCTCGACGTGACGCGTGAGGAGCTGGTGGAGCAGCTTCTCACCGGCAAGGCGAAATATTCCTCGATCTTCAATTATCCGACCCTGACCTGGGCCGATATCGGCGCGATCGGCTGGCTGGTCGATGGCGCGGCCATCATGAACCAGATCCCGCTCTGCCGCTGCTCTTATGGTCCCTATGCCCGGGCCATGATCCGCGTCTGCAAGGAGGAGAGTTTCCACCAGCGCCAAGGCTATGAGATCATGCTCACCTTGGCGCGCGGCACAAAGGAGCAGAAGGCCTTGGCCCAGGCCGCGCTCGAGCGCTGGTGGTGGCCATCCCTGATGATGTTTGGCCCTTCGGACAAAGAGAGCCAGCATTCCGACACCTCGATGCGCTGGAAGATCAAGCGCTTCTCGAATGATGACCTGCGCCAGAAATTCGTGGATGCGACGGTGCCGCAGGGCCATGCGCTCGGCCTGGTCTTCCCGGATCCGGAGCTCAAGCTGAACGAGGCCACGGGCCATTGGGAATTCGGCGTCATCGACTGGGAGGAGTTCCGCCAGGTGGTCGCCGGCAACGGGCCCTGCACCAAGGACCGGATGCGGGCACGCCGCAAGGCGCATGAGGAAGGCGCCTGGGTGCGCGAGGCGGCCCTCGCCCATGCCGAGAAGCGGCGGGCGCGCAGCGAAGCCGCAAGACTCGCGGCGGAGTAGATATCCGAAGGAACGTCATGACCGACAAGAACTGGCCGCTCTTCGAAGTCTTCATCCGCTCGCGCGGCGGCATGAGCCATCGCCATGTCGGCTCGCTGCATGCGGTCGATGCCGAGATGGCGCTGCAGAATGCGCGCGACGTCTATACGCGCCGCGGCGAGGGGCTCTCGATCTGGGTCGTGGCGTCCTCGTCGATCACAGCCTCCGATCCCGGCGACAAGGACACGCTGTTCGAGCCCACCGCCTCGAAGATCTATCGGCATCCGACCTTTTACGAGGTGCCGGAAGATGTCGGCCATATGTGAGAGCTACGGCACTCACCTTCTCCCGCTTGCGGGAGAAGGTGCCCGAACGCAGTGAGGGCGGATGAGGGACGGTCGAGCGCTTCACCAACGTCCCTCACCCGCCTCGACTGCGTCTCGGCACCCTCTCCCGCCTCAAGTGGCGGGAGAGGGAAGGGCGCCCAGCGCCGCCTCCTCCACCACTCGTAGCCTCGGCCAGATCGCCTTCGCCCGCCTGGCCTTCTCGCCATAGGAAGCGCTCGCCGGCAAGGCCGGGTTGCGGCGCAATATCATATCGAAGATGTCGTCGAGACCGAAAGGAGCGATGATGTCGATCCTGTCGTCCGCCTCAAGGCTCGCGCCGACCGCGTGTGCGGTCGCGGCATAGAGGGACAGCGACTGATCGGCGGATGCGAGCTTCGGATAATGGCCGCCGAAGCGCTGCCCGTACCACAGATGCACGCGCGCCTGGTTGCGTGTCTCGACGGGGAACCGAAAACCGCCGGCCGCCGCCGCGACCTTGCGAATGACCGCGTCCTCAGCCTCGTACGACACATCCTCGTCGAAATAGATGAGGTCGAAATCCTTTATCCCGGTGCCGCGCGGCAGGGCGCAGAGCTGGTTCCAGACCGTCTGATAGATGGCGCCCGCGACCAGCCGGCCCTGCGGCAGGGCGAACTCGCGCAACAGCCGCAAGATCCGCATCAGATCGGGATCGGCGCGGATGATCGCTTCGAGCTCGGCGCGGTGGTCGCGCATCACGCCGCCCGGCAACGATTCAGTGCGGCTTGAACATCGGATGCGAGACCTTGTCGCCCGCCTTGATGCCGAGCTCGTCGCATATGCCCGAATTGAGCTCGAGCACGCCCAGCACCGGCTCGCCTGAGGCGATCACGCGCCGCGACAGCGGCTCGGTATGCGTCTCGATGCGGGCGATGCTGCCGTCCTGGCGGATGAACAGCATGTCGAGCGGCAGATAGGTGTTCTCCATCCACATCGCGGCGGATTCGGGGCTGCCGAAATCGAAGAGCATGCCGCGATCCTTCGGCATGTAGCGGCGGTACATCAGCCCTTTCTCGCGCTCCGGCGGCGTACGGGCGAGCTCGATCTGGAAAGTGTGGCCACCATTGGCGGAGGTGATCTCGAGCCGTTGCAGCGCCTCGGCTGCGCGGCCCGAAGTCGTCGCGCCAGCGAGCCAGCCGAAGGCCAGGCCGGCGACGAGAACCAGGAAGACAAGAACCGATCGACGGGAGGGGTTGGCCCCGTCCCATAAACGCCGCTGCTGCACCAGATGCTCCTCATCGCCACCGAGATGTCGCCGACCACCGAGATATCGCCGACCACAATGAGCGATAATCCCCATTGCGGGCAAATCTTCGGCAGCCGGCCTCAATGGGAGGCGGCGACGGCGTTGTGATCGGGAAGCCGCACTTCAGTCGCCATGAGGCCCTTCGGCCCAGGCCCGTAGCGCACCAGCACCTGCTGGCCGGGCCGCAGCTCGGCGAGGCCGTAGCGTCGCAAGGTCTCCATATGCACGAAGATGTCGGGCTCGCCTTCGCCTTTGCTGACGAATCCAAAACCGCGCACGCGATTGAACCATTTGACCGAGACTGCCTCGAGCGCGCTCGACGGCGTCACCTGGGTATGGGTGCGTGCCGGGGGAAGCTCCGAAGGATGAGGCAGCTTCGGCGGTTCGACCTTCAACACGCGCAGCGCCTGCAGACCGCGCTGTCCGCGCACCGCCTCGAGCACGACGCGCGAGCCTTCGACCGTGATCGGGAAGCCGTCGCGCCTGAGGCAAGTCACATGCAGGAGCACATCGGGCAGGTTCTGGTCGGGCTTGACGAAGCCATAGCCCTTGACCGCATCGAACCATTTCACCACGCCTTCGACATGGATCGGCTCGACGGAAACGACGCCGGCCCCACCTATCTCATCGGCGAGGCCGCCTCTAACCGTGTCGTGCAAGGCTTCGTTCAAACTACCCTCCCGTGCCGCTCGACCGACGAGAGAGCCGCCGGTCGAGGGGCTCAATCGCGGGTGACGCTCCGGGACATCGCTGCTCATCGGACTACCAGGGTCAGACGGGCCAATACTGATTCGCCATATAATCTAACATTGCCGCAGCCGAAACAAAGAGCAAATTCGGAGTTGCCAACAAAGATCGCGCCAAAAAAGCTCCTGCCGAGAACGTCCTGCCAAGAACCCTCCTGGCAAGAACGCTCCTGGCAAGTACGCTCCTGGCAAGAACCTTCCTGGCGAGAACGCTGCTAGTTGACGCGCTGCGTCAAAAGCTCGGCGAGACGGGCGAGAACCGGGCCGGCCTCGACGTCGAAGCGCTCCGAGGCTTCGTGATCGAGGCCCGTCTCGCCGCGATTGAGGATGAGGAACACCGCGCCGCGCTCGCGCGCCACGAGCGGCAATCCGGCAGCCGGATAGACGACGAGCGAAGAGCCGATGGCGAGCACGAGCTCGGCTTCCCGGGCCGCCAAAGTCGCCCGGCGCATCTCCTCCTGCGGCATCGCCTGGCCAAAGGAGATGGTCGCAGATTTGACGATGCCGCCGCAAGCCTCGCAATGCGGCGCGCGCTTCTCCTCCTCGAGCATGCGGCGGCAGGCGGCCAGCTCGTGGCGTGTCCCACAATCGAGGCAGCGCGCATAGGTGCCGTTGCCATGCAGCTCGATCACCTTGTCGGCCGGCACGCCGGCATTCTGGTGCATGTTGTCGATGTTCTGGGTGATCACGAGGTCGACGCGGCCCTGCTGCACCAGCTGCGCCAAAGCGAGGTGGCCGGCGCCGGGGGCAGCGCCCTTATGGTGGTCGTCGAGCGCGAATTTGCGCCGCCAAGCCTCGCGTCGCGCCTCGTCGCTCGCCAGGAATTGATCGAAGGGCATGGGCGGGTTGGCGAGCCAGGGGCTACCGGGCGAGCGGAAATCGGGGATGCCGCATTCGGTCGACATGCCGGCGCCGGTCAGCACCACGGTCCGGCGCGAGCGGCGCAAATGCAGAGCGAGCGCCTGCGCCGCACTCTCGGTCTCGCCATGAATTTCCATGCCGGTCGAAAAATTCATGGAAGCTGCTCCTCACGCCGCGCGGGCCCGGCTTCATCTCGAGATAGCCTTGCGCTTCGACAGACTTGCACCTCGACATAGCCTCGGCTTGCCAATCCGGTTATAGGCCAAGCATGTCCAAGATCACCATGGCCAACCCCGCCAATGCCATCGTCGAAGCGCGCGGCGTGCGCTTCGGCAATGCGTTGAAGCTCGCCTTGATCGCCGGCCCCTGCGCGCTCGAAAGCCGCGAGCACGCCTTCGACATGGCCGGCGCCCTCAAGGAATTGACGACGAAGCTCGGCATGGGCTTCGTCTATAAGAGCTCCTTCGACAAGGCGAACCGCACATCGCTCGGCGCTGAGCGCGGCCTCGGCCTCGACCGGGCGCTCTCCATCTTCGCCGATCTGCGGGCCGAATTCGGGGTGCCGGTCCTCACCGATGTGCATGAACCTGTCCAATGCGCCGTCGTGGCGCAAGCCGTGGATATCCTGCAGATCCCGGCCTTCCTGTGCCGCCAGACGGATCTCCTGATCGCAGCCGCCCAGACCGGCCGCATCGTCAACGTCAAGAAGGGGCAATTCCTGGCGCCCTGGGACATGAAGAATGTGTCGGCCAAGATCACCGGCGCCGGCAACCCCAATGTGCTCGTCACCGAGCGCGGCGCGAGCTTCGGCTACAACACGCTCGTCTCCGACATGCGCTCCTTGCCGATCATGGCGGAGACGACGGGCGCGCCGGTCATCTTCGATGCGACCCATTCGGTGCAGCAACCGGGCGGGCGCGGCGGCTCCTCGGGCGGCCAGCGCGAATTCGTGCCGGTGCTGGCGCGCGCGGCGGTAGCGGTCGGCGTCGCCGGCGTGTTCATCGAGACGCATCGCGATCCCGACCGCGCGCCTTCGGACGGACCGAATATGGTGCCGTTTGCCGAGATGGAGGCGCTGCTGACGAAGCTCCTCGCCATCGACGCGGTGGCGAAGGGATATTGAGGCATGCCATCCGGAGGCGGAGCCGCCGCCGGCGGGGCCTTTGCGTAACTCTGAAAGGCGCCCCACCGCACCACCTTTCGAGAGCTCACAGCACCGTGCGCAGCAGCGGCGTGCGGCGCGCCACCAGGGCCGAGAACAGCAGCGTGAGGGCCGCCCCGCCCAAGGTCGCCACGATGAACTTGAAGGCCGAGGGCGCGGGCAGGAAATGCAGAAGGCGCGTCACCAGGATGAGGATCGGCGGGTGAAAGACATAGACCGCGAAGGCATTGTCGGACAGGAAGCGTGACACTTGGCCCTGCCGATTGAAATGGTCGCGGTAGAGAACGATCAATCCGAGGCTGATCGCCACGCAGACGAAGGATTCCCATAGATCCTTGGAGAAGCCGGGCCAATGCCAGCCTCCGCGATAGCCGTCGAATTGCCCTTGCAGGGCGCCGCCGAGCCAGATGATCAGCACCCAGCCGATCAGGCCGAGCACGATGCCGGCGATCGCCCAGTTGCGACCGGTGGCCGATGGCAGCCTGAACAGCCATTGCCGGTATTGGGCGTGGATACCGACTGCGAACATCAGAAGATAGGATGGAAAGTCGCCGAGCTGCATGTTGAGCACGGCGTCGCCATTGGGGACGAACAGCCTCACCGCGAAGGTCGCGACCGTCATGACGCCGATGAATGCCAAGATGACAGATGTCGAGGGCGGCGATGTCGAGAGCGGCTCGCCCGGCGGGCGGGCGACAATCTTGTCGCCGAGCGACCAGATCCCCGCATAAGCGATCGAGAACAGGAGCAGGGCGACGCAGAACCAGAGCGGCCCGGATTCGCTGAAGACCTCGCCGTCGAGGATATGGTGCAGCCATTCCCGACCGAAGCTGGTCGGGGCCGTGGGTCGCCAGGAGCCGGCGATATAGTATTGGGTGACCGGCCCGATCACCAGCATGTAGAGCAGGACCGGCAGGCCGAGACGCAGCGAGCGGTCGATCATGAAGGTGACGGCGCCTTTGCGCCGGATCGATGCGGCCGCGAAATAGCCGGAGACGGCGAACAGAAGCGCCATGAAGAAGGCTTGCAGGAAAGATTGGTAGGTGCCGAACAGCAGCGCCGTCAGGCGGTCGGTCCCCGTCTTGTCGCCGTAATACCAGTTGCCGAAGGGTGAATAGGTGTCGGCCGCATGCATGCTGATGACGAGCACGATCATCGACCAGCGAAGATTGTCGAAGAATGCCAAGCGGGAAGCAGGCGCAGCTTGCGTCGGTTGTTCGCTTGCCGGCATCTTGCGTGACCTTGCGGCATCGACGTTGAGGTCGCTGCGCAGGACCGCCTGGGCGGCATCGCGGGCGACGCGATCGCCTCGAATATAGTTTCGACCTGCCTTCCCGATCAAGGCGACCGCATAGCCGCCTCCCGAAAACGACAATGGCCGGGACGAGCCCGGCCATTCTCGAAACGAATTTGCGGTGTCTTCAGCGTGAATAGAACTCGATGACGAGGTTCGGCTCCATCTGCACCGGATAGGGCACATCGGACAGGGCCGGCACACGCGCCAGTTTCGCGGTCATCTTGGTGTGATCGACCTCGATATATTCGGGCACGTCGCGCTCCGCGAGCGCCACGGCCTCGAGCACGATGACGAGCTGCTTCGAGGCGTCCTTCACCTCGATGACATCGCCCGCCTTGACGAGATAGCTCGAGATGGTCACGCGCCGGCCGTTCACCTTGACATGGCCGTGATTGACGAACTGGCGCGCCGCGAACACGGTCGGCACGAATTTGGCGCGGTAGACGACGGCATCGAGCCGGCGCTCCAACAGGCCGATCAGATGCTCGCCGCTGTCGCCCTTGAGGCGGATGGCCTCGGCATAATAGCGGCGGAACTGCTTCTCGGAGATGTTGCCGTAATAGCCCTTGAGCTTCTGCTTGGCGCGCAGCTGCGTGCCGAAATCGGAAATCTTGCCCTTGCGGCGCTGTCCGTGCTGGCCGGGGCCGTATTCGCGGCGGTTGACCGGGCTCTTCGGGCGGCCCCAAAGGTTCTCGCCGAGGCGGCGGTCGATCTTGTGCTTGACGCTGTGTCGCTTGCTCATCGCGTATCCTGTTCGGCGGGGCCCTATTAGGCAGGGTTTCCCGGCTGGCAACGGTTGAATACGGGCGCCCGCCCGCAACGCCCCAAAGGGACGGCCGCGCACAGGAACCCGCGACGGATCGCGCCCTCCTCTTCCCGCTCGGCGCTTGCGCTTCACGGGACGACAGACCAAGGAAGCAGCGAGGCTTGCCTGATCACGGGTGCTCGAAATGCCAAGCGGGCCGAAAAGGCCCGCCAGACGCGTTGCCTGTAGGCCGGAACGCGGCGAATGTCAAAGCTTAAGGCTCGGATCACCTGGTTTTGCCTTGCCAGGAGAGGGAATTCCGCCAAGAATCGTGCATGAAACAATCGTGCGTGAAACGCGGCCTTCCCGCCAAGAATTGCATTGCGGGTCGCAACCCCGGCCGCGGAGCGCCATTCCAGTGGGAGATCTGCAATGCTCGAGCTCGTCATGCGTCGCGTGATCTTCGGCATCGCGCTTGCCGCTGCCCTGATGTCGTTCGCCGCCAATAGCCCCGTCTCGTCCCGAACCCTGAACTCGCCCGGCGATTGGCAGGGCGTGTGGCGCGGCCGCTATGTCTGCGCACAAGGCACCACGGGACTGACCTTGACGGTGAGGCCGTCCGGCGCAAATGACGTCATCGCGGTCTTCTCGTTTTATGCGATTGCCGACAACCCGCATGTGCCGTCGGGGCAATTCAGGATGTTCGGGCAATTGGGATCGAAGGCCGGACATCTGACGCTCGTCGCCCGGTCATGGACGCATAGGCCGCCCTTCTATGTCATGGTCGGGCTGGATGGTGACTACGATCCGGTCTCGGGGCAATATAAGGGCCTGGTCGACGGGCCGGGGTGCACGTCCTTCGTCGTGCAACGCGATCTCATCAGTTGACGTCCGTCTCGACCGGAAGAACCCGGCCGCGTGACGCGGAGAGCACAGGATGACGGACGTCAAGCAGGGCTTGCCGATCCTGCTCTTCGGCGACCTGCAAGCCTTCGAGACCTGGCTTTCGGCCGAGCCCCCGACTTCCAAAGGCGTGTGGCTCAAGATTGCCAAGAAGGGTAACGAGACGGCGACCGTCAGCTATGCCGAGGCCATCGAGGCCGCCCTTTGCCATGGCTGGATCGACGGCCAGAAGGCGCCCCTCGACAAGGCCTTCTGGCTGCAGCGATTCACGCCGCGCGGCAAGGCCAGCAAATGGTCGAAGATCAATCGCGACAAGGCGCTCGCCCTCATCGAGGCCAAGCGAATGAAGCCTGCAGGCCAGACGGCGATCGAGGCCGCTCGACGCGACGGGCGCTGGGAGGCAGCCTATGACTCGCAGAGCAGCGCGACCGTGCCCGATGATCTCAAGGCCGAGCTCGACAAGCGCCCGGCGGCCGCTTCCTTCTTCGCGAGCCTCGACAGGCTGAACCGCTATGCAATCTTGTATCGGCTGCACAGCGCCAAGAGGCCGGAAACACGCTTGCGCCGCCTCGCCCAATTCGTCGACATGCTCGAGCGACAGGAGAAGATCTATCCCTAAGGCAGGGCATGCTCGCGCTCAAGCTTTCGCTGACGCCGATCCTCATCCTCCTCGCGAGCCTCGCAGGGCGCCGCTGGGGCGAGGCGATCGGCGGCTGGATCGTCGGATTGCCCCTGACATCGGGGCCCGTGGCGTTTTTCCTGACGCTCGATCAAGGGCCGGTTTTCGCCCAGCAGGCAACAGCCGGATCGCTTGCCGGGACGGCGGCGCAAGCCTGTTTCGCGGTCGGCTATGTCCTGGCCGCCGAGCACGCCGGATGGCCGCTCGCCTTCTGCGCCGGGGCCGCGGCCTTCGCCATCGGCGCGGCGACGCTGCAAGCACTCGCCTTGCCGCATCTCGCCCTGTTCCTGATCGCGCTCGCCGCGCTCACCCTCGGGCTTCGCGCCATGCCGCGCCGCAAGCTCCGCTATGGGGTGGCGACGCTACCGCTCTGGGATATCCCGGCGCGCATTGCGGTCGCGACCACGCTCGTCGTCTCGGTCACCGCCGCGGCCGCGGCGCTCGGCCCGAGATTGAGCGGGCTTCTTGCCACCTTCCCGATCTTCGCGACCGTGCTCGCGGTCTTCGCGCACCGCGTCCAGGGCCCGGAAGCGGCCCGCCAGGTGCTGCGCGGCCTGCTGCTCGGGCTTTACGGCTTTGCCAGCTTCTTCATCGTGCTCAGTGAGTTGTTAGTGCGCACGGGCGTGGCCACAGCCTTCATCGGCGCAAGCCTCGCCGCAATGCTGATCCAGGGGATCTCCTTCAAGCTGATGCGGCGGGGGCGAGTGGTGAGGAGTGAGTGGTGAGGAGTGAGGAGTGAGGAGTGAGCGGTGGAGCTGGTTATTCACTATTCACTATTCACTATTCACTACTGATATCCCTTCCCTACTTCCTTCGATAGAAAAACACCCTTCCCGCCGGGATCAGTTGAAGCAAGATATCGTAGTCGCCGATATTCGCGGTCAGCAAGGTGAAGCCGAGCTTCTGTGCCTGCAGGAACAGAACACAGTCTTGAAGCGCACGCAGCTTGGCGTTGGAGGCATAGCCCTGCAACCGGCACAGCATGCCTGAGAGCAAGGCCGCCTTGCCGAGGATATCCGGCTCCGGGGCGAAGACACGATGCGTGGGCATCGCCCGGATCAGGCGGATGATCTCCCCGATGATCGCAGCTGTTCGCGCGTCTCTTGGATCGAGCACGCCGATCGTATGCATCAGCTCCTGAATGGCGACGGTCGAGTGGTTGACCTGCCGCCCCTCGATGAGGAGGTTGAGGATGTCGGGTGCTCGATCATGCATCTGGTCGATGTAGACACAGGTGTCGAGCAACAGCGCCTGGCCACCGATAAGCTCTTGATCGACAAATGGAAGCTCGCCATCAGGCCGGCGCGCCAGGGTTTTCTGAGGATCAAATCGCGCCCAGCGCTGAGCAGCGTCGAAGTCAAACTCCGCCACTCAGAATCCGAGCTTCAAGTCCGCGGCGACTTTGCCTCTGGACGTCTTGAACGCCTCACCAAAGTTGTCCTCGAGCGCCACGTTAGCCAGGGCGAACGCAAGCAAATCGGTGTCGCCTTCAATCCCAGTCTGTCTCTTTGCCTGCTCGACGAGCGCAGGACTGACCCTGCCGCCGATGCGACTGCTCTTCTCGCTCAGGAGCCCCGAACGCTCGGCCGCCTTCATGACGGCTTCAAAGCGCTCCTTGCTGACCCGCGACTCCCCAGTCGTTGCGACACGCTTCGACACGGTCGTCGCTGGGCCACCCTTGAGAGCGGCTCCTGCAAAAGTCGCTTGCGTCGCCTTGCCGACCCGACGACCGACACTCTTCGTGGCTGGTTTTGGCATCGAATATGCGCCTTGCGTTGAACGTAATCGCACTTTGTCCAACATAGCCTGAGGCCGGCAAATTTCAAGGCAGCGTGGCCCCGGCAACATGTGCCCCACCCCAGCGATGCCGATCGGTGCGGCTATCTGAGCTCTTTCTCGTCGAGCTGTTTCTCGAAGCGGAATTCGCGCGAATGGGAGATGTCGTCGAGTTCGCGCTCCTCGCCTGTGCGCCGATAGCCGAGGCGCTCATAGAAGCGATGTGCGTCGAGGAAGCGCGTATCCGACCAGAAGACCATGCGCTCCGCGCCCCGTCCGCGCGCCTCGCTCTCGGCGAGCCCGACCAGCTTGGCGGCGAGGCCGCGCCGCCTGAGGTCTTGCCGGACATAGACGCGATGCAATTCGGCGACACGCGGCTGCGGGAAGTCGACGCTGACGCAAGCGCCGATGCGGGCCCTGCGATCCTCGACCACCCAGAACCGCCCTTCCCGCTCGGCGCCGCTGACGGCAGGCTTGAGGAGGTCGCGAAGATCGTCATGCGGATCCACATAGCAGCCCGGATAATCCGCAAAGCACAAGGCGATCAGGCCGAACAGCTCCTGCGCGTCGTCGTCGCGCGCCGGGCGAAGCAGCATATAGGGGCGCTCGCGCAAACCCCATGCCGCGACCCGCCGCTCGCAGAGGACGTTACCCTCTTCGCCGCCGGCCGGAACCCGGGTTTCGGCGAAGCCCCTTTTTGCGTAGAATTCCCGCCCCTTGCGATTATGCGGATCGACCTCGAGGTGCACAGAGCGAGCCTCCGGAAAGCGCGCCACGCAGGCATCCAATAGCGCGCTGCCGAAGCCCGAACCTTGCCTCGCTGGGCGCACATAGAGCCGATCGATGCTCAGGAGCCCGTCGCCTTGAAGGGCCGCCGAATCCCGCAGCGTCGCGGACGCCGTGGCCACAATCTCCCCATCGGCTTCGAGCACCAGGAAGGCATGCTGCTCGCGAGCGAGGCCACGCGCCAGATTGGCCAGCGAATGCCAGTCTTCGGTAAACTTGGTGACCTCGGCAATACCGTAGATCACGTCATAAGTATCGTGCCAGGTCTCGACCAGCAGCGAGCGGATTGCCGGGAGCTCGTCGCGCCCCACTGGGCGGACCAGCAGTTCCTCGACGGACGCACTCGCTGCCGGCATCGTCGCATCAGGCCTGCGGGTCGCCTGCGTCATCGCGCCCGCATGGGCCGGCGAGGCCTCAATTCTCGACCCTGCCCTGTCCGGTCTCGGCCGCCAGCCGATCCGCGAAATAAGCGATGGTGCGCGAATAGACGTCAGACTTGTTCCATTGCTGGATGACGGCGAAATTGCCGGTACCCGGCCCCCAGGGCTGGCCGCGACGCCAGCCATAGCTCTTCAGATAATTGGCCGTCGAGGCGAGCACGTCGGGCACGCTGCGGATCAGGTTGCGCCCACCGCCGTAATCGACCGCGAATTTCAGGTAGGAGGAGGGCATGAACTGCGTCTGGCCGAGCTCGCCCGCCCAGGCGCCGCGCATCTCGCCAGCTGACAGATCGCCGCGATCGACGAGGCGCAGCGCGTCGAGAAGCTCGGCGTGGAACATCGCCGAACGGCGGCAATCATAGGCCAGCGTGACGAGCGAGCGGATGGTGGCGAAATTGCCGTTGCCGGCCCCAAAATCCGTCTCCAGCCCCCAGATCGCCACCAGGACCGGCGCCGGAACGCCGAATTGCTGCTCGATGCGATTGAAGGTCGCGGAATATTGCCGGATGAGGCTCGCCCCGCGCGACAGCCGGTATTTGCTGACCATGCGGCCCGAGAACTGCTCGAAGCTCTGGCGGAACACGCCTTGGCCGCGATCTCTCGACACGACCGACGGATCGGGCGTGATGCCGTTCAAGGCTGCGAGGCCACGCGCCGAAACGCCTTGCGACGCGGCTTCCTGCTTCAGGCTCGCGAGCCAGCTATCGAAGCTTCCGGCCCCCTGACAGGGCGCGGCGAAGGCCGCCCCCGCCATCAAGACGCCGGCGAGAGCCAGCGCCGCCACCGATAGTGCAGATCGCATCCGTCTCATAGCGAACCTCGTTGCCATCGCGCGTCGTGTTTCCGATTAGCTTCAGCAATTTGCCGCGACAAGGTGAGTCGCGCCGCATTCAAGGTAAATTCCGCGGGAAGACGCCGCAACCGCCCCATCAAATGTCTTCATCCCCTCCGGTCAGGAGTTGCGGATCGAGCCGTGCGGCGTCGAGTATCGAGATCGAGGCAAGCGCAGTCGCGGTCTGCGTCTCCTTGCCGTCGGCGACGCTGAACACATCGGCCGCGACGACGCTGACGCTGCGGCCGGGCTTCACGACGCGGGCCCGGCAGGTGAGCACGCTGCCGGTCGCCGGCGCCAAAAGGTTGAGCTTGTATTCGGCCGTGAGACACGCCTGGCCTTCGCGCAACAAGGTGGCGGCAGCGATTGTGGTCGCATTGTCGATCAGGAAGGCCGTCACGCCGCCATGGAAGAAGCCGTTCTGCTGCAACAGCTCGGGGCGCCGCTCCACCGAAACCGTGCAGCCTCCCGGCGTCAGCTCGCCGAGCCTCGCGCCGACCAGCCTGGCGAAACCCTGTTTCTCCACGCGGTCGCGGATGCGCCCGGCCAGAATGGCGAATTGCGCATCGATGGCGCCCATCTCCGTCATCTCGCGAGCTCGTGATCGCTGCCGCGCGCCTCGAGCCGCAACAGCCGGCCTCGCCCCCCGGCGAAGCTCATATGCCGAGCTTCCGCTTCAAGAGCTCGTTGACGGCCTGCGGGTTGGCCTTGCCACCCGTCGATTTCATGACCTGGCCGACGAACCAGCCGATCAGGGTGGGCTTCGCCTTGGCCTGCTCGACCTTGTCAGGGTTGGCTACGATGATGGCATCGACCGCGGCCTCGATGGCGCCGGTATCGGTCACCTGCTTCAGGCCGCGGCTCTCGACCAGCGCGCGCGGATCGCCGCCTTCGCTCCAGACGATCTCGAACAGATCCTTGGCGATCTTGCCGGAGATCGTGCCCTCGCCGATCAGATCGATGATGGCGCCGAGCTGCGCCGCCGAGACCGGAGAGGCGTCGATCTCGTGGCCCTCCTTGTTGAGGCGGCCGAACAACTCGTTGATCACCCAATTGGCGGCGGCCTTGCCGTCGCGGCCCTTGCCATCGTGACCTTTGGCGACCTCCTCGAAAAAATCGGCGTTCATGCGCTCCGCCACCAGCACCGAGGCGTCATAGGCCGACAGACCGTAATCGGCGATGAAGCGGGCCCGCTTGGCGTCCGGCAGCTCCGGCAGGCGGGCTGCGAGCTCATCCACATAGGCGTCGTCGAATTCGAGCGGCAGAAGGTCGGGATCGGGGAAATAACGGTAATCATGCGCTTCCTCCTTGGAGCGCATGGCGCGCGTCTCGCCCTTGGCAGGGTCGAAGAGCCGCGTCTCCTGATCGATCTTGCCGCCATCCTCGATGATGCCGATCTGGCGGCGCGCCTCGGCCTCGATCGCCTGGCCGATGAAACGGATCGAGTTGACGTTCTTGATCTCGCAACGCGTGCCGAGCGGCTCGCCCGGGCGGCGCACCGAGACGTTGACGTCGGCGCGCAGATTGCCCTTCTCCATGTCGCCGTCACAGGTGCCGAGATAGCGCAGGATGGTGCGCAGCTTCGTCACATAGGCCTTGGCCTCCTCGGAGGTGCGCAGATCGGGCTTCGACACGATCTCCATCAGCGCCACGCCCGAACGGTTGAGATCGACATAGCTCATGGTGGCGTGCTGGTCGTGCAAGGATTTGCCGGCATCCTGCTCGAGATGCAGGCGCTCGACGCCGACCGTGAAGCGGCTGCCATCCAGCATGTCGACGATCACTTCGCCCTCGCCGACGATCGGTGATTTGTACTGGCTGATCTGGTAGCCCTGCGGCAGGTCCGGATAGAAATAGTTCTTGCGGTCGAAGACGCTGCGCGGATTGATCTTGGCGCGCAGCCCGAGCCCGGTGCGGATCGCCTGGCGCACGCATTCCTCATTGATCACGGGCAGCATGCCCGGCATGGCCGCGTCGACGAAGGAGACATGCGAATTGGGCTCCCCGCCGAAGACGGTCGAGGCGCCGGAGAACAGCTTCGCCTCGCTCGTCACCTGGGCATGGATCTCCAGGCCGATGACGATCTCCCAATCGCCGGTCGCGCCCTTCAGGAGCTTCTTGTGGTCAAGAGGTAGGTTCATGACGTCTCGCGCGGTTCGTGCACCGCTTATTCCGCCCCGTGCGGGCCCCGGTCAAGCCCAAGCGCAGCTTTTCGGGGGTCGGGCCCGCTGCTCCGGCATAGAGGAAAGCAGCGTCGGCGCCGCCCCATCTCGCGCATCGACATAGAGTTCGCTAATCTGACCCCATGCTCGATGCGACCCGATCCGCGCTTGCCGATCCCTGGCTTGCCGCCTGGGCGGCCGAGATTCCGCAGATCATCGAAGGGCTGTCGAACGCTTTTCGCGCCGGCCGGCTGACCGAGCCGGTGGTGCATAAATCGCGGCGCGAGCTCAAGAAACTGCGTTCGCTGTTGCGCCTTGCGCCGGCCTCGGCGACCGATTTCGCCGATGAGACGCGCGAGATCACCGGGGAGCTGCGCCGCAGGCTCGGCCACACCCGCGATGCGACGGTGATGCTGAAGACGCTGAGTTCCCTCTCCGGCGATCTCGGTGAGGCGGCGACGCGCATCAAGCCCGTCCTTTCCGCCCATCATCGCATTGCCGCGGCTGCACTCCACAGAGGCTCGCGCCGAGGCGATCGCGACAGGATCGTGCGGCTCGGCGCGATCTGGCGCAGACGGCCGACCGCGGGCGATGTCGCCGATCTGCGTCGGCAGGCAGCCAAGACCTATCGCCGCGCACGCAAACGAGCGACGGCGCTGCGTCATGGCAAGGAGGCGGCGCTCCACCCTTTGCGCAAGGCTGTCGTCGACCACCAGAATCACCTGGCCTTCTTCGCGGGGGCCGACAAAGGCAAGATCGCTACCCGGCACAAGAAGGTCAGGCGCCTGCGGGACCAGCTCGGCCTCTGCAACGACCTCGAAGTGCTGCGCGATTTCGTGCGGACGCGCGCCGATATTTCGGGCGGAGACCTGATCAAGCTCGAGGAGGTATTGGCGAAGCGACATCGCCTTCTGGTGGGCAAGGCCGTCAAGCTTTCCGCGACCTTGTTCGACGACAAGCCGCGCGGCTTTGCCAAATTGCTGAGGCTGGAGACGGGGAAAGCCAGGGACAAGCCCCGGAGCACCGATACGGATGCCGGAGAGCGGCCGGCCGGGCTTGAACAATAGGCGAGATTGGCGAATATGCAGGTCATCGAGAGCCCCAATCAAGCGCGCATGACCGACAACCCCCTCTTCCTCTATAGCTTACGCCTTGCCGACACGGCGCTCATCAACGGGCATCGCCTGTCCGAATGGTGCGGCCATGCGCCCGTGCTCGAGGAGGAGCTGGCGCTGGCCAATATCGCGCTCGACCTGATCGGGCAGTCCCGCCCTCTCTACGCCTATGCGGGCGAAGTCGAGGGCAAGGGGCGCGACGAGGATCAGCTCGCCTATCTGCGCGACGTCGCGTCCTACCGCAATCTGCTGATGGTCGAGCGTCCCAATGGCGATTTCGCCGTGACCATCCTGCGCCAATTGCTGATGTCGGCCTTCATGCACCCTTTTTGGGAGGCAACGACCCGTTCGAGCGATTCGACGCTCGCCGCGATCGCGGCAAAAGCCGTGAAGGAAGTCGCCTACCATCTGCGCCATTGCGGCGAATGGGTGGTGCGGCTCGGAGACGGTACCGAAGAGAGCCATCGCCGCATGGAGGAGGCGCTCGACGAGCTATGGTCCTATACGGGTGAGCTGTTCGAGACCGACGCCGTCGATCAGGCCCTGATCGCGTCCGGGGTCGCGGTCGACCCGGCGACGCTGAAGCCCAGCTTCGACGCGACGCTTGATCGCTGGCTCGTAGACGCCACATTGAAGCGACCGGGGGATGGCTGGATGCAGACCGGCGGGCGCCAGGGGCGCCATTCCGAGCATCTCGGCCATGTGCTCGCCGAGCTGCAATATCTGCAAAGGACCTATCCGGGCGCCACATGGTAACGGCGATACTCGACAAGGATGGCGTTGCGCCGCACTTGAAGGCTGAGCACTTGAAGGCTGAAGCCGGCCTCGAGGCACGCCAGAGGCTGGAGCGCGCCCATGCGGCGCTCGCGGCAGTCGTCGATCCCGAAATTCCGGTCCTGACGATCGCCGATCTCGGCATATTGCGCGAGGTCAGGATCGATGGAGACGAGGTCGAGGCGGTGATCACGCCCACTTATTCGGGTTGCCCGGCGATGAACATGATCGCCGTCGAAGCGGATCTTGCCCTTGAAAAAGCGGGATTTTCCCGGCGCAAGATCACCTTGTCGCTGGCGCCTGCCTGGACGACGGACTGGATGAGCGCCGAGGGCCGCGAGAAGCTTCGCGCCTATGGCATCGCGCCTCCGCCCGCCGCATCGTCGCGCGCTGCGCTGTTCGCTGAGCAGGTCTTCGCCTGCCCTCGCTGCGCCTCCGAAGACGTTGAACGGATTTCTGAATTCGGCTCGACCTCATGCAAGGCGCTGTGGCGCTGCAAGGCCTGCCGCGAGCCTTTCGACCTTTTCAAATGTATTTGAATTTCCCGTGAGAACACCGCGTTTCCACCGCCTCACGGTCACCGATCTGCGCCGCGAGACAGCCGGCGCGGTATCGATCGCCTTTGCGGTGCCGCCAGCCCTCGCCGACGCCTATGCGTTTGAGCCGGGCCAATATTTGACGCTGCGCACGACCATCGGCGGCGAGGATGCGCGGCGTTCCTATTCGATCTGTTCGGGACTGGACGATGGCGAGTTGAGGGTCGCGGTCAAGGAAGTCGATGGCGGGCTGTTTTCGGGTTTCGCCAATGCGGCGATCAAGACAGGCGACGCCATCGACGTGATGACCCCGATCGGCCGCTTCACCGTGCCGCTCGATCCGCAGACCGAGCGCGTCTATCTCGCCGTCGCTTCCGGATCCGGCATCACGCCGGTGATGTCGCACATCAAATCCGTGCTGACGCGCGAGCCGAAGAGCGGCTTCCTGCTGATCTACGGCAACCGCTCCTCTCGTGACATCATCTTCAAGGAGGTGCTCGAGGATTTGAAGGATCGCTATCTCGGCCGGCTCGCCGTGCACCATGTGCTGTCGCGCGAGGCGCAAGACATCCCGCTGCTGCATGGGCGCCTCGATGCCGAAAAGATCAGGAGCCTGGTCCGGGCAAGCCTGCCGAGGCAGGAGATCGACCATGCCTTCCTCTGTGGTCCGCAGGGCGTGATCGAGGCCGCAAGGGCGGCGCTGGCCGAGCTCGACGTGCCGACGGAGCGCATCCATGTCGAGCTGTTCACGCCGGATCTGCCCGTCACCCCGTCTCGATCGCCGCAATCCCGACCGGGCGGGCGCGCAAGCGGCACGCAAGCCGCGATCGCGACGGCGACAGTGACGCTCGACGGCACGACGCATGTCATTCCGGTCGCCGCCGAGGAAAGCGTGATCGATGCGGGATTGCGGGCCGGTCTGGAGCTGCCCTTCTCCTGCAAGGGCGGCATGTGCTGCACCTGCCGCGCCAAGCTCGTCTCGGGCACGGTGGACATGATGCAGAATTATTCGCTCGAGCCCTGGGAGATGGAGCAGGGCTTCGTCCTTGCCTGCCAGTCGCGCCCGACATCGCCGGCCGTGACCTTGGACTTCGACCAATTGTGAAGGGGCGAGTAGAGGGTGGCGAGTGGCGAATAGCGAATGGCCTTTTGCCGATCTTACGACGTTGCCCACCGCCCCACTACTCGCTACTCGCTACTCGCCAATCGCAAGCAGGGTCGAGCCAATGACCATCCACCAGAACGTTCTCGAAACGATCGGCAACACGCCGCTGATCAAACTGAAGCGCGCCTCCGAGATGACCGGATGCACCATCCTCGGCAAGGCCGAGTTCATGAATCCCGGCCAATCGGTGAAGGACCGGGCGGCGCTGTTCATCATCAAGGACGCCATGGCGCGCGGCACGCTGAAGCCGGGCGGCGTCGTGGTCGAGGGCACGGCCGGCAATACCGGCATCGGCCTTGCCCTCGTCGGCAATGCGCTCGGCCTGCGCTGCGTCATCGTCATTCCCGATACGCAGTCGCAGGAGAAGAAGGACATGCTGCGGCTCGCCGGCGCCGAGCTCATCGAAGTTCCGGCGGTCGGCTACGCCAATCCGAACAATTACGTGAAGGTGTCGGGGCGGGTTGCCGAGAAGCTCGCCAAGAGCGAGCCGAACGGCGCCATCTGGGCGAACCAATTCGATAATGTCGCCAATCGCCAAGCCCATATCGAGACGACCGGCCCCGAAATCTGGGAACAGACCGGCGGCAAGGTCGACGGCTTCATCTGCGCCGTCGGCACTGGCGGCACCTTGGCCGGCGTCGGCATGGCGCTCAAGGAGCGCAACAAGGACATCAAGATCGGGCTTGCCGATCCGATGGGGGCTGCGCTCTACAGCTATTACACGACGGGCGAGCTGAAGGCCTCGGGCACCTCCATCACCGAGGGCATCGGCCAAGGGCGCATCACCAAGAATGTCGAGGGCATGCCGGTCGACGCCGCCTTCCAGATCCCGGACGAGGAAGCCGTTCCCATCATCTTTGACCTGCTCGAGCATGAGGGGCTGTGCCTCGGCGGCTCATCAGGCATCAATGTCGCCGGCGCCATCCGCCTCGCCAAGCAGCTCGGGCCCGGGCGCACCATCGTCACGGTGCTGGCCGATTACGGCAACCGCTACCAGTCGAAGCTGTTCAACCCCGACTTCCTGCGCTCCATGGGGCTGCCGACCCCCGCCTGGCTGGAGCGCAAGGGTGGGGTCGAGCCGGATTTCGCCTGAAGGGCGCGGCCCCCCTAACCTCTCCCCTTGTGGGAGAGGTCGATCCGAGCCGCCAGGCGAGGATCGGGTGAGGGGCGCAACTCCTGCCTTCGCAATCCGTATTGGCGCGTGCCTCCCCTGCGCTGCCCCCCTCACCCGGCATCTCATCGCTTCGCTCTTCGAAGCCGACCTCTCCCACAAGGGGAGAGGTGAGCGCTGCTGCTCACAAAAGTGACCGCGCGCTCAATGCGACCAGCGTTGCGCCTTCTGGATCATGAAGTCGCGGAAGACCTGGATGCGCGCCACGTTCCGCAATTCCTCCGGATAGACGAAATACGTGTCGAGCGAAGGCATCTCGCTCTCGGTCAGCACGCGCACCAGATTGGAGGTCTGGTCCACGATGTAGTCGGGCAGGACGCCGATCCCGAAGCCGCTCTCGACCGCACGCTTGACGCTCGAGACGTTGCTCACCGTCAGCGCCGCGACGCGCGGGTGGCGCGGCTCGCGGCCCAAAGTGGGCAGAACGCTCGTCTCGAGCAGATAGGTCGGGCCGACGCCGCCGAAGGCGACGATGCGATGCGCATCGAGCTCCTCGGGTGTCTTGGGGGCGCCGCGCCGCTTCACATAGTCGTTTGACGCATAGGCATGGAAATGCACCGTGAACAGGCGCCGCTGCACCAGATCCGACTGCACGGGCAAGCGCAACCTGATCGCCACATCGGCCTGGCGCATCGCCAAATCCAGCTCCTCGTCGATCAGCAGGAGCTCGACCCGGATATCCGGATAGCCGTCGAGGAACTCCCCAAGTCGCGGCGTCAGCCAATAGGTGCCGAGCCCGATCGTGGTGGTGATGCGCAATTGCCCGTTCGGCTTCTCGCGCGTGTCGACGAGACGGGCCCTCGCGGTCTCGATCTTGAGCTTCATCTCGAGCGCGGTGCGGAACAAGGTCTCGCCCGGCTCGGTCAGGATGAGGCCACGCGCGTGCCGATGGAAGAGCGGCACGCCGACCTCCTCCTCGAGCGCCGCGATCTGGCGGCTCACAGCCGATTGGCTGAGCTCGAGCATGTCGCCCGCATGGGTGAAACTGCCGACCTCGGCGGCCGCGCAGAATATTCGCAATCGATCCCAGTCCACTCCTGATCGCCCCTCGGCTTGGCGACAGCTCTACTCAGCCGCCGCTCTTTGTTGTTCGGTTGCCACTAGCCACTTCTCGGCATCGAGCGCGGCCATGCAGCCGAGCCCGGCCGCCGTCACCGCCTGCCGATACCGTTCATCCGTCACGTCGCCTGCGGCGAACACGCCCGGAATGCTGGTTGCGGTCGAGCCAGGCTCGGTCGCGATATAGCCCGACGCCGTCATCCGCAGCTGATCCTTGAACAATTCGACCGCGGGCGTATGGCCGATGGCGATGAAGACGCCATCGACCTTCAGCCGGGTCTTGGCGCCGGAGCGCGCTTGCCGCAACGTCACCTCGGTCACCGCCAGGGGTTCGGTCCGGCCGGCGACCTCGTCCAGCACATGCTCGAAGAGAATTTCGACATTGGCGCGGCCGAACAGGCGTTCCTGGAGGATGCGCTCGGCCCTGAACCTGTCGCGGCGATGCACCAGCGTCACCTTGGAGGCGATATTGGAGAGGTAAAGCGCTTCCTCGACCGCCGAATTGCCTCCGCCCACGACCAGGACCTGCTTGCCGCGGAAGAAGAACCCGTCGCAAGTGGCGCAGGCGGACACCCCGAATCCCTTGAATCGCTCCTCGGAGGGCAGGCCGAGCCATTTGGCCTGGGCTCCCGTGGCGATGATCAGCGCATCGGCCGTATAGGTATCGCCCGAATCGCCTTTCAGGCGAAAGGGCCGGCTGCGCAGATCGGCCGAGACGATCTGGTCCGAAACCAGCTTGGTCCCGACATGGGCGGCCTGCGCCCGCATCTGCTCCATGAGCCAAGGGCCCTGGATGACATCGGCAAAGCCCGGATAATTCTCGACGTCGGTCGTGATGGTCATCTGCCCGCCCTCCTGGATACCCGAGACCAGGATCGGCTTCAGCAGGGCCCGGGCGCCATAGATCGCCGCCGTGTATCCGGCCGGGCCGGATCCGACGATCAACAGAGGCGTATGGTAGTGCGGCACGGTCTTCCCCTTCGGCGATCGGCGCCTTCACGACGCCGCGCCGGCCGCATTACGACATAAACCTCGCGCTGCGATGCCGGCGAAACGCCTCCGCAATACGGGAAGCGACCGCAAAGGTCGAATCTAGGGGTTCATAGGGGGTTCCTGCAAGATGCCCGGCAAAGTTATGGACAATTCCGCGTTGACGCAGCTCGTTGAGGTAAAAAGTGATCTTGCGGTGGCCCCCGCTCGGTTCGAAAACCAGCACCGGACGCCCGGTCGCGGCCGCCTCGCCCACCATGCCGACCGAATCAGCGGTGACCACCAGCGTGTCGGCGAGCGCCAAGAGGGCGATGAAGGGGTTCTCCCCCTGCCCGTCCCAGAGATAGCCCCCGCTGCGGGTGATGACGGCAGTGATGGCGTCCCGCAAGGCGGACGGCGTGCGCCGCGACAGCGTCGCCATCAGCGAGGCGCCCGAGCCCGCCAGCCGATCGAGCCGCTCCGACAAGGAGGCAATGTCGGCAGGTTTGAAGCGGTGATTGACGCTGTCGCCCCCGACGAGGACGGCGACTCGCGGCGGCTTCAGGCGCGTCAACGCCTCGAGAGGTGCGGCGCGGGCCGCCGCGAGCTTCGCCGGAGTGACCCGGTGCGGGGTCAGGGGCGTCTTGATGACATTGGCGCCGGTGAGCTCGTCATGGTCCGGCACCCAGACGATGTCGGCCGTGCCTGGCCCCGTATAGGGGTCCTTCATGAAGGCCGTGAAGGTCCGCCCCCGGGTTTCGGCGCGGATGCGCCGGACATAGGGAACGGCGCGCCGGCCGGAGGCGACGATGAGATCGGGGAAAGGCGGGGCGATCGGGCTATCTGCCCGCGACGGCGCTTCGCGCGGATCGATCGGCCCGAACGGCGTCGCCCAGCTCCAGGGTGGGCGCGGCGCGATTCTGTGCAGGACCGGCTCGAGGCCGAGCGCCTCGACGACGCCGAAGCAGATCGCCGTGTCGCCGGCTTTGCCGTCCGTCAGCACCCAGGCGGTGGTCGAGGGCGGGAGGAGCGCGTTCATCGGAGGCGCCTGGGAGTATGTCCCGGAATCGGGATGAAGGTTCGGCACGCCTCCTTCTCCCGCGAGCGGGAAGAGGAGGCGCACGAAGCTTACGCCCCGGCCGCCCCCATCACGGTCGCGGGGTCGATCTTGACGCCCGGGCCCATGGTCGAGGAGATGGCGATGCGCTGGATATAGTGGCCCTTGGCACCCGTCGGCTTCGCCTTGGCGACCGCATCCGCGAAAGCCCGGATGTTCTGGGCGAGCTTGTCGGCCTCGAAGGATGCCTTGCCGACGCCGCCATGCACGATGCCGGCCTTCTCGACGCGGAACTCCACGGCACCGCCCTTGGCGGCGCGCACGGCGCCCGCCACATCCGGCGTCACCGTGCCGACCCTCGGATTGGGCATCAGGCCGCGCGGGCCCAAAACCTTGCCGAGGCGCCCGACGAGCGGCATCAGGTCCGGCGTCGCGATGCAGCGGTCGAAATTGATCTCGCCCGCATTGATCTTCTCGACCAGATCCTCGGCCCCAACGATGTCGGCGCCTGCCGCCCTCGCCTCATCGGCCTTGCCGGCGCGCGCGAACACCGCCACCCGCACCGTCCGGCCCGAGCCGTTCGGGAGCTGGCAGACGCCACGCACCATCTGGTCCGCATGACGCGGGTCGACGCCGAGATTCATGGCGATCTCGATGGTCTCGTCGAACTTCGCCTTGGAGCGCTCCTTGACCAGCTTCACGGCCTCGTTGAGCGGGTAGAGCTTGGCGCGGTCGATGCCCTCGACGGCGGTCTTCATACGCTTTCCAATGCTCATCTCGTCACCCCACCACTTCGAGGCCCATGGAGCGGGCCGAGCCCTCAACCATGGCCATTGCCGAATCCACGCTGTCGCAATTCAGGTCGGGCAGCTTTGCCTGCGCGATCTCGCGGATCTGCGCCTTGGTGACCTGGCCCGCCGAGCCGCGGCCCGGCGTCTTGGAACCGCCTTGGATGTTCGCCGCCTTCTTCAGGTAGAAGGACATCGGCGGCAATTTCATCTCGAAAGTGAAGGAACGGTCCTGATAGGCCGTGATCACGACCGGGATGGGCGTGCCCTTCTCCATCTGCGCGGTCTTGGCGTTGAAGGCCTTGCAGAATTCCATGATGTTGAGGCCGCGCTGACCCAGCGCGGGACCGATCGGCGGCGACGGGTTGGCCGCGCCGGCCGGGACTTGCAGCTTGATGTAGCCTGCGATTTTCTTCGCCATGCCACTGCTCCAATGGAACGCGCCGCCTTGCCTTCGGCGGTTCGACGTTCAGGTTGCAGGCCGCGGTCGCGACGGCTTTGACCCGGCTTGGCACGCCGGCCCGTCTCCCGCGGAGTTGAGGGGCATATAGGGGGTAACGGCCGCGCGGTCAAAGCAGCGCGGCCAAAGTGTCGGCTATCTGCGTGACGGTTATCAGCGCGGCTTGGACGCCAATCTCGCCGAAAGGCGCTCGATCCGCTCGGCGGCCCTGGTGACCGTGGCGGCGAGCTCGCGCCGCATGGCATCGTCCTGTGCCAGGCGCTGGGCGCCCGTCTCGCCGGCGCGGGCCTGATCGGCCTCGAGCGCCACCACGCGATCGCGAAGCTCGGCGATCTGATCGGCGAAGGTCAGGGCCGCCATGACATGCAGCCGCATATCGCCGATTTCCCCGAAAGAGGTGCGCATCTCGGCGATCTTGGCGTCATAGGCTGCGGCGAGCGCCTCCAGATGAGCCTCCTCGCCCTCTTCGCAGGCCATGCGGTAGGAGCGGCCGGCGATCGTCACCGAAACCTGGGTCAAGGTCCCTCACCTCCCGGCTCCAACTCGGGCGACGGGCCGCGCAGCACCGCCTCGACCCCGCCGATGGCGCGCGCCACGCGCGCCGAGACCTCGCGTGTCACCTGCTCCAGGCTGGCATTGCGGGCGAGCGCGCCGTCGAGCTCGACAGCGAGCCGCGAGCGGTCGTCACGCATGACGGAGAGCTCCGTCTCGAGCGGCTCGAGCCCCTGCTCAGCGTCGAGCCTCGCCGTCGCCGCCAGTTCCAGGCGGTCGAGCGCCGCCGAGAGCCGCTGCAGGGCCTGATCGAGATGCTGCGCCTCGGCCACCGTCATGAGATTGGCGAACTCTCCGCATATAGCCAGCGATATAGCCCGCGCCACCGCGAGAGCGGTGCAATTCCCGTCAGGGCGAATCGCGAATATCTCTCGCGTGATGCGCCCGCAACCTTAGGCAGTGGTTGAGCGTTTCGTCAATGTGGATCCAAGAGCCGAGCAAGCGCGGCGCGGCCTGCGGGTTTGACTCGCACAGACGAGGTGTTATCAGGCGAAGCTCATCGGATCCGGTCCTTCATCATGACAACTGACGATCTGCACAAGGGCATGGCCAATGCCATCCGGGCGCTTTCTATCGACGGCGTCGAGGCCGCCAAATCGGGCCACCCCGGCCTGCCGATGGGCTGCGCGCAAATCGCCACCACGCTGTTCACGCGCTTCCTGAAATTCGATGCTGGTGCCCCTCACTGGCCTGACCGCGACAGGTTCATCCTGTCGGCCGGCCACGGCTCGATGCTCCTGTATTCGCTGCTCTATCTGACTGGCTATCGCGACATCGCCATCGACGACCTGAAGCATTTTCGCCAGGTCGGCTCCAAGACGCCCGGCCATCCCGAGCACGGCCACACGCTCGCCGGCATCGAGACGACGACCGGCCCGCTCGGCCAGGGCATCGCCACTTCGGTCGGCTTCGCGCTCGCCGAGCGCATCCTGGCATCGCGATTCGGCGCCGATCTCGTCGATCATCACACCTACGTCTTGTGCTCGGACGGCGACCTGATGGAGGGCATCTCGCAAGAGGGGATCGCACTTGCCGGGCATCTCAAGCTCGACAAGCTGATCGTCTTCTACGACGACAACAGCATCACCATCGACGGCCCGACCTCGCTCTCGGATTCGGTCGACCAGGTGGCGCGCTTCAAGGCCTGCGGCTGGAACGCCTCCCATGTCGACGGCCTCGACGGCGAAGCCGTGGCGGCGGCGATCGAAGCTGCACAGAAATCCGACCGCCCGACCCTGATCGCCTGCAAGACCATCATCGGCTACGGGGCGCCGACCAAGGCCGGCACAAACAAGGCGCATGGCGAGCCGCTCGGGCCCGAGGAGGCAGCCGCAGCCAAGAAGAATCTCGGCTGGACCTCGCCCCCCTTCGAGGTGCCGGCCGATATCCTCGACGCCTGGCGCAAGGCGGGCGCCCGCGGCGCGGCAACGCGGACGGCTTGGGAGAAGCGCTTCGCGGCCGCCGACGCCGACACAAGGGGCGAGTTCGAGCGCCGCCTCGGCAAGAAGCCCCTGCCGGCGCTGCATCAGGCCTTCGACGAGCTCAAGCGCAAATTCATCGCCGAGAAGCCGGTGGTCGCGACGCGCAAATCGAGCGAGGCGACGCTCGAGGCCATCGTCCAGCATGTGCCGGAGCTGGTGATCGGCTCGGCGGATCTCACGCCTTCGAACAACACCAAGGTCAAGCCGCTCGAGAACATCACGCCCCAGGATTTCTCCGGCCGCTACATGCATTTCGGCATCCGCGAGCACGGCATGGCGGCCGCCATGAACGGCATGTCGCTGCATGGCGGCATCGTGCCGGCGGGCGGCACCTTCCTGGTGTTCTCCGATTATTGCCGCCCCGCGATCCGGATCGCTGCGCTGTCGCATGCGCAGGTGATCTACGTCTTCACCCATGATTCCATCGGGCTCGGCGAAGACGGGCCGACGCATCAGCCGGTCGAGCATCTTGCGGCCTTGCGCGCCATGCCGAACCTCCTGGTGCTGCGGCCGGCCGATGCCGTCGAGACAGCGGAATGCTGGCAGATCGCGCTCGGCCACAAGAACGGCCCGGTGCTGCTCGCGCTGACGCGCCAGAATCTCAAGCCGGCGCGCAGCGAGGCCGGCAAGGAGAATCTCTGCGCCCAGGGCGCCTATGAGGTGGCGCCCGCCGCCGGCAAGGTCGAGATCAGCCTGTTCGCGTCGGGCTCGGAGGTCGAGATCGCGCTCGCGGCGCGCGATCTGCTCCAGGCCAAGGGCCACGCCACCCGCGTGGTCTCCGTGCCGTGCTTCGAGCTGTTCTTCGCCCGCGATGATGCGACCCGAGCCGATCTCATCGGCGAGGCGAAAGTGCGGGTCGCGGTCGAGGCCGGCGTGCGGCAGGGCTGGGACGCCATCATCGGGATGGATGGCGCCTTCATCGGCATGCACAGCTTCGGCGCCAGCGGCAAATACAAGGATCTCTACGATCATTTCGGCATCACGGCCGAGAAGGTCGCCGAGGCCGCCTTAACGAAATTGCAGCCTCACGGGTGACCGCGGCACCGGCTTGCGATATGGCCGGCTTCTTGGACTTTCAGGAGAGAGGGACCGTTCCATGACCGTCAAGGTCGCCATCAATGGCTTTGGGCGCATCGGCCGCAACATCTTGCGGGCCATCTACGAATCCGGCCGCAAGGACATCGAGGTGGTCGCCATCAACGATCTCGGCCCGGTCGAGACCAACGCTCATCTGCTGCGCTATGATTCCGTGCATGGGCGCTTCCCCCATGACGTGCAGGTGTCCGGCGACACCATCTCGATCGGCGGCGGCAAGATCAAGGTGACGGCGCTCAGGAATCCGGGGGAGCTGCCGCACAAGGCGCTCGGCATCGACATCGCGCTCGAATGCACCGGCGTCTTTGCCACCAAGGACAAGGCCAAGGCGCATCTCGATGCCGGCGCCAGGCGCGTGCTGGTCTCGGCGCCGGCCGACGGCGCCGATCTCACGGTCGTCTATGGCGTCAACCACGACAAGCTGACCAGGGACCATCTCGTCGTCTCGAACGGCTCCTGCACCACGAACTGCCTCGCCCCGGTCGCCAAGGTGCTGAACGACGCGATCGGCATCGAGCGCGGCTACATGACGACAGTGCATTCCTATACGGGGGACCAGCCGACCCTCGACACCATGCACAAGGATCTCTATCGCGGCCGGGCCGCGGCCATGTCGCAGATCCCGACCTCGACCGGCGCCGCCAAGGCGCTCGGCCTCGTGCTGCCCGAGCTCAAGGGCAAGCTCGACGGCAGCGCCATCCGCGTGCCGACCCCGAACGTCTCGCTCATCGACCTCAAGATCGTCGCCTCGCGCAAGACCTCGGCCGAGGAAGTCAATGCGGCGATCAAGCGGGCCTCCGAGCAGGAGCTCAAGGGCGTGCTGAACTACACCAACGACCCGAATGTCTCGATGGACTTCAACCACGACCCGCATTCCTCGACCTTCCACATGGATCAGACCAAGGTGATCGACGGCACCTTCGTGCGCGTGCTCTCCTGGTACGACAATGAATGGGGCTTCTCGAACCGCATGAGCGACACTGCCGTCGCGATGAGCAAATTGATCTGAAGCATCACGGGCCGGGGGGACTGCCCCCTCCTCGTTTCAGCCAGGTTCTTGGTTTCAGCGAGATTCTCGGCTCCAGCAAGGCTCTCAACATGACCGACATCGCCAAACGCGAACCCTCCATGGACACCCCGATCGACCGGCCGGCGCCGAGCTATGTGCCGGCGCCGGGCCCGGCGCCCACTACCACGCTTCAAGCCAGCGTGCCGCTGTCGGAGCGCGGCGGCCTCGACCAGCTGTCGCGCATCGAGGAGAAATCCGCTCGCATCGAAGAGAAGTTCGCCCGCACCGAGGCGCTGCTCCTGCGCGTCGAGGCGACTTTCCAGGATGCCTTGACGAAATTTGGCGGCCTCGCCCGGACCGCGGACGTCAATGCGCTCGAAGGACGGGTGCGTGGCTTGCCAGGCGTCGGCGCGATCTTCGTCGTCGCGGTGATCGCGGCGCTGGTCGGCGCGGCGGTCACGCTGGCGGCCCTGAAATTCGGGATCCCGGGCTTCTTAGCCGCGCGATGACGGCGTTTCGTACACTTGACGACCTCAATCCCGAGGGCAAGCGCGTCCTTTTACGGGTCGACCTGAACGTCCCGATGGAAGACGGCCGGGTCAGCGACTTGACCCGCATCGAACGCGTCCTGCCGACCATCCGCGAGATCGCCGCGAAGGGCGGCAAGGTGGTGCTGCTCGCGCATTTCGGCCGCCCCAAGGGCAAGCCCGACCCGAAGGAAAGCCTGCTTCCGGTCGCCAAGGCGCTGCAGCAGGCGCTCGGGCATGACGTCGCCTTTGCGGAGGATTGTGTCGGGAAGGTTGCAGCCCGTGCCGTCTCCGCGCTGAAACCCGGCGAGGTGCTGCTTCTCGAGAACACCCGCTTCCATGCGGGCGAGGAGAAGAACGACCAAACCTTCGCCAAGGCCTTGGCGGCGCTTGGCGATGTCTATGTCAACGACGCCTTCTCGGCTGCGCATCGTGCCCATGCCTCGACCGAGGGCATCGCGCATCTGCTGCCGGCTTATGCCGGGCGTTCGATGCAAGCCGAGCTCGAGGCCCTGGAAAAGGCGCTCGAAAAGCCGCGCCGCCCGGTCGCGGCCATTGTCGGGGGCGCCAAGGTCTCGACCAAGCTCGAGCTCCTCGGCAATCTGGTCGCCAAAGTCCAGATGCTGATCATCGGCGGCGGCATGGCCAACACTTTTCTCGCGGCACGCGGCGTCAAAATCGGCAAATCGCTGTGCGAGCATGATCTCGCGGCGACGGCGCGCGAGATCGAGGCCAAGGCCAAGGCGCAATCTTGCGAGATCGTGCTGCCGAGCGATGCCCTGGTCGCGACCGAATTCAAGGCGCGGGCGCCGCACCGCGTGGCGAGGCTCGACGACATCAAGTCCGAGGAGATGATCCTCGATATCGGGCCGGCCAGCATCGCGACGATCGTCGGCAAGCTGCAGCATGCGGCGACCCTCGTCTGGAACGGGCCGGTCGGCGCCTTCGAGCTCAAGCCCTTCGATACCGGCACGATGGCGATTGCGCGCGAGGCCGCGGCCTTGACCGCATCGGGCAAGCTCGTCTCGATCGGCGGAGGCGGCGACACCGTCGCGGCGCTCAACCAGGCGGGGGTAGCGGCGGCCTTCACCTATGTGTCGACCGCGGGCGGCGCCTTTCTCGAATGGCTTGAGGGCAAGGCCCTGCCTGGGGTAGAGGCGTTGCGCAAGGCGTGAAACGGGTGGTCTCGACAAGCCCGGCAATTCGCGGAACTTCCGGTCAGCGGCCAGGATCGTGCCAGCATCACGGTCGGCTCGCCATGACCGAGGCGTCGCGGGCTCGCTTACCGATGGGAGAACAATAATGAATCTCGACCAATTGACCAAGGTTGCGCAGAGCATGGTCGTGCCCGGCAAGGGCATCCTGGCGGCGGACGAGTCCTCGGGGACCATCCAGAAGCGCTTCGACGCCATCAATGTCCAAAACACCGAGGACAACCGCCGCGATTATCGCGAATTGCTGTTCCGCTCGACACAGGCGATGAAGGAACATGTCTCGGGCGTCATCCTGTTCGACGAGACCATCCGCCAGAAGGCGAAGGACCGCACGCCGCTGGTGAAGCTGATCGAGGCTGCCGGCGCCATCCCCGGCATCAAGGTCGATGCGGGTGCGAAGCCCCTGCCCTTCTGCCCGGGCGAGACCGTGACCGAAGGCCTCGACGGCCTCGCCGGCCGCCTGAAGGATTATTACAAGCTCGGCGCCCGCTTCGCGAAATGGCGCGCGGTGATCGATATCGGCGGCGGCAAGCCGAGCCATAGCTGCATTCTGGCCAATGCGCATGGGCTTGCCCGCTATGCGGCGCTCTGCCAGGAGGCCGATATCGTGCCGATCGTCGAGCCGGAAGTGCTGATGGACGGCGACCACGACCTCGCCACTTGCGAGCGCGTCACCGAATGGGTGCTGAAGGAAGTCTATCAGCAGCTCTTCTACGCCCGCGTCGTGCTCGAAGGCACGGTGCTGAAGCCGAACATGGTGGTTTCGGGCAAGAAGAACGCCAAGCAGGCGGGCGTCCAGGAGGTTGCCGAGGCGACCATCCGCGTCCTCAAGCGCTGCGTGCCGTCCGCCGTTCCCGGCATCGCCTTCCTATCCGGCGGCCAGTCCGATCTCGACGCCACCGCCCATCTCGACGCCATGAACCGCATCGGCGGCCTCCCCTGGCGGGTGAGCTTCAGCTATGGCCGGGCGCTGCAGCATGCGCCGCAGCAGGCCTGGGCAGGCAAGGCCGCCAATGTGGCGGCGGCGCAGAAGGCCTTCTCGCATCGCGCCAAGATGAACGGCCTGGCCACGCTCGGCCAATGGAAGAAAGACCTCGAAAAAGCGGCGTAAGCCGCGCTTTCGCCACCCGGTCGGACCATGGACGATAGACGCCCGCGCCTGATGCTGTTCACGCCCAAGGTCGTCGATGCGGCGGCTTTCGCGGCGCCGCTCGGCGAGGCTTTGTCGGCGGGCGACGTGGCGGCCGTGGTCCTCGATCTCGCCGACGCGGATGAGCGTTCGCTGGTGAACGCCGTCAAGCGCCTGGCGCCGATCGCGCAGGGCCGGGACGCAGCCCTGCTGATCGCCGATCGCCCGCAGATCATGGCGCGGGGCGGCGCAGACGGGCTGCATCTCTCGCAGCCTGCCGGCCTCGATGCCGCGTTCGACCTCCTGAAGGATCAGGACCGGATCGTCGGAGCCGGCGGTTTGCGGCTGCGCGACGACGCCATGGCGGCTGCCGAGGCCGGGGTCGACTATGTGATGTTCGGAGACGCGCGCCCGGACGGATCCTTTCCGCCGCTCGCAAGCGTCATCGAACGGGCCGCCTGGTGGGCCGGCATCTTCGAGACGCCTTGCGTCGCCTTCGCGCCCGAGCTCGACGCGATCGACGAGCTTGCCCTGACGGGCGCCGAGTTCGTCGCCCTCGGCGAGCCTGTCTGGACCGAGGCGCAAGGACCGGCCGCGATCGTCAGGTCGGCCCTGCAGCGTCTCGCGTCACGGACGCACGTTTGATGCGGCCCAGATGCACGCTGGCCAAGTGTACGCTGGCCTGGCGCACGCTGGCTTGGCGCACCCTGGTCGCGGCTCTCGCCCTTGTCGCGGGGCACGGCGCGGTCGCTGCTCCCACCGAGGGCCCCGACCTCGCCTTCGGCGCCTTTCAGCGCGGCCGTTACCGCGACGCCTTCAGCGCAGCCACGCAACGCGTCGAGAAAGACAGCGGCGACGCGGCCGCCATGGCGCTCCTGGGAGAGCTCACGGCGGACGGCCTCGGCATCGCTCCCGACCTCAAGAAGGCGGCCGAGTGGTTCGCGCTGGCCGCCGCGCGCGGCGACCGCAACGCCGCTTATTCGCTGGCGATGATGGCTCTCCAGGGCCGCGGCGTGCCCAAGGACAAAGCACGCGCCAAATCGCTCCTGGAACAAGCCGCCAAGGCGGGCCAGCCTTCCGCCGCCTATAATCTCGGCCTCATGGCGCTCGAGGACAACACGCCGGACGGGGACGTCCGAGGCGCGCAACTCATCCGCAAAGGCGCGGATGCCGGCGTGCCGGAAGCCGAATTCGCCTATGCGATGCTCTTGCGTGCGGGCAAAGGCATGCCGCTCGACAAGGAGATGGCGGGCCAGTTCATGGCGCGCGCGGCGCGCGACCGCTACGAGGCCGCCGAGATCGAATACGCCATCATGCTGTTCAACGGCGATGGCGTCGCCAAGGATGAAGCCGCCGCGGCCAAGCTGTTCCTGCGCTCGGCGACCGGCGGCAATCCGATCGCGCAAAACCGCCTCGCCATTCTCTATGTGTCGGGGCGGGGCGTGACGACCGATCTCGCCGAAGCCGCCGCCTGGAACCTGCTCGCCAAGCATGCCGGCCGCGACGATCCCTGGCTCGACAGCGCCACCGCCAATCTGACGCCGGAGCAGCGCGAGAAGGCGCAAGGCCTGGTGCGGCAGCGCCTGTCCTCCTACCAGCTCGGCATCACGCCGCCTTGACGGGCCACCCGTCGTCGGCGCACACAAAGCCGCGACGCCCGCAGCCCTTCCGCATCGGAAAGCGGGCCGCAATCCCTCTCTTCGCCCGATTGGTCCCCTCCCCATGATCCGCTCGCCCTTCATCTCCGTCATGACCGATGCCGCCCTCAAGGCCGCCAAGAGCCTGAGACGCGATCTCGGCGAGGTGGAGGCGCTGCAGGTGTCGATGAAGGGCCCGGGCGATTTCGTCTCGGCCGCCGATCACCGCGCCGAGAAGATCATCCGCGAGGCGCTGATCAAGGCGCGCCCGACCTATGGCCTCGTCATGGAGGAGAGCGGGGTCGTCGCCGGCACCGATGGCGCACATCGCTGGCATGTCGACCCGCTCGACGGCACCACCAATTTTCTGCACGGCATCCCGCAATTCTGCGTGTCGATCGGTCTCGAGCGCGACGGGGATTTCGTGGCCGGCGTCGTCTATGACCCGGCCAAGGACGAGATGTTCGTGGCCGAGCGCGGCAAGGGCGCCTATCTGAACAATCGCCGCATCCGGGTGGCCGGCCGCAACGAGTTTAGCCAGGCGCTCATCGGCGTCGCGACGCCGCATCTCGGGCGGCAGGGGCATGCGGCTTTCCTGAAGGAACTCATCGCCGTGATGGGGCGCGCCGCGGCCACGAGGCGGTTCGGCGCCGCTGCGCTCGATATCGCCTATGTGGCTTGCGGCCGGCTCGACGCCTTCTGGGAGCGCAGCCTCAACAGCTGGGATTTCGGAGCCGCATCGGTGCTGGTGCGCGAGGCGGGGGGCGTTTTCAGCGCCCTCGACGGCAAGAAGTCGCTGGTGGACAGCCGCGACGTGATCTGCGGCAACGAGGCGATGCATGGCGAGCTCGCCGCCCTGATCAAGGCAGCGGCCTGAGTGCCGCGACCGCCCAACTCGAAGCGTCTTCACTAGCAGCATCTTCACTGGAAGTGCCTGGGCCTCGCCGTTAAAATGTCGCATCCCTGCTGCATTTTATCGGTTGGAGCCATGATCGAATCACCAATGAGCGGATGTGATGCGAGGGGGCCTGGGGCTGGGCCGCGTCGGTGCATCCCAAGCCCATGAAGCCACATCCGGCACCACGCCCGCCCTTGATCGCGCCCCGCGGCGCGCCCATGATGCGCTGAGCACGAAGGAGCCTCCGAAATGGTCGATGCCGGGCCCGCGACGCCGCTGCCTGCGACCGTCGCGCTGCTGAGCCGCCCGGGTACCTATTTCGGGCGCGTCATCATCTTCCTGATCCTGTGCGGGATCGCAGTCGCCTTCCTGCAAGAGCGCATCCTCGTCGCCTTCCTGGCCAACCCCGTGCTCAACGCGGTGATCATCTGCGCCTTGCTCGCCGGCATCGTGCTCACATTCTACGCGTTGTGGCAGGTCAGGCGCGAGGTGCGCTGGGCCAATAGCCGCCTGAGCGCAGGTGCGCCGCCTTCGCGCATCAAGCCCAATCTGCTCGGACCGCTCGAAGGCGCCTTCGCGGGCTCGGTCAAGACGTTGACGCCGCTGAACCAGCGCGCTCTGCTCGATTCCTTCGAGACCCGGCTCCATGAGAGCCGCGAGATCCTGCGTTATCTCGCCGGGCTCCTGGTGTTCCTAGGGCTGCTCGGCACTTTCTGGGGCCTGCTCGAGACGGTGCGTTCGATCGGCGGCGTGATCGGCTCGATGCATTCCGCCAATGGCGAAAGCGGCACGCTGTTCGAGGACCTGAAGACCGGCCTCGCGGCGCCGCTCGCCGGCATGGGCATCTCTTTCTCGTCCTCGCTGTTCGGGCTCGCCGGCTCGCTGGTGCTGGGCTTCCTCGACCTGCAGGTCGGGCGCGCCCATGCCCGTTTCGCGACCGAGGTCGAGGATCGCCTGGCCGCGCGCATCGCGATCGTGACGGAAGGCGAGTTGCCGGCCCTGCAAGGTGTGCATTCGGCGCTCGCCGAGCTCAAGCAGCTGGTCGGCGCCGACGGCAGCAACCGGGCCACCACCCAGGCCATGGCCAACCTCGCCGAGGGCATCCAGGCCCTCGTCAAGCATATGCGCTCCGAGCAACAGATGATCCGCGACTGGGTGGAGGCGCAGGCCTCGCGCGAGCGCAAGATGGAGCGCCTGCTCGACCGCCTCGCTTCCGAGCCCCTCAACAGGGAGTGAACATGGCGCTGGCACGCACTCGCCGACTGACGCGGGAAATCAATTATTGGCCGGGCTTCGTCGATGCCCTCTCGACCCTTCTGCTCGCCATCACTTTTCTGCTGTCGATCTTCGCGGTGGCGCAATACGTGCTGTCGCAGGAGGTGAATGGGCGCGACACCGTGCTCACGCGCCTCAATCGCCAGATCGCCGAGCTCACAGACCTCCTCTCCCTGGAGAAGACGAAGGGCACGAAATCCGAGAGCGAGCTCGGCACGCTGCGCGCCACGCTCGACGAGGCAAAGGCCGATCAAGCCAGGCTGCAGGGATTGGCCGATGCCGGCGGGGGCGCCGCGAGCGCGGCCCGGCAGCGGGCCGGGCAGCTGCAGGGCGCGCTCGAGGCGCAGACCGCCAACACCAACCGGGCGCTCGCCCAGATCGAGGCACTCAATCAGCAGATCGAGGCGCTGCGCCGCCAGCTTGCCGCCATCGAGACCGCGTTGCAGGCTTCCGAGACGCGCGAGCAGGACGCGCAGACGCGCATCGCCGATCTCGGTTCGCGCCTCAACGTCGCGCTGGCCCAGAAGGTGCAGGAACTGGCGCGCTATCGCTCCGACTTCTTCGGCCGGCTGCGGGACATCCTCGGCAACCGCCCCGATATCCGCATCGTCGGCGACCGCTTCGTGTTCCAGTCGGAAGTGTTCTTCGATCCCGGCCAGGCGGACCTCAAGCCCGAGGGCATGCCCGAGCTCGACAAGATCGCGACCGCGATGAAGGAGATCACCGCCAATATCCCGGGCGACATCCCCTGGGTGTTGCGCGTCGACGGCCACACCGACAAGCGCCCCCTCTCGGGGGCCGGCAAATTCGCCACCAACTGGGATCTCTCGGCGGCGCGCGCCATCGCGGTGGTGCGCTATCTGCAAGCAAAGGGCATGCCGCCCGAGCATCTGCTGGCGGCAGGCTTCGGCGAATTCCAACCTCTCGATCTCGGCGACAGCGACGAGGCCTTCAAGCGCAATCGCCGCATCGAGTTGAAGCTGACCGATCGGTGACCCTCGGGTCGCAGGCGCCGGTCGCCCGGCGCGGTCGATCGGTCGCGCCCAATTCCGCGAAATGGCGGAGCTTCCCCCCTTCATGACAGGCGTGCCGGTCGGCCCTCGCGTCGGTTTTCGGGACCTCGTGCCTGCCGACACGGACGCCATCCTCGATCTGTGGGTCGCGGCTTGGAGCGCGGCCATGCCTCAGATCGATTTCGAAGCGAGGCGGGAATGGTTTCGCGACTGGCTCGCGCGGTTGCGCCAAGAGGGTTTCGCACTGCGCGGGGCCGTCGAAGGCAAAGATGGTCTCGACACGGATGGCCCCGTCATCGGCTTCATCGCCCTCTCGCCGCCGCTTCGCTATCTCGACCACATCGCGCTAAAGCCCGACCGATGGGGCAGCGGGCTCGGCGCGGCACTGCTGGCGGAAGCCAAGAGGCTGTCGCCGCAAGGGCTCGTCCTCGACGTCAACCAGGCCAATCATCGCGCCGTCGCCTTCTACGAGAAACAGGGCTTTCGCCGCCTGCGCGCCGACCGCAATCCGAACTCTGGCCTCGCCACCTGGTGGTATGTCTGGGGACAAGCGGAGCCGCCGCCCCGAGTAGTGAGTGGCGAGTAGCGAGTTGCCAAATTATTTCGATTCGCTACTCGCTACTCACTATTCGCTATGACGAGAAACGATCACGAGGGCATCATGGAAGGATCGCGCAGGACGGCAATATCGGAGAGCTATCGCCGCTTGGCGGAGGCCGATCTTCCAACCTACCTCGCCGGCATCGCCGCAACGCACCAGCGTCTCGGCGGCGAGCCGTCAGCATGGAGCGTGAGCGAGGTCGGCGACGGCAATCTCAATCTCGTCTTCATCGTCAAAGGGCCGGCGGGAGGCGTCGCGGTGAAGCAGGCGCTGCCTTTCGTGCGCCTCGTGGGAGAGAGCTGGCCGCTGCCGCTGTCGCGCGCCCATTACGAGCATCTCGCTCTCACACGCCAGGCGGAGCTCGCCCAAGGCCTGGTGCCGGATGTCCTGCATTATGACGCGGCCTTGGCGCTGACCGTGATGGAGCTTCTGGAACCCCATATCATCTTGCGGCGCGGCCTGATCGCCGGCACGCGCTATCCGCGTTTGGCGCAGGACATCGCGAGCTTCCAGGCATCCACGCTGTTCTTCACTTCCGATCTCGCGCTCAGCGCCGCCGAAAAGAAGACACGCATCGCGGAGTTCGCCGGCAACCATGCGCTGTGCAAGATCACTGAGGACCTGGTCTTCACCGATCCCTATCAGGTGGCCGAGCAGAATCACTGGACCCAACCTTTCCTCGATCCGATCGCGGCGGAATTCCGCGAGGATCTCGACCTGCATGTCGCGGTCTCGCGGCTGAAGTCGAAATTCCTGAGCTCCGCCGAGGCGATGATCCATGGCGACCTGCATACCGGCTCGGTCATGGTGACCAAGGACGATACGCGCGTCATCGATCCCGAATTCGTCTTCTACGGACCGATGGGCTTCGACACCGGCGCGATGCTGGCCAATCTCATCATGAACTTCCTCTCCGGCCCGGGTCATGAGAAGCGCGCTGGCGAACGCGCCAGCCAGGGCGAATGGGTGCTCGAAACGGCCGAGGCGATCTCCGACAGCTTCCGCGCCGGCTTCCTCGAGCTGTGGCGCACGCAGGCAAAAGGGGACGCCTATCCGCCGACCTTGTTCGCCGGCGAGCGCGGCGCCGCGCGCCTCGAGATCGAGCGGCAGGCCTATATGGACCGACTGTTCACCGACACGGTCGGCTTTGCGGGTGCCAAGATCATCCGGCGCATTCTCGGCCTTGCCCACAACATCGATTTCGAATGGATCGAGGACAAAGCGCGCCGCGCCGTCTGCGAGGCGCGAGCCCTGCGGCTCGGGCGCGAGATGCTGGTGAACGCTGCGAGCTTCGGCTCCATCCGCGCTGTCACCGACGCGGCCCGCTCGATGACGCGCTGGACACCGGATTTCGCCGGTTGAGCGTTGGGGCTACTTCCCTCTCCCGCTTGCGGGAGAGGGTGGCGAGACGAAGTCGAGCCGGGTGAGGGGCGCTGGTGAAGCGCTCGACCGTCCCTCATCCGGTCTCGCTTCGCTCGACCACCTTCTCCCGCCAAGTGCGGGAGAAGGGACGCGCACGACTGCCGTGCCTTTATGCCCCCGCCTGCTTCGCGAGCTCGGCATCCTTGGCGTTGGCGCGCTGCCGCGCCGGGCGCTCCTCGAGCCGCTTCGCATAGGCGACGAATTCCGGAAGCTCGGGCACCCCCTTGGTCATCATTCCCCAGCGCAGGCCGGCACCGATGACCACGTCGGCCGCGGTGAAGCGCTCGCCCATCAGGAAGGGCGTGCGCGACACCGCGTCCCGCAGCACCGAGGTCACCGTGTCGAGGTCTCCCCAACCGGAAGCGCTGGGCGCCGCGCCCTCGCGCTTCAGCATGCGGTCGACGAGTGCAGGCTCGAGACAGCTCGGCCCGAAGAACAGCCATTTCAGATAAGGCCCGCGCCTCGCATCATCGAGCGGCATGCCGAGGCCTGCCTGCGGAAAACGATCGGCGAGATAGCAGCAGATAGCCGCGGCTTCGCTGATGACGACGCCGTCATGGCGGATCGCCGGCACCTTGCCCATGGGGTTGAGGCTGAGATATTCGGGCTTGCGGCTGTCGCCCCGCTTCAGGTCGAGGAGGTGCAGCCGATAGGGCTCGCCAACCTCCTCCAGCATCCACAGCACAATCGAGGAACGCGACGGGCTGGCGTGATAGAGAACGAGTTCAGGCATCGTCTTCCCCCTCTGCGACAGGCATCAAGAACGCTGGCGCGAGCCGCCTCCGGCGCCCGGGCTAGCTTCGCTGCGGCGTGACAGCCGTCTAATCGTCGGTCGTCGCTCGCAGCCTCTGGGCATAGACGTTGATGATGAGCGCAGCAAGCAGGATCAGGCCGCGGATCAGGATCTTCAGGAAGGAATCGATGTTGACGTGGTCGAGGCCGTTATTGAGCACGCCGAGCACGAACAATCCGACGACGGTGTTGCCGATGCCGCCGCGCCCGCCGAACAGGCTGGTGCCGCCGACCACCACGGCCGCGATCGCGTCGAGCAGATACGTGTCGAACTCGTTCTGCTGGGCGCTGCCGAAATGGGCGACGCCGAGCATGCCGGCAATCCCTGAGCAGACCGCCGAGATGACCATCACGGTGCCGAGGATCAGCTTGACGTTGATGCCGGAATATTCGGCTGCCTCGCGGTTGCCGCCCACGATGTAGACGTAGCGGCCGAAGCGCGTATAGGTCAAAACCAGATGGCCGATGAGGAGCAGGATCGCCGCCACGATGACGATCCAGGGAATGCCGCCGATCGCGCCTGATCCCAAGGTCGTGACGAGGGCCGGCACCTTATAGGCGATCTGGCCGCGCACCAGCAGCGCCGAGACGCCGGCCGCGATCTGCATCATGGCGAGCGTCATGATGAAGGAGGGGATGCCGATCACGGTCAGGCCGAACGCATTGACGAGGCCGAGCAGCAGGCAGGCGAAGAGGGCGAGCAGGATCGCCACGGCCCCGGGCAAGGGCAGGTTGGCGATGTTCACATAGGATTCCTGGGCGGTGAAAAAGGCGACGACGATTCCGGTCGCGTTGGCGACGCCGGCGACCGAAAGGTCGATCTCGGCGCACAGGATCACGAAGGTGAGGCCGACCGCGATGATCCCCGTCACCGAGACCTGGGTGAGGATGTTGCCGACATTGTCGAGCGTCGAGAAGGAGGGGCTGGCGAAGCTGAAGAAGGCGATGAGGCAGATCAGGGTCAGGAAGGGCGCGATATTGCGCATCTGGCCGCGCAGCACCGCTCCGATGCCGGGGCGGCTGCGATGCGGTTCCTCGGTCAGCGACGCGGTCATGCCAATCGTCCCTTGCGGCTCAGGCGGCTTCGAGCAGGCGGTCCTTGCTGATGACTTCATCGGCGAATTCACGCACGATCTCGCCCTTCCTCATGACCATGACGCGGTCGGCGAGCGACAGCACCGTCTCCGGCTCGGTCGAGGCGACGATGACGCCGAGCCCGTCGGCGCGCAAGCCGCGCACGATCCTCACCACGTCTTCCTTGGCGCCGATATCCATGCCGCGCGTCGGCTCGCTCAGGATCAACACCTTGGGCGGGAAGCTCAGCCATTTGGCGAGCGCCACCTTCTGCTGATTGCCGCCCGACAAGGAGCCGAGCAGCGCATCGACACGCGGCGGGCGGATCTGCAGCTTCTCGATCTGGACCTGCGCCATCTCGCGTTCGCGCACCGGCTTGAGGAAGATGCGCGAGATCTTGTCGAGGGCGCTGATCGAGGTGTTCTTGTAGAGGGGCTCCTCGTGGAACAACATGGAGCGGCGGCTCTCCGGCACAAAGGCGATGCCGGCGCGGCGCGCCGCCGAGGTGCTCGACAAGCGCACATCGCGGCCTGCGAGCCGCAACCGGCCCCTGTCGGGCGCGAGCTTGCCGAACAGCGTGCGCACCAATTCGATCTGGCCGCAGCCCATGAAGCCATAGAGGCCGAGCACCTCGCCGGCGCGCAGCCGCAGCGACACGTCCCGATAGGCCCGGCCGAGCGACAGCGCCTCGGTCTCGAGCACGATCGCGGCATCGCCGGCGCCCGAGGCTAGCCGGATGTCGCCCTGGTAGCTCTCGCCGATCTCCTCATGGCCGGCCCCGATCATGCGCTCGATGAGCACGCTCTTCGGCGTCTCGGCGGCCAGGCTGGTGGCGATCTTGCGGCCGTTGCGGAACACCGTGACGGTGTCGGAGACACGCAGGATGTCGTCGAGGAAATGCGAGATGAAGACGATGCTGCAGCCGTCGTCGCGCAGGCGCCGCAGCACCGCGAACAGCCGCTCGACCTCGGGCGGCGACAAGGCCGAGGTCGGCTCGTCGAGGATGATGATGCGCGCGCCCGAGAACAGCACGCGGGCGATCTCGACCATCTGCTGCAGGCCGATCGGCAGGTCGCCGATGCGGCTGCGCGGGTCGATGTCGAGGCCGAGCCCCAGGAGCTGACGGCGCGCTTCGCTCGCCATGCGCCGCCATTGCACGAGGCCTGCCCCGTTCACCGGCTCCGTGCCGAGAAAGACATTCTCCGCCACCGTGAGATCGGGCGCGATGCTCAATTCCTGATGCACCATGCCGATGCCGGCTGCGAGCGCGTCACGCGTCGAGCGAAAGCGCGCCTCGCGGCCGTCGAGACGGAACTCGCCCGCGTAATCGCCATGCACCCCGGCGATGATCTTCATCAGCGTCGATTTGCCGGCCCCGTTCTCGCCGACGAGACCGTGGATCTCGCCGGCCCTGAGCACGAAGCCTACCTCGCGCAGAGCCGCGACGCCGCCGAAGGATTTCGAGACGCCCACCAGCTCGATGACCGGCTCGAGCCGTCGGGCGCCCTCAGCTGCCATCACGGGCTTAGATCAGGAAATGGTCCTGCATCCATTGCATGCCCGCGGCATTGGCCTTGGTGACCACCGGACCGTCGGTGACGATGTTCTTGGGGACGCCCTGATCGGTCTTCTCGCCACCCAAGGCCGCGACGCCCGCGATGATCGCGCCGCCATGGATGCGGCAGGAGGGATTGCGCACCGTCGCGTACATGCGCCCTTCGATGACCGCCTGGATGGCGGGCGGCATGGCGTCGACGCCGCCGATCAGGATGTTGGTGCGGTTATGCGCCTTCATGATGTTGTAGGCGGCGAGCGCCATGTCGTCATTGTGGAAAAAGGCGGCATCGATCTGCGGATATTTGGTGAGATAGGTTTCCCAGAGCCGTGCCGTCTTCGACACGTCCCAATCGCCTGGCTGCGTGTCGAGCACCTCGACATTCGGGTATTGCTTGACGACAGACTCGAAGCCCTTGGCGCGGCCCTGCGCCCCGGTGTGGCCGAGCGCGCCTTGCGTCATGATCACCTTGCCCTTGCCGCCGATGGCCGTGAGCAGGGCCTGGGTCACGGAAGCGCCCATGAACTCGTTGTCGGGGGCGAGGAATGAATGCACCTTGATCTGGTCGAGCGGCGCGATCAGCGTGTCCATGTCGATGACCGGGATGCCGGCGTCGATCATCTTCTGCACCGGGGCCGTCAAGGTGCCGATGCCGAAGGCCTGGATGGCGACGAAATCCCATTTCTGCGAGGCCATGTTGTCGATCGCGGCGCGCTGCTTCACGGCGTCGAGCTCGCCATCGAACCAGGTCACCTCGACATTGAACAGCTTGCCCCAATATTCGGCCGCCTGCTTGCCCTGGGCGCACCAGGTCGCCTGCAATCCGGCATTGGAGAAGGCAGCCTTCAGGGGCTTGTCGGAACGACCGACGCTCGCCGCCAAAACAGGGCTGATCCCCAATCCTCCCATGAGCGCCGTGGCGGCGCCCGCAGATGCGGCGGCGGTGCGAAAGAAGTCGCGCCGCGAATGCGGCGAAACGGTCTTGTCCTCGGACATGTCACGCTCCCTCTCATTGCTGCCTTGTTACGCCCGGCCCTGCGGACGACGGCACAGGGGAGGAAGTCTGCCATACTACGCTTTGCCGCACCAGTGCGCGGCCGCAAGGCAGAAGGGGCGAATCAGCTCAGCACCGGGCTCAGTTCCCGTCCTGGCTCAGCTGCGTCCTGGCTCAGCTTTTGGGCCGGCGCTTGCGGTGCACCGGCGGACGCAGCGCCTGTCCGCCGCTCGGGCTCAGGCCGACATAAAGGTCCGTGTCGTCGGCTTTGGGGATCGAGAAATCGGCCAGCACGGTGCTGAAGAAGGCGCGCGTCTCATTGGGGGGTATGGTGACCGACAGGTTCTCGCGACGCGTGGTGACGACCTTGTCCTTGATGCGTGCTTCGAAGACGAGCGGAACCGTGAAGGTGCCGGGCGCGCCGGCCGGACCGAGCAGCACCGATCCTTCGACCCCGAGCTTCATGGCGATATTGGCGCCAGCGTCCTTGCATTCGCGGGCGAGGTTGCTGATCGAGATCTGATGACGCAATGCCTGTGCGCCTCCCTCGGAGCTGCCTCCGTAATCACGCGTGGCCGCTCCGTTCGGCGCCACTTCGAGGACCGGGCAGTCGAAATCGATGACGTCCTGATCCACGGCGGACGGGAATCGCGTCTGCACCGGAGCAGGCTTGGCCTGCACTGCGGGGACGGGACCGCCCATCGCGATATTCTGCATGATCGACCCGGCCGCTGAAGGCTTGGCGTCAGGATCCGAACCGCCGCTGCCCCAGCCCAAGCCGAGCGAGCCGCAAGCCGACAGCGACGCCAGCATCGCGGCGCATGCCGCGAGGCGTGCAAGGCTCGCCCGTCCGCCGCTACCGCCTGAGCGGAATTCCCGCTTGATCGTCTGCATCACGCACAATCCTGTTGATATTTGAGGCGTTTCATTCCGGTTTCGCGTCAGCCCTCAGGCAATAGCTGAACCGTCAGGGCAAGGCATCGAACCCTTTGGCGAAGCCGTTGAGCGACACCGGGATGCCCACCCCGTCATCCGGAGATTGGAAGACGATGAAGGTCGCCGTCGTCCCGGTCTTGAGCTGGTTGATCAGCTTGTCGTCCATCTCGACCTCGCTGAAGCAACCGCTGCCGAAGCAATGCGCGAAGGGCACATGGCCGACATCCACCTGGTCGATCTTGAGGCCGAGCCCCGTGGGCAGGAAGACGAAGGGCGGCGCCACCACCCGCATCAAGGGCTTCTTCTTGTCGACCGGCTTGAGCACGATCACCACGAGAGTGATGTTCGGACGGTCCTCCGCCACCACATTTTGCACCAGCGCGCATTGCTCGCCTTTGGCCCCGGTCGGCGTGTCGCAACGCGTCTCCCAATCCCCGTTGGTCGCCTTGACCGCGCCTTCGGCATGGGCCGGCACGCCGGAGGCGGCGATGGCGACGGCAAGAGCAAGACTTGCGAAAGCGAGACTTGCGAAGCATGCGACGACGCGGCTGCGGCGGCGCACCATCTGCGGCCCACTCCTCGGTCCTGTCATTGCGGCCTCGTCATTGGTGTCGGTCGGCGCGGGTCCGACCGCGCCCGCCGTTCGGACCATGTGATTTTGTCCCTGTCAAGGAAACCGTGTGGCGGCCAAGACCGTCCCGGCGCCCCGGAAGCCGCGACAGCCTCCCCGTTTTGGGGCGCGGATGCGGCAATAAGCCAGCGGCGGCGGCGTTGCGCCTGGGGCGCGTTTGTGGTTTGACGCGCAGATAAGAACCGTTCGACCGTAGCGCCGGCCGCGGGGGGCGCGGTTCCGATCGAGCCATCGTCATGACGAGGACCAGTATGTTGAGGACAGCCAGAGCGGGCCGAATTGCGGCGCTTTCGGGTCTTTCGAGCGCGCTCGCTTCGGGCACGGCCTTCGCCGAGGCGATCGGACAGCCAAGGCCCTGGCAAACTGGCCTGCAGCCGCAGGTGACCGAAATCGGCCACATGGTCGACGATCTGCACAATATCTTGCTCGTCATCATCACGGTGATCACGGTCTTCGTGCTCGCTCTCTTGCTCTATGTGCTGATTCGCTTCAGCGAGAAGCGCAACCCCACGCCCTCGAGAACCACCCATCACACCGTGCTCGAGGTCGCCTGGACCATCCTTCCGGTGATGATCCTGGTCGGCATCGCCGTGCCCTCCTTCAAGCTCCTGAAGTTCGAGCTCGTGCCGCCGACCGCCGACATCGTCATGAAGGCGACCGGCTCGCAATGGCTGTGGGTCTATGACTACCCGCAGGACCAGGGCGGCGGCTTCAGCATCACCTCGAAGATGCTGGACGAGAAGCAGCGGGCCGAGCTGCTGGCCAAGGGCACCTCGGCGGAGGATGCGCCGCGCCTGCTCGCGGTCGACAATGAGGTGGTGCTGCCGGTCGGCAAGATCGTCAAGGTCGAGATCACCTCGACCGACGTAATGCACGGCTTCAACCTGCCGGCCTTCGGCGTGAAGGTGAACGCCATCCCGGGTCGCAACAACGAAGTCTGGTTCAAGGTCGACAAGGAAGGCCTCTATTACGGCCAGTGCACCGTGGTCTGCGGCGATCAGCATTCCGAGATGCCGCTCGCCTTTCGCATCGTCTCGCCCGAGCGCTATGCCGATTGGCTGAAGGAGGCGAAGGTCAAATACGCCTCTACCAGCCCCTCGGCCGCGCGCGTGGCCGATGCCAACCCCGTCCAGCCCTGAACCCTCGAGTCTATCCTAGACCCAAGTCTACCCCAGACCTCAAGTCGACCTGAACTCTAAGTCTGCGCAGACAAGATCAGCTGAAGGAACCCCGCAATGGCTTACGGCGCAGCTCTTGACCCCCATGCCGAGCATCCGATCGCGGACAGCCACGCCGCGCATCCGACCGGCCTGCGGCGTTGGCTGTTCTCGACGAACCACAAGGATATCGGCACGCTCTATCTCGCCTTGTCGATCGTCGGCATGCTGGTCGGGGGCACCTTCTCGGTCCTGATGCGGATCAACCTGCAATCGCCGGGGCATCATCTGTTCTCGGACGGGCAGATGTACAATGTGATCGTCACCGGCCATGGCCTGATCATGGTGTTCTTCGTGATCATGCCGGCCCTCATCGGCGGCCTCGGCAACTGGTTCGTGCCCTTGATGATCGGCGCGCCGGACATGGCCTTCCCGCGCATGAACAACATCTCCTTCTGGCTGACGGCCGCCGCCATGTGCCTCCTGCTGCTCTCGACGCAGATGGAGGGCGCGCCCGGCGCCAACGGGGTCGGTGCGGGCTGGACGCTCTATGCACCCTTCTCGACCCTCGGCCATCCGGGCGCAGCGGTCGATTTCGGCATCCTGGCGCTGCACACCGCAGGCGCGGGCTCGATCCTCGGCGCCATCAACTTCATCACCACCATCCTCAACATGCGGGCGCCGGGCATGACCTTGCACCGCATGCCGCTATTCGTCTGGTCCGAGCTGGTGACGGCCTTCCTGCTGCTGTTGTCGCTGCCGGTGCTCGCCGGCGCCGTCACCATGCTGCTCACCGACCGCAATTTCGGCACGACCTTCTATGATCCGGCCGGCGGCGGCGACCCGATCCTCTACCAGCACCTGTTCTGGTTCTTCGGCCATCCCGAAGTCTACATCATGATCCTGCCGGCCTTCGGCGTCGTCAGCCAGGTGATCTCGACCTTCTCCAAGAAGCCGATCTTCGGCTATCTCGGCATGGCCTATGCGATGGTGGCGATCGGCGTGATCGGCTTCGTGGTCTGGGCCCATCACATGTTCACGGCCGGGCTGTCGCTCGACACGCAGCGCTACTTCACGGCCGCCACCATGGTGATCGCGGTGCCGACCGGGGTGAAGATCTTCTCCTGGATCGCCACGATGTGGGGCGGCTCGATCCGCCTCGGCGCGCCGATGCTGTGGGCGATCGGCTTCCTGTTCCTGTTCACGGTCGGCGGCGTGACGGGTGTCGTGCTCGCCAATGCCGGCGTCGATCACGAGCTGCACAACACCTATTACGTGGTGGCCCATTTCCACTACGTGCTGTCGCTCGGCGCCGTGTTCGGCATCCTGTGCGGCTGGTACTACTGGTTCCCAAAGATGACCGGCTATGTGATCCCCGAATGGATCGGCAAGACGCATTTCTGGATCGCCTTCATCGGCTCGAACGTGACCTTCTTCCCGATGCATTTCCTTGGGCTGGCCGGAATGCCGCGCCATTATTTCGACTATCCGGACGCCTATGCGCCTTGGCACTTCATCGCCTCTTGCGGCTCCTACATCTTCGCGGCCGGCATGATCTTCTTCATCTGGGCCAATATCTACTGCTATTTCGTGCGCAAGGAGCCGGCCAGCAACAACCCATGGGGGCCGAGCGCGACCACGCTCGAATGGACCTTGTCGTCGCCGCCGCCCTTCCACCAATACGAGGTGCTGCCCCGCATCACGGGCGGCGATCACTAAGACGAGCGGGCGGTGGGCAAGCTCTGCCGCGCCGGCCGAAGTAAGGACCATGGACGAGACACGACACATCATGCGCGAGCTGCTCGAAGGGGGAGTGCGATGAGCCTCGCCAGCGAGCCTCACCTCACGAGCGCGCGGGCCGGCATCTCGCTGGCCTCGCCGGGCGATTACTTCGCCCTGCTCAAGCCGCGCGTCATGTCGCTCGTCGTCTTCACGGCGCTGACCGGGTTGATGCTCGCGCCCTCCCATCCACATCCGGTGATCGGCTTCATCTCGATCCTCGCCATCGCGGTCGGAGCGGGCGCGGCCGGCTGTCTCAACATGTGGTGGGACGCCGATATCGACATCCTGATGAGCCGCACCCGCAACCGCCCCATCCCGGCCGGCCGCGTCAAGCCCAAGGAGGCGCTGGGCTTCGGCCTCGTGATGTCGGCAGGCTCGGTGATCGTGCTCGGCCTTGCGGCGAACTGGCTCGCCGCCGCGCTGCTCGCCTTCACCATCTTCTTCTACATCGTGGTCTATTCGATGTGGCTGAAGCGCTCGACGCCGCAGAACATCGTGATCGGAGGAGCCGCGGGCGCCTTGCCGCCGATGATCGGCTTCGCGGCCGCAACCGGCACCGTAACGCTGGAATCGGCCCTGCTCTTCGCCATCATCTTCTTGTGGACGCCCCCGCATAGCTGGGCGCTCGCCTTGTTCCGCTCGGACGATTATGCGCGCGCCAAGGTGCCGATGCTGCCGGTCGTGGCCGGACGGGACGCCACACGCACCCAGATCCTCGCCTACACGCTGGTGCTGGTGCCGGTCGGGCTGCTCCCGGCGCTGCTTGGCTTCGCCGGCCCCGCCTATGGGCTCGCTGCCCTGCTCACCGGAGCCGGCATGATCTTCCTCGCCTTCAAGCTCTACCGCCAGCGCGACGACCAGGCGGCGGACACGAAGGCGACCGGCAGGAAAGCGACCTGTACGAAAGCGACTTGCACGAAAGCGACAGATTTGGCAGCCAAGAAGCTGTTCGCCTTCTCGATCCTTTATCTGACCATCTTGTTCGGCGTGCTGCTCGCCGAGCGCGTCGTGGCCCTCATCCTGTCGCAGGTGGCGGCGTGACGGGCGAGATCAAGGACGGTGTGGTCTTGAGCGCCGAGGAGAAGCGCCGTCGCCGTCAGCGCTCGGTGGCCCTGGCGCTCGTGCTCGGTGCGGTCGTGCTGCTGTTCTACGCCATCACCATCGTCAAACAGGGCGCGGCGCTGAACGCGCTGCATTCATGACGATCATGGGCGGCGACACCCCCTCCCCGAATCGGCAAGCGCCGGTCTCGCGCGGCTCGCGCCGCACCGCCGTGGTGGCGGCGCTGGTTCCGGCCCTCATGCTCGGCGCCTCCTTCGCGGCGGTGCCCGCTTACCGCATCTTCTGCCAGGCGACCGGCTTTGCCGGCACCCCGCTCATCGCCACCCAGGCGCCAACCCACAGCCTCGGCCAGATGATGGTGGTGCGCTTCGATGCCAATGTGGCGCCGGGCCTCGCCTGGAACTTCGCGCCCGAGGCCCCCTTCGTGCATCTGCGTCTCGGCGAGACGAAGACGGTCGAGTTCCGCGTCACCAATGACAGCGACCGGCCGGCCGCTGCGGTCGCTGCCTTCAACATCCAGCCCGATCTCGCGGCCCAGTATTTCAACAAGCTGAGTTGCTTCTGTTTCGACGAGACCGTGCTGAAGCCGCATGAGACGCGCGACCTGCCTGTCGTTTTCTTCGTCGATCCGGCGCTTGCCAAGGACAAGGACATCAGGTCATTGACCTCGCTCACCTTGTCCTACACATTTTTTGCGTCCAAGACCGGCAAGTCGCAAATAACCACACCCCAAGCCGCGACCGCTTCCGAGACGCGCGTCAACTAGCCTGCAGACGAGAGAGAGCCATGGCCGACGCCCACGCCAAACACCACGACTATCACCTCGTCGATCCGAGCCCCTGGCCGCTGGTCGGCGCGGTCTCGGTCTTCTTCGGCGCCGCGGGCGCCATCATGTGGATGAAGAGCCTCACCATCGGCGGCCTGCATTGCGGCCCCTATATCGCGGGTGCGGCGCTGATCGGCATCTTCTACACGATGGTCGCCTGGTGGTCGGACGTGATCCACGAGGCGCAAGATCTGCATCTGCATACGCGCGTCGTGCAACTGCATCACCGCTACGGCATGATGATGTTCATCGCCTCCGAGGTGATGTTCTTCGTCGCCTGGTTCTGGGCCTTCTTCGACGCCAGTCTCTATTCGGGCGAGGAGATCAACTATGCGCGCGCGGCCTTCACGGGCGGCGTCTGGCCGCCCAAGGGCGTCGAGCCTTTCGATCCCTGGCATCTGCCGCTCCTGAACACGCTGATCCTGCTCACCTCCGGCACCACCGTCACCTGGGCGCATCACGCGCTGCTGCACGGGGACCGCAAGGGCCTGAAGGCCGGGCTGTGGCTGACCATCCTTCTCGGCGCGACCTTCACCTGCGTGCAGGCCTATGAGTACAGCCACGCCGAATTCGGCTTCAAGGGCTCGATCTACGGCGCCACCTTCTTCATGGCGACCGGCTTCCACGGTTTCCATGTGCTGATCGGCACCATCTTCCTGATCGTGTGCCTGTTGCGCGCCTATCGCGGGGATTTCACGCCCAAGCAGCATCTCGGCTTCGAATTTGCCGCCTGGTACTGGCATTTCGTCGACGTCGTGTGGCTGTTCCTGTTCTCCGCGATCTATGTCTGGGGAACTGGCGGCGGCGCCGTGCATGGCGGATAACGCGGCAGCGCGGCAGCCTGCAGCGGCTGATCGCCTAGCCCGGCCCATCGCGGCCGGGCAGCCGGCGGGGAAGCATCGGAGCCGGCTCGTCTCGGCGATTTTCGTCCCGGCGATCTTGGCCCTTCTCGGCATCGCCATCCTCAGCGGGCTCGGAATCTGGCAGCTCGAGCGCAAGGCCTGGAAGGAAGGCCTGCTCGCCGCCATTGCCGAGCGGGCAAGTGCGCCTGCCGGCGAATTCCCGCCCGAATCCGGCTGGGCAGCCCTGTCCCCGGACAAGGACGAATATCGCCATGCGCGGCTCACCGGGCGCTTCCTGAACGACAAGGAGGCCCATCTCCAGGCCAATCTCGTCAGCCCCGGCAGGGATGACGGCGCGCTCGGCTACGATATCCTCACCCCGTTGCGGCTGGCGGACGGCGCGCTCGTCATCGTCAATCGCGGCTTCGTGCCGCTCGCCAAGAAGGAGGCCTCGACCCGTCCGGACGGACAGATCGAGGGCGAGGTCAGTGTCGAGGGCCTGATTCGCTTCCCGCAACCGCATTCCTGGTTCATCCCCGCCGACGACACTGCCAAGAATGTCTGGTTCTCGCGCGATCCCGCCCCGATCGCTTCGGCCTACGGCCTGCAGCGCGTCGCACCGGTGATCGTCGACGCCGATGCCGGCCCCGACAAAGCGGCGCTGCCGCGCGGCGGCCAGACGCGCATCGCGTTCGCCAATGATCATCTGCAATATGCCCTGACCTGGTTCGGGCTGGCGATCGTGCTCGCCGGCGTCTTCCTCGCCTCTGCGCTCTCGCGCCGCCGCAGCGAAACCCGAACAACGTAGCTCTGACCCGCCATCGCGGCTCTATTTGCGCGAGACCGGCTCCGGTCAGCGGCACCCTCGCCCCTTCCCCCCACCGTATCCTAGGCGCTATGGAGACGGCCCGAACCTGGAATCCCGACGTGCTCCATATTTCGACCCGCGGCGAGGCGCCCGCGATCTCCTTCACCGACGCCATGCTGGCCGGCCTGGCGCGGGATGGCGGCCTCTATTTGCCGCAAGCCTGGCCGAAACTCTCGCATGGCGAGATCGCGGCCTTGGCCGGCCTCTCCTATGCCCAAACGGCCGAATCCGTGGTCGGCGCGCTTGCCGGCGAGAGCCTGCCGCGCCCGGCGCTGCGCGAGGCGATCACCACCGCCTATGCGGCCTTCCGCCATCCCGCCGTCTGCCCTTTGGTGCAGATCGGCGACAATTTGTTCCTGCTCGAGCTTTTCCATGGCCCGACGCTCGCCTTCAAGGATGTGGCGATGCGGCTCCTGGCTGGGCTGATGGACGCGGCCCTCGCCCAGCGCGGCCAACGCGTCACCATCGTCGGCGCCACCTCGGGCGATACGGGCTCGGCCGCCATCGATGCCTTTGCCGGCTCCGAACGCGCCGATGTGTTCATCCTCTACCCGCATGGCCGGGTCAGCGAGGTGCAGCGCCGCCAGATGACGACGCCCGACGCCCCGAACGTGCACGCCATCGCGATCGAGGGCACTTTCGACGATTGCCAGGCGCTGGTGAAGGCGATGTTCAACCATCATGCCTTCCGCGACCGGCTGTCCCTGTCGGGGGTGAACTCGATCAATTGGGCCCGCATCGCGGCGCAAACCGTCTACTATTTCACCGGCGCCGTCGCGCTCGGCGCCCCGCACCGGCCCGTATCCTTCATGGTACCGACCGGCAATTTCGGCAATGTGCTCGCCGGCTTCGTCGCCAAGCGCATGGGCCTGCCGATCGAGCGGCTCGCCATCGCGACCAACGACAACGACATCCTGGCGCGCACGCTCGAGGATGGGCACTACGCCGTGAAGGGCGTCATCCAGACGGCCTCGCCCTCGATGGATATCGAGGTGTCGTCGAATTTCGAGCGGCTGTTGTTCGAGGCTTTTCGACGCGATGCCGCGTCGGTGCGCGCCGCCATGGCGTCGCTCGGCCAATCGGGCAGTTTCTCCCTCAAGGCCGAGGCATTGGCGCGCATTCGCGAGGAGTTCGACGGCTATCGCACCCGCGCCCCGGAAGCCGCCGCCGCCATGCGCGAAGTGTGGGGCGAGGCGGGCTATCTTCTCGATCCGCACACCGCCGTCGCCGTGCATGCGGCCAAGCGCGCCCTGGCACGCGACAAGGCGACGCCGATGATCGCGCTGGCGACCGCCCATCCGGCGAAGTTCCCCGAGGCGGTCGCGGCCGCCACCGGCCAGCGCCCCGGGCTGCCGCCGCATCTCCAGGAGCTGATGACGCGCAAGGAGCGTGTCACCGTGCTCGCCAATGACCGCAAGGCCGTCGAGAGCTTCGTGGAAAAGCATGCGCGGGCCGCTCGATCGCCGGCGGACCATCCGGGCTGACGCCGTTCGCAGACCTGACGCCGATTGGGACGCGCAGCAGCAATGAGGCCCGCGTCTCGCCTCGAAGGCCAATTCGTGACATGGATATCGCACGCCATGCGTGCAGGAGCCGATGAATGAACGCAAGACGCAATACGGTCGAGGGGCCGGGTGATATCAAGGTGACGACCTTGCCTTCCGGGCTCAGGGTCGCGACCGATCCCATGCCGCTCGTCGAGACGGTGCGTCTTGGAGTCTGGGTCGATGCGGGGTCGCGCGACGAGCGCCCGCAGGAGCACGGCATGGCGCATCTCCTCGAGCATATGGCCTTCAAGGGCACGGCACGGCGCTCCGCCAAGCAGATCGCCGAGGAGATCGAGGCCGTGGGCGGTGATCTCAACGCCATGACCTCCTCCGAGCAGACAGCCTTCGTCGCCAAGGTGCTCGCGGCCGACACCCCGCTTGCCCTCGACATCCTCTCCGACATTCTCCTGGAGCCGAGCTTCGACCCCGAGGAGCTCAAGCGCGAGCAGGACGTCATCATCCAGGAGATCGGCGCCTATAAGGATTCGCCCGAGGAGCTGGTGCACGATTATTTCACCGAGGCCGCTTATCCGGGCCAGGCGATCGGGCGCACCATCCTCGGCACGCCGGGGAGCGTGACCTCCTTCGACCGGCAGGCGGTGACGGATTTTCTCGGGCGCAACTACAAGACCTCCCACACCGTCGTGGCGGCGGCCGGCAAGGTCGAGCATGAGCGTTTCACCGACGAGGTCGAGCGCCTGTTCGCCCGCTTCCCGGATGCGCCGCCACCCGCCATGGTCCCGGCCCGCTACCTCGGCAGCGAGATGCGCGAGGATCGCCGTGCCGAGCAGGCGCATGTGATGCTGGGCTTCGGGGGCGTGTCCTATCTGGACGATGCCCATGACGCCGTGCAGGTCTTCGCCAGCGCGGTCGGCGGGGGCATGTCGTCGCGGCTCTTCCAGGACATTCGCGAGACGCGCGGCCTCGCCTATTCGATCTACGCCTTCCATTCGGCCTATCATGATACCGGCGCTTTCGGCGTCTATGCGGGCACCGATCCCAAGAAGACGAGGGAGCTTGCCCTGGTCACGCTCGATGTCCTGGCGCGCGCCGCGCGCGAGCTGACGGAAGACGAGATCCGCCGCGCCAAGGCCCAGTCGAAGGTCGCCCTGCTCTCGGCCCAGGAGGCCGCAGCGCCGCGCGCCTCCTTCATGGCCCGCTCGCTTCTCGCCTATGACCGGGTGCTGTCGCGCGAGGAGCTGACCGGGCGCATCGACAGGCTGAGCGTCGAGGATATCCGCGCCGTCGGGCGCACGCTCCTCGAGACGCCGATGTCGGTCGCGGCCGTAGGGCCGTTGAAGAAGCTTCCCAGGATCGCCGAGCTTTCAGGCCATCTGCGCCCGGCGGAGCCGGTGCCGGCGCCCGCCTACGCCGCCGGAGGCTGACATGGCCTTGTTCCGCTTCAGCGATCCGATGGCCGAGGCGCCGGCTCTTGCGAGCGGCAATCTGCGGCTGCGCGCTCCACGCCTCTCGGACCACGCCGAATGGGCGCAGTTGCGCGACAAGAGCCGGAATTTCCTCGCCGCCTGGGAACCGATCTGGCCGGCCGACGAGCTGTCGCGCGAGAGCTTCAAACGCCGCATCAGGCGCTATGCCGAGGAGATGCGGCGGGACGAGGCCTATCCGTTCTTCCTGATCCGCGAGAGCGACCAGGTGCTGATGGGCGGGCTGACGCTCGGCTTCCTGCGGCGCGGCGTCGCCCAGGCGGCGACGCTCGGCTACTGGATCGGCGCGCCCTATGCGCAGCAGGGCCATATGGGCGCTGCCGTCAGGCTTGCCTTGTCCTTCGCCTTCGGGCATCTCGGCCTGCAACGCGTGGAAGCCGCCTGCCTGCCGCATAACGAGGCCTCGATCCGGCTGCTCGAACATGTCGGCTTCCACAAAGAGGGGCTGGCACGGCGCTATCTGTGCATCAACGGCCGCTGGCAGGATCATCTGCTTTATGCCATCCTGTCGACGGATCCGATCCCTCCCCCATTGCCACGATCGAGCCATAGAAACGTCGATAAACGTCCGTGACAGTAGGCCTTCTGGCGTTGCCAGGCTGGGCCCACCCGGCGAAAACCCTATGAAAGGCTTGACCGAGTTGACGGATTCGTCCGGCCCGCGCATGTCGCCTTCCCAAATGTCGCGGATCCTCGCCATGCTCGTCCTGGCGGTCGGCTGCTTGTGCGCCGCCGTGCCGGCTGGCGCCGTCGACGCCATCCGCGTCAATCCCGACACTGCCGCCATCGACATGACCAAGGTGGTGCAATATTTCCACTCGCAGGGCGGCCAGCAGGGCGACACCATCCAGATCTCGACGGCGCCGGGCGCCGACGGCATCGTGCGCCGCATCGCCGTCAAGGCGCGCACCGCCGGCTCCCATCCCGACTGGATCGCCTTCGCGCTCAACAACGATTCGGACCAGCAGATCGACCGGCTCCTGGTGGCGCCGCATTCACGGCTCACCGGCTCGCAGGTCGTCTGGCCCGATCTCGGCTCGACCCGCATCAGCGCCGTCACCGCGAGCGAAGGCTCGTCGCCCGAGCGGGAGCCTGCCTCCGACGCCGACATCTTCCTGATCACGCTCGATCCCGGCGCCACCGTCACCTATGTGGCCGAGCTCGCGACACCGGACCTGCCGCAGCTCTATCTGTGGGATTCCGACGCCTATAAGGAGAAGGTCAACGGGCTGACCCTCTATCGCGGCATCGTCATCGGCATCATCGGGCTTCTGGCGCTGTTCCTGACCATCATCGTGGTCGTCAAGGGCGCCGTGATGTTCCCGGCGGCGGCGGCTCTCGCCTGGTCGGTCTTCGTCTACATCGCCATTGAGTTCGGCTTCGTGCAGAAGCTCACCGGATTGCCGACCGAGGGCTTGCGCGTCTACCAGGCCGGCGCCGAGGCGACGCTCGCGGCGACGACCTTGGTCTTCCTCTTCGCCTATCTCAATCTCAATCGCTGGCATGTGCGCTACAGCCACATCATGGCGCTGTGGCTGCTGTTCCTGCTGGCGCTGATCGGGCTCGCGGCCGTGAACGCGCCGGTGGCGGCTGGCGTCGCCCGCATCTCGCTCGCGGCGGTCGCCTCGATCGGCCTGTTGCTGATCATCTTCCTCGCCATCCACCAGCGCTATGACCGGGCGATCGCGCTCATCCCAACCTGGTTGATGCTGCTCGCCTGGGTGGCGGCGGCCGGCCTCGTGGTCACCGGCCAGATCGACAACGACCTCGCGGCGCCGATGCTGCTCGGCGGGCTCGCCCTGATCGTGTTCCTCATCGGGCTGACGGTCATGCAGCACGCCTTCTCGGGCGGCGGCTATCTGCAGGGCGCTCCCGGCACCGCCGAGCGCAAGGCGCTCGCCCTCACCGGCTCCGGCGATGCCGTCTATGACTGGGACGTGTCGGCTGACAAGGTCCATGTGGGCCATGAGGTCGAGACGCAGCTCGGCCTCACGCGCGGCGCGCTGGGCGGGGCCGCGGCCGGCTGGCTCGACGTCATGCACCCCTTCGACCGCGAGAGCTATCGCGCCACGCTCGACAATGTCCTCGAGCAGCGCCGCGGCCGCATCCAGGTCGATTTCCGGCTGCGCGACGTCGAGGGCCAGTATCACTGGTTCCAGCTGAAGGCCCGCCCGGTCATCGGCGTCGACAATGAGGTGGTGCGCATCGCCGGCACGCTCGCCGACGTGACGGAGGCGCGCCAGGCCCAGGAACGCATCCTGCACGATGCGGTGCACGACAACCTGACCGGCCTGCCGAACCGCGAGCTGTTCCTCGACCGCGTCGCCAATGCCCTGATCTTGTCGCGCACCGACGAGGCGATCAGGCCGACCCTGATCACCATCGACATCGACCGCTTCAAGCAGGTCAACGAGACGGTGGGCCTGAGCGTCGGCGACAGCGTGCTGCTGACGCTGTCACGTCGGCTGGAGCGCCTGATGCGCCCCCAGGACACGCTGTCGCGCATCTCGGGCGACGAATTCGCGGTGCTGCTCTTCTCGGAACGCGAGGCGGAAGCGATCACGCTGTTCGCCGACGGCTTGCGGCGGGCGCTCGCGGCGCCGTTGCCTTACAAGGATCGTGAGATCGCGCTCACGACGTCGCTCGGCCTCGCTCTGGTCGACCGCGATACCAAGCAGACAGCCGACGAGCTGTTGCGCAATGCCGAGCTCGCCATGCTGCATGCCAAGCGTCTCGGCGGCGACCGCATCGAGGTGTTCAAGCCGTCGCTGCGCGTCGACCGCTCGGAGAAGCTGCTGCTCGTCTCGGATCTGCGCCAGGCGATCGACCGCAACGAGATCAAGATCGTTTTCCAGCCGATCGTGCGCCTGGAAGATCGCACCATTGCGGGCTTCGAAGCCTTGATGCGCTGGGACCATCCGCGCCTCGGGCGCCTGCCGCCGAAGGAATTCATCGCGCTCGCCGAGGAGAACGGGCTGATCTCCGATCTCGGCGTCTTCGCGCTCGAGCGCACGGTGCGCGAACTCGCCGTGTGGCAGCGCGCCCTCGACGTCGACCCGCCGATCTTCGCCAGCGTCAATATCTCGAGCCGCCAGATCTTCCGCCACGACCTCGTCCAGGACGTCAAGGCGATCATCGGCCGGGTCGCCATCGCGCCGAACTCCCTCAAGCTCGAGCTGACCGAGAGCCTGATGATGGAGAACCCGGAATATGCGACGCAGATCCTGGGGCGGCTGCGCGATCTTGGAGCCGGCATCTCGCTCGACGATTTCGGCACCGGCTATTCGTCGTTGAGCTACCTGCACCGCTTCCCGCTGGACACGGTCAAGATCGACCAATCCTTCGTGCATCAGACGGGGCGCGCTTCCGACAAGATCCTGCGCGCCATCGTCTCGCTGGCGCGCGATCTCGGCCTCTCGACGGTCGCCGAAGGCGCCGAGACGGAGGCGGAGATCGTGCTGTTGTCCCAACTCGGCTGCGACTACGCGCAAGGCTTCATCTTCGGTCAGCCGCTCTCGGCGGACGAAGCCCGTAAGCTCGTCGGCGCAACGCAAGAGGCGGCCTAGGCAGATGACGCACCACTGCGCGCGCCTCGCCGGTCGAACGGCGCTCGTGACCGGAGGCTCACGCGGCATCGGCCGCGCCGTCGCGGAGCGCTTCGCCGCCGAGGGCGCGACAGTCGCGATCAACCATCCCGGTCACGAGGAGCCGGCGCTGCAGGCGCTCGAAGCCGCAAGGCAAGCGAGCCGCGCGGCGGGACACGATTCCGGCCGGCATCTGATCATCGGGGCGGATGTCTCCGATGTCCGGGCGGTCGAGGCGATGTTCGAGACCGTGCTCGACACTCTCGGCCGGCTCGATATCCTGATCAACAATGCCGGCATCCAGAAGGAGCTCCCGAGCGACAAGCTCGACCCGCAGGGGCTCGATCAGGTGCTCGGGGTCAACCTCATGGGCGCCGCTTATTGCGCCCAGCTCGCCATCCGCCACTTCCTGTCGCGGGCGGGGGGCGGCGCCATCGTCAACACATCGAGCGTGCACCAGATCATCCCCAAGCCCGGCTATCTCGGCTATTCGCTGAGCAAGGGCGGGCTCGGCAACCTGACGCGCACCCTCGCCCTCGAATTCGCCGATCGCGGCATCAGGGTGAATGCCGTCGCGCCGGGCGCCATCCTGACCGAGATGAACGATGCCTGGCGCCATGATGCGAAGGCCAGGGCCGATGTCGAGGCCCATATCCCCATGGGACGAGCCGGCACGGTCGAGGAGATGGCGGCGGTCTTCGCTTTCCTTGCCTCGGACGACGCCTCCTACATCACCGGCCAGACGATCTTCGCCTGCGGCGGGCTCACCCTCTATGGCGACTTCATGCGCAATTGGTCATCGTGAAAAGGCGCACCAGGGTGTAAGCAGCCTCGCTGCCATCAGCGCCTGCCCGGAACAACTCTCAACGAATCACCCTCAAGAATCGCCTCCTGGAGCATCCTTTGAAAAGACCTGACAATAAAAGATCTGGAAACGCCAAATCCGCTCGTGCCAAGGCCGTCAGCGCCAAATCCGTGAGCGCCAAGCCCGCGCCAAGCCGCGATGCCACACGCGCCCGCAACAATGCGCCGATCTCGGGCGGCGAAGCCATCGTGCGCTCGCTGATCGAGAACGGCGTCGATACCGTCTTCGGCCTGCCGGGCGCGCAGATGTATTCGCTCTTCGATGCGCTCTATCAGGAGAGCGGACGCATCACGACCTATGGGGCGCGCCACGAGCAGGGAACGGCCTATATGGCGTTCGGCTATGCGCGCTCGACCGGCCGCCCGGGCGTGTTCTCGGTGGTGCCGGGGCCCGGCATCCTGAACGCCTCGGCCGCCATTTCCACCGCCTGGGGCTGCTGCGCGCCGGTGCTGTGCGTCACCGGGCAACTGCCTTCCGAGTTCATCGGGCGCCGGCGCGGACATCTGCATGAAATCCCCGACCAGCTCGGCACCTTGCGTAGCCTGTGCAAATGGGCGGCGCGCATCGAGCGGCCGGCCGATACGCCGCGCGTGATGAACGAGGCCTTCCGCCAGATGCTGTCGGGCCGTCCGGGGCCGGTCGCGGTCGAGATGGCCTGGGACGTGATGGGCAAGCGCGAGCAGGTGGTGTTCGACGGTCCGGCCAGCATCGATCAGGCTCCCGACCCGGATCCCGAGGCGGTGCTGCAGGCCGCCAAGATCCTGGTCTCGGCGAAGCGCCCGATGATCATGCTGGGCAGCGGCGCCCAACATGCGGCAAAGGAAGTGCGCGCCCTTGCCGAGGCGCTCGACGCGCCGGTCTCGGCGATGCGCGGCGGCCGCGGCATCGTCTCGGAGGCCGATCCGCTCGGCGTATCCGCCTATGCGGCCTATCTGCTGTGGGAAAAGACCGACGCCCTCATCGCCATCGGCACCCGCGCCGAGATGGCCTATATGCGCTGGACCGGCATGACGACGCTCATCGATCGGCCGGAAGCCCCGCCCCATCTCATCCGCATCGACATCGACCCCGAGGAGATGCTGCGACTGAAGCCTCATGCCGGCATCGTGGCGGATTCGGCAGCAGGAGCCCGCGCCCTGCTCGAGGCGGTGCAGGCGCTGAAGCGCCCGCGCCGCGACAACCGCAAGACGATCGCTGCCGCCAAGGTCAAGGCCGCCAAGGCGGTCAGCAAGGTGCAGCCGCAGGTCGATTATCTCGACACCATCCGCGAGGTGCTGCCGCGCGACGGCTTCTTCGTCACCGAGCTCTGCCAGGCTGGCTTCACCTCCTATACGAGCTTCCCGGTCTACGAGCCGCGCACCTATGTGTCCGAGGGCTTCCAGGGGACGCTCGGGGCCGGCTTCCAGACGGCGCTCGGCGTCAAGGTCGCCCATCCCGACAAGGCCGTCGTGTCGATCACCGGCGATGGCGGCTTCATGTTCGGCGTGCAGGAGCTTGCGACCGCGGCCCAGCACGATATCGGCCTCGTCACCGTGCTCTTCAACAATGACAGCTTCGGCAATGTGCGCCGCGACCAGGATACGCGCTTTGGCGGGCGAGTGATCGGGGCGGACCTCGTCAATCCCGACTTCATGAAGCTCGCCGACAGCTTCGGCGTGGCCGGCTACCGGGTGCATTCGCCCGCCGAGCTGAAGCCCGTCCTGGCGCGCGCCATCGCGGCCGGCAAGCCCTGCCTGATCGAGGCCGTGGTCAAGAAGGGCAGCGAGGTCTCCCCTTGGGAGTTCCTGATGACTTCCGGCCGCGCCGGCCAAACTGCGCCCCCGGCACGACGACGCGCCTGAGGGGCGTTTCCCGGGGGCGGCCGCCCTTGCTATAGGGGCTGGGTGAAGCGCTCCCTGGCCCTCGCCCTCCTCGCCGCTTTCGGTCTCGTCCTGCTCATGGCGATTCTCGCGGCCCACCCCGATCTCGATCTCGCCATCGCAAGGCGCTTCTACGCGATGGAGGGGGAGAGCTTCGGGGCGCGTTCCGACGGCTTGCTGATCGTGCTGCGCGATCTCGGTTATTACCTGCCGATCGCCCTGCTCGCTCTCGCTTGCCTCGGCTGGCTGCGCGGCAGATGGAGCCCCGCAGCCGCCAAGGTCTTCACCGGCCGGCGCATCCTGTTCCTGGCCCTGAGTTTTGCGATCGGGCCGGGCCTCATCGTCAACGCCGTCCTGAAGGACGTGTCGCATCGGCCGCGCCCGGCCCAGGTGGAAGAGTTCGGCGGCTCGAGCGCCTTCCGCCCCTGGTATGCTTTCGACGGCGTCTGCGCCAAAAACTGCTCCTTCGCCTCGGGCGAAGTCGCCGGCGCGACCTGGCTCTTGGCACCCGCTTCGCTCGCTCCGCCGGCCTGGCGGACCCTGGCGCTTACAGGTGCAGCTCTCTTTGCGGTCACGGTCGGCGTGTTGCGCATGGCGTTCGGGGGCCATTTCGCCTCCGATGTCGTTGCGGCGGCGCTCGTCACCCTCGCCTGCATCCTCGCGCTCGGCTGGGGCTTGCGGCGAAGACGTGCTGCGCCACCCCTTTGATACGCACCGCTTTGACGTTCTCGGGGCTTGGCCCTTGGTCATTTGGCTCTTAGCTATGAGTGAAGGCTGTGCAGGCGGTTCCGGCGGGCGTCATCGCCCTCGCTCATGCTGAACCCGATTCGCGCTGGAGGAGAGACGCCTTGGCTGCAACGACAGGCATAAGGCGCCCTCGCCAGATCGGACGCCCGCTTGCCGATCTCGTGGCGCCGGCGCTCGGCAAGACGCTCGCGGCGCGCGGTTTTGCGGCCGCCGATGTGGTGATGGCCTGGCCGGATATCGTGGGCGAGCGCCTGGCCGGCATCTGCGAACCGGTATCGCTCGATTGGCCGCGCGCCACGAAGGGGCGTGCCATACCTAAGCGGCGCGGCGGCTTCGCGGAGGGCGAAGGCCAGCCGGATCTCGCGCCCGTTGGCGGCGAGGCGCGGGGCGGAGCCACCTTGGTGATGCGCGTCGAAGGCGCCTTCGGCCTCGAGGTCCAGCATCTCACGCCGCTCATCCTGGAGCGGGTGAACGCCTATTTCGGCTGGCGCTGCGCCGAGAGGCTCGTCATCCGCCAAGGCCGCGTCACGCCCAAGGCCAAGACACGGGCGCCCCCTGCCCCGCCGGACCCCCAGGCGCTCGCCAAGGGACGCAAGATCGCCGCCGGCATCACCGACGACACGCTGCGCGAGGCGCTGTCGCAGCTCGGCGCGCTGGTGCTGGCAAAGCGTTGAACTCTGCCCCACAGGCCGAAATCGCGCAAAATCGCACCCGCAATCACACAGGATCGTGACTCCAATTCTGCCTCAAACGCCAATTATGCGGAGATCGCGACGTCTCGTCTCAACGATTCGCCCGTGCTAACGAGATGGCCGCTCGAAGCGTCGATCCAAGGCCCAAGGAGTGCCCCGCCCATGCTCACCCGCCGCCATGCCACCCGGATTCTCGGCGCGACCGCGCTTGCGGGCGTCACCGGTCTCAAAGCCATGATCACACCTGCCCGCGCGGCTGATCCGAGCAGCGCCGATCTCGCCATGGCCGGGCCGCTCGGCGATGTCTGGCTCGGCTCGGCGGACGCCAAATGCACCATCATCGAATATGCCTCGATGACCTGCACCCATTGCGCAGCCTTCCACCGCCTCACCTGGCCCAAGCTGAAATCGACCTATATCGACACCGGCAAGGTGCATTTCACCTTGCGCGAATTCCCGCTCGACCCGCTGGCCAGCGCCGGCTTCATGCTGGCCCGCTGCGCCGGCAATGACAAATATTTCGCGATGACCGACCTTCTGTTCGACAAGCAGGACGACTGGGCCTTCGTCAAGAAGCCGCTGGAGTCGTTGGCCTCGCTGACCAAGCAGGCCGGTTTCACACAGAAATCCTTCGAGGAATGTTTGAAGAATCAGGAGATTCGTGCTGGCGTCGAAGCTGTTCGTTCGCGTGCCGATACGATTCTCGGCGTCGATGCCACGCCGACCTTCTTCATCAACGGGAAGAAGTATGATGGGGAAATGAACTTTGAGGCCATGGACAAGATCATCGCGCCGATCGTCAATGCCTGACGAAAGCAAGCTTTCGATGGGCGAGGCCCGGACCCTCCTGCCGCTCGCGCGGGAGGGGGAAGTGGTGCTGCGCTCATGAAGCTCGCTCGCCTGCGGGTTGCAGGCTTCAAGACCTTCGTCGAACCGACCGAAATCCTGTTCGAGGACGGGCTTTCGGGTGTTGTCGGCCCGAATGGCTGCGGCAAGTCCAATCTCGTCGAGGCCTTGCGCTGGGTGATGGGCGAGAACGCCCAGAAGAACCTGCGCGCCGCCGCCATGGACGACGTGATCTTCTCCGGCTCGAATATGCGCCCGGCGCGCAGCACGGCCGAGGTGCTTTTGACCCTCGACAATCAGAGCCGCACGGCACCGGCCGCCTTCAACGAGCATGACACGCTCGAAGTCTCGCGCAAGATCGAGCGCGAGAAGGGGTCGACCTACCGCATCAATTCCCGCGAGGTGCGGGCCCGCGACGTGCAGATCCTGTTCGCGGACGCAGCGACCGGCGCGCGCTCGCATGCGCTGGTGCGGCAGGGACAGATCGGCGAGATCATCTCCGCCAAACCGCAAGCGAGGCGGCGCATTCTCGAGGATGCGGCGGGCATTGCCGGCCTGCATACGCGCCGCCACGAGGCGGAGCTGCGCCTGAACGCCTCCGAGGCCAATCTGGCGCGCGTCGAGGATGTGCTGAAGCAGCTCGACCAGCAGATCGACAGCCTGAAGCGCCAGGCGCGCCAGGCGGAGAAATATCGCTCGCTCGCCGCCAGCATCCGCAAGGCGCAGGCCCTGCTGTCGCTGATCTCGATGGCGGATGCCCAGAAGACCGTGCTGGAGGCCGAGAGCGCCCTGACCATGGCGACCGCCGGCCTCGCCGAAACCGCGCAGATCCAGGCCCAGGCCGCGACCGCGCAGGCGATAGCTGCCGCTGCGCTGCCGCCCCTGCGCGAGAGCGAGGCGAAGGCCGCCTCCGGCCTGCAGCGCCTCTTGATCGCCCGCGAGGCGCTCGACGGCGAGGAGCGGCGCATGAAGGAGCGCCGCGCCGAGCTCGAGCGCCGGCTCGCCGAGGCCCGCGCCGATCTCGAGCGCGCCCAGAGCCTGCTCGGCGATGCCGACGCCAATCTGAAGCGCCTGGCGAGCGAGGCCGAGAGCTTGACCGAGGCCGCTTCCGACAATGATGCGGTCGAAGCCCCGTTGCGCGCCCGCCTTGAGGAGGCGCAAGCCGAGCTCGCGGCGAGCGATTCCGCCTTGTCCGAGGCGCAGAAGGCTGCAGCCGAGGCGTCGGCCTTGCGCGCTACGGCCGAACGCGCCTCGCGCGAAGAAACCGCACGTGCGGCGCGGCTCGCGACCGAGCTGCAACGCGTGCTCGGCGAGGTGGAGAGGCTGGCGGGCGAGCAGGCCCGGCTCGCCGATATCGAGGCGGCCCGCGCCGTGATGGCGGAGGCCGAAGACGTGTTCGCGGCCTCCGAGGCCAAGGCCCGCGCGGCGCGCGAAGCGCATGCGGCGGCGCGCGAGACGGAGCAGCGTGGCCGCGCCCCGCTGGCCGCGGCCGAGCGTGAAGCCCAGAGGCTCGAAACCGAGGCGCGCACCTTGCGCAAGCTGGTCGAGCCGGCCGTGACCCAATGGCCTCCCGTGCTCGACCATGTGACCGCCAGGAAGGGCTATGAGGCGGCGCTCGGCGCCGCGATGGGCGAGGATCTCGACGCTTCGACCGACATCTCGGCGCCCGCCCACTGGGCCCTCATCGAGGCCGAGGACGATGCCGCCTTGCCCGCAGGCGCCCTGCCCTTGTCAGGGCTCGTCCAGGCGCCACGCGCCTTGCAGCGGCGCCTCGACCAGATCGGCGTCGTCGACCGGAGCGCCGGCGAAGCTTTGCGCGCGGCGCTGCGCCCGGGGCAGATCCTGGTGTCGCCAGAGGGCGATATCTGGCGCTGGGACGGCTTCACCTCCGCGGCCGATGCGCCTTCGGCGGCCGCCCGGCGCCTCGCGGAACGCAACCGCCTGGGCGATCTCGAGGCCGCGGGCGCCGCGGCCCGCGAGAGCCTGGCGCTGCTGCGCACCGAATCGGAGCGCCTGGCAGGCGCTGTGAGGCAGGCGGCCATCGAGGAGACCCGTGCCATCGAGATGATGGCCGCCTCCCGCCGCGAATTCGACACGGCGCGCGAGAAGCTCAGCCAGGCCGAGCGGCGCTCGGCGGGGCTTTCGGCCACGATCGCCACCGCCAATGAGGCCAAGCGCCGCCTCGAAGACGATGTGGCGGATGCGCGCCGGCGCGCCGAGGAGGCCGAGGCCGCGTTGCAGGACCTGCCGGAATCGGGTGGGCTCGAGGCGGCGCTCGCAACCGCGCGTGCCGCGTCGCAAGCGAACCGCGACACGATGGCACAGGCCAAAGCGGCGCTCGAATCTGCGCGTCGCGACAATGCCTTGCGCATGAGCCGTTTGCAGGCGATCGCGACGGAAAGCGCCGCCTGGGAGGAGCGTCGGACGCGCGCCGGCGCCCAGATCACCGATTTGGCCGAGCGCCGCGAAGAGACCGAGGCCGGCATCGCGAGCCTCGACGAGGCGCCGGCGGCCTTCCTGGAGAAGCGGCGAGCCCTGCTCCACGATCTCGAACAGGCCGAGGCGGCGCGCCGTGCCGCCGCCGATCAGCTGGCGGCCGCCGAGGCGACGCAGAGCGAGGCCGACCGCGCCGCTCGCCAGGCGATCGATTCGCTGGCGAATGCGCGTGAAGCCAAGGCGCGCTCCGAGGAGAGGCTGTCGGGTGCCACGGAGCGGCGCCAGACCCTGATCGCCGGCGTGCGCGACGAGCTCGAGACCGAGCTTTCCGCCTTGCCCGGATTGGCCGGCGTATCGCTCGACGAGGCGCTGCCCGAGGCGCGCGGCGTCGAGGAGAGGCTGACGAGCCTGAAACAGGAGCGCGAGCGCCTGGGCGGCGTCAACCTGCTCGCCGACGAAGAGCTGACCACGATCGAGACCGAACGCAACAAACTCGGCACGGAGCGCGACGACCTCACCGAGGCCATCAAGCGGCTGCGCCAGGCCATCGCCAGCCTCAATCGCGAGGGAGCCGAGCGGCTGACTGCGGCCTTCGTCACGGTGAACGCGCATTTCCAAAGCCTTTTCAAGACCTTGTTCGGCGGCGGCTCGGCCGAGCTGCAGCTCGTCGAATCGGATGATCCGCTCGAGGCCGGGCTCGAGCTCGTCGCCAATCCGCCCGGCAAGAAGCCGCAGACGCTGTCGCTGCTTTCGGGCGGCGAGCAGGCGCTGGCCGCCACCGCCCTGATCTTCGCGGTGTTCCTGACCAATCCCTCGCCCATTTGTGTGCTCGACGAGGTGGATGCGCCGCTCGACGACGCCAATGTCGAGCGCTTCTGCGATCTGGTGCGTGACATCGCCGCCAGGACCAGCACGCGCTTCCTGGTGATCACCCACAACCCGATCAGCATGGCGCGCATGGATCGGCTCTACGGCGTCACCATGCCGGAACGAGGCGTATCGCAGATCGTCTCTGTCGATCTCGAAACCGCCGAGCGCTTCGCGGCCGAGTAAGCGCAAACCTGACGATTCCCTTGACCGGGGCCGCCTCTTCGCCTTGAACATCGCGCATGAGCGAGCCATCGAAGGACGAACTCGACCGTCGGCGCGCCGAACTCGAGGCGAAACTGCGCGCCTTGCGGCCACCAGAGGCTGCTCCCGCCGAGCCGCGGCGCGCCAGCGGTCAAGGCTCGGCTCTCGGCCAGGCGATGCGGGTATCGACCGAATTCGTCGCGGGGCTTGCGGTCGGGGCCGCTCTTGGATATGGGGCTGACCGACTCCTTGGCACTTCGCCCTGGTGTTTCATTCTTTTCTTCCTGCTCGGTTTTGTGGCGAGCGTTCTGAACGCTTTCCGCGCGGCCGGGCTCACAAAGCCGCAGGAACGCCGCGACAGCTAGACGTGCCTCGACACCTGGTCGACGCGCCAGTTGGCGGGCATCTTGCGGCAGGCCAAGCGTGGAGCGAACGGACAGGTCCATGAATCCGATCGAGCAGTTCGAGATTTCGACGCTGAAGAGCCTCGGCAATCTGGGCAACTATCATTTCGCCTTCACCAACTCATCCGCCTACATGGTCCTGTGCTTCGCCATCATCGCGGGCGTGACCTTGTTCGCCATGCGCGGCGACCAGCTGGTGCCGGGACGGCTGCAATCGGCGGTGGAGGCGATCTACGAATTCATCGCCGACACGGTGCGCCAATCGGCGGGCGAAGAGGGCATGAAGTTCTTTCCCTTCGTGTTCTCGATCTTCGCCTTCGTGCTGGTCTGCAACCTGATCGGCCTCGTGCCCTACACCTTCACGGTCACGAGCCACATCATCGTCACGGCATCCTTGGCGATTTTGGTGTTTGCCATCGTCATCGGCTACGGATTTTGGAAGAACGGGCTCGGTTTCCTGCATCTCTTCGCCCCCTCGGGCGTGCCGGGCTGGCTGATGCCGCTCATTGTCGTAATCGAGATCATCTCCTTCCTGTCGCGCCCCTTGAGCCTCTCAGTGCGCCTGTTCGCCAACATGCTGGCCGGCCATATGGCGCTCAGCATCATCGCGAGCTTCGTGGCCATCCTGCTCGGAGCCGGCCTGTGGGCGATCCTGGCGCCGGTCCCCCTGGCGATGACGGTCGCGCTCGTCGCCCTCGAAGCACTCGTGGCGTTCCTCCAGGCCTATGTCTTTGCCATTCTGACCTGCATCTATCTCAACGACGCGCTGCACCCCCACCATTGACAAAGCCGCGCCTTGCGGCTTTCTCGCTGCCAAATCAATAAAGGAGCAACTCATGGATCCCGTCGCTGCGAAGTATATTGCCGCTGGCCTTGCTTGTCTGGGCATGGGCGGCGCCGCCATCGGCGTGGGAAGCGTCTTCGGACAGTTCCTCTCCGGCGCGCTGCGCAATCCCTCGGCCGCCGATGGCCAGCAGGGCCGCCTCTTCCTCGGCTTCGCGCTCGCGGAAGCTTTCGGCATCTTCTCGCTACTGATCGCGCTGCTTTTGCTGTTCGTGCTCTGAGCACGCTTGCGCGCTTGACCCTGCGCTGTCGCTCAGGGGCAATCGCCGCCTTCGAATGCTAGCCGCAAACTCTAGCTGCAACCTCTAGCTGGAATTACCATGGCCGCCGGAACCAAAGCCGCGACCGAGACGCAAACCGAGCATAAGGCGGGTTTCCCGCCATTCGAGCCCGAGTCTTTCCCCTCGCAGCTCCTATGGCTGGCGATCACCTTCGGCGCGATCTATCTTTTCGTCTCCAAAGTCATCGTCAAGCGGGTCGGCGGCACCATCGCCGGGCGCGCGGCCCGCATCGCGCGCGACCTCGACGAGGCGGCCGCCGCCCAGGCTCGCGCCGACGAGGCGACCGCGGCTTACGCGAAATCGCTCGCCGAAGCGCGCGACAAGGCTCAAGGCATAGCGCGCGAGACGCGCAAAGCCATGAACGCCTCGAGCGAAGCCAAGCGCAAGGCGATCGAGGCCGATCTCTCGACGAAGCTCGCCGGGGCCGACAAGGAGATCGCGGCGCGCAAGGCGGACGCCATGGCCAATGTCGGCGCCATCGCGCAGGAGACGGCCGCAGCGATCGTGACGCGGCTCACGGGCCAGACGGCCAGCGCCGCCGAGCTCGCGAAAGCGCTCTCCGCAATGGCGAAGAGCTGAAGAGACAGGTCATGGCTCATCTCATTTCCGATCCCGAATTCTGGGTCGCCGTCGCCTCCCTGATCTTCCTTGGGCTCGCCGCCAAGCTCGGTGCCTTCAAGGCGCTCGGGAGCGGCCTCGACAAGCGTGGTGCGCGCATCGCCGGCGAGCTCGCCGAAGCCAAGCGCCTGCGCGACGAGGCGGAAACGCTCCTCGCCTCCTATGAGAAGCGTCGCCAGGAAGCCGAGGCCGAAGCCGCCGCCATCATCTCGCAGGCCAAGGTCGAGGCGGAACGGCTCGCCAAGGAAGCCGAGATCAAGCTCGCCGATTTCGTGACGAGACGTCAGAAGGCCGCCGAGCAGAAGATCGCCCAGGCGGAAGCCGATGCCACGCGCGAAGTGCGCAGCGCCGCGGCCGAGGCCGCGATCCGCGCCAGCGAGGCCATTTTGCGCGGGCGCTCGACGGGCGAAGCCGGGCGCGGCCTGCTCGCCAAGAGCCTCGACGAGATCAAGTCGAAGCTGAATTGACCTGCAGGCGCGGCCGGACGATCGGGCGGCCATGCCGCTCCTGATCTTCGATTGCGACGGCGTCCTGGTCGATTCGGAATATCTGTTCGCGCGCGTCGCTTCGGAATGCCTGGCGGAGATCGGCATCGCCATCGATGCCGGGGAAGCGGCGCGGCGCTTCGCCGGGGTGAGCCTCAAGGATATCCTGGCAGCTGTCGAGCGCGAGCGCGGCCTCGCCCTACCGGCGGGCTTCGAAGCGTATCTCATCAGCCGCGAGGATGAGGCCTATGCGCGGCTCCTCGAGCCCATCGCGGGCGTGCGCGACGCCATCCTTTCGATCGGCCTGCCGCGCTGCGTCGCCTCCTCCTCGCTCCCCGATCGGATCAGCGAATCGCTCGTGGTGACCAAGCTCGATGATCTGTTCGGCGAGGAGGCGCGCTTCTCGACCGCGCTCGTCGCCAATGGCAAGCCCGCCCCCGATATTTTCCTCTACGCCGCCCAGCATATGCGCAAGGCGCCCGAGGCCTGCATCGTGGTCGAGGACTCGGTGCCGGGCGTGATCGGCGGCGTCGCTGCCGGAATGCGCGTCGTCGGCTTTGTCGGCGGACGCCATTGCGGGCAAGACCATGGGCAGCGCCTGACGGCAGCCGGAGCCCATATCGTGATCGCCGAGATGGCGCAGCTGCAGCCGGCGGTCCGGAGCCTGATCGCCAAATCCTGACGGCGCGGCCAGGATGAGCGGGCGGCGCCTTACATCGCCGAGAGCCCGCCATCAAGCACCAGCTCGGCGCCCGTCATCAGCTTGGATTCGTCGGAGGCCAGGTAGACGATGGCATGGGCCACATCGTCGGGCTCGCCGATCGAGCCGAGCGGGATCTGCCGGCCGAGCTTTTCGCGCGCCTCGTCGGGGCCGCCGAGCGAGGCGAACATGCCCTGCACCATCGGCGTGTCGATGAAGGTCGGATGCACCGAGTTGCAGCGAATGCCGTAGCCCTGGCGGGCGCAATGCAGGGCGATCGATTTCGACAGGTGACGCACCGCGGCCTTGCTGGAATTATAGGCTGCGAGATTGCGGGCCGCGATGATGCCGGAGATCGAGGACAAAACCACGATCGAGCCAGGCGCATGCCGGCGCATCAACGGCAAGGCAGCCTGGGTGCCGTAGAACACGGCATCGAGATTGACGGCGTGGACGCGCCGCCACTCCTCGGGCGTCGTGTCCTCGACGGTACCGAAGCCGCCGACGCCCGCCGAATGCACCAGCACGTTGAGGGCGCCGAAGCGGCCCTCGACCGCGGCGATGCCGGCTCGCCAGGCCGCAACCTCGGTGACGTCGATCTCGATCGCGAAAGCGGCCTCCCCGATCTCCTGCGCCGCCCCTATGGCGCCTTCGATATTGCGGTCGGCGATGGCGATGCGCGCGCCCTCGCGGGCCATCATGAGGGCTGCTGCGCGACCGATGCCCGAGGCACCGCCGGTGACCAGGGCCGTCTTGCCGCTCAGACGTCCCATCACTTGTCCCTCATCTGATCTCTCGTCTCATCCGCCCTTGCCGCACAGCTCACAAGGTCTTGTGCGTGCCGTCGCAGAGCGGGGCATGCTGGCTGTGCTTGCAGGCACAGAAATACAAGGTGCGGTCGCTCGTCGAGGTGAATTCCTTCGGCGAGAAGGGCGATCCTTTATGCGAACCATCGCAGAAGGGCTGCGACTTCGACTGGCCGCAGGCACACCACCAATAGCTCTCGCCGGCCTTCACCTGGACCGCGATTGGCTCCCTGGCGGCGATGTGAGGTGACGTCATCGAGCAGCTCCCAAATCCGTTCGGCGCACCGGTCGCGGAGTTTGAGCCGAACATGCCCTTTGAAGCAAGCTGCGGCGGGAGAAGGGAGTGAGGGCGCGGCCTCAGCCCGTGAACCCCGCCCCTTCCGTCCTGAGCCAGGCCGCTCCACAGGCTTTGGCTAGCTCGCGCACGCGCAGGATATAGCTCTGCCGCTCGGTGACCGAGATGACGCCACGCGCATCGAGCAGGTTGAAGGCGTGGCTCGCCTTGATGCATTGATCATAGGCGGGCAGCGCCATCCTGTGGCGCTTGTCGTTGCTGCCGGCCGGCGCCTCGCCTGCCGCGAGGAGGGCCCGGCACTCGGCTTCCGCATCCTTGAAATGGCGAAACAGCAGGTCGGTGTTCGCCGCTTCGAAATTGAAGCGCGAATATTCCTCTTCCGCCTGACGGAAGACGTCGCGATAGGTGATTTTCTCGGTCCCCTCACGGCCGTTGAAATTGAGATCGAAGATGTTGTCGACGCCTTGCACATACATGGCGAGGCGTTCGAGCCCATAGGTGATCTCGCCCGAGACCGGCGCGCATTCGAAGCCCGCCACCTGCTGGAAATAGGTGAACTGCGACACCTCCATGCCGTCGCACCAGCACTCCCAGCCGAGCCCCCAGGCACCGAGCGTCGGGCTCTCCCAATCATCCTCGACGAAGCGGATGTCATGCACGCGACGATCGATGCCGATCGCCTCGAGCGAGGCGAGGTACAGGTCCTGGATGTCGGGCGGGTTCGGCTTCAAGATCACCTGGAACTGGTAATAATGCTGCAGCCGGTTGGGGTTCTCTCCATATCGCCCATCCTTCGGGCGGCGCGAGGGCTGCACATAGGCTGCCCGCCAGGGCTTCGTTCCAAGCGCCCGCAACGTGGTCGCCGGATGAAAGGTCCCGGCACCCACTTCCATGTCGTAGGGCTGCAGGATGACGCAGCCCTCGCCCGCCCAGAACTGCTGCAGAGTCAGGAGCAGCCCCTGAAAGCTCTTGGCCGGGCTTGGCAGGCGAGAGGCAGCTTTCACAGGAGTAACTTGCACGGAAGCAACTTGGTTATCGGACATATGGATCGTCTCATCGAAGGCAGCGGCTGCGCGACAGCTCCCCTTAGGGGAAAGACGGGCACCCGATCAAGGAGCGCTGATCCGCAAGGGCGTTGCGAGCCCGGACACAAGCGCCACGAAGTTGCGAGGCTTGTGGAGAGGGCGCCGCGCCAATATGGCGGATTGGCGGCGACCGACGACGACAAACCTTCCAAATAACGGCGAGCTGGGGCAAAATCTCAAGTTTTGTTCAGGCGCTTCTTGCTTGCGAACGGTGCAATTTCATATTCGACAAGGCGATTTGCCGGTCATGCGGCCATCGTGCAAATCATACTCTTGCCGAGATACCGGAGAAGCTGCCTCAAAACTTTCGGAACCTAGAGATGAACAGCCCAGTTAAGCTTGTGTTCAGACTGGGCTTGAAATGATCGGCGCTCCCGCCCCATACTTCCGAGTCGCGGGGCGAGAGAGGGCGCAGCCGCACATCGCGGATCGTCTTTCTAGGACAAGTTTCTAGGACAAGGGAGAACCTTATGCGAGTGATCAAGGCAGTGCTCTTGGCATCGGCCCTGGCGGCGGTTTCGCTCACCAGCGGCGTCGATGAATCTTTCGCTGGCGTGCCGACGGCGGCGGCTGTTGCTCCGGCGGTGACGGCAGAAACTCAAGGCAGCGTGACCGAGCATGTCCAATGGCGCCGCGGCTATGGCTGGCGCGGCGGCTATGGTTGGCGTGGCGGGTATGGCTGGCGCGGCGGCTATGGCTATGGCTGGCGTCGTCCCGGCTATGGCTGGGGCGGCGGCTACTACGGCGGCGGCGGCGGTTGCTGGCGTTGGCGCCCGAGCCCGTGGGGGCCGCGTCGCGTTTGGGTGTGCTGATCGACTGCTTCGCAGCCACGACCGAACGCATCGACTCTCGTGAACGCGCCCAAGTGGCGCGTTCATCGTTTGGCGCGTTCATCGTCTCGTGATGCCGCAAAGCCCATTTGGGCCCATTTGGAGCCGACCAACGAGCGCATGTTCTCGTGATCTAGCCTGAGCAAGCGAGCGGAAGGCCGCCTGCGAGGTGATGCAAGGTCGGCTGGGCCAATACGCCGGGCACGCAAGGTTCTGACTGCAGCTCCGCTTTGAGCTTCGCCGCGACACGCCGGCGCGGCAAAGGCGCCGACCAGATTCATTAATTTTTGGTGAGCTGCGTTGTGAGCAGTTCTCGCCTTCATATATTAACTGAACGACGCGCCGCACATGGCGCCCCCGACGGTCGCGGATCGAGCTTCGACGGAGCCGAGGATTTGGCCTCAACCGGGATTTCGGCCTCGACGAGGCAACACGGATCAATGCCGGTGTGGCGGCGTAGCGACACTCACAGGGCGATTTGGTTGCATCGAAAGGGTCGTGCCATGCTTCGCAAAATGATCACTATGGCTGCCTTGGCTGTCGGTCTGTCAGCGGCGGCGCTCCTACCCGCCCAGGCTCGCGGATTTGGGGGATTTCACGGTGGCGGTGGATTCCACGGTGGTGGTGGATTCCATGGCGGCTTCGGCGGATTCCACCCGGGTTTTGGCGGTTTCCGCCCCGGCTTTGGCGCTTTCCGTCCCGGTTTCGGCGGCTTCAACCGTGGTTTCGCTTTCCGTCGCGATTTCGACCGCCGGCGTTTCTTCGGCTTTGGAGCTCTCGGCGCCGGGCTCGCAGTTGCGCCCTTCGCCTATGGGGGCGCCTATCCGTATGCCGATTACGCCTATGATTACCCCGATTACGGCTATGGCGGATATTGCTACCTGCAGCGCGCATGGGTGTGGAACGGATACCGGCATGTCCGCGCGCTGGTGCGGGTCTGCCAGTAGGCTTGGTCGCCCATGAGACGAGTCTATTTGGCCGCGTCGGGCTCTTGAAAGGCGAGCGCGGCCTCGCCGCGATGAATGGCGTCGGCGAGGCTCGTGAACTTGCCGTCCTCTTCATGCAGGATGAGAGGCGGGGCGATGACGAGCGGGGCCCGCCCGCCCTGGCGCGCGAAGATGAGGATGCGCGTGGCCACGCGCCGCGAATGCGCGTGGACGGAGCGCAAGGCGATGCCCCCGAAGCGCGGCTGCAATGCCGCCAACACGGCGCCGAGGCCGTCGGGCCGATGGATCAGCACCAATGAGCCTTTCGGCTTGAGCATCGCGGCGGCGGCTTCGATCCATTGCGCAAGGTCGCTTTCCTCCATCCGATGCGCCAGTGCCCGTCCCGGATGGGGCGAGCCTCGCGAGCTTCGGGCATCCATGAAGGGAGGGTTCATCACCACAAGATCGTGAGGTGCGTCCTGGAAGTCCCGAGGCTTGCTCGTCAGCTCGCGCACATCCCGCGTGAGGATATGCAGGCGCTCGCCACAGCCGTTCGCGGCCGCGGTCTCGCCAGCGAGAGCCGCAAGCCCAGGGTCGATCTCGACGAGCGTCACCTCGAGCGTGGGATCGAGAACGGCGAGCGATATCCCGATCGTGCCGACGCCGGCGCCGAGATCAGCTACGCGTCCCTTTGCATAGGGGCGTGCCGCCGCCACGACGAGCGCCGCATCGGTCCCGGCCCGGTGCCCACCGCGCGGCTGGCGCAGGATGAGCCGCCCCCCGAGAAAGCCTGTCGCATCGACCGGCGTCCCGGTCGCGGACCCGTTCACACTGGACTTTCGCGCAGATAGGGGCCGAGACCACCTTCCGTGAGGGTTCTGCGGGCCTTGATTTCGACGTCCCGATCCACGAGCAGGCGGCGCTGGAAAGCGCCGATCGAGCCTTCGACCGCGCTCATATGGCGATCGGCGACGAAGCAGTCGATGCCGGCACTCTGCAACAGCGCCTCGGCAAGCGACAGCGCGACGGCGTCATTGGTGCGCAAAATCTCGATCATTGCCTTCCGATCGTTGTCTTCTTGGCCTGCATGCCGTGTCCGCGTTTCGGTGCTTGCGGCAAAGCGCTGCGTTGCGGTGTGGCCAAGACCGTGCAACTTTCATTTCCGTCTCGCAAGCCTCGCATGGTTGAGCTTGCGGCGCTTGCCGCGCGGCGCGCGAAGCATTACTCGCGATGGGCCCTTCCGTTCCGAAGGGCTGGTCACCGGCAAGGCGAGCGGCGCCGAACCGGCACTCCCTAGGAGGCTGATCGCCTTGAACCTTGCTGTTCCGGTCCAAACAGCCACGCCATCGGCCACGGGCGTCGCGCCGCTCGCCGGGCTGGTGGCGCGCGATCTCGCCAGGGTCAACGAGCTGATCTTGTCGCGCACCGGCTCCGAGGTGGCGCTGATCCCCGAGGTCGCGAACCACCTGATCAGCTCCGGCGGCAAGCGGCTGCGCCCGATGCTGACGCTCGCCATGGCCATCCTCAACGGCCATGGCGGCGACGCCCATGTCAAACTCGCCGCGAGCGTCGAGTTCATGCACACGGCCACCCTCCTCCATGACGATGTGGTGGATGAGAGCGATCTGCGACGCGGGCGCAAGAGCGCCCGCATCGTCTGGGGCAACCAGGCGAGCGTGCTCGTCGGCGATTTCCTCCTGGGCCAGGCCTTCCGCATGATGGTCGAGGCGGGTTTCATGGATGCGCTCGACATTCTCTCGAGTGCCGCATCCGTGATCGCCGAGGGCGAGGTGATGCAGCTCGCCACGGCCAAGAATCTGGCGACCGACGAGAAGGCCTACCTCGCCGTCACCGCGGCCAAGACGGCCGAGCTGTTCGCCGCGGCCTGCGAGGTCGGACCGACCATTGCCGGGCGCGGCGCCGCCGAGCGGCGCGCCTGCCGCGCCTTCGGCATGGCGCTCGGCCAGGCTTTCCAGCTGATCGACGATGCGCTCGACTATGGCGGCAAGGCGGACGAGATCGGCAAGAATGTCGGCGACGACTTCCGCGAGGGCAAGATCACGCTGCCGGTCATCATCGCCTTCGCGCGGGCCGATGCCGAGGAACGCGGCTTCTGGCGCCGCGTCATGGAGGCGGGCGAGCTCCGCGACGGCGATCTCGAATGCGCCATCGCGCATCTACGCCGGCACGGCGCCATCGAGGCGACGATCGCACGGGCCCGCCGCTTCGCCGAGGAGGCCCATCAGGCCTTGTCGATCTATCCCGACAGCGAAATGCGCCGCGCGCTCGCCGAAGCCGTCGACTTCGCGGTCGAGCGCAACCGCTAGTCTAATGCCGGGGCATGAGCGCCGCCGCGAGCTCCTCGACGCGTTGCAGCGAGATGCCGTGGCGCTGCTCCACGGCGAGCGGATGATCGGTCGGCTCGAGCTCGATCGCCGGACGGATGCCGCCAGCTCGTAGGTAAAGGCTGGTCTTCAGCCCCAAGGTCGGCGGATAAATCTTGATGGTGTTGCAGAACCAGCCGAACAATGGCGGCTCGTCGTCGAGCGACGAAGCCTCCCATAGCTCCAGGACGCGCCGGAAGCTGCGCTCGGACACTGATGCCCAAACACCCCAGACAAATTTCTCTTCGCGACCCAGGATCGGGATTTCGAGGCAGCCGCGCACGAAATGATCTTGTTGGGCGATCACGCACAAGTCGGGGTCGAGCTTCGAGTGGCCTTCGGGCTCCGCCTCGGGCCGCCCATACCATTGATCGGGCGCCGTGAAGGCGTGATCGAGCGGCAAGCCGCTAAATTGTTTGCCGCAGCATCGGCAGGTCCATGTGTGATCCATGAATAAGCCTTGGCGCTTTTCGTCTGCGAAGGCTGCCATCTTCGACAAGATGCCGCAAGATCGAGGCTTGGACAGATCGAGGCTTGAACAGATGAGACTTGGCGGCAAATTTGTGCGGAAGGTCTCTCAGAACCTGTAGAGGGCCTCGGCCAGCACGCCGTGGCGCTCGCTGAGATAGGTCGTCAGCGGCAGGCGCTCGCCGAAGAGCCGCGCCATGCGATCGGTCTTGAAGCCGTTCGAGCCGTCGAGATACCAGTAGCGCCCGCCGACCCCGAGGCTGAAGCTTTCCGTCACGGCGTAGCGCAGCATGGCATCGACCTGCCCGCCCCAGCCATGCCCGCGCAAGAAGACGTTGGGCCTGGAGCCGAGCTGGTCCTGGCGTAGCAGATGGCTATCATCCCCCTTTCCCTGCGCGTAGGGAACGAGCGCCGCATCGACCGTCAATGTGAGTTGCGGCAGGATGGTGACGGTGCCTTCGGCGCCAATGCGCACCATGTTCCAGGAGGCCGTGTAATCTCCGACCTTCTGGCCGTTGCCGAACAGCACCGTGCCTGGGGGAGCTGCCGCAAAGCCCGCGCCGAAATCCTCCGGCAGGAACCGCAAGCCCCAGATTCCGACCCCGTCATGCCAATAGCCGTAGCCGATGAAAGGCAGGACCTTGAGGCTCCCGTAGGTGAGATATTGCGCACCCCAGCCGATATCGACCGTGCCGTAGCGAAGATTGGTGTTCTTCAAGGATGAACTGGTGTTGGAGACCAGGTCCTGACCGACGAACCAGTCGCGATCGTTCATCTTGCCGCCGCTCATGAAGCCGCCGCCACCCGCATAGGCTTTGACGACGAGCCCGCTCTCGATGTCGTCGTAACGCCCATAGAGCTCGAGCGACTGGCCGGGGATGTTCTTGTAGGAGAGTTCCGAGGTCGGATTGCCGAGCGTCGGGTCGACGCCGCTGGCGTCGAAGGCGTAATCGTGGCGACCGCTGCTGTACCAGTAGCGCGCCCCGAGCGTGTAGGCCGGGAGCGCCGAAGTTTCAGGCGGTGGTTCGCTGATCTCGCCCCGCAGCGCCGTCATGTCCGCGCCCTGCGCCGCGCCGCCGGCCAAGGCTGCGAGCACGCTTCCGATCAGCCAGCCTCGCATCCCGCCCCACCCCTGCTCCGGTCAGGTGCGGAGCTTGCGCGAAACATGGTTAACGGGTGGTTGAGAAGCCGACACCTCCTCATCTCGACGGCCTCTCGTCTCGACACCTCTCCGTCTCGACACTTGCGCCCATGCGCACTAGGGATGGCGCGGCCGCAACCCGACCGCGACGAGCCCGCCAAACGCCATGCCTGATTTGTTGCTTGAACTCTTCTGCGAGGAGATCCCGGCCCGCATGCAGCGGCGTGCCGCCGAGGATCTGCAGCGTCTCGTCACCAACGCGCTGGTCGAGCGCGGCCTCCTTTATGAGGGCGCTGTGGCGTTCGTGACGCCGCGGCGGCTGACGCTGCATGTCGCGGGCCTGCCGATCAAGGGGGCCGACACCGCCGAAGAGCGGCGCGGCCCGCGCGTCGGTGCGCCCGAGGGCGCCCTGCAAGGCTTCCTCAAGAGCGCCGGCCTCACCGATATCGGGCAGGCCCAGATCGTCAAGGACGCGAAGAAGGGCGAGTTCTACACGGCACGTATCGAGAAACCCGGCCAGGCGACCATCGCGGCCATCGCCGAGATCGTGCCGGCCGTGGTGGCCGGCTTTCCCTGGCCGAAATCGATGCGCTTCGGGCCGCAATCGATCGCGACCGATTCGCTGCGCTGGGTGCGCCCCTTGCGCTCACTGCTGTGCACCTTCGGGCCGGAGACCGAGGATCCGGAAGTGGTGCGCTTCGAGATCGGCGGCATCGCCTCGGGCGACGTCACTTTCGGCCACCGTGTGATGGGGCCGAACGCTCCGATCAAGGTGCGCCGGCTCGAGGACTACACGGCAAGCCTCGAGAAGGCGAAGGTCGTGCTCGACGCCGCGAGGCGACGCGACATCATCCTGCACGACGCCAAGGACCTTGCTTTCGCGGCGGGGCTCGAGCTGGTCGAGGACGAGGCGCTGCTCGACGAGGTCTCGGGCCTCGTCGAATGGCCGGTGGTGCTGACCGGCGCTTTCGAACAGGATTTCCTCGCCATCCCGCCGGAGGTGATCCGGGCCACCATCCGCGCCAACCAGAAATGCTTCGTGCTGCGCGACGCGCAAGGCAAGCTCGCCAACCGCTTCATCCTCGTCGCCAATCTCGAGGCGAGCGATGGCGGCGCAGCGATCATCGCCGGCAATCAGCGCGTGGTGCGCGCCAGGCTCTCGGACGCCAAATATTTCTGGGAGACGGATCAGAAGCCGCTGCCGGATTATGCGGACAAGGCCGCGAAGCCGCTCGACCAGCGCCTGGCGAAGCTCGAGGCCCTCGACATCGTCTTCCACGAGAAGCTCGGCACGCAATATCAGCGCATCCTGCGCATCGCCGCGCTGGCCAAGGAGCTTGCCGAGGCCACAGGCGCCGACCCTGCGCTCGCCGAGCGCGCCGCCATGCTGGCCAAGGCCGATCTGGTCACCGAGATGGTCGGCGAATTCCCCGAATTGCAGGGGCTGATGGGGCGCTATTACGCCGCGCTGCAGGGCGAGCATCCATCCGTCGCCGCCGCGGTCGAAGAGCATTACAAGCCGCTCGGCCCCTCCGATCGCGTGCCGAGCGATCCTGTCAGCGTCGCGGTGGCGCTTGCCGACAAGCTCGATACGCTCGCCGGCTTCTGGGCGATCGACGAGAAGCCGACTGGCTCGAAGGACCCCTACGCCTTGCGCAGGGCGGCGCTGGGGGTGATCCGGCTGCTCACCGAGAATGGCGTGCGATTGCCGCTCGCCCCCTTGCTGCGGCACCATTTCGCGACGCTCGGCGAAGGCCGCAGCCTAGTGGACACTGCCGGTGCCAAGGTCGCGGACCTCCTGTCCTTCTTCGCCGATCGTCTGAAGGTGCTGCTGCGCGAGCAGGGGGCAAGGCATGACCTCGTCGATGCGGTCTTCGCCCTACCGGGCCAGGATGACCTGCTGATGGTCGTCCGGCGGGTCGAGGCCTTGGGACAATTCCTCGACACCGAGAACGGCAAGAACCTGCTCGCCGGCTATCGGCGCGCCGCCAATATCCTGCGTATCGAGGAGAAGAAGGACGGCGTGTCCTATGATGCGGCGCCCGACCCGCATGTGCTCGAGGCACGCGGCCTGCCCGAGGAGAAGACGCTCGCCCATGTGCTCGAGGCCGCCGCGAACCATGCCCGCGAGCATGTGCTGAAGGAGGATTTCGTTGCCGCCATGGCGTCCCTCGCCGAGCTGCGGCCGGCGGTCGATGCCTTCTTCGACAAGGTGACGGTCAACGACCCCGATGCGGCGCTGCGCGTGAACCGTCTCAAGCTGCTCTCCGGCCTGCGCCGCGGCGTGCACGAGGTCGCGGATTTCTCCAGGATCGAAGGCTGAGGCTCACGCCAGCGGATAGGCGGCCTCGACCACGTAAGGCCCGCCGCCGACCGAGGCTCGCGACGAGAACAGGGCGAAGCGTGGCACGCTGAAGCGCTGCACCGGGAAGCGTCCCATCGAGGCGATGAAGAAGGCGGCCGCTTCCGCAGGCGTGCCGCGCAGGCGTGCCAGCGTCACATGCGGCGTGAATTTGCGCGTCTCGGGCGGCATGCCGGCACGGCGCGCGATGCTCTCATGCTCGGCCTGCAGCGCCGCGAGCTGCGGCGTCGGGCGCACCAGCGCCACCAGAGCGCGCGGCTTGGCGCCACCGAAGACGTCGAGGGCATCGAGCGTCAGCTCGATGCTGCGCGGGCGGACCCCGTCGAGGCCGTGTGCGAAATCATCCGCCGTGCGCCCGTCGATATCGCCCGCGAAACGCAAGGTGACATGGTAATTCGCCGCATCGATCCAGCGGGCTCCGACGAGCCCGCCGCGCAGCGAGGAGAGCGCCATGGAGACGCCACTGGGAATTTCGAGGCCGGTGAACAGGCGGGGCATGGTGTGTTCGGTTGTCTTGTCTAAATCGTCGGGATGAAGTCGCCGCCTCATTTGCCGTTGTCGCGCATCTCCTTGAACGTGTCGCGGAAGGGATGGGCCGGATAGACGCCGAGAATGCGGAACTCGCGCGAGAAGAAATCCAGCTCCTCGAGGGCGCGCTTCAGGGGCAGGTCATGCGGATGGCCGTCCACCTCGGCATAGAACATGGTGGCGAAGAACTGTCCCTCCACCATGTAGCTCTCGAGCTTGGTCATGTTGACGCCGTTGGTCGCGAAGCCGCCGAGCGCCTTGTAGAGCGCGGCGGGCAGGTTGCGCACGCGGAAAATGAAACTCGTCACCGTCTGGCCGTTGCCCGCGGGCGCGCGCTTATCTTCCTTCGACAGGATGATGAAGCGGGTGGTGTTGTGCTTCTCGTCCTCGACATCGTGCATGAGGATGTCGAGACCATAGATCTCGGCCGCGAGGCTGGTCGCGAGCGAGGCCTTGCCGGCGTCGTTCCACTCGGCGACCTCGCGGGCCGAGCCCGCGGTGTCAGCCGCCACATGGGCGCGCAAGCCGAGCTTGCGGATGATCTTGCGGCATTGGCCGAGCGCATGGACATGGCTGTAGACGTCCTTGACGGTCGCGAGGCTGGCCCCCTTGGGCGCGCAGAGCTGGAAGCGGATCGGCAGGAAATACTCGCCGACGATGTGCAGCCCCGAGCGCGGCAGCAGATGGTGGATGTCGGCGACGCGGCCGGCGACCGAATTCTCGATCGGGATCATGGCGAGCGAAGCCGGCCCATCGGCGAGCGCCGCGAAGGCGTCCTCGAAGGTCGGGCAGGGCAAGGGCTCCCAATCGGGGTGGACTTCCTGGCACGCGATATGGGAGTTCGCGCCGCGCTCTCCCTGATATGAGATGATGGTGTTCGAGACGGTCTTCGCGGTCACAATCTGTCTCCGGGGGCCGCAACCGCTCTCTCCAGGATAGAGCGGGCGCGTTCGAGGTCGTGGGCGGTGTCGACACCGAGAGGCACGTCGTCGACCAGCATGATGTCGATGCGCATGCCGGCCTCGACGGCGCGCAGCTGCTCGAGCCGTTCGCGCATCTCGAGCGGCGAAGGCGGCAGCGCCACATAGCGTTCGAGCGCCGCGCGGCGATAGGCGTAAAGGCCGATATGGTGCAGCAGCGGCCCCGGCCCGGTCGGCGCCGTAGCGCGGGTGAAATAGAGCGCCCGGAAGCGGGTCGGCGTCAGTTGCGAGCCGATCGCCTTGACGACCGAAGGGTCGTTGCGCTCCTCCTCGCGGGTGATGACGCAGGCGAGCGTCGCGATATCGACCGAGGCGTCGGCGAGCGGCTCGACCGAGGCCGAGATCACGCGCGGATCGATGGTCGGCAAGTCGCCCTGCACATTGACGATCACGTCATGGCGCCGCTGCGGATCGATCTCGCAGAGCGCCTCGAAGATGCGCGAGGAGCCGTTGACATGGTCGGCCCGCGTCATCACCGCCCTGCCGCCGGCCGCCCGGGTGGCTGCGGCAATCTCCTCGCTATCAGTCGCGACCACGACCTCCCCGATCCGAGATTCGCAGGCGCGCCGCCAGACATGCACGATCATCGGCTCGCCCGCGATCAGGGCGAGGGGCTTGTTCGGCAGGCGGGTGGCCGCGAGCCGTGATGGAATGAGGATGATGGGGTCGGGCATGGGCAATTCCGGTCGCACGGCGCCGAACCGAACCCATGGCCCGGCCGGCAGCCCCTCGCCGGCGAGCGGCGAAAAGTAGCATCTGGATTGGGCTTATACGAGTTGCGCGGATGGGCGCAATGCGGCTATGGCGTCTCGCAAGGCAAAGACTCTCCCGCAACGGGAAGAGTCAGGGCGACAGCGAGAGCGCGGAGACGACAGCGCGATGGATTCCTTCGAATTCAACAAGATTGCGGGGGCCGTGCTCGGCACCCTCCTCTTTGTGATGGCGCTGAGCGTCGTTTCGGGCGGCCTGTTCACTCCCGCGAAGCCCGCCATTCCGGGCTACGACCTGCCGTCGGCGGTGGTCGAGGGGGCAGGCACTGCGGCCGCCGAACCGGCCGTGCCGCTTCCGGTGCTGCTCGCCAAGGCCGATCCGGCCGCTGGCCAGAGGAGGGCCGCCATCTGCTCGACCTGCCATTCCTTCGGCAAGGGTGAGGCCTCGAAGCCCACCGGCCCGAATCTGTGGGGTGTGGTCGGGCGCGCGCATGCGGCCGACAAGGATTTCGAATACTCGACCGCGAACAAGGAAATGGGCGCCAAGGGCGAGAAATGGACCTATGACGCCATCTTCACCTTCATCAAGAACCCGAAGGCTGATATGCCCGGCACGAAGATGACCTTCATCGGCATGCCCAAAGCCGAGGACCGCGCCGCCGTCTTGGCTTATCTGCGCACCCTTTCGGACGATCCCGTGCCGCTGCCCCAGGTGACCGCCGAGGCGCAGCCCGCAGCCGGCGACGGGAAACCGGCGGAGCCCCCGAAGAAGTGAAGTCGGCCGGCGCCGCGCGCGCCGCATCGACATCGGCTTGCCTCAATCGCGCTGTTGATCGCAGAATGAAGGGCCCCAAGGGCTCGATTCTCGATGAAGAGGCGCTCACGCCATGACATTCGCGCCGAAGCGGCCATTGGTCCTCACGAGACGCGGTGTCGGGCGCTTGGCGATGGCATTGGCGGCGGCGCGACTGCCAGGCATGGCCCTGGCGGCGGAAGAGGAAGCCGAGACGCATGGCCTGTCCGCCTTCGGCGATCTCGCCATGCCGCCCGATTTCAAGCGTTTCAGCTATGTGAACCCCGACGCGCCCAAAGGCGGCACCCTGGTGATCCAGTTGCGCGCCGCGGGCGGCAACCAGAATTTCGATACCTTCAACACACTGAACGTCCATACCTTCAAGGGCGACGGTGCGGCCGGCATGGATGCGACCTTCGACACCTTGATGAGCGGTGGCGGAGATGAGCCCGATTCGCTCTACGGGCTCGTGGCGCGTGCCGTGCGGGTTTCGGCCGACAAGCTCACCTATCGCTTTCTGCTGCGGCCGGAAGCGCGGTTTTCCGACGGCACGCGCCTGACGGCACGCGATGTCGCCTTCTCGCTGATGATCCTCAAGACCAAGGGCCATCCCTCCGAGCGCGCCGTCTTGACCCAATTCCTGTCGGCCGAGGCCGAGGGCGACGATGTCGTGGCCGTGCGCCTCTCCGACAAGCGCAGCCGCGACCTGCATCTCGTCGTCGCCTCGCTGCCGATCTTCTCGGCGACCTATTGGAGCACGCGCGATTACGAAGCCTCGACGCTCGACCCGCCGCTGGGCTCTGGCGCCTACAAGGTGGGGCGCTTCGAGCAGGGCCGCTTCATCGAATTCGAGCGCGTGCCCGATTATTGGGCCAAGGATTTGCCCGTGAATGTCGGGACCAATAATTTCGATCGCATCCGCTACGAATATTATCGCGACCGGCAAGTGGCTTTCGAGGCTTTCAAGGCCGGCAAGATCAATTTCAACGAGGAATACACTTCGCGCATCTGGGCCACGCAATATGACTTTCCGGCGGTGCGCGACGGGCGCGTCAAGAAGGAGGAGCTGCCGAGCGGCGCGCCGGTCGGCTCGCAAGGATGGTATTTCAATTTGAGGCGCGCGATGTTCCGCGATCCGCGCATCCGCGAGGCGATCGGCCTCGTCTTCGACTTCGAGTGGACCAACAAGAATATCATGTATTCCGCCTATAAGCGGACCACTTCCTTCTTCGAGAACTCCGACATGAAGGCCGTCGGCAAGCCGGGGCCCGAGGAGCTGGCCTTGCTGGAACCCTGGAAGGGCAAGATTCCCGACGAGTGCTTCGGCGAGCCCTATCTGCCGCCGGTCTCGGACGGCTCGGGCTCGGACCGCAATCTGCTGCGCCAGGCCGACCAATTGCTGCAGCAAGCCGGATGCAAGCGCGACGGCAGCCTCCTCAAGCTGCCGTCAGGCCAGCCATTCGAGATCGAGTTCCTCGACTTCCAGGCGGCCTTGCAGCCGCATACCGAGCCCTTCCAGGCCAATCTGAAGCGGCTCGGCATCAGCTGCCGTTCACGCATCGTCGATGCCGCGCAATATCATTCGCGCATGGATCAGTTCGATTTCGACGTCGCCAGCATGGCGCTCGGCGGCTCGCGCACGCCAGGCGACGTCTTGCGGATCGTCTATGGCTCGGAGGCGGCGACGACACCGGGTTCGCGCAACATCGCCGGAATCGCCGACCCCGCCATCGATGCTGTGATCGACAAGATCGCCAATGCGAAGACACGCGCGGAGCTCAACATCGCCTGCCGCGTGCTCGACCGCATGTTGCGGGCCGGCCGCTACTGGGTGCCCATGTGGTATAAGAACCAGAGCCTGATCGCCTATTGGGACATCTTCGCCCGTCCGCAAACCCAACCGAAATACGGCACGGGCGCGCCTGACACCTGGTGGGTCGATCCGAAGAAGGCAGCCAAGGTCGGCCTCAACCCGTGAAGCGCGGAGGTGCCGCAGGCGTGCCGACGACAGGCGGTCAATGTTAGGCTATATCGCTCGACGCATCCTGTTGATGATCCCAACGCTCTTCGGGATCATGCTGATCGCCTTCACCATCGTGCAATTCGCCCCAGGCGGTCCGGTCGAGCGCATCCTCGCTCAGCTCCAGGGCAATGATTCTGGCGCTTCGCGTCTTTCGGGTGGCGGCAGCGATTTCGCAGGCGCCGCTCGCGGCCAGGCCACCGGCCCATCGAGCTATCGCGGCGCGCAGGGCATCGATCCCGAATTCGTGGCGCAGCTGAACAAGCAATTCGGTTTCGACAAGCCGGCGCACGAGCGCTTCGCGAAGATGCTCTACGACTATCTGCGCTTCGATTTCGGCAAGAGCTATTTCCGCGACACGTCGGTGCTGCAGCTGATCAAGGAAAAACTGCCGGTCTCGATGACGCTGGGATTGTGGATGCTGGTCCTGACCTATGGCATCTCGGTCCCGCTCGGCGTCGCGAAGGCCGTGCGCGACGGTACGCCCTTCGACACCTGGACCTCGGCCGTGGTCATCATCGGCTATGCGATACCGGGCTTCCTGTTCGCCATCCTCTTGATCGTGCTGCTCGCCGGCGGCTCCTTTTTTCAGATCTTCCCGCTGCGCGGCCTCACTTCGGAGAATTTCGCCGACCTCTCCTGGCCGCAGAAGGTTCTCGACTATCTGTGGCACATCGTCTTGCCGATCACCTCGATGGCGCTCGGCGCCTTCGCCACCACGACCTTGCTGGTCAAGAACTCCTTCCTCGACGAGATCCGCAAGCAATATGTGCTCACCGCCCGCATGAAGGGGCTGACACAACGTCGCGTGCTTTATGGCCATGTGTTCCGCAACGCCATGCTGATCGTCATCGCGGGCTTCCCGGGCGCGGTGGTGCATGCCTTCTTCGCCGGCGCTCTCCTCATCGAGACCATCTTTTCGCTCGATGGGCTCGGCCTTCTCTCCTATGAATCGGTCGTCAACCGCGACTATCCGGTGGTGTTCGCCAATCTCTTCATCTTCTCGCTCGTCAGCCTGATCGTCGGCCTGATCTCGGATTTGACCTATACCTGGGTCGATCCGCGCATCGACTTCGAGACGCGGGAGACGTGAGGTTATGTCGAGCTCACCCTCTCACCCGACCACACTTCCTTCGGCCCCCCTTTCTCGTGAAGTCACGGGAGCGGAAACAGCCCCGGTGGCACCGCTCGAGCCGTCGGGCGGCATCTTGCGGCTCTCTCCGATCAATACACGCCGCCTCGCCAATTTCCGCGCCAACCGGCGGGGCTACTGGTCGCTCTGGATCTTCCTCGCGATCTTCATCGTCACGCTTTTTGCCGAGCTCATCGCCAATGACCGGCCGATCATCGTGAGCTACAAGGGCGAGCTCCTCTATCCGATCGTCGTCGATTATCCCGAAGAGAAGTTCGGCGGCTTCCTGCCGGTGACCGATTATCGCGACCCGGTGATCATCAAGGAGATCGCGGCGAATGGCCGGGCCCTTTGGCCGCTGATCCGCTTCTCCTACGACACCCATAATCTCGACTTGCCGACGCCAGCGCCTGCAGCACCGACCTGGATGCTGGCCGATGCCCAATGCCAGAAGCTCGCGGCCAGAATGGACCGCAACCAGGGGCGCGACCCGGCGACGCTCGGCTGCCGCGACATCGAATGGAACTGGCTCGGCACCGACGATCAGGGCCGCGACGTGGTGGCGCGCCTGATCTACGGCTTTCGCCTCGCGGTGCTGTTCGGCCTGGTGCTCGCCATCGCCTCTTCGGTCATCGGGGTCGCGGCCGGCGCGCTGCAAGGCTATTTCGGCGGCTGGACGGACCTCTTGTTCCAGCGCTTCATCGATATCTGGACCTCGGTGCCGCAGCTCTATTTGCTGATCATCATCTCGTCCTTCATCGCGCCCAATGTCTTCGTGCTGCTCGGCATCCTGCTGCTGTTCTCCTGGGTGTCGCTGGTCGGCGTGGTGCGGGCCGAGTTCCTGCGGGCGCGCAACTTCGAATATGTGCGGGCCGCGCGCGCGCTCGGCCTGAGCAACCTCAAGATCATGTGGAAGCATGTGCTCCCGAACGCCATGGTCGCGACCTTGACCTTCCTGCCCTTCATCCTCAACGGCTCGATCTCGACCCTGACCTCGCTCGACTTCCTGGGCTTCGGCCTGCCGCCGGGCTCCCCATCGCTCGGCGAGCTCCTGAACCAGGGCAAGTCCAACCTGCAGGCGCCCTGGCTCGGCCTGTCGGGCTTCATCGTCATCGCGGTGATGCTGTCGCTCCTGATCTTCATCGGCGAGGCGGTGCGCGACGCCTTCGATCCGCGCAAGGGCGTGTAGGCGGATGCGCCGTGCGCCATCCCCGATCGCCGGCGGGCCGAGCTCCGTGGCCTTGCGGCCTGCTCTACGCGTCTATGTGGACACCAATGTGCTGATCCGCGGAATGGAGCGCACCGATGCCGGCGCCGGCGAAGCTGCACGGCTCACCGGGCTCGCCGAGCTCGGCAAGCTTCGCCTCGTGACCAGCGAGCTGACCTTGAGCGAGCTCCTGGTCGGCCCGATCGGCCGGCGCGATCACTTGCTCGAGACGGCCTATCTCGACTTGCTGACCTTGGAGCTTCTCATCGAGCTCGTTCCGGTGAGCCGCGAGGTCCTGATCGAGGCCGCCCATATCCGGGCTCGGTCGGCGGCGCCGCTCGCCGATTGCCTGCATGTGGCGACCGCGCGGCTTGCCGGCTGCGGCCTGATCGTCTCCTATGACCGGCGCCTGCGCGAGCTCTCCGATCTCGAAGTGACCGAACCTTCGGATGCATTGTTCGCGAGGCTCGAGGGGGAACCGTCATGACTACGCCCCTTCTCTCAGTCTCCGACCTCTCGGTCGCCTTTCGCCAGGGCGCCACGGAGACGCTCGCGGTCGATCGCATCTCCTTCGCGCTCGGCGCCGGCGAGACGCTGGCGCTGGTCGGCGAATCGGGTTCGGGCAAATCGGTGTCGGCGCTGTCGATCCCGCGCCTGCTCAACTATCCGGCGGCCTATCATCCTTCGGGCGAGATCCTGTTCGACGGCCATGACCTGTTGAAGGCCGACGAGGCGAAGCTTCGCGCGGTGCGCGGCAACGACATCACCATGGTGTTCCAGGAGCCGATGACCTCGCTCAACCCGCTGCACACGATCGAGCGCCAGATCGGCGAGATCCTTGCCCTGCACAAGGGCATCGACGCGCGCGCGGTGCGGGCCCGCACCTTGTCGCTGCTCGAGGAGGTCGGCATCCGCGACCCCGCGAGCCGGCTCGACGCCTATCCGCACCAGCTCTCCGGCGGCCAGCGCCAGCGCGTGATGATCGCCATGGCGCTCGCCAATGAGCCGAAGCTCTTGATCGCCGACGAGCCGACGACCGCGCTCGACGTCACCGTGCAGGCGCAGATCCTCAAGCTGCTCAAGGACCTGCAAGGCCGGTTCGGCATGGCCATGCTGTTCATCACCCATGATCTGCATATCGTGCGGCGCATCGCGGACCGGGTCTGCGTGATGCAGCAGGGTCGCATCGTCGAGGCAGGCGACACGGCGGAAGTCTTCGCGCACCCGCAGCACGCCTATACGCAGATGCTGCTGGCGGCGGAGCCCAAGGGCCGCGCCCAAGCGGTCGCGGCGGACGCGCCGGTGATCATGCGCGGCGAGGATGTGAAGGTCTATTTCCCTATCAAGAAAGGCTTCCTGCGCCGCACGGTCGACCATGTGAAGGCGGTCGACGGCATCTCGGTCGCGGTGCGCGCCGGCGAGACGATCGGGGTCGTCGGCGAATCGGGCTCGGGCAAGACGACGCTCGGGCTCGCGCTCTTGCGCCTCATCTCCTCCAAGGGCCGGATCGCCTTCATGGGACGCGACATCGCCGGCCTGCGCTCCAAGGCGCTGCGGCCGCTGCGCAAGGCCATGCAGGTCGTCTTCCAGGACCCTTACGGTTCGCTCTCGCCGCGCCTCTCGGTGTTCTCGATCGTCGAAGAGGGCCTCGGCGTGCAGAAGCCCGGCATGCCGCATGCGGAGCGGCGCGCCGTGGTGGCGCAGGCGCTCACCGATGTCGGCCTCGATCCCTCGACCATGGACCGTTATCCGCATGAGTTCTCGGGCGGCCAGCGCCAGCGCATCGCGATCGCGAGAGCCATGGCGCTCGATCCGAGCCTCGTGATCCTCGACGAGCCGACCTCGGCGCTCGACATGTCGGTGCAGGCCCAGATCGTCGATCTGCTGCGGGCCCTGCAGGCGAAGCGCCGCCTCGCCTATCTGTTCATCAGCCACGACCTGCGCGTCGTGCGCGCGCTCGCGAATTTCGTGATCGTCATGCACGACGGCAAGGTGGTCGAGGAGGGCCCGGCCGAGACGATCTTCGAAGCACCGCGCACCGATTACACCAAAGCGCTGATCGCGGCGGCCTTCCGCGCGGAGGCGGTGCCGGCCGGGGTCGTCAGGCAATAGGGCGGAGGCGACCGATCGCGGCGCGCGAGTCGTGGAGAGTCAATACATCGAAGGATTTTTACAGTCGATCGCGTTGACAGTTGCTGGAATTTCCGAAAAAATACGTATCCCTTGGATAGAGTCGAGAATTGTGCCTCGCGCGCTCTGAGGCGAGTCGCGCCGATTTTCCTCGGATCCTTTCCACTTCTTGAGAAACGATCACGTTCCTGATCCCGGGAAGGCATCGATCCTATGCGACGACGGATCGGCGCCTCACGATCCACGCCTCGACTTTCCATGAACCCCCCCACCAGCCAAAGGAGCACTGCACATGCCAGCCCTCAAGAACCACAGATATGAGCGCTTCGCGCAGGAGCGTGCGCGCGGCAAGACCCTGACGGATGCCTGGGAGCGCGCCGGCGGCACTCGCGGCCACCGCTACGCCTCGAGGCTGAGCCGGCGCCCCGACATCATCCAGCGCGTCGAGGAGATCAAATCCGGCGCGGTCGAGCGCGCGGCCGGAGCGCTCGCCATCGACAGGCAATGGGTGATCCAGCGCCTGGTCGAGAATGTCGAGCGCGCCATGCAGCTCGAGCCTGTGATGAGAGGCGGCATTGCGACTGGCGAATACCGCTACCATGCCGGCGCCGCACTGCGCGCGCTCGAGCTTATCGGCAAGGAGCTCGGCATGTTCGTCGAGCGCAGCGAGACCAGGGCGGTCACGCACGTGATCAGCGACGAGCCGCTCACGCCGGAGGAGTGGAAGAAACGCTATGTGCGCCCTGACGAGCCGGCGGAGCCTGCTGCGCCGCCATTGCCGGTCAAGAAGGTGCATTGAGGAAGGCGGCATAATGAAGGCGTAGCGCTTGTGCGCTTTCCTTCTCCCGCTCTTGGGCGGGAGAAGGTGCCCGAACGCAGTGAGGGCGGATGAGGGACGCCGGTGAAGCGCTCGACCCCCTCTCCCGCCTCAGCGAAGCGAAACCGGATGAGGGTGATTTCTACGACAGGAATCACTCATTGAAGCGCCCCAGAGCACATGAGCATTCAATCTCCGAGGTGACCGCCAGCTCACCCTCATCCGCCCTCACTACGCAGAGTCTTTCTGTTCAAGATTTGCACCTTCTCCCGCGCGAAGGGCGCGGGAGAAGGAGGCGCGTGCTGCGCCACCGGACAGCTTACGCGACGTGAGGCTCAACGGCTGGCGGCGCCAGGAAGAAGCAGGCACGAGGCTTGATCTGGAGATCAGCGGCGACGGCGCGGATCAGCACGCAGCCGAGCGAATGGCCGATCGCGACGAAATTGCCGTCGCTCAGGCGCATCTCGATGAATCGGCGTAACCGCGTTCGGCACCTCTCCCATCCCTCTAAAGCCGCGCTATAGCCGAAGAGAGCAGGCTCGATGCCCTTGGCCCGAAGTCGCCTGGCGAGCAGCAGCATCGACAATGGCGTCCGCCCCATGCCGTGGACGAGGATTGCCTGCATGTCGTGTCGTCCTTATCGAGACGCGCCCATGTGCACAGAGCAAAAGAGCCCCCCACCCGTACCCTAACCCGTACCCTCCCCACCATTACGCGGCTCTCGCATGTGCCGAATCCACGCCGCTGCAACGGCTGCGCCCACCGTCAGGGCTCAGGAAAAAGGGAGAGACTCGTTCTGTTGCGGCTGATTTCCGGCAGTACGATCGAACGATCATGGACCGCGAACGATGCGACGATGAGGCCGTCTCCGCTAAACGATTCCTGAACGCTGTGCTCCGCGAGAACGAAGCCGCCGAGCGTTTCGATCATGGCGATACAGTCCTCATGGGTTGTCGCCGAACCGGAGATCAGCCGATGGTGGCTGGAAACGACGACGAAGCGTGGACGAGCGGAAGTCCCGCTCATTGAACAAAGAAAAGGCAGCTCTGCGCCTTGGGCGTCGATATGCAGAATCTCGATCGGATGATCAGCCATGAGCCGCGCCGCCCCCGCCATGTTCACGGTCGGCAGCTCGCGGTCCAGGCCCGCCGTCTCGCAGCGCATCGTCGTCAGTCCGCCGTCTGCGTCGCCCACCCATGCTTCGACGAAGGTGACGCGATCCTCCATGCCGTTCAACGCGGCGTTGCGGCGGCCGACGGCCATGTTGGCCGGATCGGGCTCGACGCATAGCGCCCGTGAGCCTGGAATTTCATGCAGGAACCAAAGGCTGTAATAAGCCCAGAAGGAGCCAAGTTCGACGAACAGCGAGCCATGCCGAGCGTAGCGCAGCAATTCGGCGAACAGCCTTTCTTCCTGTGGTTCGTGATGTCCCCGCAACGCGCGGATGATATGGGCCATCCAGTCCCCGTAATAGCCACCAGCAGTCACCCGCAGCCCGTTATGCATGATCTGCGTCGGGCCGCCCTCGCCGGGAAGGATCCGGCCGGCGTCGGCAACCTTCATGAGCGGGTCGCAATCGCCGCAGCCGATCGTCATCATTACGCGCGCGAGCTCATCCATGTGGTGCCCTCCGGTTGAGTGAGAAACGTCCCCGTCACGCCAAGCTCGGGAGCTTGCCCCTCAGCGCCGTCGGAGGATGCGCCCAAGTGCGCGGACAGGCTCAGACACACGCCATGACGTCGATGTGCGCATCGCATGTAGCTCCACATGCGCAGCGGCAAGCTCTGCAAGCGCGGTGGCAGATTCCGCATGGGCTTGGCTCAGCAGTTCTCGGAAATGATTGCTCGTCGCCCGAGCTTCGGCGACTTCCTGCCGCGCCGCTATCAAATCGTGCTGCACCTGGGACAAGGCTTTGCCATGCCTCTTCAGATCAGTGTTTATATCCGCCAAGCTCGCACCTAGGCGCGCATTGTCCGCTTCGAGAAGCCGTATAGCGGCCGTTACACACACCTCATCCCCCACAGCTGATTCTCCCATGTTCGCGAGTGATTGACGCAGATGCCCGAGAATTCTCTTCATATCAAAATCAGCGTTTCCGCAACGCACCGATTCCGCGATAATGTCCGTAAGCAGGGATAGTCCACGGGCGCGCGCCGCTGCGACTGTCTCCAGCTGGCGAATCCGTCCATCACGCGCTTCGGTCGCCTGCCGCCACTCCGCCATTCGGGCTTCCGCGTCGGTCTCCAGCTCGCGAATCCGTCCATCACGCGCTTCGGTCGCCTGCCGCCGCTCCGCCAACTGGGCTTCCGCCTCAATCGTCCTGCGCGCAACATAGCGGTCAAAGACATTCGGCGGCGCATCGAAAGCCCCGTTCGGGGGCTCGAATTCCGGAGCGAGGTACCAGTCGTTCAGGCCATCGAACCAGGCATGGCGCCACCCCACGTCAGTCAGAAGGGCGCGGCAACCATCCTGCCGGCGGATCGGCGTCTCAGGCACGGTCGCCTCGATCATCACGACGTGCGGCCGGAAGCGCAGCCAATCGTTTCCGGCCAGGACCGCCTGCTCCAGTCCTTCCACGTCAATCTTCAGGAACCCGAAGGTAGGCGGCGCATTGTTCTCGGCCAACACCTGCGCCAGCGTCAGTACCGACACTGTCCGAGGTTTCACACGATGCCCCGCCGCCTCCGCACGCGCCGCATTGTGTTTGTCAAGCGTACTGAGACCGGTGCCCTCAACCTCGAAGAAGGTCAGTTCTCCCGGCGCATCCGATAACGCGACCCCAAGATTGACATCGTCGGGCCGCTCCCGCCGCAGTTCGGCCAGGAACTCCTCTTGAGGCTCAATATTGATGCCGCGCCAGCCACGGTCCCGCAGCGCCTTGGTGTCGCTTTCCCAGATCGGGTGGGCGGCCCCGACATCCACATAAAAGCCCGGCTCCGTCCCCGGAAACAGGCGGCGCAGAAGCACGTCTTCCGCATTGGCGCTGTAGGAGACGAATTCGGAAGCTGTCTCCGTCGTCATATCAGCCCTATTGCTTCTAGCCGCGCAGCTTGCCTCGCCGCGACGGCTGCTGCGCCGTGGGACGCTTCCAGCCACTGACGTGCGTTGTCTACACGCCGCGCTGCTTCATCCGGCCGCTCGAATACTTCGTGCAACGACCAGGCGGCATGGTCGACATCGGCATCCGCCCAGACCTGCCCCTCCCAGAAAGGATAGGCATCCTTGGGTACCGGGATCAGCCGGCAATCGACGGGAAAACCGGTTTCGGGTGTCAGCAGATCGGTCGATCCGCCGTAATCGGTTGCGACGACCGGCACGCCGTAGGCCATGGCTTCCGCCACCAGCAGTCCCAGCCCTTCCCCGCGATGCAGTGACAGCACGCAAGCCGCGCCAGCGACCAGGGTCAGCGTGTCCAGGCGGTTTAGGGTGCAATCGAATAGGACGACGTCCTCATCCTCGGCAATCGCGTCGCGCAAGGCCTGGTTGCCGCCCAGATGGGCGGAATTCTGCGACTTGATGATCAGCGCCGGCCGGTCGGCAGCGGGCAGATTCCCGAAGGCAGCGCGGAAGGCGCGCACGGCAGCGAGGGGATTCTTGCGTTCGGCGAAGGATAGGAAATCGAAGGCGAAGAGCACGTAGGGACGGCCGGGCGGTATCGGAGCGATGTGACGGGGCGATGTGAGTGTGGGGAAGGACAGCGCCACGGGAATGTGCACCACGGGCAGGTTAATCGAAGCCGCCAGTCCGGCCTGGATGAAACGTGTCGGCGCCCAGATCTCGTCCACATGATGGAGGGCCTCAAGATAAGGTGTTGGGAAACGCGACAATTCCCAGAAGGGAATACAGGCCCGATACGCATGTCGCGGCAGACGCGCTCGTGTGGTTTCGACGACATGTGGAAGCTGATCAGCGTTGATGCTGAAGACGACCAGCCGCCCAGTTCCTGATTGGTCATCGCGGAGCAGGTTGGCCTCGACACTCCGGTCATCTCGCCGCGACGCGACGCCGAGCTGTACGTCGAGCCCTTCCGCGCGCCCAACAACGCGCGATAAGCTGGCAAGCTGTAGCCGCCCGACCTCGCCAACTCCACTTTCTGCTCGCAAATATCCAATTACCGTCGCGTCAGCCCGGCTCGGATCCGGCGCGAGAAAGGTGGCCGTACTGCTGACCGGGCGCAGGCCAGCAGCGACGGCCTGCGGTTCAAGCAGTCGGCGATCCAGCCCGATGTCCAAACCATGCCGGACCCACCAGCGCGTATAACCTTCCGCCCCCGATGAATCGGCAATGTTAAACGCATGCTGCAGCCATGAGTAATGCGACTGTACGTAGCGCATTATCATACTGGGCACGGCGCTGCCGAGGCCCGCCACGGCGCCGGGCGCCGGGAGGTGCATCCAGGCCTCGTAGGAATTGAAGGGATCACCGGCCCAGGCGGCATGATTTTCGCGGAACATCCGCCGCGCCACCGTCGGGATGGGCACCCCGGAGGCGAAGCGCCCATAGCTGTAAGTACCGGCCGGTATCTTGCCATGGCCTGCCGCGATCAGCCGCTCCGCATAGCCCGCCAGAAAGTCCACGAGAGGACCCGGCATGCGGCCGTCCCGAAACAGCTCCGTATGCTTGCTGATGCGGCCGCTGTCGCGAGGGTCGAAGCCGCTGTAGTGGAAGAACCCCAAAGGCTGGCCATCGACCAACGGACCCTCGGGCGCATTTGGAATGAAGCGCCGCTGCGCGAGGTTCCAGTACGCGACGTTCAGCCCCGGATCATGCAGGACGCGCGCGCCCGGCGCGAAGCCCGGCACCAGATCCATGAATCTTTGGTCGACAAAGATTCCGTTTGGCTGATCGTTGACGCATTGCCAACGAAGCCGGCGCGCCCACCAGGCCAAAACCTTCAGGGCTTCCGGCGCCGCGCTGACGCCGACGAAGCCGAGATTGTAGATGCCCGCTTGCATGATGGTAATGTCGTTAGGCGACTCCTCCTGCTCCGCCGGAGACAGGAGATGCGGGGTCAGGACGAAAGAAGCGCCGTCCGCCAGGGCGTTGATAACGGTCGGGATGGCGCCGAACAGCTCAATATCCGGGTCGAAATACAGGCAGTGCGTGTAGCCGCAGTCCTGCAGCAGACGCTGAAAGGCGAAGGGCTTTATTGCCGTGTTGAGTTCCATGACGTCATAGCGGAAAACGAAATTCCGGAAGTCCGGGATGTCCAGCTCGCTGCCGGAAATGACCTCGCAGCCCTCCGGATAGACGACGAAGTCATGGCGCTCATCGGCAAGAATAAGGAAGCGATCGGCGCCGGGAAGGTGCTGCTGAACGGTATCGAGCAGCAGGCGGGCATGAGGCACATAATTATTCGAGCATATCGTGAAAACCGCAAGACGCATGGCGACCTTTCCAATGACAGTCGCAATTACATTATCCCTTAGAGTCTGACTCATAAAGGCTGGCAGCATTTCACGCTCTCCCCAGCCTTCTTGTAAGGCGGCGGATGTGGGCGATGAGGATCCAAGCGACGGCGCTCTCGATGCTGGCTTCGAAGTCCTTCGCGAGCCGCCGGCATCGGCCGAGCCAAGCGAAGGTTCGTTCGACTACCCATCGACGCGGCAGGAGTTCGAACCCCTTGGCGGTGTCGGAGCGTTTGATGATCTCGAAAGTCCATTGGCCGAGCGTGGTCATGGCGTCGCGCAGCTTGTCTCCGGCATAGCCGCCGTCGGCGAAGACATGGCGCAGCCACGGATAGAGCGAGCGGATCGACGCCAGCAGGTCCGGTGTGCCGTCGCGGTCTTGGATATCGGCGGGGTGAACCTGCACGCCGACCAGATGGCCCTCGGTGTCGGTGACGATATGGCGTTTGCGGCCTTTGAGCTTCTTGCCCGCATCGAAGCCTCTGGGGCCGCCGCATTCGGCGGTCTTCACCGACTGGCTATCGATGACGCCCGCCGTGGGGCTGGCCTCTCGCCCGACCATCTCGCGCAGGGCCATGACCAGCATGTGGTTGATGTGCGCCAACAAACCCTTGTGCGACCAAGCGTAGAAGTAGCCTTGCACTGTCGAGTAGGGCGGAAAATCCTTGGGGATCGCGCGCCATTGGCAGCCGGTCGACGCCATATAAAGGATCGCCTCCACCACCGAGCGCAAGTCCGTCTTTCTCGGCCGCCCAACCTTCGAAGCCGTCGGCAGAAACGGCTCGATCAACGTCCATTCCGCGTCGGTAAGATCGCTTGCGTAGCGCAACGCATCGCGCCGATAGTGCGCGCGGGTGGTTTCAGTCCAAGCCATCGTGATCTCCTTTGAGCTTCGCAACCCAACGGAATCACAACAGATTGAAATCACCCAACTTTCTTTTTTCAGTCAGCCTCTTAGCGCGGCGCAATTTGTCGGTCCTTTCGACACCGGCCGCCGACGCATCGACCAGCTTGGCCCGCAATGTTCTTGGCCCGCAATGCTTCTTGGCTGCGGCTGATCAAGAATTCGACACGGTGGAGTCTCGCCCCTCGCAGAACCGTCAGGGCATGGACAAGTCGGAAACGAGTAATGGCTCCGACCTCAGTCGGGATAAGATTCGGCCGAGAGTCCGGCGACTATGCCGGAGCCGGCCGCCGATGGTCCACAGCAGCTTTTCCGCTGGTGCCCGCGCAGCGGTTGCCGTGCCAACTCAGCGGCTGCCCACCCAGCCGTAGCCGAGCTGCATCTTCTGGCTGCGCTCGCCCTGGGTCTGGACCGCTTTCGCCACGGCAAAGAGGCGCAGTCCCCAAGCTTCATCGCGTTCCACGTCGAATCCGGCATCGTGCAGCATATCCAAAACGCAGAGGCGGTTGGGCGCCCAGAAATTGGTGTGATCATTGGCGAGTGTGGATCCCCGATAGTAGCGGGCCGCCGCGATATCGCGGCAGAAATCGTTCTCCGAGTGGGTCTCGACAAAAAGTGTTCCGCGGCAGCATCGCCGGATCAAGTGCAACGCGCGCAACATATCCGGAAGATGATATAGAACACCCATAAACAGCACGATATCAAACTGACCAAGGTCCTTATCCGACAGTTCGTACACGTTCATCCGGTGATATTCGATTTGAACCGGATTGAGCCGTTCCATGACGTAATAGCCATGGTCCCGCTTGCCTCGATAATCGATAGCCACGACATTGGCGCCGCGTCGGGCCAGCTGGAGAGCGAAAAACCCGTCACAAGTGCCAATATCGAGTACCCGCAATCCGCGGAGGTCGGCCGGCAGCTGCGTCTTATCGAGCAGGAAGGTGGGGTCATAGGTGCCCGGCGTGACCAAGCCGGGATATATCTCGAAGGCGTGGTGCCAATGCGCGACCTCCGCCACCAATATCTTTGCTTCATCCAATGTCACAGGACCGATCTCCTTCACCATCAGGCTCACAATCATGGCCTCGAGTGGTTGGCTGGGCGGAAAACGAGGCGTTTAAGACATGTTTGCTCGCTCCTCGCAAATCGGGGGGCTGGCCGCACTTCGAGGACGCGATCGCGCTCGGCTGGATGCACCATTGCCTTCCTCATAAGCCTTTTCTGTTGAAACGCAGGAGCGGCAGTTGAAGCGCAGGAGCGGCATCAGTATAGCTTCGCTCTGAAGTCGCATGGGGTCAGGGCATTGCCAACCGAAGGACTTTCGGCCCATGCGTCCGGGCGAGAAACATCATCGCGGCATTCCCGGATCGCCTCGCGTCGGGACGTCGCGATTGCCGTATTGCTCGGGCTTGTTTCCTTCCTGATCTACAACGCAAATATGCGGTCGATCCCCGCAGCCGACACATACGCGGCGCGGTACCTGCCGTTCTCGATTTGGCGCAACCACAGCGTGGTACTGGACCCTATCGTGACCAGCGTCGCGCTGGGGCGGAAGACACCAACGTCGCAAGGACAGGGTGAGGCGGCGTTCTGGATTCGGAAGGTGCGCGGAGATCACTTCATCTCGGCATACCCCATCGTGGTCCCTGTCGTTATCGCGCCACTGTACCTGCCGGCTGTCACCTATCTCGACGCGAAGGGCTGGGATCCACTGCTGTTCGACAAAGTCGCCAGGATCATGGAAAAGCTCTGCGCGTCTCTCCTTGCGGCAGCGTCGGTCACGCTCCTCTATCTGCTGCTGCGGCGGCGAAGCAACGCCGGAACTGCTGCACTGCTCAGCGTCGTTTATGCGTTTGGTACGACGACGTGGGTTATCAGCAGCCAGGCGCTGTGGATGCACGGGCTTGCCCAGCTTCTCATCGTTGCAACGATGTTACTGCTCACTGGGCCGCGCACCGCAATCCGCGCCGTCGTGGCTGGATTCCTTTGCGCGCTCATCGCGGCTAACCGCCAGCCTGATGCTATCCTGGCGGCAGGTCTCGGGCTCTACGGCCTCTGGTGGGCGGGACGCATGATCCCGCTGTTTGTGACGTCAGCCTTGATTCCGGTGGGCTTGATACTGGCTTACAACTTGCTGCTCGTCGGCCACTTCGCCGGCGCTTATGCGCTGCTCATTCGACCCGACAATTTCAACGACAACGTGCCGGCCGGCGTCGCCGGTCTATTGTTCAGCCCGACGCGCGGTCTCTTTGTCTTCTCGCCCTTCCTGCTGTTTGTGCCTTGTTTCCTGCTGCTGGTGCTTCGTGATCGGAGCACACGGGGCCTCACCACCGCGATCGGCGGCGCCATGGTTCTGCAAGTGATCTTCTATGGGATGGTGGACTGGCGGCAGGGCATATCTTGGGGACCCCGATGGCTTACGGATATGCTGCCGATGCTCATGTGGATGCTTCCGCCCGTCCTGGGAGCATTGTCCTTGGTGGGCCGCGTCGTGTTCGGCCTTGCCTGTGGCTTGGCGATCGCCATCGAGGTGGTGGGCGCCTTCTGGTACACGGGCGTGGCCGACATGGCCGTCATGGCCCTGGAGGGCCCCGACAGGATGCGGCCCGCATGGGATATCCACAACGCTGCATTTATCGCCGAGTTGAACCACCCGCGCGCGCCTGCGGATCTCTTGGTGGATCTGCGTGGCAACGTAGATGTCATTGATGACGTAGATGTCGTAGATGCCGTAGCGCGGCGTGACGCTGGAGCCGACAGGAGAGCGCGTCAAGTCGAGATCCTCGGATGGGCGCTTACGAACAGGCGCTCTCCGGCGGACGTCGTTGCGATGATCGATGGCCGTCCGATGGCCGGAACAGATGACTTCTTCACCCGACCCGATGTTGTGCGCACACTCGGTGAAGCGAGGCCAGCCGGGTGGCGGATCACGTTTCCGGCCGATCAACTCGCTTCCGGCGAGCACGCGGTGACGATACTTGTGCGTGCGCATAAAGGTGGCGAGCAGCGCTTCTTGCTGGAACGCAAATTCACTTTGGCTCCGGATGACGAAGCCCATCGCCGTGATCGGGAGCTGACAAATGCCGCGCGTCGCGCAGTCGAGATCCTCGCCGAGCGTCAACAAGGCCCCGGCTACTGGCTCACCTCATATACCGGCGGGACTCAGTTTGAGCAGCCGCAACAGGAAATGAACACCTATCTCAATGCGGTCATGCTCGACGTCGCCGCCCCCGTGGGGAAGGCGGCCGGCATGGCCGACATGCTGGCGCGGGCGCGCCAGTTCCTGACGAATCAGATCGAGGCGGGAGGCCTTGTTCGATACCACGGTCGGCCTGACGCGCCGACAATTGGCACACTTGGTTGCGCCATCACGCCGGACTCGGATGACACCGCCCTCGTCTGGAGAGCAGCCCCCAGCGAACGCCGGGAACTCCTGCCGACAGCGCTTGCCACCCTCAACCAATTCCGCAGGCCGGATGGCCTCTACCGGACCTGGCTCGCGCCGCAAGAGCGCACCGAGTGCCTTGACCCCGGCAGAGATCCGAACCCTGCCGATATCGGCATCCAGATGCATGTGTTCATGCTGCTGGCGCAAGAGGACCCACCGGCCGCGCATGCGCTGTGCGAGGCGCTTACCCGAAAGTCGGCCGATGACGACATCTGGGTCTATTACGCGGGCGCGCCGCCCATGCTCATTCTACGGCTCACAGACTTGCGTAGGGCCGGCTGCCCGCTGCAACTGCCGCTGTCGCGGCTGCAGACCACGGTACCCGGCCAAGAGATCTGGATCCGGGCAACCCAACTGCTGCAGCAGATGGAAAGCACCGCGAGCACGTATGCAGCCTATTCGGAAACGGCCGAGCTGCTACGCAAGATCGCCGCTAACAATTTTTCTTTGCTGACCCGCGCTCCGCCTCTTCTCTATCACAACGATCTCACCGCTACTGTGCGGCGGTACTTTTGGTCGGAAGAACTCGGTTATGCCCTTTGGCTAAGGCTCTATTTTGAGAACGAGCTAATGCGGTCAAAACTCCTCTGTGGCTCAGACGACGCAGAACAGAAATGCGGTGACAAGTGACGCAAACCACAACTGAGACAGCGATTGCGAGCCGTACTCGCCCCCCACGGTTGCTATCTCGACTATTATCCAGCATCCGCTTCGATGAAGTATGCGTGCTTCAGGGCGCTCCGCTGATCGGTGCAAGCTTTTCGATCGGCGCCCTGACGACGAGCAACATCTTCGCGATCGCTGCTGTTTTGGCTGGCAACCTCTGCTTGGTGGCGCATGTCTTCGTGCTCAACGACTGGTCAGGAATCCACGGAGATCTCAAGGATCCAAACCGGGCAAGACGAACATTTGTGGCAAAAGGTGTGAGCCGCACCGAAGTTGGTTACCTCGCGATATCGCTATTGGCCTTGGGTCTCCTCATATTTGGGCTGGTTGGCGCGACGACACTTGTTCTCGCATTGGCAATCGCAAGCTTGAGCGCACTCTACTCGGCTCCCGCCTTTCACATGAAGGGAGCCCCTCTTTTCAGCTCGGCCCTTCATTTTGTGGGCGGCGCTCTGCACTTTCTGCTCGGCTACACGACCTTCGCGGCGATCGATGCGCGTGGTCTTGCCGTCAGCTGCTTCTTCGCGCTTGTGTTCACCGCTGGCCATTTCATGCATGAGGTGCGCGATCGCGAGGGCGACATGCTCAACGGGATCCGGACGAACGCAGTGGCCTTCGGCAAGACGCAGAGCTTTGTCGCAGGCCTCGCCCTCTTCACCGCGGCTTATGCGCTATTGGTCGCGCTCGCGGCATTCGGCTTTGTACCATTCGTGCTCGTTCTTGCCGCAGCGCTCTACCCGTTGCATCTTTTTGCATCGTTGCGGGCCCTGCGTGCCGGTCTCACCTTCGAAAGCCTGGGTCAGCTTCGAAGATGCTATCGAGTGCTTTACGCGATCATTGGCATCGTGATGATCGTGACGTTGCGGCTACCCTAGTGTGGCGAATTCGAAGATGAGGGCGCAGCGCTCGTGCGCTTTCCTTCTCCCGCTCTTGGGCGCAAGTCTTGATCAAAGAAGACCCTGCGAAGTGAGGGCGGATGAGGGACGCCAGTGAAGTGCTCGATCCCCTTCACCCGCCTCAGCGAAGCCGGACTGGATGAGGGCGATGTCAAGACGCCAATCGCTCTCGAGCACATGACCATTCAATCTCCAACGCGACCGCAAGCTCACCCTCATCCGCCCTCACTAGGTTCGGGCACGTTCTCCCGCGCGAAGGGCGCGGGAGAAGGAGGCGCGTGCTGCGCCGCGTCCGGGATGACCGAGCGTTGAAGCCAATCACCCGGCCCCTCACCTCGCCTCTCTTCCGGCGCCTGCCGGGATCGTCAAGCATAGCGAAAGCTCAACGGCTTGCGATTGTCTCGGCAATGTCCTGCGCGACGATGGTCGAGTTCATGATGAAGGTATGAACTGATGGCACGAGCTGCACAGGGACTGATTGCAGGCGTGTTTCCGAGACGGCGAGTATCCCATCATTGGGCTCCTCGCCGAAAGGAGACCAGCGCCCCCTCGGGCCCGCATTGCCGGCGTAGATCTTGGTCGGAACCTCCGATTGCGGCAAAGATCGCATGAAATCCTCTTCGGCAAGCAGCTGGCCCATCTCGCCGGTGAGAAGCTTGTAAAGCCGACGGCGCGACAGCGTTCGTGCGGCGTTGCAGGCGCAGCTTGGCGGCGCCAGGAAGAAGCAGGCACGAGGCTTGATCTGGAGATCAGCGGCGACGGCGCGGATCAGCACGCAGCCGAGCGAATGGCCGATCGCGACGAAATTGCCGTCGCTCCGGCGCGCCTCGATGAATCGGCGCAACCACGTTCGGCACCGCCGTCGACACGGGATTACGGGCACCATTGACCAGATGCAGTGATCGTGGATCGGCGGGAGATGGCCGTGGTCCCGTTGCAAATAGTGTTCAGGGAGCGGTAAATATCATCCGGATTTATATATCTTGTTTACGCGTTCATGGGTCACGCCATATTGCTTCTTTACGTGTTCAGGGCGCTTTCATTCTCTGTACCGTTGCACGTTTGGAGAGATCATATGCTGAATATTTTTGGAGCCGCGCTGTTACTGGTCTTCGGGTTGGCGTTCACTGCCGTCCCTGCGCGCGCGCTGCAGATCGTTGTTACCCAAGTGGACAAGAACACCGACGGGTCCATGACCTACCACTTCGCCGTCAAGACGGATCCGGGTGAGACCTTGACGCCAGGCGAGTCGAAAACGACTGGCGATTTCGTGACCGTCTACAATTTCTACGGCATGGTTGACGGGTCGGCGAAATCACCGGCGGGTTGGGAGTTCTCGTCAGAGGAGTTCGGCCGAACCCCGACATTGAATGGATACCCGACGGTATGGCCGTTGGATGTCCCGAATACGCCCAACCTGACCTGGACGGTGACGAAACCAGTCGCTGCAGGGGCGCAGATCGACGGTTTCACCGCGACCACCCGCGTAAGTGCGATGGTCGAGGGTCAATACGCCGCGCAGGTCACGCGCCAATTGCCTGCTGTGCAAGGCGCCGCCGGCCGAACGCCAAGTGTCGCGGCAAAGGCCTCCAAACAGGCGCTCATCGGCGCACTCCCGACGCCGAGCTTCCTCGCCGACGTGAAGTAACACGTCCCTCGCTGACGCCGGACTTTGCCTCGAAGGCGCCTGGCGCCTCCGGTAGCCGACGAGTCGTTGCAATGCAGCGACGCGACGCGGAAGTGCTCGGGGCTGATGCACAGCCCCGGGCGAGCATACACATCATAGTGTAGGCCGGTCCGTTGCCCCGGCAGCAGGGAACCCGGCGATGTTGAGGCTCGACGCGTTTAGTATTCGGCGAAAGGATTCTGGAGAGAACTCTTGGCTGGTGTCGGGCCACAGCCGGCGCGGATCATGTCGATGAGGGCGCGCAGCGCGGCCGGCACCTGGCGGTGGCCCGGATAATAAAGGAAGAGTCCCTCCAAGGAGGGCGACCAGTTCTCCAGCACGCGCACGAGCTGCCCCGAGCGCAGGAAAGGCTCCGCCGAAGCTTCGATCGTGTAGGCAATCGCCAGCCCGTCGACCGCCGCGCGAACGGCCAAATGGGGATTGTTGACGGTCACGCGGCCATCCACCGAAATCCGCCGCAACTTGCCGTTTCGTTCGAAAAGCCAGTCGAACACGGGCCCATCAGCAACGAGGCGATATTGGACGCAGCTGTGGCGGGCAAGGTCATCGGGAGTGCGAGGCCGGCGCCGCCGCACAAAATATGCCGGCGCGCCGACCACGGCCACCTTCATCGGTCCCGTCACCCGCACGGCGGTCATGTCCGCCGCAACCCGCTGCCGCAGCGCGATGCCAGCGTCGAAGCCCTTTGCCACGATGTCTATGGGCGCTTCATCCACCAGCAGCTCGAGCTGGACCTCCGGGTAGGTCGACAGGAAGCGCCCCCAGACCGGCGCGATGACCGCCGCCACAGCTATCGCGGTCGCATGAATCCGCAGGCGCCCGAAGGGTCGCTGGCGCTCTTGATTCAAGTCCTCCAACGCATCGGAGATCTCGCCGATAGCCGGCCGCAGCCGCTCGAGCAAGCGAAGCCCGGCGTCGGTCGGCGCTACGCTGCGCGTCGTGCGGTTCAGCAAGCGCAGCCCCAGACGTTCCTCGAGCTGCCGCATCGAATGGCTGAGCGCCGACGGGGTGACACCGAGGCGCGCGGCCGCGGCTCGAAAGCTCAATCGATCGGCGACAGCCAGGAACGCATTCAGATCGGCCAGGTCACCACGGTCCATTCCTGAATTCTACTCAACATGAAAAGCAATAGATATGGCATTTTTATTTCCGGCGCCGATCAACATATTCGGGCCACCCAAGCGCGGGGCGGCACCGCAGGACGATATCGAAGTGTCCGCGGCTCAGGGCGCGCCTGCAGCGACCTCGGTGCGGAAGCCCGCCTCCTCCGCACATGTCCTGACTGACTGGTCGAGGTGCGCTCTTCCCTCGGCGGTGAGCGCCCCCTCATAGGCGCGGCCCTGTGCGATCCACTGCTTGATGATATCGTCTTTCGTGAGCAGATGCGACGCGGCTTCGAAATGACAGCCGCAATACTGTCCCACCTGATCGAAATGCCTCGCGAGCTCAGCGCGTCCGACGGGCGAATCGCTGCCAGCCAGCAAAGAATCCTGGCCAGCCAAAACCCTGTTGCCGCAGTCAGCGATTTCGATCGACCTGATCAGCTCGCGTTCCCCGTCGGCGATCCGCGCGATCACCTCCCTTGAAGGACTTTGCGTCTGCGCGAGCTTGACATAGCTCGATCCGGCGATGAGCAAGACGGCTGCACATGTGATGAGGCTCATCCACCGCTGCAGCGCTGTCACGAGCCCGAGTGGCCCTGAGATCAGGTGCGACGATTGCTCGACGAGCGTCCGTGGAAAAGGATGAGTGCCAATCGAGACTTTCATTTCTGTCTCCTTTGCGCGTGTCCGCTTCGCATTGGTGAATCGCCGGCGGCCAGCTCCGAATCTCGGCCAGGGAAAAAACCGTTGCCGCGGTCATCCTTCGCGGCCTGTATCGTTTCCTCAATCCCCTCGGCCGTCTTCGCGGTCTTCTCGGCGATGGCGAGCAATGTTTTCCGTTGCAGACCGTCCTCGTGCGAAGCCGCCAGGCGCAACATCCCCGCTTGGTTGTGCATCATGAGCTTGATGCATGTGAGGGCCGCCAAAAGAAGCTCCTCTTCCATGTCACGCGGCCTCGGCCAGTTCGCGCCATTCGCCAGCAGGTAGCTCGGCGATGTCGCCACCGAGCTTCTCGAACTCCGGCTCCCCATCGTCGCTCTCCAGGTTGTTCCATCGATCAACGCCTCGCCAAGGTGTGGGGCCAACTGGACACTCCACCTCATGCCGCGAGGCGGCGGGACAGTGCTCTCCGACCGCCTCGGCCGAGAACTGGCCTCGGGTCACCGCCTGGCAGGGTAACGAGCCTGCCTCAATTTTGCAGGAACCGCCGTCCGTAATGGATTGGCTGTTGGCCGCTGCGCGACGATCGGCCTCGATGCGCTGCCGAAATTCGCGCAGCCATGGGTGTCCGGCTGGCGCGCGCATTCCTGCCTGTGAATCTTGTACAGGTCGATGATGACGTCCTCCTCGCCTGCGCGGGCTGCTGACGCGAAGGAAACCGAGCCAAACGCCAAAGTGAGGGCAATCGCCGCCGAAAGTCGAGGCAGTCTTCGATGAATGTTGAGGGTCACGATAACCTCCCATCTATTGTTGCCGATGTTCTGGAGGTGGTTGCTGACAAGCCTTCAAATAATACTTGGAAATGCGAAAGGGTTATTCGGCCAGGCCGAGAAATCCCCTCTTGCCGTCCGGAGCTCACTCACTCGATGCAGATCGGCCCGGGTCATCAGGTCCATTCCTGAATTCTCCTCAGCACCGAATGCAATAGATATGGCATTGTCATTCCCGGCGCCGATCATCACATCGAGGCCACGCGAATTGCTTTTGCTTGGCCGAATTGCCTTTGCTTGGCTTGGAAACATGCGTGGAAGCCAGTTTGCCGAATTGGTCGCCTTCGTCGCGGTAGCGGAGCACGGGAACTTCACCAGAGCCGCGGCCCAACTCGAGATTGCGTCAGCCACGCTCAGCGAGACCATCAGGTCGCTGGAGGAACGCCTGGGCGTGCGTCTATTTAACCGCACGACGCGCAGCGTCGCCCTCACCGAAGCCGGCGAGCGGTTGCTGGCCGAATTGCGGCCGGTGCTCGGCGGACTCGATCATGCCATCGAAGCCGTGGACGCCTTCCGTGGCACTCCGGCCGGCAAACTGCGCCTCCTCGTGTCCCGTCAGGCGGCCACAATGATGATCGTTCCTCTCATGCCGCAGTTCTTGCGCGAATATCCGGAGATCCGGCTCGAGATCGTCGCCGACGATGCCGATCGCGACATCGTCGACGCTCATTTCGACGCCGGCGTGCGGCTGGGCGAGCGGATCGAAAGGGATATGATCACGATGCGCCTCTTCGACGCGTATCGGATGGTCGCGATCGCCGCACCGGCTTATGCGCGCGCCCATCAGATGCCATTGGTGCCGAATGACCTTCGCGCGCATGATTGCATCCGCCAACGCGAGGATTGGGACGGCGCCATTCATCCATGGGTGTTCGAGAAGACTGGAGAGCGCATCGAGATCGCGGTTGACGGCCATTTCGTCATCAATGACACGCCATCGGTGTTGAGCGCGGCTGTCGACGGGATCGGTGTCGCCTATCTCAGCGAACCTATGGTGCTGCCGCACATCGCCGATGGGCGGTTGGTGCGCGTGCTGGAGGATTGGTGCACGCGGCGGCAAGGCCTGTTCCTCTATCATCCAAGTCGACGCCAGATTCCTGCGCCGCTGCAGGCTTTCCTCGACTTCATGCGCAAACAACGAAGGCCGAAGATTTATCCAGCGTTGCCGAGGCCCTCGCCCCCTCGCGATGGCATCCCGACAGCCGGCGATCTCACTGAGGCTTGGCCGGTTTCTGACGCTCTCTGAAAGCTCAGCGGCTCGATGATCGGCGCACTCCCGACGCCGAGCTTCCTCACTGACGTGAAGTAGCAAGTCCCTCGCAGACGCCGGACTTTGCCTCGAGGGCGCGCCTGGTGTGCGGCAATCATCGGGCTGGTGCAGCTTTGAATCCGAAATTCGCCAAATGCTTTGCTCAAAGGTTGCGTTGCCCCAAGGCGATGCGAATTTCGGATTCGCTACACTAGGCGGGCTCGACATTCTGGTGACGTGGGCCCCGTCAGTAGGACCAGTCGGACCCGCGCTGTCAGTCTCCCTTCCTCAATGCCCCCGCCCCGGCTCCACGCATCTCATAACGGACGTGATCTGCGACCGAGCCCCTCCTGCGCAACGGGCGCCTCCGCGGCATGCTTTCCCGTTAGAGCGTGCAGCTCCACCATGAGGGCGGAATTGATCTTGAGCATGGCAACGACTGCGGCTCGTGGATCATTGCCGCAATCCCTGATGATCGCATCCGCCAACTCTTCTTGGCCGAGCTTCCGATCATCCGTCGGATAGACAAACCCCGGCATCACCCCATCTCCGTGCAAAGGATGTCCTGAAGACCGGCTTGGACGCTAGCACGTCAGTTCAGCAGCTCCTTTGGCGACTCTGTGGTACTACCTGCCGAGAGCCTATGGTGACGCAGTTCAGTCAGCCCGCCTCGACATCGCTCGTGCGCTTTCCTTCTCCCGCTCTTGGGCGGGAGAAGGTGCCCGAACGCAGTGAGGGCGGATGAGGGACGCCGGTGAAGCACTCGACCCCCTCTCCCGCCTCAGCGAAGCGAGACCGGATGAGGGTGATTTCGACGCCAGGGATCGCTCATTGGATCGCTCTCGAGCACATGAGCATTCAATCTCCAACGCTGCCGCAAGCTCACCCTCATCCGCCCTCACTGCGTTCGGGCACCTTCTCCCGCGCGAAGGGCGCGGGAGAAGGAGGCGCGCCCCCGGGCAACAAAATTTCATGAGATTTCGCCGAGGTTCTGGCCTAGGATAACCTCCGAATTGGGGCGGCTGGTGAACCGGTCGCGATGGCGGACGGCGAAGCAGCACGCTCTTCGGAGGTGTTGATGCCATATGGGCGAATTCGCTTCCCTGAGACCGTCATCCTGATCGTCAGCCTGTTGGCCGCCCTGCTTCTGATCCTCTGGACGACCGGGGAGGGTCTCGGCCAGACGGCGGGCGAGAGCGAGAGCCTCGCGGCCTGGAGCAAGATCGCGGGAGTGCTGCAGCATCCGCGCTGCTTGAATTGCCACCAGCTCGAATCCCCGCTGCAAGGCGACGAGAGGCGCGCGCATATCCCGCGGGTGATCCGCGGCGCCGATAATCACGGGGTCGGCGCCATGCGCTGCGGGGATTGCCACAACGACTCAGGCAACAACCCGACCTCGCGCACGCCGGGTGCGCCGCATTGGCAGTTGGCGCCGGTATCGATGCTCTGGCAGGGGCTGTCGACCGCCGATCTGTGCCGCATGCTCAAGGACCCGGCCCGCAACGGCAATCGACAGCCCGCCGCCCTCGTCGAGCATATGGAGAGCGAGCCTCTGGTGCTCTGGGGCTGGGATCCGGGTGCCGGCCGCCAGCCGGCCCCGATCCCGCATCAGGAATTCGTCGAGCTGATGAAGGTCTGGGTCGCGGGCGGCACGGCCTGCCCGCAATGAGACGCAGGGCCGAAGCGCGCTGCGACCGCATGATGTGACGAGGAGCGTTCCATGGTCACCCTGAACGTCAACGGCAAGCCCTATCAACTCGATGTCGATCCGCAGATGCCGCTGCTCTGGGCGCTGCGCGACAAGCTCGATCTGACCGGCACCAAATTCGGCTGCGGCCGCGCCATGTGCGGGGCCTGCACGGTGCATATCGACGGGGAGGCGGCGCGCTCCTGCTCGATCATGGTCGGTGACGCCGCGGGCAAGACCATCACCACCATCGAGGCCGTCTCCGGCAAGGTGGCCGAGGCGGTCAAGAGCGCCTGGCAGCGGCTCGACGTGGTGCAATGCGGCTATTGCCAGTCGGGCCAGATCATGTCGGCGATCACGCTGCTCAGCCAGAACGGCAAGCCGACCGATGCCGATATCGATGCCGGCATGGAAGGCAATATCTGCCGCTGCGGCACCTATGTGCGCATTCGCGCTGCCATCCACGAAGCCGCGCGTTCGCTGTGAGGAGGCATCCATGTTGACATCCGCACCACGCCGCCACGCCTCCTCCGTCCCCTCGCGCCGCACCTTCCTCAAGGGCGCCGCGGGCGCAGCCGGCGTCTTCATCCTGGGCAGCTATGTGCCCTTCCCGGGCCGCGCCTTGGCCCAAAGCGGCCCGGCCAAGGGCCCGTTCGATCCGAACCTCTTCCTCAAGATCGGCGCCGACGACACGGTGACGCTGATCAGCAAGCATCTGGAGATGGGCCAGGGCGTCATCACCGGGATGGCGACGCTGGTCGCCGAGGAGCTCGACGCCGACTGGTCGAAGATGAGCTTCGAATTCGCCCCCAACGACGCCAAGATCTACAACAACCTTCTGTTCGGCCCGGTGATGGCGACGGGCGGCACGACATCGACGGCCGAATCCTTCGGGCAGATGCGCCAGGTCGGGGCCGCCGCACGCGCCATGTTCGTCGCCGCGGCGGCCGCGAAATGGGCAGTGCCCTTAGCCGAGATCAAGGTCGAGACCGGGATCGTCAGCCATGCGGGCTCGGGGAAGCGCGCGAGCTTCGGCGAGCTCGCCGCAGACGCCATGCGGGTGCCGGTGCCGAGCGACGTCAAGCTCAAGGACGCCAAGGACTGGAAGCTGATCGGCACGCATGTGCCGCGGCTCGACTCGCCAGCCAAGACCACCGGCACCGCGATCTTCGCGCTCGATATCCGCAGGCCCGGAATGCTGACCGCGCTCGTCAAGCGCCCGGACCAGTTCGGCGCGACCGTCGCCTCCTTCGACGCGACAGCCGCCAAGGCCGTGCCCGGCGTCGTCGACGTGGTGCAGATCCCCTCGGGCGTGGCGGTATTGGCGAGCGATACCTGGGCGGCGATGCGCGGCCGTGACGCGCTCAAGGTCAGCTGGGACACGAGCAAGGCCGAGACGCGCTCGACCCTCGAGATCCTCGCCGAATATCGCGAGGCGCTGGCGGCTCCCGGCCTCGTCGCGCTCGATCGGGGCAATGCGGCCTCGGCGCTTGCCGGCGCCGCGAGGACGATCGCGGTCGAGTTCACCTTCCCGTATCTCGCGCATGCGCCCATGGAGCCCTTGAACTGCGTGCTCGAGGCGCGTCCCGACGGGGCGGATCTCTGGTCGGGCAGCCAATTGCAGAGCATCGACGAATATGCGGTGTGGCAGGTGCTGGGCCTGAGACCCGAGCAGGTGAAGATCCACACCCTGCTCGCCGGCGGCAGCTTCGGGCGCCGCGGCAACCCGGTCGCCGATTGGACCTTCGAGATCGCCTCGATCGTCAAGGCGATCCAGGGCCGCGCCCCGGTGCATCTCGTCTGGACCCGCGAGGACGACATCAAGGGCGGCTTCTACCGGCCGATGGTCGTGCATCGCGTCAAGGCCGGCCTCGATGCGCAGGGGCAGATCTCCGGCTGGCAGCACCAGGTGGCGAGCAAGTCGATCTTCACCGGCACGCCTTTCGAGCAGATGGCGGTCAAGGACGGGCTCGACGCCAGCAGCGTCGAGGGCATCGCCGATACCAGCTATGCGATCGGCGATTTCAAGGTCGAGGCCCATAACGTCACATCGCCGGTGCCGGTGCTGTGGTGGCGCTCGGTCGGCCACAGCCATACGGGCCATGTCATGGAGACGGTGGTGGACGAGCTCGCTTTTCTCGCCGGCAAGGATCCGATCGCCTTCCGGCTCGAGCTCCTCAAGCAGCAGCCTCGCGACGCGGCCGTGCTCAAGCTCGCGGCCGACAAAGCGGGATGGGGCACGCCCCTCCCCAAGGGGCAAGGGCGCGGCGTCGCCTATCACCTGTCCTTCGGCACGCGCGTCGCCATGATCGCCGAGGTTTCGGTCGCTGCGTCCGGCCTCAAGGTCGACCGCATCGTGGCGGCCGTCGATTGCGGCATCGCGGTCGACCCCGACGTGGTCAAGGCCCAGGTCGAGGGCGCGGTCGGCTTCGCGCTCTCGGCCGCGCTGCGCAACCAGGTGACCTTGCGCAAGGGCGTCGTCGAGCAGAGCAATTTCGACGATTACGAGCCGACCCGCATCCGCGAAATGCCCAAGGTCGAGGTGCATATCGTGCCCTCGGCCGAATGGCCCTCCGGCATCGGCGAGCCCGGTGTTGCGCCACTCGCGCCGGCGATCGGCAACGCCATCTTCGCGGCCACCGGCAAACGCCTGCGCTCGCTGCCGCTGGAGATCGGCGGGCTGGCTTGAGGGGTCGGCGCGGACTTCGAATGGGCCGCACGACCGCAGCGCATTTCCGTTGCCCGACGCAAAGGTCACCATAGACCTCGGTATACATATACCTTCGGACGCCTCCGCTTTACCCATGTACAGTAGTGCGGCCCCTCCGGGCGGTTTAAGCATCGACCCAAAGATCCGGTCCAGCCAATGCGCCGGGCACCTCAGGGAGAGATGCAATGGGCTTCGTGTTGCTTGCAATTCTCGTCGCGCCGCTGCCTGTGATGCTCGCAATAGCGGCCAGGGGCCTTCTGACGCGTGGACTGAGCCGGGCCTAGTCGAGCCGTCGCCGTCACGGGGTTTCAGCAAACGCCGCCAATGACGAAGACTCCACAGCCAGCGAACACGACAGGAACCGATTCCCTAAGCAAATAGAGGGTGCCTCCATGGCTTCGCCTCGCGAATATCGAAAGCTCGCGGCCGATTGCGCAAGGCTGGCGCGGGCTGCGCCAAGCCTTCAGGCTAGAGTGGGCTTCGCTGCCGCTGCAAAGAGCTGGTTGATGCTGGCCCGGCTGGCGGGAGAGGATTCGATGCGTGCCGATAAAGCGTCCGCCCGCCAATGGCGCCGCAGCGAAACTCCGGAGGCGAGCGTGAGCCGTCCCACATGAAATATTCGTTGTTATGCATGGCTCTCATAGCCAGCTTGTGCACCGCATCAGGTCCGGCCCGCGCCCTGGTCTTCTCCGGAGCCGCGGTGTCCAGCTTCGAACGCGTCGACCTGCCTGAGTGGCCCTCCCCCGGGATTGCGGCGCCGCGCCCTGCCGAGGAGATGCTTCCAACCTTCGCGCGACCGCCGCAGGCCGTTCTGCTGATCCAGGACCAGCCCGTCGCAGCGCCCAAACTCAGGCCATCTCACCCGAACATGCCGCGCAAGTTTGCCGCGAGCCTGGAGCGGCTTCGCAAGCAACTGGCCGGATTGCCGCGGCTGCGTCCACACCAGCCGGTTCCTGCTCGGCTGGAGCGAGAGGCGCCGCAGACTATGTTCATGCCTGGCAGCCTTTATTAGAGCGCAGAAACGCCAGTCAGCGGGGCCTCCGCGCAGCGCGCTGTCCGGGGAGACGAAACCGAATGCATTTGCGGGCAGTTGCTGAACTCCAGATGGTTCGGACTTCGCATCCGATAGGCGTGGATGGCCGGGACAAGCCCGGCCAAGACGCGGTTGCTATGGCGGGCGCAATCAAGATCCGTGGTCATTGTGCTCAGGCGAATGGACGCATCCACGTCCTGGCCGTCCCCGCACTTGTTGCGGGGATCAGCCCGGCCATCCACGCCTATGGGTGGGGGACTTCCCCGGCATCACCTAGCGCTCGGGGCATCGGGAACCTATATTGCCTCTATCCCCAGCGACTTGCGGTGCTGTGGGGTCCTCACTCATGAGGACAAATTCAGGCCCGGCCGGCGCACACCCATGATCCCCCTCATGACAAAGGCCGGGCCGTTTTCATGCCCAGCCACAGATCGTATCGGCATCATCTTCGCTTCACCTTGGCGACCGTCGGCGGCGTGGACGCATCGCTCGCAAAAGTGCTATTCATTCCCGTTGAGGTCGGCCGGAAATTGGAGATCGCCAAGATGCGGTATCCATCTCGACGTCTGCTGATCATGGCTGCGATGAGCAGCTACGTCTTCGCTCCATCGAGGCGCGCTGAAGCCGGATCGCCTGGGCGCGTTGCGCTTTCGGGCTATGATCCGGTCTCCTATTTCGCGGCAGGCCATCCGGAAAAGGGTTCGGCCGAATTCACCTATCCGTTCGATGGTGCGAGCTATCTGTTCGCGAGCGAAGAGCACAGGAGAATGTTCGCTGCCGACCCTGAGCGCTATGCGCCGCAATTCAACGGCCACTGCGCCATCTCGGTGTCCCGGGGGATCAAGATTGAGGCCGATCCCGAAGCTTGGGTGATCTGGAACGGCAAGCTCTTCGTATTCGCAGCGAAGGAAGGCGTGCCGGAATTCAACACCAATCCCGGCGCCATCGCCGGCGAGGCGAAGGCGGCCTGGGTGAAGCTCAAGGCCAATTGACCCCGCTACAGGCCGGCCTGCTGCAAGGCAGCAACTATCTTCAAGCGTTGTCCCTCGTCACGGAGCAGCGTCGCGAAGTCCTTCGACGCGAAGGCTGGAAGCATGCGCCTGACGATCCCCGCTTCGACTGCTGCATCATCCTTCCGGCCGGCCGCCGCATAAGCACCGGCGAGAAGCACGTGGAGGTAGGGATTCTGCTCATAGCGCTGGATCGCATGGCCGAGCGTCGCAATCGCCTCGTCCTGCCGATCGACGAGGAGATACGCAGTGCCGAGATCGTAATGCTCCACGACCGAAAGGGTAGGCTGCACTCGCGCGACCTCGCGCAGCGCATCGATCGCGCCCCTCGTGTTGCCGCTCCACAAAAATGCGTCGGCAAGGCCGGATTGCGCCTGCGGATCGCTCGGGTTGATCTCGACTGCGCGTCGTAGCTCGTCGAGCGCGCGGTCGTAGTCCCGGCGGAAGATGTATATGCTACCGAGCAGGGTGCGCGCGCCCACATTCTCGTCTTCGAGCGACAGGGCTTTGCGGCCATTCGCCTCGGCGCGCACCAGGGCGGAGTCAGGGTCGTCGGTCCAGCCGAGCTCGACCGCCTGAACATCCACACGCCCAAGTGCCGCATAGGCGGGTGCGTAGCCCTGATCGAGCTGGATGGCGCGCTCGAACAGGCCGCGCGCCTGCGAATCCGCCACGCGGCTGTTTCGTCGAACGAGATCACGGCCACGCAACACGAGGTCATAGGCCTCGAGATTGCTCGGCGGCTTGTTTGCCGAGCGGGCGAGCTGCAGCGCACTCAGTCGCACCGACAACGCGCCGGCGATCCGGCGCGTGATGTCCTCCTGGATCGTGAACAGCTCCTTCATCTCGCCATCATATTGCTCGGTCCAGAGGACGGCGGCACGGGCGGCCTCGAGAAGCTGCACGGAGATCCGGGCGCGGTCCCCCGTCTTGTGCACGCTGCCATCGACCACATAGGCGACGTTCAACTCGCGCCCGATCTCGTCCGGACGCAGCGATTTGCCTTTATAGGCGAAGGCGGCGCTGCGCGAGATCACGGTGATGTCGCGGAAGCGCCCAAGCGCCGAGATGATGTCCTCCGTCAGCCCGTCGGCGAAATAGTCCTGGGCCGGATCGCCCGAGAGATTGGCGAGCGGCATGATCACGACCGAGGGCTGGCTTGCGGCGACCTCAGGGCTTGAAGGTGGCACCGTGGCGCGGATAGCGGTCGGCCTGGTGTCACGCGCGAACCACAGGCCCACAGCCCCGGCCATCGCCAGGACGGCGAACAGCCCCGCCAGCATGAGCAGGATCGATCCGCGCCGAGCTGGCCAGCCAATCAGCGAAGCCGAAGGACCCGCATCCGCCGGCGCTTCTCCCGGTGCCGGGATGGCGCCCTCGGACAAGGCGGCAATCTCGGCGGGCCCGAGCCCGAAGACTCGCACCGGCCTTGCAATATTCTTGACGCTTCTCTCGCCGAGATCGGCCAAGGGAAAGGCGAGCTTGTCGCGCACCTGATCGCGCACGCTGCGCGAGATCGCGACGCCGCCCGGTTCGCACAGGGCTTCGAGCCGTGCCGCGACGTTGACGCCATCGCCGAACAGGTCTCCGGTCTCGGCGATCACATCGCCAAGGTTGATTCCTATCCGAAAGGTGATGCGCTTATCCTGAGGCACATCGGCGTTTCGCGTGACCATCCCGCGCTGGATCTCGACCGCGCAACGCACAGCCTCGACAGGGCTGAGGAACTCGACCAGCATGCCGTCGCCCGTCGTCTTGACGATGCGCCCGCGATGCTCCTTGATCTTCGGATCGACGAGTCCGCGCCGGTGCGCCCTGAGGTCGGCGAGGGTCCCTTCCTCATCGGCCCCCATGAGACGGCTGTAGCCCACGACATCGGCCGCCAGGATGGCAGCGAGCCTGCGTTCAACCCTCGGGCCGGCGCCTTCTTGCATCATGGCTTTCCCATGCGGCAACAGCGGCTCGTGGGTTACGCTATCAGAAGCGAAGACTGCGATCCATGGCCGCCAGAAACGGTGTACGACCCTTCGCCAACGCCTTTGACCCTGCGCGCCTCGGGCGAAACATCATTCCATCGCCCGTCGCGGACATCCACTCCGCGATGGCTTTAATTCACGCCATGCGGCCTCGGCGCCGAATGGCCACAATGGGTGGGGAGCGGTCACTCACCCGAGCTGTGCAAACGACTCAGCGTGAGAAACCCGTTCACTTGCTCGGGGTCGCGCGCGCTTGGGAGGTTATGCCGAGCCGCGCGAGCGTGGCCTCGTCGGGCTTGCCGGTCTGGGGCAGGTTCTCGTCGGCCTGGAATCTGAACAACGCTTTCCACAGGGTGCTGCCAGAGCTCAACTGAATTGTGTATGGCCAACGTCCCAGACGCAGGAGCGCAAGCTCCACGCGGACATCCAAAATCTCCTTGTCCGGCGGATCATCCAAATAGGTCTGTCCGGCTTCGCTTACGCCAATCTCACGCCACTTGATGAGCGCATCATGTGCCTCACGGTCCCGTCCAGCGGCATAGAACGCACCGGTAAGGCCGGCCCAAGATATGACTTTACGCGGACCCAGAAGCACAGACTTTTGAAAAGTCTTTATAGCGTCGCCATTGTCCCCCATCTGCAGCTGGGACATGCCGAGAGTGTAAAGCCAGTTTGGCAAAAGAGGATCATGTGGGCTAAGGCGAATGGCTTGCCCGACAAGAGCGCTCGTGCGCTCTGGATGCCCGGCTTTCGCATAGAGCCTTCCAAGCCACGCATGGGTCCTCGCTCCATTTGGATTCAATGCGAGTGATGTCTCAGCGGCCGCGATCGCCTGAACGATTTCTCCACGGTAATCTTGCCTGTCGTCGTAGGCGAAGGCTTCGGATTTGACATGATAGGCGGCAGCGGATCCAGGAGCGATCGCAAGCGCTCGCGTTAGGGCGTCGTCAGCCCCCTTCAGCGTCTCCCGCTTCGAAGAGTTTTTAGACCAACCTTCCCCAAATTCGGTCGTGTAGGTCCACGCCAGCCCGACAAGGGCATCGACATTCTTCGGATCGAGTTCTACCGCCTGCTCGTAGAGTCGCCGCGCCTTTGCATTTGCCTCCTGCGAGCTTAACCCCATTATCAACGCGTTTGCCCGCAGGGTGAGATCGACAGAGTCGGGGTTGCTCGGGTGGTCGCGCCAAGATCGGTTGGCTTCGGACTGGCTCAAAGTGATGTTAAGCGCGCTGGCGATCTGATTGGTGATCTCATCCTGCATCTGAAGGAAATCGGCGCTGTCGCGGTCGTATCGCTCCGCCCAAAGATGAGCGCCCGTCTCCCCATCGATCAACTGCGCATTGACCCGCACATGATTGCTGGCTCTCTGGACACCTCCTTCCAACACGTATCGCACACCCAGTTCACTTGCGATCTCCTTCCCGCTCAGCGCCTTGCCCTTGTAGGTGTAGGCCGTCGTGCGGGCGATCACGAAGCTGCCGGAGATACGCGAGAGGTCGGTGGTCAAGTCCTCGGTGAACCCATCAGCGAAATATTCCTGACTAGGATCACCGCTGAGATTTGTGAACGGCAACACCACAATCGACATGCGCGGAGCTGTTGGTGCCGCCAGCTTGGCAAGAGCGGCAGATGGAGCCACGGCTGTTATGAGGGCAGCAGGTGGCGTTTGCTTGTCTGCGGTTGCCGAAACGACAGCTCGGGAGGGCGTGATATCCGAGGAATGCAGCCACCAGAAGCCACCAGCAAGAACAATCAGGCTTGCAAGAGCGGCAATGGCAATGACTGGAATGCCGGCGACACTGCGGCGCCCGATACCCTGCGGTGAGCCCATCGGCTGCGCCTCAGGCAGCGCCTCGATGGCGGCCGCGGTGAGCGCATAGACCCGAACCGGTCGGGCGATATTCTTGACCTCGTGCTCCCCGGCGTCTGCGAAAACGAAAGGCAGCTTGTCCCTGATCTGATCCCGCACGGTGCGAGAGATCGACACGCCCCCCGGCTCGCAAAGGCTTTCAAGCCGGGCCGCAACATTGACGCCATCGCCGAACAGGTCGCCCTTCTCCGCGATCACATCGCCAAGATTGATCCCCATCCGAAAGGTGATGCGCTGGTCCTCAGGCACATCGGAGTTTCGCGTAACCATCCCGCGCTGGATCTCGACCGCGCAACGCACGGCCTCAACGGGACTGACGAACTCGACCAGCATGCCGTCGCCCGTCGTCTTGACGATGCGCCCGCGATGCTCCCTGATCTTCGGATCGCCGAGTTCGCGCCGATGGGCTTTGAGCCGAGCGAGGGTGCCTTCCTCATCAGCCCCCATGAGACGGCTGTAGCCGACCACATCGGCCGCCATGATGGCGGCGAGCCTGCGTTCAACCCTCGGGGCAGCGGCTTCTTGCATCATGGTTTTCCCATGCGGCAACAGCAGCTCGGGGGTTACGCTATCAGAAATGAAGACTGCGATCCATGGCCGCCAGAAACGGTATACGACCCTTCGCTAACCCCTTGACCCTGCGCGCCTGGTGCAGCGAATCCGAAATTCGCATCGCCTTGGCAGCACCATCAAACCGGAATGAACTCCGGCCCTCATAAAATCTTCGCCTCATGTCGGATCAACTCTGGCTTGTTCGTCCTCTGGGTGCCGGTCCCGCTCGAGCAAGGAGCAAGTGGTGGCAACGAACAAGACTGCGAAGATCGCGCTGAAAAATTGAACCACCCCGGACAGATCAGGCATGTCGACGGGGAAATGTACGAAGCCATGAAACGGGCATTTCTCAAAATACTTCCAGAGACATCGCCGGGACTGACGATGGCGGAAGTTCAGGAATATGTGCTTGCTCATCTACCCGAGGACCTGTTTCCGGGGGGCGCCAAGGCGGGTTGGTGGACCAAGGCCGTTCAGCTGGATCTCGCGGCAAGAGGTGTTGTTGCGCGAGAGAAAACAAGGCCACTCCGCCTGCGCAAGGCATGACAGCTTTGGCCTAATCGTGATGCCGATTGACCGAATGACCGAAATGGATTATCGGTCATCTCTGATCAACTCGGAGCCCTTCATGGTCGCGCTGCATGGCAAAACCGCCGTCGTTACAGGCGCCTCATCCGGTATCGGCAAGGCAACGGCCTGCCTGCTCGCAGGCGAAGGAAGCCACGTCTTCATCGCTGGGCGCAGCTCGGAGCGGCTTCAGGACGTGGCTCGGTCAATCGAAGACGCCGGAGGCCGGGCGAGCGTCGGAGCCTTCGACCTGCACGACTGCGAGAAGCTGCAAGCCTTCGTCGCGGAGGCCGCCGAGCAGACCGGACGGCTCGATATCATCGTCAACGCGGCGGGGGTCCACCACCCCGGTACGATCATAAACGGCAAATTGGCCGACTGGCGGGCGATGTTCGAGACGAATGTCATCGCGGTGCTGGCCGGCAGCCAGGCAGCGATCCGCGCCATGCGCGAGACCGGAAGCAAGGGCCATGTCGTCACCATCTCCTCCTATGCGGGTCAAGGCGACGGCCATCACGTCTATGGAGCCACGAAGGCTGCGGTCAATTCCATCTGCAAGGCCCTGCGTGGAGAACTCGAGGACGAGCCGATCCGCGCCGTGACCATCATGCCGGGTGCGGTCGCCACCAATTTCGGGCGGCACTTTCCGCCGGTTTTCGTCAATGGCTTGTTCAAATCGGCCGGCATCTCGACCGCTTTCCAAACCGGCGACGTGCTGCCGGACGAAACGCTCGACGACCTCAAAGCACGCGCTTCGGCGATTTTCGCCTCACCGGACGATATAGCCCGAGCCGTCCTATACGCGGTAACACAGCCCCATGACCTCAGTGTCTCCGAAATCCTCGTCGGTCCCCGCAAATCCTTTCCGGGCAATGCCTGAAGCAGCGGTCGACGGAACCGACAAGCGCGACCGGATTCTCGACGCCGCCCAAAACCTCTTCCTGCGCTATGGCGTCAAGCGAACCTCGATCGAGGACGTGGCGCGGGAAGCAGGCATCGCCAAGGGAACCGTCTACCTTTCCTTCGAGTCCAAGGCCGCCCTTTTCGCCGCGATTGCCGACAGGCTGTGCGCAAACACGCTCGCGGATGTGCGACGGGTCATTGGTGAAGCCACGCCGCTGGCCGAGCGGCTGGTCGGAGTGCTCGATTGTTATATCGGGGCAACCCATCGGCTTGTCGCGCAATCGCCCCATATCGCCGAATTGACGGCATCAAAGGAAGCGCTCTCTGCGGCAGCGTTCGACAGGCTCGACAAGCATATCCGCTCCTTGCTCAGCGACCTTCTGGGTGAGGCGGGCATAACCCGCGACGGAGCAGCCGATATGTTCCTGGCTGCCGGCCTGGGGACGCTCTCCACAGGCGACTGTGCGGAGCAGCCATATCGCGCACGCCTCACCGCCATAGTCGACACGCTGCTGGCGGGTCTCACCTGCGGCGCTCCGCCGGAGGGACACCCGGCATCTTGGCAAGACCGTCGGCGGCGCAAATCGGTTGCCAAATCCGTTTGAATGGCAACAGGTTTAGGCGACCGGCCTCAGCATAGGATTTTGGGGAGATTCTGAGATGACCCCAGACGGGGGCACCAAGTGTTAGATTCGATCCACTAGGCTATGACGAGCTTCGCTATGAAGTCTGCCGATTGCCGGCCCAGTCGCTTCTGAACTGCGCTGCGAATGTTGGCGTAAATTAGTGTGTTGAACGTCATTTTCTGAGCAGATGTCCAGAAATTGACATCGTTCCGGCCCCACTTAGCAAACAGAAACTTACGCCGCTGCGAGCTCGCACGAAAATAGAACGCCCCGAGGGCCATCGAAAGGGCTCCGCTCTGAGCCTTTTGGACCGCGCCGATCTGGAAGTTCCCCGACAATCCCGCCGTAGCATAGCTGTCAAACAGCGTCATCGCGTCGTCGCCCTCAATCAGATTTTCGAGGGCCGAGATCGACGCGGTTATCCCCTGAAGCTGGTTGACGGTAGCAATTGCGGAGATGATCGAAAGCGCCGCCTTGTCCATTCTGAAGTCACCCTCGGTTTGGTCGTGGCCCGCGAACGCAAATTGCTCCGTAATCCAGCCAACGGCCTCGAGCACTTCATTGTACTTGCTGTACCAGGTCCTGGTTTGCGCGAAGCGGTCGCAAGCAGCATCAGCCGCGCGTTGAGCAAGTTGGAGAGAGAAGAGGATATCCGACCTGTCACCGGTATCAACGCCGGACACGAAGGAGAGGAGGCTCCCAACGTCGACCCACGCATCGGGACCAGCCGACAGCGGTAGGTCTTCACGGCTGCCCTTTCGCAGGAGCCGCCCCGTTGACGGCGCTTTGGAGAGAGATAGCCCGTCAATATAAGTTTCGAGCGACAATGTGACTCCTCCCCTTGAATGAAATCCAACAATCCGCGGCTCCTTCCAGCACTTATATGAGAGGCCGTAGCAGGAAAGAACATATTTCTTGAAATTGACTGCTGCATCGGCGACCCGATCAGAAGTGGCCGATCATGCCGAGGAGGCACCGTTCTCGGCGAAGCGAATCTGGATCCTCCGCCGGCCCGATCCCCAGCGTGTCGCAGATCGAAACGAAGATCTCAACTGCAACATCGCTGGCCATCCGCGCGATGACGAATGCTTCTGCGCCCCTGTGCAGGATGCAGCCGAGGAAAAGCGTCGGTGACAGCCTGAGGATCAGATACTCCCGGCCGCCGCCCTCACGGACCGCTTCCTCAACGTCCTCAACCGAAATATTTGTGATGCGGTAGACCCTGATGGCCCGGCGGAAGAGGGCCTCCGACCCGGGAACGTCGGCTAAGCGCTGGACGCCGCCGGGAGAGAGCAGCGACACGACCCTTGGGAGGGTGGGAAAGGCATCCAGCTCGCGCAGCAGGGTTTCAGGCAGCGCCAGCCCCGTGATGTCCGGCGGAATAGCGGCGCTTTGCTCTTCCGAGGCCTCTTTTGCTGGCCAAGCTTCGTCTTGCCGCGCCGGGACATAGGCGCCTAGCCTTGCGTGAACGAGGCCGTGAGCGAGGGCGAGTTCGACGATGATCCCCAGTTCGAGCTTAGTCGCCTTGGCCGCGAACTCTGCGACCGCCCCTTCCGGAAGACGCTGCGGCGGGTGTTGCGCGAGACCCGCCTCCGCTCGTTCGGAGCCAAATGCGACCTTAGGCAGGGGATCCTTGTCAGCGGGCCTTAACTCGGCGTTTGGAAGAAATGGGCGCCAGAAGGCGTAGAGCCGCGCCGCCGCCTCCTGGAGGTCCTCCTCCTCCCAAGCAATCGCAGGCTCGGAGAGCGAGCGAAGGAGCTTGCAGAATCTCAGCGAGAATTCGGCCGCGGTGTCCCCGGCATCGACCTTATGCCTGCGAACCACATCGAGGAGGGATACATAGACGCCGTCCTTACCGAGCGCCAGCAGCCTCGCAAAACGATCGTCCGGCGTATCCGCCATGCAGTCAAAGAGCAACGCATCGCTCGGTGCATCTGCCAGCCCGCGGCGAAGACAATCCGTATTCATCGCGGCATAGCCAAGAAACCGGACGAGCAGACCCTTGGCATTCAGGGTCGCTTCATCGTCGCCCGCATCCAGAGGGAGCCAGGACGCAATCGTCTCGAAGGCTTCGCGATAGGGAGGTTGCATTTCACGTGAGGTCGGCAGGGCGTTGATCTCGCGCGCCAGCTCCGCGGGCGCCGTGCGGGCGACGACTGCAAGCTCGGCATAGGTGGCAGTCGCTTCTTGAACCGTCCATTGGACCTCGTGGCAGGTGTCGAATGCATCGTCGCCGACCAATCCCCGTAACCGCAGCGTGCCGATGGTCTGCGTGAAAAGGCCGAAAGTCGTGTTGATACCCAGGCTTTGATGCATCAATTCGTGAGCGACGATCGCCTTCGGGAACCTAGCGCCCGTGAAAGCCGGATCATTCAATGTCGCGGTCTTGCCCGGTTCGTAGAAACCGAGCGTAACGAGCGCTGCGCGATCGAAACTGAAGATTTCCCGGCGAGGCGCGCCTCGTCCGGGCTTCGGAGGCGGCGTAACGTTGTCAGGCATCGATAGGGTAGGCCTCATGGCGCTGTCCTCGTCCGGACGTCCTGAGCGTATCACAAGTATTCAGCCGCGGCATCGTCGGCTGCAACGCATAGTGGCAATCGTCCAGAGGCAGCAACGTATGCCGCCGGAAGGCGACGATGATCGCTTCGTCCTCGACCGACAGCACCCTTGATCTTGGCTTCTTCGCGCCTGTCGCCAGATCGGCGACAGAGGCCCGTTTCTTCCACGTGACGTGATGCTCCCGTGAAGAACCTGGCCCATAGCGCTTCCTTCCATTCCATGGAGAAGATTGCACCATCAAAGCCCGGGACCAAACTCCTAGTTGGGGTCCGCTCCTATGAGCTCGGTCGCGGTATAAACCTCTTGCATGTCGTGGATGCCCTTCAGCACGTAGGTGCCCACGCTCGCCACCGGCCTCACGATGGAATTGGCGACAGTGGAAGACACGACCAACGGAACGCCAACCTGCTTCGACAGGCTCTCCAGTCGAGCCGTCATGTTGACCGCCGGCCCCACGACATTGAAGCTCAGGCGCTTTTCGGCGCCCACATTGCCGCAAGTCGCTTCCCCGAAATGCAGGCCGACGCCGAAGCGAATTTCCACCTTGCCGGCAGCCCTGCGTGCGGCGTTGATCCTGGCCATGTGCGCCAGCGCTTCACGGGCGGCGTCAAACGCGCTCTCGCAGGCCGTTCGAGCGGAGCCTTCCTCCTTGTCGGCCTCGAACACCGCCAGCACGGCGTCGCCGATAAACTGCAACACCTCGCCCGCACGGGGCCGGACCGCGCTATCGACGACATCGAAATAGCAATTCAGCAGCTCGACCATTTCGTCGGGCGGCAATTCTTCGCTGAGCCGAGTGAAATCGCGCAGGTCGGAATACCAGAAGGCCGCGCGGATGCGCTCGCAATCGCCGCGCCGGATCTGCCCACCCAGAACGCGCTCGCCGGCGCGACGGCCGACATAGGTGTCCAGAAGCGCGACGGTAATTCGCCTCATGTTCAGCGCTTCCACGAACGGCGCGATGAAAGGGACGATGCTGTCGAACTTGGCAATGTCGCTCTCGCTGAAACCTCCGGGGCGGGACGTGGCGAAGCTGCAATAACCGAACGCATTCGTCTCGCCGTGCAAAGGCCAGCCGTAGTAATCCACCAGCCCAACGGACCGCAGCTCATCAAGGAGCGGATGCTCGTCGCTCGAGGCAGCTTCAGCAAGACGGATCCGCAGGGGCAGGCCGCTCTCCATGATCGTCTGGCCGGGGCTGCCTTGGTACTGGCCCGAGGCAAACATATCGAAGCCGAATTCGCTTTGTTCCGTGTGTCCCCCCGGACGCCAATGGGCGCTCCACGCGGCGACCAGAGGATGCAGGATACGGGTGGAAATGCGGAGCCGGTTCAGCGGCGCGCCGCCGTCGACAAGGGTGTTGCCCAAGCCTGCGATCAGGGCGCCGATCCGGGTCGTGTATCGACCCTCCTTCAGCAGCCAATCGGTCATCGGCGCGGAAGACCAGCTCTCGTCATTTCCGTGCGATACCCATGCCACGGGACACTGTGCTCCAAATCTGTGATCGTGAGGCGGCGCGCCGTTTGAACCCCAACCGACGTCCAACGCTGACCCTAACACGCACTCTGCAAACCGCTATGTCGAGGGCTACCGGATGGACACAAATCTTGGGTGCGTTCTTGGAAATAGGCACTCATGTCGGCCGGCTTTCGGAAACGCGATTGAGCGCGAACCCTCTCCCCTCGCGAGACCTTTGCGAAACGCCAACGCCGGTCATCCCGGACGCTGCGCAGCACGATAGTGATGCGCTGCAGATCCGGATCTCGCGCTTAACTGCCGATGATGGATCCCGTGTCTGCGCCGCATCACTATCGTGCTGCAGTGCGCACGGGATGACCCCCGATTCTGCGAACGCCAGGCGCCGACCTCGCCGTTCTCAAGAGCGACCGAGACGGTCGCGGTCCCGGGGTGTCTATCCAAACGCCGTCAATGCCGCAGCGAAGCTATGCGCAGCGCGATGTCTTCCGGGCGCGTCGCAGGGAGCGAACACCGGCCTTCGGCGCAGACGAAGGCGGCGGATTTGTCCCGCGGATAGGCGGCGATCTCGGCAAGCTCTTCTCCAGTGGCGGAGCTTTCGGCCAACCGCACCGTCCGGTTGAGGAAGCTCGAGGCGAGTGCTGCGGCACGCAGCCCCTCGCTGTCTCGTCCCACAATGACGATATCGATGCTGCGCAGGCGCTGATCGAGCGCGTTCAAGAGCGCGGCGTGACCATAGGGGTTGGCGCGCCAGGAGGGGGCGAGCGTAGCGATCAGCTCGTCCGCCCGGTTGCGCATCGAAGCCTCGCCCGTCAGCGAAGCGAGCTTCAGCAGGGCTTGCGCGTAGAGTGCATGCACATTGGGCACCGCGTCATCGGCCGTCGGCTGCGAGCGGAAGACGACATCTCGCGCATCGTCCGCCGAGGTGCACAGATATCCCGTCTCCCGGTCGAGATGATGCGCCTCGAGGACCTCGGCGAAGCCGCGGGCGAGATCGCAGAGGCGTAAGGTGTCCGTTTTGGGGCCAGCCTCCGCGAGCGCCAGCGCCGCGCGCATCATGGCGGCGTAATCGGATGCCATGCCGGGAAAGATCAGGGTCCCGTCTCGAAAGGCATGGCCGAGCCGGCTCTCCCCGTCGACTCTGCGCAGCATGACGGCGACGATGACGTCGAAAGCCTCGCGCGCCATAGCGAGCCAGGATGGCTCGGCGAAGGTGACCGCCGCGTTGACGAGCGCCGCGATGGTCAACCCGTTCCAGTCGGCGAGAACCTTGTCGTCGAGCCCCGGACGAACGCGCCGGCCGCGCCGCTCGAGCAGCTTGCTGCGCAGCAGCGCAAGGCGATCCTCCTCCTCGGCGGTCGTCGGCTGGGCTTGCAGCCGGTTCAGGATCGTGACGGGTTCCTGGTGATGCTCGTCCAGCCAATTGCCGGCGGCTCCAGCGTCGTAGTGACTGCCGAAGAAAGCCGCGTCGTCCCGTCCGAGCACCTCCTCGATCTCCGCGCGCGTCCAGACGTAGAACTTGCCTTCGACGCTTTCGCTGTCGGCATCGAGGCTGGCGCAGAAGGCACCGCGCTCCGTGCGCATCTCGCGCCGCAGCCAGGCGACGGTTTCGCGCACTGCGGCCTCGAAGATCGCCTCGCCCGTCTCGTGCCAAGCGAGCGACAACAGCTCGAGCAGCTGGGCATTGTCGTAGAGCATCTTCTCGAAATGCGGCACCAGCCAGCGCTCGTCGACCGAGTAGCGCGCGAAGCCGCCCCCGAGCTGATCGTAGATGCCCCCCTGGCACATCCTGCGCAAAGTGAGGAGGACGGCTTCGCGCGATGCTGCATCGTTGCTGCGGGCGGCGTGGCGCCAGAGGAGCTCGAGGACAGGCGGGTTGGGGAATTTCGGCGCACCCTTCAACCCGCCATGCACGCGATCCATGCTGGCGCAGAGCCGCTCCGCGACGAGGTCCAGCATTGCCGGGGTGATCTCTCCCTCCGACGGTGCGGGCTTGGTCTCGAGGATGGCGCTGCGCAGTGCCGCTGCGTTCTTCGCCACCTTTTCGGGCTCGGCTCGATAGATGCGGGCCATCTGGCGTAGGATCGAGACGAAGCCCGGACGTCCGTAGCGCGCCTCCTTGGGGAAGTAGGTGCCGCCCCAGAAAGGTTCGCCGGCCGGCGTCAGGAACATGGTGAGCGGCCAACCGCCAGGCTGACCCAGCGCCTGGAGGGCCGACATGTAGACCTGGTCCACATCGGGGCGCTCCTCCCGGTCGACCTTGATGTTGACGAAAAGCTCGTTCATCACTTCGGCGACCTCGGCATCCTCGAAGCTCTCATGCGCCATGACATGGCACCAATGGCAGGCCGCGTAACCGATGGAGAGCAGGATCGGCCTGTCGAGACGCCTTGCTTCCTCAAGGGCCGCCACGCCCCACACCCGCCAGTGGACCGGATTGTCCTTGTGCTGGAGCAAATAGGGGCTCGCGGCGAAGACGAGCTCATTGTGTGGCATGGCTTCCCTTCGGTCGGCTTGCGGGTCTCTCGTAACCACGACTAAGCTCCATTGCGGCTCGAGACGGCAGGTGAAGTCCTCGCCGATAACAGCACATGTAAGAATGGCTGTCACAGCCTGGGAGGAGGATATGGCGCCGAGCAAGACGAAGGCAAAATCCAAGTCAAGGGCAAGCAAGTCAGGGGCAAGCAAGCCTCGAGCGCCGAAGGCCAAGCGCTTAGGCCTGCTGGAGCGGCTGGATGCCGGGCCGGTGATCTGCGCCGAGGGCTATCTGTTCGAGTTCGAGCGGCGCGGCTATCTCCAGGCCGGCGCCTTCGTGCCGGAGGTCGTGCTCGAGCATCCAGAGCTCGTCGAGAACCTGCATCGGGAGTTCGTGCATGCAGGCTCCGACGTGGTCGAGGCCTTCACCTATTACGCGCATCGCGAGAAGCTCAAGATCATCGGCCGCGAGAAGGATCTCGAGCGCATCAACCGCGAAGCGCTGCGCATCGCCAGGAAGGTGGCGCGCTCGACCGGCGCGCTGTTCGCCGGCAATATCTGCAACAGCAATATCTACGATCCCGGCGACCGCAAGACGCACAGCGCGGTGCGTCGCATGTTCGACGAGCAGATCGGCTGGGCGGTCGATGCCGGCGTCGATTTCATCATCGGCGAAACCTACAGCTACGCCGCCGAAGCGGAGCTCGCGGCGCAGGCGATCAAGCAGGCGGGATTGCCGGCGGTGGTCACCATGGCGGTACACAAGGATGCTGCCTCGCGCGAGAACCTGGCGCTCGGCGAAGCTGCGAAGCGGCTCGAAGGGGCGGGCGCCGATGTCGTCGGCTTCAACTGCATCCGTGGACCTTGGACCATGCTGCCGCTCCTGAAGGACGTGCGCGCTGCAGTGAAATGCCATGTCGCGGCGCTCCCCGTCCCCTACCGCACGACGCCCTCCGAGCCGACCTTCCAGTCGCTCACCGATCCCCATTGGCACGACCTCCCCGGCGGGCGGCCATTCCCGACGGCGCTCGATCCCTTCGTCTGCAACCGCCATGAGATCGGCGAGTTCGCGCGGCAGGCCTATGGGCTCCGCGTGCACTATCTCGGCGTCTGCTGCGGCGCCGGACCCCACCATATCCGCGGCATGGCGGAGGCACTCGGGCGGCAGCCGCCGGCCAGCCGCTACTCGCCCGATATGTCGAAGCACGCCTTCTTCGGCACCAACAAGCGATTGAAGGCGCATAACATCGCCTATAGCGGGAAGCTCTAGTGCGGCGAAGCCGACGCAACACGAGGTTGGGTGTCCGAACCTGAAGCGCGAGTGATGGCGGCTGCATGATCCAGATCAAACGAATTTACGAGCCTGCAGAGCCCGATGACGGTTTCCGCGTGCTCGTCGACCGCATCTGGCCACGTGGGCTCAAGAAAGCCGATACCGCAATCGACTTGTGGCTGAAGGAGATCGCACCCAGCACCAAGCTGCGACATTGGTTCGACCACGATCCCGCGAGATGGGAAGACTTCCGCAAGCGCTACAAGGCTGAGGTGGAGCCTCAGAGCGACACGCTCGCGATGTTGCGGAGCAAGGCGCGGCGGGGAACCGTGACGCTGCTTTATGCGGCTCGCGACATCGAGCACAACAATGCCGCAGCCCTTAAGAGGATCCTCAGCGGAGTGCGCTCGTAGGGCGCTTCGTGGAGCGACGCGAACCTGCCAGTGGTCGGGTTCACTCGCTATCCTCTACTGAGCCTTCGCCGGCGCTCCCGGAAGCACGGCGGCCACACCGTCCGGATTGATGTTGAACGCCAGGAACGTCAGCGGCTCGACGCCAGGGTTGCCCCACTGGTGCACAAGCCCGAACGGCTCGTAGATCAAGGAACCGGGTCCCCTCGCCTCCGTCTTGCTCTCGACCGTGTTGGCCCCGGTGCCGGACACGATGTAATACAGGGCCGCTCCTGACCGATGGTGGGGCGGGTTGGAGGGCATGCCTGCCGGAAACGTAATCCGCGACAGATTGAGCTCATATGCACCGGGCTTCAGGTCGGGAATCGGCATCACCGTGCGATAGAGTTCCTTGACGATGGCGGGCGGCGTCTCGGCAATCCGATCGAGATCCGCCGCCGGGACAAGGAGGAAGTGGAGGATGGTAGACGGCGCCGCGTTTCCAGCCTTCAGCGTCGCCATGTTCCCGGTGCCGATGAACAACCCTTCGCCGGCGTTGAGCGTCTTGGCTTCTCCACCCACCGACACCTGGGTCGATCCTGAGAGCTGGTAGAGGACACCGTTCACACCGGGGGTGCCGCTGGTTTCGCCCGGCGCAAGGGTGACACTCAGCGCCCTGAAATGGAGCGGCACGTCGGTCGCGCTCGGTAATTTGGCGGCAGCGATCGCCGTTCGGGTAATCGCCGACGGAGCTGGTGTGGTTTGTGCGGCGGCGGTGGCGGCAAGCGCCATTGCTCCAAGCGACAGGATCGCGGTTGTCCAGAGCCGCATGATCACCTCCCGCGTCAAACGGATGATCCGAGCACCATACGCGCCCGCAGCGCGTGTTGGAACGCCAGTCGGCTTTTCGAGCTGAATGTGCCGGCGACGCCGTGATCCTCGGGCGCTACGGCGAGTTCGCGGACTGGCGAAACTTCAGGAGCGTTGCGACAGGAGCCGCGTTTCCAATTCCGCGATGGAAGCGACGAACCACAGATCTCGTCCGCGGTTTGCCTCGGAGACGAAATCGCGCAATGGGGCGCTTTGCGCCGCCCAGCGATCAATGTCGCCGACCACCGCCAGGCGGAGCCGATAGTTGACGAATTTCTGGATCACCTGACCGGCGAGCCCCGTTCTCAGGCGAAAGAAGTCGTCGGCGAGCCGAAGCACCGGGATGGCGACCAGGTTCGCATTCTGCTCCCAGGCGAGGCTCAAGAACGTGTTCGCGTCGCCTTCATTCGCGAGTTGAGGGCCGGTGTCGGCGCAGACGAGCACGCGAACGCCGTGGATGCCGCGAGTTTCGTCGATCATCAAACCATGCACTCCTTTTGGACCTGCGGCGGTAGCACGGGCGCCCGCGCACGGCGATGCCGACCTCGCCGTTATCAAGAGCGACCGGGACGGTCGCGGTCCCAAAGGCTAAGAGCCTGTGCTGGTCTTGGCGCGCGTTTCAATGCGCCGCGGTGGGCGTTGGCTTATCCCTCCCATGCGGAGCAGATCTTATGAGGGTGGTGGGTGATCAGGAGGTTAGGATTGGCTTTCCAGAACCCACCTAACCCGGGAGATCAAGATGAAGGCGATCGTTCGGACTGACGCACCCACCGACGACGAGTATGTCACGATTCACGTGGCCTTTGAACTGAGCAAGGCGAAGTGGAAGCTCGGGGTGATGCTGCCGGGCTCGGCGAAGTTGAGCCGCTATACGATTGCGGGGGGCGACCTGGCGGCGCTGGCGACGCGACTGGAGGCGGCCCGGTCGCGTGCGGCGCGCTGCGGCAAACCGGTGCGCATCATATCGTGCTACGAGGCGGGCTTCGACGGCCACTGGCTGCATCGCTGGCTGACGGAGCAAGGGGTCATCAATCACGAGATCGATCCGGCGAGCATCCAGGTGAGCCGGCGGGCGCGGCGGGCCAAGACCGACCGGATCGACCTCGATCACCTGATGCGGACGCTGCTGGCTTATCTGCGTGGCGAACCGCGGGTGTGCAGCGTACTGCGTGTGCCGACGGTCGAGGACGAGGACCGCAAGCGTCGCAACCGGGAACGCAAATACCTGCTCGATGAGCGCACGGCCCACACCAATCGCCTCAAGGGGCTGCTGCACACCCAAGGCATCCGTGATGTCATGCCGCTCAAGTCTGGCTTCATCGATAAGCTTGCGAAGCTGTGCACCGGCGATGGGCATCCATTGCCGCCTAAGCTCAAGGAGGAGATCGTGCGCGAGCATCAGCGGCTGTGCCTGGTGCAGCAGCAGCTGGCCGCAGTGGAGGCCGAGAGCCGAGCCGAGCGCTCTTATGCCGTTGCGGGCTCGGCCGAGGAGAAGAGCGTGCGCCTGGCGCGGCTCAAGAGCATCGGCCCGGTCGGCAGCCAAGGGCTGGTCAACGAGGCCTTCTATCGTTCCTTCGACAATCGCCGCCAGGTCGGCAGCTATTTCGGATTGACCGGAACGCCCTATGACAGCGGCGCCAGTCGGCATGATCAGGGCATCAGCAAAGCCGGCAACCGCCGGGCCCGCGAGCTCGCCATCGAGCTCTCCTGGCTGTGGCTGCGCCATCAGCCAGACAGCGAGCTGAGCCGTTGGTTTCGTGAGCGGGTGGGCGACGCCAAAGGAAAGGTGCGGCGCATCGCCATCGTGGCCTTGGCCCGCAAGCTCGTGGTTGCCCTGTGGCGCTATCTCGAGACCGGCCTGGTGCCCACCGGCGCCAAGCTGGGCCTGAGCCGCTGAACGGCGGCCAAAGATGACGGCCGACGTGAGCCAAGGACAGACGTGTGACCGTGCCTCCCCTGGGGCTGGCGCTATCCAATGCCGCTTAGCAGATGGGTCCCGTCTCTTCTGGGCTTCGCCTTCACCCGTGTATGAAAGACTAGGGCACCGGGCTATCGCGCCCGACCGGATACAAGGTGATGCGGTGTTGCCGCATATCTCGCACACAGCCCAGTCCAGGATCACGTTTCGCCGTTCACAGGCCGCAAACATCCAGCCGCAGCGCAGGCCGCAGCCGCCTGACTCTTGGCGGTCGATCGGCTCCGGCATCCCACCGCCGGTGCCAAAAACACCTCTTGACAAACCGCCCCTCATACAAGGGGAGGGTGGCCCGAACGCGGTGAGGGACGGGTGGGGTCCGCATCAGAAGAAGTCCCCCACCCGTCCGCTCCCCCCGGCTCCCCAATCCTGGCACCCAGGCGCATCACTAAGATGCCGGGGGGCGCGTCCACCCTCCCCCACTCGCTGCGCTCGCGGAGGAGGGATAAGCCCAACTCCGCGCACCGACGTCCATAATTCGGCGCAGCCCGTAACATTCGAGGATCAGCAAGGTCGATATCGGCAGGCGCCGCAACCATTGCGTCCCTCCCCGGGCGCGGCGGAACGGCAGGACGCGGCATCGTCAGATGAGGAGATCCGCAATGGTGACTTCGCTCAAGCGCAGCTTCTATGGCTGGACCGTAGTGGCGGCGGCCTTCGTGGTCGCGGTCTTCGGCTGGGGCGTGGGTTTCTACGGGCCGCCCGTCTACTTGAATGCCGTGCAGCAGGCGCGCGGCTGGTCCCTGCCCCTGATATCCGGCGCCGTGACGGTGCATTTCCTGCTCGGCGCCCTGGTGGTTGCCAATCTGCCGGCGCTGCATGCCCGTTTCGGGCTACCTGCCGTCACCAAGGCGGGCGCCATCTCGCTCGCGCTTGGCGTTCTCGGCTGGGCGACGGCGAGCGCCCCCTGGCAGCTCTACGCTGCGACCATCCTGAGCGGCGCCGGTTGGGTCGCCTTGGGCGCGGCGGCGATCAACGCCATCATCTCGCCTTGGTTCATCCGCAGCCGCCCGGCTGCGCTGGCGATGGCCTATAACGGGGCGAGCATCGGCGGCGTCCTGTTCTCGCCGCTCTGGGTCGCAGCCATTGCCTGGCTCGGCTTTGCCGGCGCCGCAGCGCTGATCGGCTGCGTCATGGTGGCCGCGCTCTGGCTCTTGGCGGATCTCGTCATCTCGCGAACCCCGGAAGCCATGGGCCTTTCGCCGGACGGCGACGCGGCCGGCGAGACCGCTTCTGCATCGCGCAACGCGGTCGCTGCCGTGCAGGGCAGCATCTGGCGCAATCGCAGCTTCCTGACCTTGGCGATCGGCATGTCGCTCGGGCTCTTCGCCCAGATCGGGCTGATCGCCCATCTGTTCTCGCTGCTGGTGCCGCCGCTCGGGGCCGGGCTCGCCGGCGTGACGATGGGAATGGCCACCGCCTGCGCCATTGCGGGGCGCACCCTGATGGGCTTCCTGCTGCCGGGAATTGCCGATCGACGCCTCGCGGCAGCCGGGAGCTATGGCGTGCAGATCCTCGGTTGCGCGGCCTTCCTCCTGGCGGCCGGCCATGACACGGTCTTCCTCATCATCGGCGTCGTCCTGTTCGGCGTCGGCATCGGCAATGCCACCTCTTTGCCGCCGCTGATCGCCCAGATGGAATTCGCCAAACAGGATGTGCAGCGCGCCGTGGCCCTGATCACGGCGACGAGCCAGGCGACCTATGCGTTCGCGCCGGCGGTCTTCGGAGCGATCCGGGCATTCTCGCAGGCGAACGAGGTTGGCACGCAGACCGTGGTGCCGCTGTTCTTCTGCACCGCCGCCCTGTTCCAGCTCCTCGCCATTGCGAGCCTGGTGATCGGACGGCGGCAGTGGCGAGTGGCGAATGGCAAATGGCGAGTAGTGAGTAGTGAGTAGTGAGGAGTGAGGAGTGAGGAGTGAGATATCGGATTGCTCATTCACTCTTCACTCTTCACTCATTGTGCGCCCGGGGTGAAGACGCGCAGGCGATGCCCGTCCGGGTCGAGGGCGACGAAGGTGCGCCCGAAATCGAGATCGGTCGGCGTCTGGATGATCTTGAGGCCGCGACGGCTCCAATCCGCATGCATGGCATCGACGGTGGCGCGATCCGCGGCCGTGAAGCAGATCTCGGCGCTGCCGGAAGCACCGACCGCTGAGGGCTCAACCGCGTGGCGCGACCAGAGGCCGAGCATGAGGCCGGACGACATGGCGAACATGGCGAAGGTCGGCGAGGATTCGACCGGCGGGCGGCCGAGCAGATCCGCATAGAAGGCGGCGCTGTCGGAGGGCTTGTCGACATAGAGGAGGACGAAGCTGACATCGAGCATGGCGGTTTCCTTCCGATGATGGGCGAGCCGGCATCAGCGCCGCTCGGTGAACCCGTCATAGAACGAGACACTGCCATATTCTGTCAGCATCGGTTTCGTATCGGTTTCACGCCTTTTGCGGAGGAATGCGTTCGACCTCGCGCCACTCCTTCAGCAAGGCCAGGCGCCGGCGGGGATAACGCGTCTCGGTGACGGTCAAGGCGGCGATCCGGTCGGTGCGGAAGTTCCGGTAGCCTTGCCGCAGCTCGCACCAGGCGGCGACGACGCGCACGCGATCGAAGAAGCCGAGCGCGAAGGGCCAGACCGTCCTTTCGGTCTTTCCCCCTCCGCCGCTCTCATAAGTGATGGCGAGCTTGCGCTCGGTGCGGATCGCCTGCCGGATGAGGCTGAGCTCGGCATCGCCCGCGGCGATCGGCGCTCCCGAACCGACCAGAAGCGTCGTGGCGTCGAGGGTGTCGCGCAGATCCTGCGGCAGCACGGCCGCGATCTTGGCGAGCGCGTTCCTGGCGGCAGCGCCTAGCCGCGCATCGCCGCGCTTGGCGACCCAGCGCGAGCCGAGGACGAGCGCCTCGATCTCCTCCTCCTGGAACATCAGAGGCGGCAGCATGAAACCCGGCCGCAGGATATAGCCGAGGCCGGGCTCGCCATCGATGGCCGCGCCTTGCGCCTGCAGGGCGCGGATATCGCGGTAGAGCGAGCGCAGGCTGATGCCGAGCTCCTCGGCAAGCAGGTGGCCGCTCACCGGCCGGCGATGACGGCGCAGGATCTGGATCAGCTCGAGCAGGCGTTCGGCACGCGACACGGCATTGGTTCCCGCGGAAGACCGGAAATTAGCTCAGGATACTGCCATGATCTGGCAGCATGGCGCTATGGTCGGGCGGGTGGCGGCACTCACCTCTCCCCTTGTGGGAGAGGTCGGCTTCGAAGAGCGAAGCGATGAGGAGGCGGGTGAGGGGGGCGGCACCTGCCTCAGGATACCGGTGAGCGCGGCCATACCTCGCTGCTTTCAGTGTCGGCGCAGCCCCCCTCACCCGATCCTCGCCTGGCGGCTCGGATCGACCTCTCCCGCCAGGGGAGAGGTGGGCGCCGGCGCCTTGGCACGGCTGTCGACATTTGCGGTTCGGGCGCCACGGCCCTATTGAGCACCCAATGAAGTTCCTGGACGAAGCCAAGGTCTATATCCGCTCCGGCGATGGCGGGGCGGGGTGCGTCTCCTTCCGGCGCGAGAAATTCATCGAGTTCGGCGGGCCCGATGGCGGCGATGGCGGCAAGGGCGGGGATGTCGTCGTCGAATGCGTGGACGGCCTCAACACCCTCATCGATTATCGCTATCAGCAGCATTTCAAGGGCAAGACCGGCGGCCACGGCATGGGCAAGAACCGCCATGGCGCCAACGGGGCTGCGGCGGTCCTGAAAGTGCCGGCCGGCACGCAGATCTTCGCCGAGGACGGCGAGACCCTGATCGCCGACCTCACCCGCACCGGCTCACGGGCCCTCATCGCCAAGGGCGGCAATGGCGGCTTCGGCAACGCCTATTTCAAATCCTCGACCAATCGCGCCCCGCGCCGCGCCAATCCGGGCCAGACGGGCGAGGAGATGACCATCATCTTGCGCCTGAAGCTGATCGCCGATGCCGGCCTCGTCGGCCTGCCCAATGCCGGCAAATCGACTTTCCTGTCGGTGGTCACTGCGGCGAAGCCGAAAATCGCCGATTACCCCTTCACCACGCTGCATCCAGGCCTCGGCGTGGTGCGCAGCGACGGGCGCGAATTCGTGCTCGCCGACATACCCGGACTGATCGAGGGCGCTCATGAGGGGCATGGGCTCGGCGATCGTTTCCTCGGCCATGTCGAGCGCTGCCGGGTGCTCCTGCATCTCGTCGAGGCGACGACCGAGCATGCTGGCAAGGCCTATAAGACGGTGCGGGCCGAGCTCGAAGCCTATGGCAACGGGCTCTCCGAAAAGCCCGAGATCGTCGCTTTATCGAAGGCCGACGCGGTCGACGCGGCGGAGCTGAAGCAGCAGGCCGCAAGGCTGAAGCGGGCCGCGAAGCGCACCCCCCTGATCCTGTCCTCGGCCACGCATCGCGGCGTCGAGGACGCGCTGCGCGCGCTCGCAGCCGAGGTCCCGGCCGTGCGCGCGCCATCGGACGAGGCGAAGAGCCTAGAGGACCGCAGCCCCTCGCCAGCTTTGCGCGACTGGCCCTGAGGCGCGATCAATTATCGCGGCCAAGCGCCTTCTCGGTCGCATTCAGGAGGCCGATCGTCGGGTTGTCCTTGCAATAATTGGCGATCTTGATGCCGTTTTCCTTCATTTTTCCAAAGTCGACGGTCGTCTCGTCATCCTCATTGGCGTAGTAGCCCGAGATCCACATCAACAATGCGCCGATATCGTCGGCGCTGCTCTTCAAGAAATCCTCGCATTTGATGGTCGACATATCGACCACCTGGGCGGAAGCGGGCCCGGCGGCGAAAAGTCCGAGCGCAAGCGCGGCCGCGACATAGACCTTGTTCATGATGGGAACCCCGAATTGATGACGGCTGAGCTTATCCCATATGGGCGTTCGAGCCATCTGCCTAGGGCCGGGCTTCGAGCTCGCATTGACGGCGGTTCACGGCTCGCGATCGCTAAGAGCCCCCCACCCGTACCCTCCCCACCACGAAGTCGTGGGGGGAGGGATGCGATCAGCGCTGATCATTTCCCTCCCCCCGCGAGCGGAGCGAGTGGTGGGGAGGGTACGGGTGGGGGGCGTTCGATCCATAGGACGACGAAAGCTGAATTCCGCAAAGGTCTCGAGCGTGGCTCATCTCGGAGCCCGCAATCAGCTATGCTGCACATATCACTCAAAGGATTCGCCATGACCGACAGAATCGATCGCTGCTTTTTCGCCCTGAGCCTGCTCTTTGCCCTCGCGGGAGTCGTCATGGGGATCATCATGGGAATGCGGGAGGATTTCTCGCTCGCCCCGGTGCATGCGCATCTCAATCTCGTGGGCTTCGTCACCTTGGCCCTGTTCGGGGTTGCCTATCGCATCGGCTGGGCCCGCAAGGATGGCTGGGCGGTGACGCAATTTGCGATCGGGGCGCCCGGAGCCCTTATCTTGCCGATCGGCATGTATCTCGCGATGACGGCCAATCAACCGGCGCTCGCCATTCTCGGCTCCATCTTGTCGCTCGCCTCCCTATGCCTGTTCCTGATCAATTGCATACGCGCCTGGCGGGACCCGATGCCGGCTTGACTTCGCCCGTTGCGGACGCCAATCGAGCCGGATGACCAGCCTGCCCTTCCTTCCCGGCTTCAAGCGCATCGTCGTCAAGGTCGGCTCGGCGCTGCTCGTCGATCGCGACAAGGGCCGGCTGCGTCGCGCCTGGCTCGCCGCGCTCGCCGAGGATATCGGCGACCTCGTCGCGCAGGGCGCCGAGATGATCGTGGTGTCGTCCGGCGCGATCGCGCTCGGCCGCACCGTGCTCGGCCTCAACGGCACGACGCTGCGCCTCGAGGAAAGCCAGGCTTCGGCGGCGGTCGGCCAGATCGCGCTGGCACGCGTCTGGGCGGAAGCGCTGGCGCATGAGGGCATCACGGCCGGCCAGATCCTGCTGACGCTCGGCGATACGGAAGAGAGGCGGCGCTATCTCAATGCCCGCGCCACGCTCGGCAAGCTGCTCGAGCTGCGCGCGGTCCCGGTCGTCAACGAGAACGACACGGTCGCGACCGCCGAGATCCGCTATGGCGACAATGACCGTCTCGCCGCCAGGGTCGCCACCATGGCGGGCGCCGACTGCCTGATCCTGCTCTCCGACGTCGACGGGCTCTACGATGCGCCTCCGCATGAGCGCCCCGACGCCAAGCTCATCCCGGTGGTCGAGCGGGTGACGCGCGAGATCGAGGACATGGCGGGCGCCTCGGCCTCGATCTATTCGCGCGGCGGCATGCGCACCAAGATCGAGGCGGCGCGCATTGCGACCGGCGCCGGCGTGCATATGGTGATCGCCAATGGCCGCAATTCCAACCCGCTGCGGCGCATCGCCGAGCATGGCCCCTGCACCTGGTTCCTGACCAGCTCGACGCCGAGGGCGGCGCGCAAGACCTTCATCGCCGGCACGCTCGAGCCGAAAGGCGTGCTCGTCATCGATGCGGGCGCCGCCAGGGCGCTCGGGCGCGGCAAGAGCCTGCTCGCCGCTGGCGTCACGCGCATCGAGGGCGAGTTCGCGCGCGGCGACGCGGTGCTGATCCACGGCCCGGACGGCCATGAGGTCGGACGCGGTCTCGTCGGCTACGATGCCGAGGATGTCAGGCGCATCATCGGGCGCAGCACCGAAGACATCCTGTCGATCCTCGGCGCCGGCGCGCGCGCCGAGGTGATCCACCGCGACGATCTCGCCGTGGCGTGATCTTTTGATCGCCCGGCCTTCGTTAGGAGCCCCGCGCGACGGTCTGCCCGGTTGGAGACTGACGGGCCGAGGTCCGGCGGGCGAAATCATAGATGATGCCCATGCCGAGGCCCCAGGCGCCCTGAAGGAAGATGTTGATCAGGACGTCCTTCGGCGCGAAGCCGAAGCCCAGCGAGAAGCCCTTCAGCGGAGCGACCACGAACCAGAGGACGAGGTTGAGCGGCACGATGCCGAAGGCGAGGGTCGCGACCCAGAAGCCTGATCCGCGCGGGAAGCGCGGCTCGACGAAGGCGAAGAGGATGCCCCACAACCCGCCGAAGAAGGCGCTCGAGAACAGAGCCGGAACTCCGAAAGGCGTGGTCGGCGCCATGTAGGGCGGCGGATCCGGCAGGGCGCCGAACCAATAGAGCAGGAGCAGCGCGAGCTGGAAGACGGTGAGCACGACCGCAAACCCGGCGACGAAGCCGAAGATTGCGCGGCCGATGGTCGATCTCGATTGGGAGAGCACTGGCGACATCAGGCCCCTCGCTGACGCTCGGCGGGCGCACCGGACTGGCGCAAGCCCGAAACTCGAAAAAGGCAACCCCGGTATCGCAGCCCATCCGCAATGCTCAAGCAAGATTGATCTGAAGCAGCTTCGCCTGTCCGGATGAATCGAGCTTTGTGTCTAATTCCTTGTTTCGGCGCGTCTTCTTCGCGCCAAACGGTATCGGCGCCGCCCGAAATGACCCCCGGCGCATGGCCGCGATGACGAAATCGTGATGTCCGCGAAGGTGCCAGCGCGGCTCCCTCTCCCCGCCACTTCGCGGGGCGCGTGGTCGGTTCAGGGTTGCAATTCTGGCGCTGCGCCGTCGGGAAGCCCGATCTCGAACGCATTCAGGGTCATCGAGATCAGCGTGTAATAGCCGAGTATGCCGATCAGCTCGACGACGCCCTGGCGACCGAGCTCCTTTTGCGCCGCGGCGAAGAGCGGCGCCGGCACCGCATGGGTCTCGTGCAGGGCCATGCTGAAATCGTAGACAAGCTGCGCCTTCGGGTCCTGCAGCTTGGGCGGCTTGCGCCTGGCGATGGCATCGATGACGGTCGGATCGATGCCGGCCTTCAGCCCTTCCCGCTTATGGGCATGCCATTCGTAATGGGAGGTCCAGAAACGCGCCGTGACCAGGATGGCCAATTCGGATAGCGCGGGCGGCAGCGTCGTGTCGTAGCGCACGAACTCACCCAGGCGCTGCGCACGCTCGCCGAGCTCCGGGCTGTCCAGCCAGGCGAGCAGCGGCGCCGGCGCCGTGCCCCGCTTGCCGGCGATCGCCGCCTCGACGACCCGAAGCTGGGCCTCGCTCATCTCCTCGCGGGTCGGGGGTCTGAAGCGCATTTTCTTTCTCTCATGTGGGGGTGAATAGTGAATGGTGAATAGTGAAGAGTGAGTAGTGAGTAGTGAGTAGTGAGCAGATAATGCCGTCACTCTTCACTTTTCACTCTTCACTCTTCACTTCTCACTCTTCACTACTCACCACCAACAAACCGATATTCCGTCCGCTGGCGATAGGTCTCGCCGGGGCGTAAGGCAGCGTTCGGGAAATGCGCCCGGTTCGGGCCGTCGGGAAAGAGCTGGGCTTCGAGCGCCAGCCCCGCCCCTGCCCCGTAACGGCGCCCCTCATGGCCGGGCGCCGCAATCCGCATTGCGTGGCCGTCATAGACCTGGAGGCCGGGTTCGGTGGTCCATTGCTCGAGGGTGAGGCCGTTGACCTTGCTTACGAGCGTCGCGGCAAGCGCGAGCCCGTGCGACCTCTCGACCTGCGAGCGGCGCAGCACGAAATTGATGTCGTAGCCGAAGGGCGTGGAGGCGCCTTGCGGCATATGGCGGATCGGCCTCGTCTGGCGGAAATCATAAGGCGTGCCGATGACCGAGAGGATCTCCCCGGTCGGGATCAGCTCGTTATCGGTCGGCGTGTGGAAATCGGCCGCGATCATGAGCTCGTGGTCGCGCACATCCTCGCTGCCGTCGAGATTGAAATAGCTGTGCTGGGCAAGATTGACGACCGTCGCCGCGTCCGTGGTCGCGGTGAGGTCGAGCGCCAAGGTCGCGGGCTCGACCAGCTCGTAGCGGCACCAGACCCGCAGATTGCCCGGATAGCCCTGATCCCCAGCGGACGAGGACAGGGCGAAGGTCACGGCGTTCGGACCATGCTCGACGATGCTCCAGAGGCGCCGATTGAAGCCCATGGCGCCGCCATGCAGCGAGTGCCGTCCCGCCTCGTTCAGGGGCAATTGATAGGCATGGCCATCGAGGCTGAAGCGACCATGGGCGATGCGGTTGGCGTAGCGCCCCGCAATGGCGCCGGCGTGCTGGGAATGCCCGTCATAGATGTCGGGAGTCTCGAAGCCGAGGACGACGCGCTGGTCCCGGCCCGTCGGCAGCTTGACCGTGAGATCGCGCAAGACCGCACCGAGCTCCATGATGCGCGCCTTCGCGCCGGCCGCGGTCGTGAGCTCGACCTCGCGGACCGCGCGGCCATCGGGGAGCATGCCAAGGGTGAGCAGCGACATGTCTTTTGCTTGGCGCAGAACTCGGCGGCGATCAAGCTCGTGCCGCGAAACGCTCGGACTCGCATATCGGCTATTGGTGAACGGCCTCGAGCTTGTATCCGTCGAGATCGATCACGAAAGCCGCATAATAATTGGCGCCGTAATGCGGCCTCAGCCCGGGAGCCCCGGCGTCCTTGCCGCCGGCTTCGATCGCTGCGGCATGAAAGGCATCGACCGCGGCGCGATCAGGCGCGATGAAGGCCAGATGAAAGCCGGGGCCCGGCGCGATCACCTGATCGGGCCTGGCGAAGAGCGCGAACCGGTCCGGCCCGCCCGGCTCGCCGAAGCCTGCGCCGCGCTGCCCATTGGTCCAGACACGCACATAACCGAGCGGCGCCAGGATGCTCTCGTAGAACAAAGCCGCGCGCTCGAGATCGTGCACCCCGAAGGACATATGACCGAGCATGTCGCCTCCCTTGCGCGGATCGCGCTCTTCCTTCTCCCGCCCTTTCGCGGGAGAAGGTGGTTGAGCGAAGCGAGACCGGATGAGGGGCGGTCGAGCGCTTCACCGGCGTCCCTCATCCGCCTCGACTTCGTCTCGGCACCTTCTCCCGCCCAAGAGCGGGAGAAGGGACGCGCACGAGCGCTACGCCTTCATCTGCCAGGCAAAGGTCTCAGGTTGCGCCTCACTCATCTGGATCGGTGTCTCCCGAAAGCGACATGGGAGCGGCGCGCGTCACGGGCTGCGCTCCGACCGACCAGCCAGGTGGCGTCGACGGCGACCGGATGGGGGCAGGTGGCCGCGGCGCCATCGCCGCATAGGCAGAGCGCGATTGGGCGGAGCGCGACTGCGCGGCAGACGGATCCGGCGCGCCGAGCCGGCTCGCATCCTTGGCGACGGCCGTGTTGCCGCCCGAGGATTGCATGGCCGGCATGGCGGAGGGGGCGGCCCCCGCCCGGTCCAGCCGGTCGCCCTTGCTGCTGATGCGCGGCGGCGAATAACCCTGATCCTCCGGGTCGAGCCGCGCGGAGCGTGACGGCGGCAGCGGGGTAGCGGCCACGGTGCCCGGCTGCGAACGCTGAGGATCAGGACTGCGCGAAGCCATCATCGGCCGCGGCGACACGGCAGGCTCCATCGGCCGCTCCGCCGCCGAGGCGACGGCGTTGCGCGAGGGCGGCATGTCTTCGAGCGCATAGGGGTCGTCGGCTTCCGGCTCCTGCTGCATCTGGCCTGGCGCCACGGGCGGCTGCACAGGGGCATCGAGCGGGGCCGCGCTGCGCGGCGTGAACTTGATGACCGGCCGGCAGATATGATGTCCGCTGGCATGTCGCATCAGGTCGAGGTGGAAATGATCCTCGTGATGCCCGTCGCTGCCCGGCCCGAGCACGGTGTGGAAGATCTCGCAGGAGCCGACGAAGACGCTGCGCAGGAAGTCCTGATCCTGCGGCGCACCGCGCCAGCCCGACCTGACCATCACCTCGCGCCCATCGGCGAGCGTGAATCCGGAGACGTCGATGGCGTCGGCGAAGGCATGCTCCGACTTCATGGAGGTGCCGGTGCCGTTATTCATGCGCCTGCACGAATAAGAGCCGAGCGTATGCATCTCGACCACCGGCTGGCCATAGACCGCGGCGGCGGCGGCCTGCACCTTCTCGCCCATCCAGCTTTCGAGGGCCGGCACCATGTCGCAGGTCAGCGTCGCCGCATAGGCCTTGTGCCCGCGCCCGGCGAGCGAGCTCGGCAAGGTCAGCCCGACCTTGCCGTCCGAGAGGGCAGCCACATGGAAAGGCGAAAGCGCGCCACAAGCCCCCGGACCGTCGATCGCCGGGGCTCGCGTGATATAGTCGCTTTCCCTGATGGCGCCGGAGCGCAGGCAGGCGCGCTCGGCCTCGTCACGCCAAGCCGGACGGGCTTCGCGCGGCGCCTTGCCGCAACTCGCGATTGCGACGGCAATGAATGCCGCGGCCCCGAGCGAGGCGCGACGCCGCAATGTCCGTCCGCCCGCCATCCACGCCACTCCGGGGGAACACGAATTGGGAAACACGAATTCGAGATAATTGCGACCGAAACGGTTGACGCTTTGCCAAGGGTAACGGTTAATGCCCCACTAATTTGCGAATCGACTGCTAAGCACGCTGGCGAAGACGGACTCGCTTGCCCGAGACTTGCTTGCCTGAGACGTGCTTGCCTAGGACGTGCTTGCCGGAGGCGGACATATGATATCGGCTGTCGCGTTGCGTGCGCGTCTCGACACTGGTGAGCTCACCCCCGAAGCCGCTATCCGCCAGAGCCTCGAAGCCGTCGAACGAGCCGATGGCGAACTCGGCGCCTTCGTGGCGACGAATGCGCAAGGCGCATTGGCGAGCGCGACCGGGCAGAATGGTCCTTCGGGCCCCTTGAGCGGCATCGCCATCGGCGTGAAGGACATCATCGACACGGCCGACATGCCGACCGCGATGGGATCGGCGATCTATGAGGGCTGGCGCCCGAAGGCCGATGCGGCGCTCGTCATGCTGGCGCGCCGGGCCGGGGCGAGCATCCTGGGAAAGACCGCGACCACGGCCTTCGCGCATGCCGACCCGCCGGGGACGCGCAACCCGCACGATCCTGCCCACACGCCGGGCGGCTCCTCCTCGGGCTCGGCAGCCGCGGTCGGCGCCGGCATGGTGCCGCTCGCTTTCGGCACCCAGACCGGCGGATCGGTCATCCGGCCCGCCTCCTTCTGCGGGGTCGCGGCCATCAAGCCGTCCTTCCGGCTGCTGCCGACCGCCGGCATCAAATGCTATTCGATCTCGCTCGACACGGCGGGGCTGTTCGCCGCGACCGTCGCCGATGCGGGTTTCGCGCTCGCCGCCCTGACGGGCCGCGACCTCGGCGCCCCAGCATCGCCACAAGGGCTGCGCATCGGCGTGACCCGCCAGGGCTTTGCCGGGGAGGCAGAGCCCGCCGGGCAAGCAGCGCTCGATACCGCCATCAAGGCGCTCGAACGCGACGGCGCGACGCTCGTCGATCGCCCGGACCCTGAGCCGTTCGCGATGGCCTGGAAGCTGCACCCGGTCATCTCCGACGGCGAAGCCTTGCGGTCGCTCGCCTGGGAATGGCAGACGCAACGCGCCCTCATCCCGCCCAAGCTCACCGAGGCGCTGTCGACCGCCGAGGCGATCGGCCCCGTTGAGTTCGACGAGGCGCGCCGGGCCGGCAAGCGGGCGCGCGTGGCTGCACATGATTTCTTCGAGGGAATCGACGCCGTCATCACCTTCTCGGCCCCGGGCGCAGCCCCCAAGGGCCTCGGCTCGACCGGCGACCCGAAATTCAACCGGCTGTGGACCTTGCTCGGCGTGCCTTGCGTCAATGTTCCAGGATGCCTCGACGCACAAGGCTTGCCCGTCGGGGTCCAGGTCGTGGCCCCGTTCGGCAGGGACGCCATGGCGCTCGCGGTCGCTTCAAAGCTCGAACATGCCCTGTCTCGCCGCGTCGGCGCCTGAGGGGGATGCCGGCTCGGCGATCGTCTCATTCGGCCGGCCTATGACAAGGTCGTCAGAATGCTGTCGCCCCACATACTTGTCCGTGACGGGCGCGGCCCTATGTCATATTGATTGGTCGGCGCATAATCGGATCGAATCCGGCCGGTACGCGTTGCAGATGGAGTCGTGAACGACATCGTTGGGGAACGATGACTGAAATTGGTGCTGGGTGGGCACAGACTGACAGAGCGTGGAGATCGATGTGACGGACGCAAACCCAGCCCATAGCCAAGATGACGAGATGGCGGCCTCCGGCCGCGAAGAGGACGCGCCCGTATCGGACGCGCTCTCGACGGCAGCCCGAATGATGCGAACCAGAACCGCCGCGCTCCTTGCCGCGGAAGGATTATTCGCCGGGCAGGACGTGCTGCTGCTGACCCTTGGCGGAGAAAGAAGCCTCGAAGTCGGCGAGATCGCCGAGCGCCTCGGGGTGCGGGCCCCGACCGTCTCCAAGACCTTGACGCGTTTGACCGAGGCCGGCCTCGTCAGCCGCTCCTCGGTGTCGGGCGACAAGCGCCGGGTCGCTGCGCGCGTCACCGCCAAAGGCCGCGCCAAGCTCGACCGCATTGCGGAGATCCGCACGCGGGTGGAAAGGGAGCTGCTCTCGGATTTCGACGCCAAGGACGAGCGGCGCCTGCGCAAGCTGTTGCGCAAGGCGATCAAGACCATCTCGCTGAGCGCGCGCGGCGAGGAGGTTTCCACGCATCATGACGGGGATGCGGGCGCGCATTGAGCCGCGGGACCGCTTGCCTCTCGCCCGCTCTTGCGGAGGGTGAGGCTCGGGCGCCGACAGCAAGGGCGACCGGGTCGCGGTCCGGGCGCCGGAGCTATTCCTTTAGCCTTGGCGGCGTGTGATACCGGCAGGAGCGGGTCGGGCGCCTCCAGGGGTTGAGCATGTACAGGGATTGGCTCGGCAACACGGTCACGGCGGCGAGCGATGCGACGCTCGCCGGCATCGATGATTTCCTGCAAGGCTATCTCGGTTATGAGGTGAAGGCCGCCGCCATCTTCGCGGCCGCCGACGCCGATGCCGATTGCGCCATCGCCAATGCCTATGCGGCGATCTGCAACATGTATATGGAGACGCCGGAGGCGCCGGCGCTCGCCAAATCCTATATCGAGCGGGCCGAGGCTGCAGCCCCCAAGGCCAGCCGCCGCGAGCAGATGGCGACCAAGGCCGTCCGCGCCTGGGTCGACGGCGACATCCCGGCGACGCTCAGCCTCTCGAATGAGATGGCGCAGGAATTTCCCCGCGAGCTCGCCATCGCCAAGACCTGCCAGTACCACCTGTTCAATCTCGGCGATTCACCCGGCATGCTGCGGGTCGCGACCAGCATCCGCGATGCCAATATCGACCTGCCCTACATGCATGGCATGCTCGCCTTCGCCTATGAGCAGTGCCATTTCCTCGACGAGGCGGAAAGATCGGCGCGGCACGCCATCGCGCTCAAGCGCAAGGAGCCCTGGGCGCATCACGCGCTGGCCCATGTGCTCCTGACCCAGGGGAGGATCCGCGAAGGCGTCGATTTCCTCGAGGATGTGAAGGATAGCTGGACCGACCTCAACTCCTTCATGCTCACGCATAATTGGTGGCATCTCGGCCTCTATTACATCTCGCTCGGCGCCTATGACAAAGTGCTGGCGCTCTATGACGAGCATGTCTGGGGCGTCTGGAAGGAGTATTCGCAGGACCAGATCGGGGCCGTGTCGCTGCTCATGCGCCTCGAGCTGGTCGGCGTCGACGTCGGAGACCGCTGGACCGATGTCGGTCATTATCTGAAGGCCCGCAGCCGCGATGTGGTGCAGCCTTTCCTCAGCATGCAATATCTCTATGGGCTCGCCCGGGCGGGCGGGCCTGAGGCCGACGAGCTGATGCGCCATATCCGCGAGCATGCGGCTGAGGCCCCGGCCTTTGTGCGCGAGGCCTGGGCGCAGGTGGCGCTGCCGGCCTGCGAGGGCCTGTTGGCGCATGCGCGCGGCGATTGCGAGACCTGCGTGCGCAAGCTCGGTGCCGCCATGCCGCGCATGCTGGAGATCGGCGGCAGCCACGCCCAACGGGACCTGTTCGATCAGGTGCTGCTCGATGCGACCATCCGCTCCGGCCGGCTAATCGCGGCGCAGCGCATGCTGGAATTGCGCCGCCAATGGGAGCCGAACGGCGTGCCGCTCAACACAGCGCTTGCCGGGATCTATGAAGGTCTCGGCCTGCCGCGAGAAGCAGCGCGCGCGGCCGAGCGCGCCAAGCTGGCGATGGCTGGCTGAGCGGCGGGGGGGAGCTCCTGGGACCGCGACCGTCTCGGTCGCCCTTCTTCCCGGCGTGAAGGCCTCGGCCTCCGCAAGGGCGGGACGCCCGCGGTCCCAGGTCCTCAAGCCGGGACGGCAGTTGCCCGCTCGGCCTCGATCTTGCCGATGGCGTCGACGACCGCATCGAAAGTGAGCAGGGTCGAGGCGTGGCGGGCCTTGTAGTCGCGCACCGGCTCGAGGATTTCGAGGTCCTTCCAGCGGCCGGAGGGCGGCGGGCCATTCGCCTTGAGCATGGCCCTCATCTCCTCGCGCACAGCTCGCAACTCGGCAGCACTCGACCCGATCACGTGATGCGCCATGATCGAGGACGAGGCCTGGCCAAGCGCGCAAGCCTTTACGTCATGGGCAAAATCCGAGACCTTATCGCCGTCCATGGCGATATCGACGGTCACAGTCGAGCCGCAGAGCTTGGAATGTGCGGTGGCGCTGGCCTGCGGCTTCTCAAGGCGCCCGAGACGAGGGATATTGGCCGCAAAGGACAAGATCCGCTGGTTGTAGATATCATTCAGCATCGAAAAGCCGAGGTTTTGTGTCGCGAGCCTGGGAAAGCCGGGCTCCCTCCCTATATAGACGTGGCGCAAGACCGGTTAAACTCTCCTGGTCTCGCCTATGTGTGATGGCTGGTGAGATCATAGCCGGGCTGGCCCAACCGGGCTGGGCGGGATATGAGAAGCCGCTCAACTCGGAAGGCTCCGCATGGATTCGACGGTTAAGACCTTGCCTATCCGCCCTCTTCAGGCGGACAACGACATCTCCCATCCGCGCCGTCCCAGCCGCGAAGAGGCGGAAGCGGCGGTGCGCACGCTCATCCGCTGGGCGGGCGACGATCCGACGCGCGAAGGCCTCATCGAGACGCCGCGTCGCGTGGTAAAGGCCTATGAGCAGCTCTTCGAGGGCTATGGCAAGGACCCGTCCCACTCGCTGGCGCGCGTCTTCGAGGAAGCCGGCGGCTATAACGACCTCGTCCTGGTGCGCGATATCCCGTTCTTCTCGCATTGCGAGCACCATATGGTGCCCTTCTTCGGCAAGGCGCATATCGGCTATTATTCGTCGAGCGGGGTCGTCGGCCTGTCGAAGCTCGCCCGCACCATCGAGGTGTTCGCGCGCCGCCTGCAGACGCAGGAGACGATGTCGGCCGAGATCGTGCAGGCCATCGAGAAGACCTTGAAGCCGCGCGGCGTCGCCCTGATGCTCGAGGCTGAGCATCTGTGCATGACGATGCGCGGCGTGCAGAAGGCCGGGGCTTCGACCGTGACCACCCAGTTCACCGGCGTCTTCCGGGACGATCCCGCCGAGCAGACCAAGTTCCTGGCGATGCTGCGCCGACCGATGGCGGGCTGAATTGACCTCGCCGCTCCGCCGTCCCAGTCGGGAGGAGGCGGAAGCTGCGGTCCGCACGCTCATCCGCTGGGCGGGCGATGATCCGACGCGGGAGGGCCTCGTCGAGACGCCGCGCCGCGTGGTCAGGGCCTATGAGCAGCTCTTCGATGGCTATGAGAAGGATCCGTCCCACGCGCTGGCGCGCGTCTTCGAGGAGGCGGGCGGCTATGACGACCTCGTCCTCGTGCGCGACATCCCTTTCTTCTCGCATTGCGAGCACCATATGCTGCCCTTCTTCGGCAAGGCGCATGTCGGCTATTATTCGTCGAGCGGCGTCGTCGGCCTGTCGAAGCTCGCCCATGTCATCGACATCTTTTCCCGCCGCCTGCAGACCCAGGAGACCATGTCGGCCGAGATCGTGCAGGCCATCGAAGAGAGCCTGATGCCGCGCGGCGTCGCCTTGCTGGTCGAGGCCGAGCATCTGTGCATGTCGATGCGCGGGGTGCGCAAGGTGGGCGCCTCGACCGTGACGACCCAGTTCAGCGGCGTCTTCCGCGACGATCCGGCCGAGCAGGCGAAGTTCCTGACGATGCTGTGCCAAAAGACGGCAGGCTGACTCGCCGGCGTCTCGCCGTGCCGCCTCCTCTGCGTTTTCGGCATGGAAGCCCGCCTATGCGCAATTGGGAGGGTGAGGCCTCGTGAATTAAGATCGACCCGATCCCTCAATGCGCACGCGCCCGATATGTTGAGCCTCAAGGACCATCCGATGCAGGATTATCCGACTTCCTTCCAAGATGCCGATCAACTCGCTACGACGAAATTCGGCGTCGGCCAGCCGGTGCGCCGCACCGAAGACCCGGTGCTGGTGCGCGGTGAAGGCTGCTACACAGACGATATCAGCGTGCCGGGCCAGCTCTATGCGGCCATGGCGCTCAGCCACCATCCGCATGGCGTGATCCGCCGCATCGACCTCGAGGCCGCCAAAGCCATGCCGGGCGTTGCCGCGATCGTCACCGGCGAGGATCTGCGCCAGGCCGGCTACGGCACGCTCGATTGCGGCTTCAGCGTCAACAGCCGCGACGGCACGCCGCTGCGCAAGACGCCGCGTGCGCCGCTCGCCATCGATCGGGTGCGCTTCGTGGGCGAGCCGGTCGCCTGCGTGATCGCCGAGACCGCGATCCAGGCGCGCGACGCCGCGGAGGCCATCTCGGTCGAGATCGAGCCCCTCGATGCCGTCACCGATGTACATGCGGCTGCGGCCGAAGGCGCGCCGCTCCTGCACGCCGACATCCCGAGCAATGTGGCGCTCGATTTCCATTACGGCGACACGCAGAAGACGGCGGCGGCTTTCGCCAAGGCGGCGCATGTGACGAAACTGCGCCTCGTCCATAATCGCGTCGTGGTCAACGCCATGGAGCCGCGCGCCGCCATTGCGGCCTATGACGCCAAGGCCGATCGCTGGACGCTCACGGTGTGCAGCCAGGGCGTCATAGGCATGCGCAACCAGCTCGCCAAGGAAGTGCTGCGCGTGCCGCCCGAGAAGGTGCGGATCGTGTCGAAGAATGTCGGCGGCTCCTTCGGCATGAAGGGGTCGGTCTATCCCGAATATGTGGCGATGCTGCACGCGGCGCGCCTGCTCGGGCGCCCGGTGAAATGGGCCAATGACCGCTCCGGCAGCTTCCTGTCGGATCATCATGGGCGCGCCCAGGAGGCAGAAGCCGAGCTCGCGCTCGATGCGCGCGGCCGCTTCCTTGCGGTGCGGCTCAATGCTTTCGGCGATATGGGCGCCTATCTCACCCGCTTCGGGCCGCTGATCCCGAGCATCAACTACGTCAAGAACGTGGTCGGGCCCTATCGCACCCCGCTCGTCGAGGTCTCGACCCGCTGCGTATTCACCAACACGGTGCCGGTCGGCGCCTATCGCGGCGCCGGGCGGCCCGAAGCGGTTGCCATCATGGAGCGCCTCATCGACCTTGCGGCCGCCGAGACCGGTATCGATCGCGTGACGCTGCGCCGGCGCAATTTCATCCGGCCGCAGGATTTCCCGTACGCTGCCGCCTCCGGCCAGACCTATGATTGCGGGGATTTCGAGCAGCTGATGGACCGCGCGCTCGAAGCCGCGGATTGGAAGGGCTTCGCGGCGCGCAAGCGCGCGAGCCGCAAGCAAGGGCTGCTGCGCGGGCGCGGCCTGTCGACCTATCTGGAGATGACGGCCGCCATGGGGACCGAGCTCGGCGGCATCCGCTTCGATGCGGATGGCGATGTGACCATCCTGACCGGCACGCATGACCATGGCCAGGGGCATGCGACGGCTTTCGCGCAGGTGCTGGTCGGCAAGCTCGGCGTGCCCTTCGAGCGTATCCGGTTGGAGCAGAGCGACAGCGACCAATTGCCGGGCGGCGGGGGCACCGGCGGCTCGCGCTCGATCATGACCAGCGGCACCGCCATCATGGCGGCGGCCGACAAAGTGATCGAGCGCGGCAAGATCGCCGCCGCTGCCCTGCTCGAGGCCGGAATCCAGGACATCGAATTCGCGCGCGGTCGCTTCGCAATCGCCGGAACCGACCGCTCGATCGGCATCATGGATCTCGCGGCGAGGCTGCGCGGCGCGACGGGCCTCGCAGCCGATGTGCCGCGCTCGCTCGACTATGCGGCGATGACCGACCCGATCCCCGGCGTCTTCCCCAATGGCTGCCATATCGCCGAGGTGGAAATCGACCCTGAGACCGGCGTGACCCGTGTCGACCGCTACATCTCGGTCAATGATTTCGGCACGGTGGTGAACCCGATGCTCGTCGAAGGCCAGATCCACGGAGGCGTGGTGCAGGGGCTCGGCCAGGCACTCATGGAGGACGCGATCTACGACGCGGACGGGCAATTGCAGACCGGATCCTTCATGGATTACGCCATGCCGCGCGCCGCCGACACGCCCGATTTCGGCTTCATCAGCCATCCCGTGCCCACCCGCACCAATGCGGTCGGCGCCAAGGGATGCGGCGAGGCCGGCTGCTCGGGCGCCATTCCGGTCGCGGTGAGCGCCGTCCTCGATGCGCTCGCCGATCTCGGCATCAGGAAGATCGACATGCCTGCGACGCCGCAACGCATCTGGGCTGCGATCGAAGCGGCCCGCCAGGCAGGCGCGGCCGCTTGAGCGGCAAGGTCCTCGGAAGGAGAGCGCTTTGAGTTTCCCCGCCTATACGATCGCCGGGCACCCGGGTCTCGACCTCACCGGGCGCCCGGCACCGCAGCCTGCCCATGCCGTCGCGCGCGGAAACTGACGCTCACCTCCACGTCTTCGTCGAGTTTCCCGAGTATTGCGATCAAGCGATCGAGTGTGAAGCGGCGGAGCTGCGTGTTGCGGATACGCGAAAATTCCGAGTGGGAAACGCCGGTCAGCTTCTCGGCGTCGCGTGTCGAGAGCTTGCGTTCACCGAGAGTGCGGATGATTTTCGCAGCCGTGATCGCCCGGGCCTGCTCGAGCCCGGCATTGGGACGGCCAAAGTCGCGGTAGACATTGCCGCTTCCGCGCACCAATTCCAGTTTGTCCTCGTTCATTTTAGGGCCTCCTTCAATCGCCTGAGACGATCACGGATAAGGTCAACCTCCGTCTGCGGCGTCTTGATTCCCGACTTCGATTTCTTCTGAAACGCGTGGAGCACCCATAGATCCGCGCCGATCTTGACCGCATACAGAACCCGGAAGGCGTTCCCGCGATGCTTCAGCGCGATTTCAAATACACCACCATCAACCCCCTTGAACGGCTTGGACTTGTCCGACTTTCCGCCCTCTGCGGCTATGGTCAGAGCGTCCAACATGTCGCTCTGCACGGCGTCGGGGAAACCCTCGAAATCCTTCCGAGCGGCCTTGATCCACGAAATCTGCCGGGTATCTCGCATCGCAGCGATGTTGACATATTTGTCACCAACCCGCAAGCCTTCTTGCGTGACCCGCCTGTCAAGCCACACGTCGCGCCAATTGAGCGCGCAGCTTGACATATAGGCAGGAGCCAGCCCCGCTCCCCCGGATCGAGCCCTCAGCGCCCTCTCGCCGAATTGTGGCCTTCCCCCGCCGGCCCTCCTCTTGGAGAGTGGCGCCTTCCCGTCCTAAATGGGCGAAGCCGCAATCGGCGGCGCGGTATCGAGGCTCACGGCATATGAGAGACACAGTCCGGGCGGACGGAAAACGGCTGCGCGCCACCACCATCCTGATGGTGCGCAAGGGCTCGCGCGTGGTCATAGGCGGGGATGGCCAGGTGAGCCTCGGCCAGACCGTGATCAAGGCCAATGCCCGCAAGGTCCGCCGGCTCGGCAAGGGCCAGGTGATCGGCGGCTTCGCGGGGGCGACGGCGGATGCCTTCACGCTCTTCGAGCGCCTCGAAGGCAAGCTCGAGCAATATCCGGGGCAGCTGATGCGGGCTTGCGTCGAGCTCGCCAAGGATTGGCGCACCGACCGCTATCTGCGGCGGCTCGAGGCCATGATGCTGGTGGCCGACAAGGAGGTTGGCCTGCTGCTCACCGGCACGGGCGACGTGCTGGAGCCGGAGGGCCAGCTGATGGGCATCGGCTCGGGCGGCAATTACGCGCTCGCGGCGGCGCGCGCCCTGATGGATGTGGAGCCCGATCCCGAAACGATCGTGCGCAAGGCGCTCGGCATCGCGGCCGAGATCTGCGTCTACACCAACGCCAATCTCGTCATCGAGAGCCTGGCATGCTGATCGACATCGCAGCGGCGCTTGCGTGCCTTGCCGGCGCCGCCGCGATCTTCGGTCTCGGCCTCTCCTACGGCGCCAGCCTCTCCCATGGTCTCGGCGTCTCCAATAGTGTCGGTCCCTTGGGTCTGACGCTGCTCGTCTACAGCTTCGTCCTGTCGGAGCTGCTGGCGAGGCGCGCTGAATTCAAGGTCGCGGGCTTCGCGCTGGCGCTCATCGCCGCTGTTGCCTGCGCGGTGCTCGGCCATCTCGCGCTGCTGTCGATCGCGGCCTCCGACGAGGCGCCCGAGCTCACGCGTCAATTCTTCGCACCGTTGACGGCGGGCGCGGTCTGCGCCTCGATCGGGGCGCTGGCGTATTATCTGACCTACCGTGTGCCCCTCAGCTGGACCATAGCGGCGGCAGCCGGGCTCTATGCGGTCTTCGGGGCGCTGAAGCTCGGCTTCGGCAATACCTGGATGCATCTGTGATGCGCCCCCGGCGCCGCCCCTTGACCGAGAATGTCGGCGATCGCCAGGCGGTGCTGCGCGGCATCGAGACCCGCTTCTGGGACGATTTCCGCTATCGCAGCCTGACCACTTCCTGGCCTGTCTTCGTCCTCGGCGCGGCCATCGCCTTCCTGGCGCTCAACGCCCTCTTCGCGCTTGCCTATTTTCTCGGCCTGGAGCCCGTCTCCAACGTGCCGCAAGGCTCCTTTCTCCACGATCTCTATTTCAGCATCGAGACGATCGCGACGGTCGGCTATGGCGACATGCACCCGCAAACCCATTACGGGCATGTCGTGGCGAGCCTCGAGATGTTCGTCGGCCTGTTCTACGCTGCGGTGCTCACCGGCTTGATCTTCGCGCGTTTCGCTCGTCCCCGTGCGCGCGTGCTGTTCGCCGACAAGATCGCGATCGGCACGCATGACGGCGAGCCCGCCCTGATGCTGCGCATGGCCAATGAGCGACGCAACGCCATCAGCAACGCCTCGGCCAAGCTGTGGATGATCCGGGCCGCCGATGCGGATGGCGCTCACTTCCGAGCCATCACCGAGCTGTCCTTGCTCAGGCGGGAGAGCCCCGTCTTCAGGCTGAGCTGGACGATCTTCCATCGTATCGACGAGACGAGCCCGATGCACGGCCTTTCGAGCCAGGACCTTACCAAGCTGAGTGCGGCATTCGTGGTGATCGTCGACGGCTTCGACGAGAGCTCGGCGCAGATGATCCGGGCGCGCCGCGAATACGGGTCGACCGAGCTGCGCTTCGGCGAGCGCTATGTCGACATCCTGGAGACCACGGATGACGGCCTCACCCTCGACTACGGCAAATTCCACGATACGGAACCGCAGGCGAGCTGATGGCGCGCCGCAGCCGGGCCATACCGCCTCACACAGCCGCACCGACTCTGCCGGTTGAGGGGATTCATCGCGGGAGCGGCGTGACGGTCTTCACCTTCGCGCCGTTCGCGAAATCCGATCTCGAGCTCGTGCGTGACTGGCTCCGTGCTCCCCATGTGGCGCAATGGTGGGGCGATCCCGAGGAGGAGTTCGCGGAGCTCGAGAGCCATTTCGAGGACGAGACGATCGAGCCGTTTCTCGTCGCGGCCGATGGGAAGCCGATCGGCTACCTGCAAAGCTATGATCCTCACCGCATAGCCGATCACCCTTTCGGCGATCAGCCTGCCGGCACGCGCGGCCTCGACCTGTTCATCGGTGAAGCCGACCATGTCGGGCGCGGGCTCGGCAGTGAGCTTCTCCAAGCCTTCGCCGACCGGGCCTTCGCGGCGGGCCTGCGGCGCCTGGTCGCCGACCCCGACCCGCGCAACGCACGGGCTCTGCGCGCCTATCTCAAGGCGGGCTTCCATCCGATCGGCGAGCGCGATACGCCATGGGGGTTAGTCACGTTGCTGGCCCGCGACCTGTGCTCTGGTGGGGGCCAAGAGGGATTGACGATGAGGAATTGCCGATGAGGAATTCATGACCACCTTCTCGCCTCGCGAAATCGTCTCTGAGCTCGACCGCTATATCGTCGGCCAGACCGCCGCCAAGCGCGCCGTCGCCATTGCGTTGCGCAATCGCTGGCGGCGCCAGCAGCTGCAAGGTGCGATGCGCGAGGAGGTGCTGCCCAAGAACATCTTGATGATCGGGCCGACCGGCTGCGGCAAGACCGAGATCTCTCGTCGCCTGGCGCGGCTCGCCGCCGCGCCCTTCCTCAAGGTCGAGGCCACCAAATTCACCGAGGTCGGCTATGTCGGACGCGATGTCGAGCAGATCGTGCGCGACCTCGTCGAGATCGGCATCTCGCAGGTGCGCGAGGAGAAGCGCCGCGACGTCGCCGCCAAGGCCGAGCTCGCGGCCGAGGAGCGCCTGCTCGACGCGCTGGTCGGCAAGACTGCCAGCTCAACGACGCGCGACAGCTTCCGCAAGAAGTTGCGCGAAGGCGAGCTCGAGGACAAGGAGGTCGAGCTCGAGGTCAACGCGGCCGCGAGCGGCATGCCGATGTTCGAGCTGCCGGGCATGCCGGGCGCCTCGGTCGGCGCGATCTCGATCGGCGACATGTTCGGCAAGGCCTTCGGCCAGCGCAGCAAGTCGCGGCGTGTCCAGGTGAAGGAGGGCCGCGGCCTGATGATCGCCGATGAGAGCGACAAGCTGCTCGACAATGACGCCGTCATCCAGGCGGCACTGCGCGAAGTCGAGGATAACGGCATCGTCTTCCTGGATGAGATCGACAAGATCTGCGCCCGCGAGGGGCGCGGCGGCGCCGATGTCAGCCGCGAAGGCGTGCAACGCGACCTGCTGCCGCTGATCGAGGGCACGACGGTCGCGACCAAGCACGGCACCGTGAAGACGGACCATATCCTGTTCATCGCCTCGGGCGCGTTCCACGTGTCGAAGCCGTCCGACCTGCTGCCGGAGCTACAGGGGCGCCTTCCCATCCGGGTCGAGCTCTTGCCGCTCGAGGAGGCCGATTTCGTCCGCATCCTGACCGAGACCGAGGCGAGCCTCATCAAGCAATCCGTGGCGCTCATGGCGACCGAGGGGGTGAGCCTCGTCTTCACCGACGATGCGATCAGGGCGATCGCCCGCCTCGCCTTCGAGGTCAACGCCTCGGTCGAGAATATCGGGGCGCGACGGCTGCAGACCGTCATCGAGCGGGTGCTCGACGAGATCTCCTTCAAGGCGCCGGACCATTCGGGCGACAGCTTCACCATCGACGCCGATTATGTGCGCGAGCGCGTCGCCGATCTCGCCCGCGATTCGGATGCGAGCCGTTTCGTCCTGTAGCGGGCGCTTCGTGGCGCCCTCTTTCTAGAGATGTCCCTTGTTCGCGGTCGTGATGGTCTCCATGAATTCGGCATCTTGATAACGAGCGCTGCTGAACTTCATTGCATATCCGGGGATTTGGCTGCCGGCGACCCACGCGGCACAGATTTCTCCCGTCGCACAGGCAGCCATCGAACCGAATCCCGAAAGGGCCCCGGCGATGAAAGCACCGGGTGTGTCGGTCGGACCGATCAACGGCCAGTTTTCGTCCGTCATCGTGTAGTAGCCGCCATAGTGATGGGCGCCGCGGGGGAGACGGCCGATATACGCCTTCAACGTCGGATTGAGTCTGCTTGCGCCGCGAAGCACCGTATCCGGAAACTGGGGATCGACGGGCTCGGCTGCGTGAGGATCGGCGGCCGTATGATTGTAAGCCCATCCGAGCTTGATCCATTTGCCGTCTTCGGCTCCGTCCGGCCGACAGTGAATGGCTCCTGGCATCGGCGCAAGCAGCCGCGCCGCAACCGGATCCTCGGCCAGGATCTCTCGATCCCCCTCCGGCCAATCTATCGTCTGCCCGTCCAGATCTATCGAGAATGGCATGTTTCGCGGGATCGCATGATTACGATCCTCAAAGGCGATTTTTTGCTGGTAGACGCATGTTGCCGGCAGCTCGTGGCCGAGCATCCTGGCGATGTCCTGAATGAAGGGACCGGCCGCGTTGACGACTCGATCAGCGGCGACAATCGTCTGTGCGTCGCCGACCTCGAGCATGAGCCTGAAAGGTGAGGCGCCGGCGATCGAGGTCACATTGCCCCGAACGAACTTGCCACCCGCCTCGCGTATCGATTCAAGCATGAACTGGCCGAGCTGCTGCCCGCTGATTGCTCCGGCGCGACGAATGTGCAGCACCGTCGCGATGTCACGGGCAAAGCTCGGGAAAGTCTTCCGAATGAGAGCCCGATCGAGAATGACGTCGACGCCCGAGGGTGCCTTTTCCCAGGCGGCAGAGACGGGAGGCTCATAGGTCGACAGTCCGCCCACCTCATGGATGCGGATCGCGCGCGCATCATCCTGCGCGTAAGCCGCAAACAGCTCATTGATCAGGTCCTCGGGTTTCGAGCGCCGCGTGGCCAGCGCGTAGCCGCGCCGGCTCATATTGATACGATTGCCGCTGGCCCGACTGATTTCCTCCAGGAGGTCGATGCTATGGTTTGTATAAGCCGCCATCACCGGATGGGGCCACCAGTTGCGATAGTTTTCTCCCGACTGCGCCGATGTGAGACTCATCGGATCACGTGCGTCGATGAGGCAAAGCGTCTTCACGCCGTGGTTTTTCACAAGGTAGTAGGCGACGGCGATACCGATGTTGCCTGCACCAATGACAGCGACGTCAAAGTCGTTTCCGCCAGTGTTTGTCACGACCAAGTCCTCGTGTTGTGCGCAGGCGCTAAATGATGCCGGCTTCACGGTAGGGTCTGCCCTCGACCACGCGGTTCCAACCGAGCGCGGTAAGGTCGAGAGTCTGGAAGCTGCCATCCAAGATCAATTCTGCGATGGCCCGGCCGCTCCCCGGAGCGTGCATCAGCCCGTGTCCCGAATAACCTGCATTCATCAGGAAATTCGGACACTCCCCGGACCAAGGCCCTATAATGGCGTTGCCGTCAAAATCGTTCTGATCGTAGAGCCCGGGCAAGGTGGCCTTGCATTTGGTTCGCTCGAACTGCGGAAAGCGATGAGCGAGCGCCGGCCAGACGACGTTCTCGAAATAGGTGTGATCGGCTTCGAAATTGAAGCCGCGTGGCTCATCCAATGTCGGGACGCCGCCCGAATATCCCCTTCCTTCCGGCCTGAACGCGAGCCGTTGCAGGTCTTTCAGGTAGGGCAACGGCTCGATCGGCTCCTCGCACTCGAAGTAGTGTTCGTATCGGCGCAGCGGCATGATCGGAACATCCATCCCGACCAACGCCGAGATCCGGCCGGACCAGGCGCCTGCCGCATTGACGACGTAGGCCGTGTTGATCTTGGCACCCGAGGCGAGCGTAACGGAGCGGATCAGATGTCCTTCGCGTTGTATCGCCGTGACCTCATCGGTGACCAACTTGACGCCGAGGCTTCTCACCTTGTTGCGGAACCCCATCAGCACTGAATGCGGATCCAGCCACCCGTCGTCCGGCGAGCGCACCGCGCTGCCGAGGTCGTCGACATGCATGGATGGATAGGCTGTCTTCAATGCTGGTGGATCGAGCCATTCGACGTTGCAGCCAAGTGCTCTTTGCCTTTCAAAGTTCCGTTCGAGCTTTGAAACCTCTCCTGGCGGAACAATGAAGAGATAGCCGTTCTTACGAAGCGCGATGTCCGGCTTCTGTCCGTCGACTTCCATGAGATCGGAGAACTTGCCGAAAAAAGGAATGCTGAACTGCGAGAGTTCGATATTCTCCGGCAATGCAAAGAGGCGCCGAACCCCGCCTGACGCGCGAGGCGTCGACGCGAGGCGATAAGCAGGATCGCGCTCGATCACGGCGATCGAACACGCCTTCTTGTGGGTGGCAAGGAAGTAGGCGGTTGCCAAACCAATCGCGCCGCCCCCGACAATCACGACGTCCGCATGGTCGATTGTCATCTTATGGCTCGTTTCAGGCGATGCCATGCGGTGTTTCCTGTCTCGCGATCGGCGCCACGATATAGTCCGAAGCGCGGCCACGATCTGGCATTTTCGGATCTGAAAAAGCGGCAACTCCATAGGCCGGAGCGTTCGGATCCTTCCCGAGCATCTGGTGGCCCTTCCAAGGCGTTCTGGCCGAGGGTGCCCTCATTGGAGGGCGTTCTTGACGAAGCGTCCGGCCTTCATGATTGCGGCGAGACGCGTGCCGCTGTCCTGGAACACGCCGAGATCGTCCAACGGATTTCCCTCCACGATGAGGAGATCCGCGAAGGCGCCCGGCAGGAGTTCGCCGAGCTTGCCCTCCTGACCGAGGATTTGCGCATTCACCAGAGTCGCCGAGCGAATGACCTCGCTCCTCGACTGGACCTGCGCCTGCACGGCGAGGCCGTCGGTCTGGTGCTTCTGGGTATAGGTCATGAGGTCGGTGCCGAAGCCGATCGGCACGCCGGCGCTACGACAGATGTCCAGGGATTTCAGGCCGGCAGCATGGACGATATCGTTCTTGCGGAGCGCGGATTCAGATTTTCCCGATGCCGCCCCTAAGCGCTTGTTCATCTCGTAGGTGATGAGGGTCGGAACCAGAAATGCGCCCTTCTCCTGCATCAATGCGGCGCCTTCGGCCTCCAGGAAATTGCCGTGCTCGACGGTACGGACGCCATGTCGCACGCCGCGCATGATCGCTTCATTTGAGTAGGCATGCGCCCCGACATAGACGCCCCACCGCCTCGCCTCATCGACGGCCGCCGCGATCTCCTCAACGGTGAACTGTATGCTTTCCAACGGGTCGTTTGGAGACGCGACCCCGCCGCTGAGCATCAACTTGATCTGATCGGCGCCCTTGCGCAGCTCGTTGCGCACTGCGCGGATCACATCCGGGACGCCATCGGCGATTATACACATCAGATCCGAGCCCGTGCAGCATATGTCTGAGCTTTCACTCGCGTCGACGCGCGTGCGGAAATCGCCGTGCCCACCCGTCTGGCTGATAGCCCGTCCCGACAGGAACAGGCGCGGCGTCTCGACGAAACCCGCCTCCGACGCGTCGCGCATACCATAGTCGCCGCCGCCCATATCGCGCACCGACGTGAAGCCACGCATGAGCATCGCCCGGAGCGTGCAGGTCGCCATCGCCGCCGAGAAAGTCGTCGGGACGGTGTGCATATGAAACGATCCGGAGGCGCTCAGGAAGTAGTACATATGCACATGGTTGTCGATGAGGCCCGGCATCAGCGTGCGATCGCCGAGCTCGATTATCTGCGCGGATCCCGGCTGGATCGGCCGATCCGAAACTTCACGGACGAGGGCGTCCTCGACGAACACCTCGACACCCTCCTGGAGCTCATCCTTGCGTGGATCGAGGAAACGCCCACCGCGAAAGAGATAGGTCGACACTTGCTGCTCCGCTTTTGCTCATGGACTCGGCCGGCGCCCGTCTCCGGTGTTGCCAATCCTAGCCGCTATGGATACAATTGCAACGAGATTTATCCAATCGGGGGTTCGGCATGCGTCTGCACTGCGATCGGCGGTCCTTGATCGGGGGGCTTCTCGCGGCCAGCTTTGCTGCGGCTCCTTTTGCATCGGCCGCCACCGACAGGCGGCTGCGCGTCGGCCTTGGCAGCGCGATCATTTCGCTCGATCCGCATTTCACCCTGCTCAGCAGCAACGCCGCGGTGGCATCGCGTTCCGCTACTTTCTTCGGCGCCTTCCAGTGACGAAAGGCCAAATCATCTTTGGATACGATTTTCGAAGAAATTATCCATCTCTGAAATGAACGTCAACCCTGGAGGGAGCTCGCCGCGAGCATTCCGGCGAGGCGCGGAGCAGGTCGGCGTTCGAAGATCCGGGGTCGGTTGAATGTCGGAGTTTTATCCATATGATCATGTCTTGCATACGAATCGCGCCGCCGGCGCGGTCAGGTGGATCCCATGAATCGCTCTGACGTTTCACCCAAGGTTTCCGCTCCCGACCTGGTTCGCGATCTCTTGCGCAGGGCCATTCTGGATGGGGAGTTCTCCTCAGGGGAGCAACTGCGGCAAGAGGAACTTGCGGATCGCTTCGGCACAAGCCGGATTCCGGTACGCGAGGCTCTGCGCCAACTCGAGGCGGAGGGCCTGGTAAACCTCCATCCCAATCGCGGCGCCGTCGTTTCCGCGCTGTCCCTGGACGATGTGCTTGAGATGCTGGAGATCCGAATTGCGCTTGAATGCCGAGCGCTGCGCCTCGCCGTCCCCAACATGGTCGACAGCGATTTCGACGCCGCCACCAAGATCCTGAAAACTTACGACAAGGAACCTCGCCCGCAAAAATGGGGCGAGATGAACTGGCGCTTCCATGACACGCTATACGCGCCGTGCAACCGCTTGAAGCTGCTGGCCATGATCGAGGCGAATTATGGCCATGTGAGTCGGTTCATCCGGACTCAGGTCTCACTCGCCTCCGGCAAGGAGGGCCCGCAGAGAGAGCATTACCAGATCCTGGAGACGTGCCAGCGCGGCGACGCCGACCGCGCCGCAAAGCTTCTCGAGGAGCACATTGTGCACACTCAGAAGTCGCTGATGGCGGCCTCCCGGCGCGCGCGCCAAGCCGCCAAACGCTAGCTACGAAGCCCCCGGCGGGCGCCGCGGCACCACCAGTTTCGGCGTGAGGACCTGCACCGTCTCGCCGTTCTGGTTGAGCGTGGTCGAGCGCATGACGACCATGCCGCGCTCGGGCTTCGAGCGCGACGGCGTCACCTCCAGCACCTCGCTGACCACATGCAGGCTGTCGCCTGGCCTCACCGGGCGCGGCCAGGACAATTCGCCGCCGCTGCCGATCACGCCGCCGGCGAACGGCACGCTCTCGACGATCAGCCGCATGGTGAGGCTCGCCGTGTGCCAGCCGCTGGCCGCCAGACCGCCGAAGAAGGTGGGCTTGGCGCTCTCCTCGTCGAGATGGAAGGGCTGCGGATCGAACTCGCGCGCATAGGCCTTGATGGCGTCGGCATCGACCGTCTGCGCGCGGGATTCGAAGCGTTGCCCGACGGCGAGTTCCTCGAGATAGAGGCGTTGCATGCAGGTCTCCCTATCGCTCCGTCAGGCAGGTTGCGGGACAGGCGCGTTGGCGATTTCTTCCTTCCGTCGCCTCGGCCGCGCCGCGAGCGCGAGGAGCGCGGCGACCAGGCAGGCGGCGCCCGCCCCGTAGAAGGCCGGCAGATAGGTCGACAATTCGCTGCGCGACAGGCCGGCCCCGAAGGCGGCGACGGCCGCGCCGAGCTGATGGCCCATGAACACCCAGCCGAAGACGAGGCCGCCCTTCTCACGCCCGAACACACCTGCCGAGATGCGCACCGTCGGCGGCACCGTGGCGATCCAGTCGAGCCCATAGAACATGGCGAAGATCGACAGGCCGTAGATGCTGAAGGTGGAGGATGGCAGCCAGAGCAGGGACAGGCCGCGCAGGCCGTAATACCAGAACAGCAGCTTGCGGCAGTCATAGCGATCCGACAGCCAGCCCGAGGCCACCGTGCCGACGAAGTCGAACACGCCCATCATGGCGAGCACCGTCGCCGAATCGACGGAAGGCATGCCGAAATCGCTGCAGAACGAAATGAAATGCGTCTGGATCAGGCCGTTGGTCGAGAGGCCGCAGATGAAGAAGGTCGCGAACAGGGCCCAGAAGGCCGGGTGCCGCGAGGCTTCGCCGAGCATGACGAAGGCCGCCTTGATGGCGTTGCCGCCAGCCGGAGGCGGCGGGGCGGCGACGCCCTCCTCGCCATAGGCCGCAATCCCGAGATCGGAGGGCCGGTCGGCGAGGAACAGGATCGCCAACAGGCCGGCGACCATGACGCCGATGCCGGCCGGCAACAGGGCCGCCCGCCAGCCGTAATTTGTCGCGAGCCAGGCGCCGAGGGGCAGGAAGGCGAGCTGGCCCGTGGCGCTGCTCGCCGACAGGAGCCCGACGAGCAGACCGCGCCTTGCCACGAACCAGCGATTGGCCACGGTCGCGGCAAACACCATCGCGGTGAGCCCGGTCGCCAACCCGACGACCAAGCCCCAGAGCAGCATCATCTGCCAGAATTCGCGCATCAGGGTCGCGGCGATGAGCGCCAGGCAGATCAGCAAGGTCGAGGTGACGGCCACATTGCGCAGGCCGTAGCGGTTCATCAGAGAGGCCGCGAACGGGGCCATCAAGCCGTAGAGCATGATGCGCACTGCGAGCGCCGAGGAGATGGCCGCCGTCCCCCAGCCGAATTCGGCGTTGAGCGGCAGGATCAGCGCACCGGGCAAGCCCATCGCGCCCGCGGTCGTCAGCAGCATCAGGAAGGTGACGGCAGCGACCACCCAGCCGTAATGGATGCCGCGCCTCGCGAGGAAGGCGGAAAGCGATTTAGCCAGCATAGTCGGGACTCTCTTCTGAGGGCTGCGAAGGCAAGGCGCCGAGATCGAGATCACGGGCGATGAAGGCGAGCAGATTGCCGAGGTCGGATGCGCGATCCGTGCCGAAGGCCTCCTCGAAGCGCGTTTGCGCCACCGCCCATAGCTCGCGGCAGGCGCGCCGCTTGGCGCGGCCGAGCTCGGTGACGGCGACGCGCCTGATACGCTTGTCGTCGGCATCCACTTCCAGGACGACGAAGCCGTCGCGTTCGAGCGGGCGCAGATTATGGCCGAGCGTCGAGCGATCCATGCCGAGCTCGTCGGCAAGCTCATTGACGGTCGGCGCCTTGTCCCGACGCCGTGCCGCGGTCGAGAGCACCGAATATTGCGATACCTTCAGCCCTTCCGGAGCGAGATAAGCATCATAGAATTGCGAAACGCGCCGCGCCGCCATGCGCAAGACCGCGGCGCTGCAATGGCTGAAGCGCAATCTCTCCAAATCGTTCATTACGTGCATATCCACATTGATGTGCGCATATGCACGCTTCCGGCCAAGCCTTCAATGCCGAGGATGCATGGCTGAGGAGCGCGGCGCCGCCCCCTGGGACCGCGACCGTCTCGGTCGCCCTTCCTCCCAGAGTCGCGCTGGCCTCGCCGCTCGCAAGTGCGGGCGGGACGCCCACGTTCCCAACCGCTGGGACCGCGACCGTCCTCGGTCGCCCTTTACCCAGCGGTGACGCCAGCCTTGCCGTTCAAGTGCGGGCGGGACGCCCGCGGTCCCAACGCCGGCGCCGCGTCCGGGACGCAAAGGTCCCTCTTGCGCGTTATTGTTTTAAGCCTAAAATAATTTGTGACGGGCGATGCGGCCGGCATCGCCCAGGATGACGGGGCTGATTCATGCCGATCACGCGCGATGATTGCCTGGCGCTCGATGCGTCCGATCCGCTCAAGGCCTGCAGGGCGCGATTCGCGCTGGCCGAAGGCATGATCTATCTCGACGGCAATTCGCTCGGCGCGCTGCCGCGCGGCGTCGCAGCCCATGTCATCAATGTGGTCGAGGAGGAATGGGGGCAGGGCTTGATCCGCTCCTGGAATGCGGCCGGCTGGTATGCGGCACCGGCCCGCATCGGCGCCAAGCTCGCATCCTTGCTCGGCGCCAAGCCGCATGAGGTGACGGTGACCGAGTCGATCTCGATCAACCTGTTCAAGCTCCTGGTCGCGGCGGCGCGGATGCGGCCTACCCGCAAGGTGATCCTCGCCGAACACGGCAATTTCCCGTCCGACAACCATATCGTCGACAGTGTGGCGCGGCTTCTCGGCCTCGAGGCGCGTTTCGTGCCGGCGGGCGAGATCGCCGGCGCGATCGACGCCGATACCGGCGTCGCCACCCTGTCGCATGTCAATTATCGGACCGCCGAGGTGCAGGACATGGCGAAAGTCACGGCCGCAGCCCATGCCAAAGGCGTCTTGATGGTCTGGGATCTGGCGCATTCCTCCGGCGCCGTCGACCTGCAGCTCGATCGGGCCGGCGCCGATTTCGCCGTCGGCTGCGGCTATAAATTCCTCAATGGCGGGCCGGGCGCGCCCTCGCATATCTTCGTCGCCGAACGCCATCTCGGCTCGCTCGATCAGCCGCTGACGGGCTGGTTCGGCCATGCCGAGCCGTTCCGCTTCGACGACGGCTATCGGCGTGCCGAGGGCATCCGCCACATGCTGTGCTCGACGCCGCAGATGCTCTCGATGGCAGCCTTCGAGAAGGCGCTCGAGGCCTTCGAGGGCGTCAGCATGGCCGAGGTCGAGCGCAAGGGCCGCGCGCTCGGCGACCTGATGATCGCGCTCTATGACGAGCAGCTCGCCCGGCGCGGCTGCGGGCTCGCGACCTTGCGCGACGGGGCGCGGCGCGGCAACCATGTCTCCTTCACGCATGCAGAGGGCTATGCGGTGATGCAGGCGCTGATCCGGCGAGAGGTCATCGGCGATTTCCGTGCGCCGGATGTGATGCGCTTCGGCTTCGGGCCGCTCTATGTGCGCTTTACCGACATCCATGACGCGGTGACGGCGATCGCCGAGATCCTCGACAGCGGCGCCTTCAAGGATGGGACGCTCGCCGAGCGCCAAGCTGTGACATGATTGGCAGTGACATGACTGGCGGTGACATGACCGACGACAGGGAGAAGGCCCCATTGCCCGAAGAGGTGGCAGCGACCGCCACCCAGAGCGGCATGTCCTATTCGGATTATCTGCATCTCGACCGCGTCCTCGACGCGCAGACCCCGCTTTCGCCCGACCGTAACGAGCTGCTCTTCATCATCCAGCATCAGACGAGCGAGCTGTGGATGAAGCTGATGCTGCATGAGCTCAACGGCGCCATCGAAGGATTGCGCGAAGACCAGCTCCCGCCCGTCTTCAAGATGCTCGCCCGCGTCTCGCGCATCATGGAGCAGCTGGTCCAGGCCTGGAGCGTGCTCGCCACCATGACGCCGAGCGAATACAGCGCCTTGCGGCCCTATCTCGGCACCTCCTCGGGCTTCCAATCCTATCAGTATCGCGAGGTCGAGTTCCGGCTCGGCAATAAGAACCGGTCGATGCTCGGGCCGCATGCCGGCAACCCCGCAATCCTTGCCGAGCTGACGGCAGCGCTCGAAGCGCCTTCGCTCTATGACGAGGCGATCGCCGCTCTCTCCCGGCGCGGCTTTGCCATCGACCCCCACCTCATGCGTCGCGATTTTGGCGAGGCGCTCGCCCCGAATGACAGCGTCCAGGCGGCCTGGACAGCGGTCTATCGCGACCCGCAAGCCAATTGGGAACTCTACGAGCTCGCCGAGGAGCTGGTCGATCTCGAAGACGCCTTCCGCCTCTGGCGTTTCCGGCACGTCACCACGGTCGAGCGCATCATCGGCTTCAAGCGCGGCACCGGCGGCACCTCCGGCGTCGGCTATCTGCGCAAGATGCTCGACGTGGTGCTGTTTCCGGAATTGTGGCGGTTGCGGACTGAATTGTGAATGAGTGAGCAGTGAGCAGTGAGCAGTGAGCAGTGAGCAGCGAGCAGTGAATAGTGAATAGTGAATACTATTAACTGCTGTTGAATCAATGTCAACCAGCGATATCTTGTTTTAATTTCTACTCACTACTCACTACTCACTATTTCACTATTTCACTATTTCACTACCCACGATCTCGCTACTCGCCACTCGCTCCTACCCTCGCCCCTACCCCGTCACCTCAGAGCAATATTGAGTGAAGATCTTGACGTTCTGCATGTATTGTTCGGCCTTTGCGCCGCTTCCGTTATAGCTCTTGATGGCCTGCCACAGATCGCCATTGGATTCGGTCAATTTGATATCGAGCTCCTGACAAACGCGAGTGAGGCACTCGCTGAAGCTGTACCATTTCTTGGCTTCAAAGAAGCTTCGATCCCCCCTCACATTCTGAAGATCGTATTGGAATATGCCGTAGCCCTTGTACACCCAGCTCTGATCTCCCCAGCCCTGCAAGCGCCGTGTGAGATTGGCCTCGTTGATCAACATGTTGGTGAAGGTATCGCCATACTTCGCTCGGAACGCTGCCGTGTTCTTGGGGAAGGCAGAGCGGGAGGTGCCGGGATAGTCGCCGCTGGCATCGAAGACGCAGCGCGCGATGATCGTCGCGGCATTTTGAGCCGCCGTCCATTTCAGCCATTTATAGGCGCTCTCCTGGCAGACGATCCCACAGAGATGCTTGACGGCGTAGGCCTTGCCGCCGACCGCAGTGCGCAGCGCGTCACCGAAATTGTCGACCAACCAGTGGGCGCAGGCGAGAGCAGCCGCTTTCGAGATCGGCAAGGAGGCGGGCTCGGCGACCGCCGCAAGCGCAGCCTCAGCCATCATGGGCGCGGCGGGAGCGGCGACCGGGGTCATCGGCTCGCCGTCCACGACCACCCAGGCATCGGCAATCCGCGTCAGGACCTCATGTTGAAAGGCTGCGGGCGCGAAGCCGCGCAGGCTCCCGATCAGGGCGATGACCCTGTCGCGAGAGTCCCAGAAATTCATCGTCTGATCCGGCGTCAGCGGTGCGGTGGGATTGAGGCAGCCGATGCTCGACAAATAGAGACTCGGCGGATGCCCGGGATGAATGAGGATGCCGTCGCGTTTGTCGGTGCCCTCGAGCCTGAGCCCGGGCATCGGCGGGGCGCCCGCCAGTTGCGTATCCTCGGAGTAGCCGATGGTCCGATATCTGCCGAATTGCGTCCAAAGGGGATAGCGACCTTGCTCGATCCTCTTTCCGCTGCCGGCGTGATGATTGTCGCCGGGTCCGATGCACTCGCACATATGGCCGGAAAGACCGGCCAGGCTCTGGCCGTTTTGATAGGCTTGGTACGCTCCGTAAGTGCGCTGCTTGCTGCCGCTCTTCTCGATGCCCGCTCGCGTGACGAGAAGCTCCCAGCCCTGTCCAGTAATCGGCATGTCTCACCCTCCCCTGCCATTGTTCAGCCGCCTAGTGCAGCGCGCGCCGCCAGCGGCACGGATCACCGGATTCCGGTTAGATCACCGGATTCCGGTTACTTGCCATCGATCGGCCAATGCGGCGGATCAACGGGATGCGAACGAGGTCGACGGAGCCGTCGGCAGCCGTCGCAATATGCGACCGCTCCCGGCCACTGCAGGATGGATGGTCGTTCGGTGTCTTGTCTTGAAGAGAGCGATCGCGAATGGGGCGTTGGCGGTCGCCAAGTTGCGCTCGGAGCTGTCGATGCGACACCGGCACGGGCCGCAATCGCCGACAGTGATCCCGAACCTGCCCCATCGTGCGCCCCCGAAACTCACGCGCAGCCGATCGACAATATCCGCCATCCTACGGGCAAATCATGAGCGAGGCGAGTCCCCGGCGCGCCCATTTCCGCGCCCCGAGCGTCGGCAACTCGACCATCTGCGCTATCTTGGCCGCGACTCGCTCATACCGTCACGCCTTCACGCAGCTTGACCGCACGGTAATAGCTCCACAACACGCGCGCCGCGATGCCGCGCCAGGGCCGCCAGGCCTCGGCGAGCTCCACGAGCTCGGCGGTCGACGGGCGGGAATCGAGGCCGAAGGCATGGCGGGCCGCCTCCTGCAAAGCGAGGTCGCCGGCGGCGAATGCGTCGGCATGACCGATGCAGGCCATGAGATAGATGTCGGCGGTCCAAGGCCCGATGCCGCTCACCGCGGTGAGCGCCTCATGAACCTCCTCGGGCGTCGCCTCGGGCAGCGCCTCGAGCGCCAGCGTGCCGTCGACGAGCGCCTTTGCCAGGGCGCGCAAGGTGCGCTGCTTGGGGCGCGACAGGCCGGCGAGCCGCAGATCCTCGTCGGTCGCAGCGAGCATGACCTCAGGCGTCAGCGGCGAGATGCGCTCCGCGAACCTCGCCCAGATGGCGTTGGCGCTGGCGACCGAGACCTGCTGCGAGACGATGATGCCGCATAGAGCAGCGAAGCCGCCTTCGCGGCGGCGCAAGGGCGGGCGGTCGCAACCCTTGATCACGGCACGCCAGCGCTTGTCGAGGCGCGGCAACGCCTTCAGTCCCTCGGTCAGGACATCCTCATCATGGATGATACGCGGGGCGGCCGATCGCGACGGACGCGGATCGGCGGACGCGGATTTGCGCCCGTTCACTCGCTTCACGGTTCCCATCAAGCCCCTCCGTGCCCGCGCCTCACACCGCCCACCGTCAGCCCTGCGACCGTCATGCCTCGGCGAGCTTCAGCCAGGCATCCTCATCAATGGTCTCGATGCCGAGCTCGCGCGCTTTGGCGAGCTTCGTGCCGGCATTGGCTCCGGCGACCACGAGATCGGTCTTCTTCGACACGGAACCCGCCACCTTGGCACCGAGACGTTCCGCCATGGCCTTGGCTTCCTCGCGCGTGATCTTCTCGAGGGAGCCGGTGAACACGACCGTCTTGCCGGTGACGGTCGAGCCGGTCGCCGCGGCTTCGAGCGGCGTCACCGTCACTTGCCGCAACAGCTCCGTGACGATCTCCTGATTATGCGGCTCGCCGAAGAAATCGGCGACGGCCTCGGCCACGACCTCGCCGATGCCCTCGATCGAGGTGAGCTCGTTCCAGGCCTCGGAGCTGCGATCCTGGGCCGCGATGGCCGTCTGCTGCAAAGCCTCGGCGGTGCCGAAATGACGGGCGAGCTCCTTGGCGGTCGCCTCCCCGACATGACGGATGCCGAGCGCATAGACGAAGCGGTTGAGCGCGACGCTCCGTCGTGCCGCGATGGCGGCGAACAGGTTGCGCGCGCTCGTCTCGCCAAAACCCTCGCGCTCCATCAGCCTCGGCGAGGCGTGCCGGTCGCGCTCCTCCAGCGTGAAGATGTCCTGCGGACGCGCGATCAGCCCTTCCTTGTGGAACAGCTCGATGCGCTCAGCGCCGAAGCCTTCGATGTCGAAGGCATTGCGCGACACGAAATGCCTGAGCCGCTCGACCGCTTGCGCCGGGCAGATGAGCCCGCCCGTGCAACGGCGGATCACGTCCTCCTTGCCGGTGCGGGGGTTGATCTCACGCACCGCATGACTGCCGCAGGCCGGGCACAGCTTCGGGAACTCGTACGGCTGCGCGTTCGCCGGCCGCTTCTCGGGAACGAAGCCCAGCACTTGCGGGATCACGTCGCCGGCGCGCTGCACGATCACGGTGTCCCCGACCCGGATGTCCTTGCGGGCGATCTCATCCTCGTTGTGCAGCGTGGCGTTGGAGACGACGACGCCCCCGACCGTGACCGGATTGAGCTTGGCGACCGGGGTCAAGGAACCGGTACGCCCGATCTGGATCTCGATCGCCTCGATCACCGTCGTCGCCTTCTCGGCCGGGAATTTATGGGCGAGCGCCCAGCGCGGCGAGCGCGACACGAAGCCGAGGCGACGCTGCAGCGCGAGATCGTCGACCTTGTAGACGACGCCGTCGATGTCGTAGCCGAGGCTCGATCGTTGCGCCTCGATCAGGCGATAATGGGCAAGCATCTCCTGCGGCGTCGCGCAGAGCCGCATCAGTGTGTTGGTCGGCAGGCCATAGCTTGCGAAGGCTTTGACGACGCCCGACTGGGTCGCTGCCGGCAAAGCCGAGACATCCCCCCAGGCATAGGCGAAGAATTGCAGCGGCCGGCGCGCCGTGACGGACGGATCGAGCTGGCGCAACGAGCCCGCCGCCACGTTGCGCGGATTGGCATAAGCGGGCTTGCCCTCTTCCACCTGCCGCGCATTGATGGCCGCGAAATCGGCATGCCGCAGATAGACCTCGCCGCGCACTTCGAGCACCTCGGGCACATCGCCGCGCAGTGTCTGTGGAATGGTCCGCATGGTGCGGACATTGCCGGTGACGTCCTCACCCTCCTCGCCGTCGCCGCGGGTCGCGGCCTGGACCAGCTTGCCGCGCTCATAGCGGATGGCGCAGGACAAGCCGTCGATCTTCGGCTCGGCCGTGAAGGCAGGAGGGCTTTCGAGATCGAGGAAGCGGCAGATGCGGGCCACGAACTCCATGACTTCGTCATCCGCGAAGGCGTTGCCGAGCGACAGCATCGGCACGCGGTGGCGCAGCTTGGCGAATTTCTCCGCCGGTGCGGCCCCGACCCGCTGCGACTGGCTCTCGGCGCCGCGCAGCTCCGGGAAACGCGCCTCGATCGCCTCATAGCGGCGACGCAAGGCGTCGTATTCGGCGTCCGAAATGGTCGGACGATCCTCCTGATGGTAGCGGATATCGTGCCCGGCGATCTCGGCTCCGAGCGCCCGATGCTCGCGCCTGGCTTGCGCCTCTGTGAGCTTGTCCGGCTCGATGGCGCGAAGCGCGTCGGCATCCTTGGTTGTCGAAGGATCATGCGCCATCGAAGTGTTTTTGGGCATGGCCGCCAAGCTCAGTTTGCCGCCGCGGAGGCGGCCTTCGCGCCCCTGCGGCGTGGCGTCGCCGGGATAGCGAGCAGGCGCTCGGCCGCGGCACGCGCTTCCTGGGTGATGGTCGCGCCGGCGAGCATGCGGGCGATTTCCTCGCGCCGGTCGGCCGCGTCGAGCATGTCGAGGCGCGTGATGACGCGCGCGCCCCCATCCGCCGGCGCCTTGGAGATGAGGTAATGCCGCTGCGCGCGGGCCGCGACCTGCGGCGCATGCGTGACGCCGATCACCTGCACCCGCTCGGCGAGGCGCGCCAGGCGTTGGCCGATGGCGTCGGCGACCGCTCCCCCGACCCCTGAATCGATCTCGTCGAAAACAAGGGTCGGGGCCGAGCCGCGATCGGCCACGACCACCTTGAGGGCGAGCAGGAAGCGCGACAGCTCGCCGCCCGAAGCGACCTTCATCAGCGGCCCGGGCCTGGTGCCGGGATTGGTCTGGACGTGGAACTCGACACGGTCGAACCCGGTCGCGGCGCGGCTGGCGCGGTCGCTCTCGATCCTGGTCATGAAGCGCGCCTGCTCGAGCTTGAGCGGCGCCAATTCGGCCGTGACGGCAAGGTCGAGCCGTTGTGCCGTCGCGGCGCGCGCCTCGGAGAGCTCGGTGGCCGCGGCCTCATAGGCCGCCATCGCCGCCTTCACCTCGCGATCGAGCAGCGCCAGCCTCTCCTCGCCCGCATCGATGGCGGCGAGCTTCTTGGCGAATTCCGCCGCCAGCCCCTGCAGCTTGTCGGCCGGCACGCCGTATTTCCGGGAGGCTGCCCGCAAGGCGAAGAGCCGCTCCTCGATACGATCCAGCTCACCCTGGTCGAAAGCGGCCGCCGCCAGCGCCCTTTCGAGCGCCTGGCGGGCTTCCTCGAGCTGATCGAGTGCCTGGCCGAGCGCGCGCAGGATCGGCTCGATGAGCTCCTTCGACTGATCCGCCCGCCTTTCCAAGCGGCGCAGCAGGGCCGCCAAGGCCGGCGAGGGCGAAGAGTGCCCCGCCACCGCCTCATGGACCTCAGCAAGGTCGCCGGCGATCTTCTCGGCCTGCTGCATGCCGGTGCGGCGTTCGGACAGGGCTTCCTCCTCGCCGATCTCAGGGGCGAGCTCGGAGAGCTCCTGATGGGCATGGCCCAGATAATCCGCGTCACGCTTCGCGGCGGCCACCAATTCGCGCTCGCTTTGCGCCGCAGCCGCTGCTGCCGACAGCGCCGCATGGGCCTTGGCGGTCGCTTCGACACGCGGGCCGAGATCGCCGAAAGCGTCGAGCAGCGATCGATGCGTCGCGCTATCGAGCAGGGCGCGCTCGTCGTGCTGGCCATGGATCTCGACGATGGCATTGCCGAGCGCCCGCAAGGTCTGCACGCCCACGGGCTGGTCGTTGATCAGGGCGCGCGTGCGACCATCCGCATATTGGACACGCCGCAGGATCAGCCCGTCATCGGTGGCGATATCGGCTTCCTGCGCCAGGCGCAGCGCCGGGTGGCCGCGCTCGAGCTCGAACACCGCGGTGACCTGGCCCTGCTCGGCGCCATGGCGCACCAGCGAGCCATCGCCGCGCGCACCCAGCGCCAGCGCGAAAGCATCGAGCAGAATGGATTTACCGGCACCCGTCTCGCCGGTCAGCGCCGAGAGGCCGACCGAGAAATCGATGTCCAGCCGGTCGATCAGGACGATATCGCGCACCGACAGGCGGACCAGCATGGGCGCACCGGTTAAAGTATGGCCGAGCCGCGGGACGTCACGACCTCGGCGGCGCCTTCGGCCGCGTCTCGGGCCGGAACGGCCTCAATCGGGCGCGCGTCCATGAAATTCCCCCGCCAGGTCCTAGAAGGAGGCGATCTTCTTGAAGCCCTGCATCGCCCGGCTGAGCCAGGACCCGCTATCCTCGCGCGGCTCCAGGCCGTTCGAGGTCAGGAGCTTATGGGCATCCTGATACCAGGGGCTGTCGGGGAAATTATGCCCGAGCACGGCAGCCGCCGTCTGCGCCTCGCTGGTGATGCCGAGCGCGAAATAGGCTTCCGTCAAACGCTCCAGCGCCTCTTCGACCTGACGTGTCGTCTGATATCTGCCGACGACCATGCGGAACCGGTTGATGGCCGCCGTATATTGGCGCTTCTCGAGATAATAGCGGCCGATATACATCTCGTGGGCCGCGAGATTGTCCATCGTCACCTGCAGCTTGTAGCGCGCATCGGGGATATATTCCGAGGTCGGATAGTTCTGGATGAGCTGCTGCAGGGCGCCGGCCGCCTTCTCGGTGCGTTCCTGATCGCGCGACACATCCGTGATCTGGTTGTAGTAGGACATGGCCATCAGGTACTGCGCATAGGCCGCGTCCTGGCTCTTCGGGTTCTGCTCGATGTAGCGTTTGGCGCTCGACACCGCGTCGTCATATTGATGGCCCTGGTACTGGGTGAAGGCGGCCATCAACAGGCCTTTGCGGGCCATATCGGTGTACGGATATTGCCGGTCGATCTGGGCGAATTTCTTGGAGGCGTTGCCATAATCCGAATTGGCCATGCGGCCGAGGCCGTCATTGTAGATCTGATCGGGCGGCACGTCCCGGATGACCTGCGGCTGATAGGGCTTCTTGTCGCTGAACGGATTGAAGCTCTCGACCGAATCGGCCACGGTATCGCATCCGGCGAGCGTCACGCCGGCGGCCACGACCAGGACGACGCGTGTCACAAGCGCAGCCTTCATCCCCAATCGCCATCCTGCCCTGAGCATGTCGTCTATCCGCCTCATGAGATCGGCCCCGTGCCGGCCGCCTTTTACACAAACTCCGAAGGCTAGTCACTAAGCTTCGGCCATTGCGGGTCCAAGAACGCCCCTTTGACGACGGCCCCTCTGAGCGAGCCGATCGTCTCGCACGCCACCGATGCACAGGCAATGCGGCGGCAATGGGGAGACTGGCCTGCAAGATCGACCGATATCAACGATCAGCGATCACCGATGGCCGTGTCTGGCAGCAGGCTCAAACGCCGGAAGCAATTCTCGATCACCTGCGAGGGCAAAACCGGTCGCCCTCTGGATCAGCTCAGCTCGGGGATCAGCCCTTAATTGGGGATCAGCTCATATCGGGCGCGAAGGCCGCGGCTGCGATCGCCGCAGGAGCGTAATCGCCGCGCCGCGAGCTCGACACAGGAACCGCCGATTCGACGATCCTGTAGGCATCTTCATCGGCAAACAGGGCTTCGAGCACGCCGATATTGAGGCGATGGCCGCCGCGATAGGAGCGGAAAGCGCCGAGGATCGGCAGGCCGGCCAGCGCCAGGTCACCGATGGCGTCGAGCGTCTTGTGACGTGCGAACTCGTCGCTGTAGCGCAGGCCCTCGGGGTTCAGCACGCGCTCGTCACCGATGGCGACCGTGTTGTCGAGCGAGGCGCCGAGCGCCATGCCGGCTTTCCACAGGCGCTCGACATCCTTGATGAAGCCGAAGGTGCGGGCCCGCGACAGCTCGCGGCAATAGGCGTCGCGCGTGAGATCGAAGCGCATGCGCTGGCGGCCGATCACCGAACAGTCGAAATCGACCTCGACATCGAGCCTCAGCCCCTTGGCGTAAGGGGCAAGCTCGGCGAAGGAGGAGCCGCTCTCGACCCGCACCTTCTTCATCACCTTCACGTAGCGGCGGCGAGCCGGGAGCTCGGCAAGGCCGACTTCCTCGACCGCATCCACGAAAACCGACGAACTGCCGTCCATGATCGGAGTTTCGGCACCGTCGACCTCGATGATCGCATTGTCGACCCCGAGCGCGACGAGCGCCGACATCAAATGCTCGACGGTGGAGATGCTCGGCCCGGCCCCGTCGCCGATCACCGTGCACAGATCGGTGGCGCAGACCGAATCGTAACGCGCCGGTATGGAGATGCCGGGTTCGAGATCGCTGCGGATGAACTTGATGCCGACGCCCGCGCCCGCCGGACGAATGGTGACGCTGGCGGGCTTGCCGGTGTGAACTCCGATCCCCTCGATGGTGATCGCACGCTCTACCGTGTGCTGGACATCATAACGCATTCAGTCATCTCTGGTCCGAGCCGACCTGCCGAACTCTCTCGAGGTGAGTCCTTGCAACCGGCGTTTCGCGGCACCGACTTCGCCAAAAGCGACGCCTGGACCGCCATCATCGAGTCGAAATCATGTCTTGTTGTGGGACCATAGACGTCGTGCCGGCCAGCGCCAAGTCACGCTTTCTTACCATGTGTTACAGGCATTTATCATTTGTTTATAGGCGCTTAATGGCAGCCGGCCCGCAACGAGTGCGGGCCGCTAAATGAGGAATAAACCAGGCTGAATCTGGGCCGCCGGGAAGCGGCCCGATCCTTTGCTGCCTCAGTTCGACTGCCGGCGCAGGAATGCCGGTATTTCGAGCTGGTCGTCCTCGAAGGTGCGCTGCTGCACCGGGCGGCCATGTTGATCGAGCCCTTGCGGGGCGCGCGGCGCGATCGGCGGGGCCGGGACGCGACGATTGGCTTGGGCCGGCGACGCGGCGGCCGGAGGAGCGATCTGGCGCTGCGGGGCGAGCTGCGGCTGAGGAGCCTGTGCGGGCGCCGGAGCCGGAGCCTCATGCGCCTCGTCGCGCCGGCCGAGGCCGACGGCCGCCAGCCGCTGCAGCAGGGTCATTCGCTTCGCCTCCACCGGCTGCGCGGCCGAGCGGGTGACGCCATTGGCGGCCCGCAGCTGGTTCTGTGCCGGCAGCGGCAGCTCCTCGACGCGCGGCATGCGCGGGGCGCGCACCAATGGGCGTTCCGGCTGCGGCGGGATGAAGCTCTCCGCGGCTTCCGCGGCCGGGCGCACATCCTCGGGCAGCGGCTCGACGAAGCGCTGTCCGCTCGCGACCGGCTCAGGTGCCGGAGCCATATGGCCAAGCTCGCCCTCGCTCGCCATGGGAGGATGGGCAGGCTGGGCCGCCACCGGCGCGGGCTCGGGGACGACGCTGCGGGCTTCCAGGCGCAGGCGCTCGGTCGCCGCCGAGATGCGCTGCACGGCCGCTTGCGGCATGAACAGGGAAGGCTCGCTCTGGGCAACCGCGATCTGGTCGATGCCGGTCGCCACCACCGAGACGCGCACGACGCCTTCGAGCGCCTGGTCGAAGGTCGCCCCGACGATGATGTTGGCTTCGTGATCCACCTCCTCGCGGATGCGGGTCGCGGCTTCGTCGACCTCGTAGAGCGTCATGTCGTTGCCGCCGGAGATCGAGATGAGGAGCCCGCGGGCGCCCTTCATCGAGGTCTCGTCGAGGAGCGGGTTGGCGATCGCGGCTTCGGCGGCCTGCAGGGCGCGCTTGTCGCCGGAGGATTCGCCCGTGCCCATCATGGCCTTGCCCATCTCGCGCATCACGGCGCGCACATCGGCGAAGTCGAGATTGATGAGCCCTTCCTTGACCATCAGGTCGGTGATGCAGGCGACGCCCGAATACAGCACCTGGTCGGCCATGGCGAAGGCGTCGGCGAAGGTTGTCTTCTCGTTCGCCACCCGGAACAGGTTCTGGTTGGGGATGACGATCAGCGTGTCGACGGTTGCCTGCAGCTCGGCGATGCCCTGCTCGGCGACCCGCATGCGGCGCTGGCCCTCGAACTGGAAGGGCTTGGTCACCACGCCGACGGTGAGGATGCCCATCTCGCGCGCCACCTTGGCGACGATCGGTGCCGCCCCGGTGCCGGTGCCGCCCCCCATGCCGGCCGTGACGAAGGTCATATGGGCGCCCACGAGGTGATCGCGGATTTCCTCCATCACCTCTTCGGCGGCGGCCCGCCCGACCTCCGGGTGTGAGCCGGCGCCGAGCCCTTGCGTGACCACGAGGCCCGCCTGGATCACCCGCTCGGCCTTCGACATCAGGAGCGCCTGCGCGTCCGTGTTCATGACCACGAACTCGACCCCTTGCAGGCCGCTCTCGATCATGTTGTTGACGGCGTTGCCGCCGGCGCCACCGACGCCGAAAACGGTGATCCTGGGCTTCAGTTCCCGGATGTCCGGGGCCTTGAGATTGATCGTCATAGCCTTGGCCTCATCTTCTATGCGTCCGATCCGGACGCCTGTTCCAGTCTCTCTTCACGCTCCGGATCATGCCCGCCGGCCGTTGGCACCGGCGGGTCAAGCTCTTTAGAAACTCTCCTTGATCCATCGCCCGACGCGGGCGAAGTAGCCGTCGCCGCCGGCAGCCAGCATGCCGCTCTCGCCGCGCGGCTCGAAATGTTCGACATCGGCGATTTGCGGGTAGATCAGCAGGCCGATAGCGGCGGCGAATGCCGGCCCCTTGGCGGCCTCGGGCAGTCCCTTGACGCCGAGCGGCCGGCCGATGCGCACGTGCTTCGACAGGATGCGGCTTGCCGTGTCGGCGAGGCCGGTGAGCTGGCTTGCTCCACCGGTCAGCACGTAGCGGCGCCCTTCCGGCGCAAGGCCGGCTTTCCTCAGGCGATCGCGGACGAGCTCCAGGATCTCCTCGACGCGCGGCTTGATGATGCGCACGAGCTGGGCGCGCGGCACATGGGCTTCCTCGACCCCGTCATGGGAATCGACTGAGGGCACCGCGATCGTCTCGCGATCGTCGGAGGCGGTCGCGAGGGTCGAGCCGTAAAGGGTCTTGAGACGCTCGGCGGCGGAGAGCCGCGTCGAGAGGCCGCGTGCCACGTCGAGGGTCACATGGTTGCCGCCGACCGCAACGCCGTCGGCATGCACCAGCCGGCCACCGGCGAACACGCCGAGCGTCGTGGTGCCGGCGCCAAGATCGACGACGACGGCGCCCATCTCGGCCTCGTCGTCGACCAGCGTCGACAGGCCGCAGGCGAAGGGCGAGGCGACCACGCCTTCCACCTCGATATGGCAGCGTTCCACGGCGAGCATCAGGTTGCGCACCGAGGTGACATCGGCGGAGGCGACCGTCATGCCGACGCCGAGCGTCTCTCCGACCATGCCGCGCGGATCGTGCATGCCGGTGACGCCGTCGAGCGCGAAGGTGGTCGGCAAGGCGTGCATGACGGCGCGGCCGGGCCGGGCGGCGTTGGCGCTGGCGCGCGACAAGACGAGCCGGACATCGGCGTCCGAGACCGGACGCCCGCGCACATCGGCGCGCCCGTCCAGCGCCTCGGAGGAGATGCGTCCGCCGGAGATGTTGACGATGGTCGCCTTGACCTGGACCTTGGCCATGCGCTCGGCGGCGTGCACGGTCTGGCGGATGGTCTCCTCGGCGAGCTCGAGATCGTTGATCACGCCGGCCTTCAGCCCTTGCGAGCGCTGATGGCCGATGCCGAGGATCTGCCCCATATGGGTGCGCCCGCGCAGCGAAGCGTTGGCCTCCATGGGATCGAGGCGCGCCACCAGGCACACGACCTTGTTCGTGCCGATATCGAGCACCGAGACGATCGAGCTCTTTCGCGGCCCGACCGGCTTGACGCGCGGCGTGAGCCCGTGGCGCAGGCTCATCCGGGCTCTCCCTTCGAGGGAGGAAGACGCTTCTTCATCTCATCGGCGCGCTGATCGGCGGCTTCCTGCGTCATGCGGAAGACGATGCGGTCGGGCAGCCGCAGATCGACGAGGATGATCGCCTTCTCGGCGAGCTTGTAGTCGCGCATCAGCCCGGCGAAGCGAGCAAGGGCCGCTGCCGGGTCGGCCTCCGGCAGCTTCACCGTCAAGCCGTTCCTGAGCTGCAATTCCCAATGACGCTGGCCGATCCAGTTTCCGGCCCGCACCAGGGGCTTGAGGCTCGGCTGCGTCTCGATCAGGGCGGCGAAATCCTTCGCCTTCTCATTGGCCCCCTCGCCCACCACGAGGGGCAGGTCGACATAGCGCTGGTCGCGCAGCTGATCGATCGGAGTGCCGTCGGCGGCGACGAGCGAAACCTCGCCATCCTTCTGCCACAGCGCGAAGGGCTGACGCTCGGTCACCGCGATCGCCACGGCATGCGGGTAGAGCTTGCGCACGCTCGCCTCGGCGATCATCGGGTTGGTCTTGAGCTTCTGGCGCAAGGCCTCGACATCGGCGAACAGCAAGGAGCCGCGCCCGTCGATGCCGGCCGCCGTCACGACCTCTTCCTTCGACAAGCGCTGCAGGCCGTTCACCTCGACCGTGGTGATGCCGAGACCGACCGCGCGCGCCAGCACCTCCCTGAGGGGGCCGTTCGCGGCCACAAAGGCATCGAATTCTCCGCCCCGCAGCACGCCGAAAGCACCGACGCCGAGGAACAGGGCCGCAAGCAGCAGGCTGCCGGTGAAGCGCGGAACGCGCATCGCGCCCGTCGCGACGCCGGGCACGGCGCGACGCTGAGCCGGCCTTGCCTTCTGACGCGCGCCGAGGCCGCTTCCCGACGCGCCGGCGAAGGGCGCGCGGGGAGCCGCGTAGGCAGTCGCGAGAGGGCTCGCCAAGGGGCTTGCCAAGGGACTAGCTATGGCGCTCATCGATCGCAGGACGCGTCCTCCACCATCCATTTGACCAGCTCACCGAAACTCATGCCCAGATGGGCAGCCATCTCCGGCACCAAGCTCGTCTGCGTCATGCCGGGTTGCGTGTTGACCTCGAGGCAGACGACGCTGCCGGAGCCTCCGGGCGTGTCGTCGTAGCGGAAGTCGGCACGGCTCACGCCACGGCAGCCGAGTGCTTGATGCGCGGTTAACGCGAACTGTTGAATGTCTCGGTAAATATTCGGTTTAAGTTCGGCCGGAATCACGTGAATCGAGCCGCCCTGCGCATATTTTGCGTCATAATCGTAAAAGAGCCCGGTCGCAGGACGAATGTCGATGATGTCCATCGCCTTGTCGCCCATGACGCCGCAGGTGAGCTCGCGCCCCGCCACGAAGCTCTCGGCGAGCAGCCATTCGTCATAGGGCCAGTCCTCGCGGCCGATCTCCTGGGGCGGGTGCTCGCGGCCCTCGCGAACGATGACGACGCCGAAGGACGAGCCCTCATTGGTGGGCTTCAGCACATAAGGCGGGGCGAGGACATGGGCCTTCGCCGCCGCGAAGCGCGAGACCACCTTGCCGCTGGCGACCGGCACGCCGGCCGCCGCCATGACGATCTTGGCCTTCGCCTTGCTGATGGCGAGCGCCGAAGCCAGAACTCCCGAATGCGTGTAGGGAAGGCGCAAGATCTCCAATATGCCCTGGATCGTGCCATCCTCGCCGAAGCGGCCATGCAGGGCGTTGAAGACGACATCCGGCTGCAGCTGCGCCAGCACCTCGGCGATGTCGCGCTTCACATCGATGCGGGTGACGCGATAGCCCTCGGCCTCCAGCGCATCGGCGCAGGCCTTGCCCGAATTGAGGCTCACCGGCCGTTCGACCGACCAGCCCCCCATGAGCACGGCGACATGCTTAGCCATTACGCTTTCCTCGACTGGACGCCGAATCGTGGCGGAGCGCCTGGCGATTCGATCCTTAATCAATGGCCGGGGGTGTTTAAGAGAGCGTTAACCGTAATCTTGGGGCGAAGCACCATGCCGAAAAGCGATCTTCCGCTCCTCCGAATAAATGATGCGATATCAAAGGCCGCGAGCAGAGATACCGGCGGTGATCCAAGCTACGGGCGCGGTGTCGACGGCACGATATCCATCGGCCCAGAGGTGGCATCGCCCGTCGCGGCGGGAGGCGCCGTTGCCCGCGCCGGCCGGCCTGGGCTCCTCAGCCGCGAGAGCTTGGGCGCCAAGGCAAGAGCTCGCTCGCAGGCCGTGGCGTCCTTGAGATATTGGTTCGCCTCGGCACGCACCGCGTCGCGACGCTGCCGCAGATCGAAGAGCGCCGTGCGCATGCCCGATATGGCATCACGGCAGACGCCGATGATCGCATGATAGCGCGGCATGTCGAGATGGGCGCTCTCGGCCAGCGCCCCGTCCTTGAGCATCGCCCATTGGCTGTATTTGACGCCGCCCTCGATGAGCAACAGGGAGAGCCTGGCGGTGATCAGCGGTTCCTGGCGGTCGGCCAGCATATCGGCGAGGAAATCCTCCTGGCCGGCATAATATTTGAGCTCGCCGATGAGGCCCGCCGAATACTCCTTGTACCAGGCCTCGACACAAGCCTGACCGTCCTCCCGGCATTGTTCCGGATCCGACTTCTGTATCTCGGTGGCGTTCGCCTGTCCGATCGCGCACCATAGCGAAACGGCAAGGAGGAAGCAGGCACCAAATACCCGCGCAACTCGTCGATGCATGGGGGAATTATAGCTCGCCACCGAGGAGCCTGACAGTGCCGATGCAGATCATGGATCCCGTGTGTGCGTGCGCCAGGCGAAGCTGGCGCGATCAAGCCAGTGCAAGTCCGGTCCAGGTCAGGAGTAGCGTCTGCCTGGTAGCGAGTGTTGCGGCGCGGAAGGCAACGACCGCGGCGAAGCATACAACAGTGATTGCATGGAGTGTGGGATTGAGCCACGAAATGGGATCGATGCAGGTGGAGACGGTGTTGGATGATCCGAAGACTCGCAATTGCAGCGGCATTGGCCGGCGTTGTCGGCCTTGGCGTATTCTGGGTCCTGACCGCCCCGCAAACGATCGCGGCAAGCACGCTTGGCCCGCACCAGATCGATCTTGCGAACGGCAAGTCGATGTTCGAGGCGGGCGGCTGCGCTTCGTGCCATGCAACTCCCGGTCAGGCTGACAGAACCCAACTGGGTGGTGGGCTTGCGCTGCACTCGCCTTTCGGCACCTTCTACGTGCCCAACATCTCGCCCGAATTGCAAGATGGCATTGGATCCTGGACGGAAGCGCAGTTCGTGACGGCCCTGAACAAAGGCACGTCGCCCGACGGGCGACACTATTATCCGGCGCTTCCCTATACCTCCTACCAGGAGATCAAGATCGACGATCTCCGCGACCTCTTCGCCTACATCAAGACCCTGCCACCCATCCAAGGCAAGGTGCGCGGCCACGACCTCCCTTTTCCGTTCACGATCCGTCGAGGGATTGGATTGTGGAAGCTGCTATTCCTCGACGGCAAATCATTCGAACCGGATCCCAGCAAGGGCGCGGCGTGGAATCGCGGCGCTTATCTTGTCAACGGTCCTGGTCACTGCGCCGAATGTCACAGCCCACGCAATATCCTCGGGGCGGTCATTGCTTCGCAGCGATTCGCCGGTGGCCCCAACCCAGATGGGCGCGGCTTCGTCCCCAATATCACTCAATTGGCTCTGAAAGACTGGTCGGAACAAGACATTGCCGATCTGCTCGAGACCGGGCAGACTCCCGATGGAGACTTTGTGGGGTCCTCCATGAACGAGGAGGTCCGCAGCACGAGGCAACTCTCGCCTGACGATCGCGCCGCAATCGCCACCTACATCAAATCACTGCAGCCGGTCGAAGGCCCAAAGCCGCCGAGCAAGAAGCCGTAAGCAGCTGCTCGGTGCGTTGCGCGACGCCGGCCGCACCACGTTACCCCCTCTTCACGCGATAGGTCTCGTGGCAGCCCCCGCAATTCTTGGTGACAGTCCCGAACGCGGCCTTGAAGCTGTCCAGATCGGTGATCGATTTCTGGGCAGCGGCTGATTCACTGCCGAACTTGTCGTAAGCTGCCAGGAATCCGGCCATGTCCTCCCAGACTTTGGGGGAGGCCGTGGTGCCACCGGTCTTGGAATCCGGTGGAAAGAGCGACTTCTCCTTTTGGGCAGCGTCCACAAATGTCGCAAAAATCCCTTTCGCCTTTGCGAGATCGAAGGGGACGGTGCCCTTGATCATATCGAGGCCGAGCTTCGCCGCTTGGCCGTCGACCTTCATCAGCCTGATGCGCTCCTCGATCGTGCTCTTGGCGTCGGCGAGAACGCCGATACCGGCGGCGGAGCCGAGCTCGGCGGCCGCCCCGTTCGCCTTCATGAGCTTCTGACGGACATCGATCGGCCCGTCATCGGCCTTGACCGCCACGGTCACCCCTCCCACCGCGACGAGCACGGCCGCAGCACACAACAACGAAAGCAAACGAGACATGTCTGGCTCCTCCAGGCAAACGGTTCGAGACCGTGCGAGCATTCCAGTCTTAAGAATAGTTCTATGTCAACGCGACGAAAGACGTGTGCCCACACCGCCTGCTCACGAAGGCGTGAGGCTCATTCGCGTGGCATCTGCGGGCGGGACGCCCGCGTTCCCACTGGGACCGCGACCGTCTCGGTCGCCCTTTCTGCGCGGCGGAGCGCCGGCCTCACCGTTTAAGTGCGGGCGGGAGAGGCTGTGAGTTTTTGAAATGATCACGAAGGGCGGTGTCGAGAACGTCGCGGTGAACGGGGCCGGCATCGACAGAGCAAGTTCTTGAAGGCCTTTTCCGACCATTTACGCTATTTACTCACAGCAAAACAGGCGGGTCCCGGCAAGTTTTTCCCGCTGTTTCAAAAACTCACAAGCTCGGACGCCCGCGATCCCACTAGGACCGCGACCATCCTGGTCGCCCTTCTGCCCGGCGGTGCGCGCCGTCGTTCGCAAGGGCGGGCGGGACGCCCGCGGTCCCAGCGCCTGGGACCGCGACGCCGCCGATCTTCACGCCGCTTTTTTAGCGGTTGCCGCGACGATCGCCCGATAAATCGCTTCGGGTGTCGCAGGCATGTCGACATGGCGGATGCCATAGGCGCGGTCGAGCGCATCGACGACGGCGTTCATCACCGTCCCGGCTCCCGCGATCGTGCCGGCTTCGCCCGCGCCTTTGACACCGAGCGCGTTCGTGGTGCAGGGCACGTTGCGCGTCTCGAAGTGGAAGCTCGGCGCGTCGGCGGCGCGCGGCACCGCATAATCCATGAAGGACGCGGTGATCAGCTGGCCGTCATCGCCGTAGACGGTGCGCTCGAGCAACGCCTGGCCGATCCCCTGCACGATACCGCCATGCACCTGGCCGGCGAGCAGGAGCGGATTCAGCGTCACCCCGAAATCGTCGACGATGGTGTAGTTGACGATCTGGGAGGTGCCGGTCGCCGGATCGATCTCGATCTCGCAGACATGGGTGCCGTTCGGATAGGTGCCTTCGGACGGCAAGTAATGGCCGTTCGCCGACAGGTCGCCAGGCTTGGCGCCCGGCAGCGCCGCGATCTCCGCGAAGCCGATCGCCTTGTCGGTGCCTACGACACGCACCGTGCCGTCGATGATCTCGAGATCGCTCCGGCCGGCCTCGAGCGCATCGGCCGCGAGGCCTTTGAGCTTGTCGACCAGCAGGGTCGCGGCAGCCGAGACTGCCGCCCCGCCGACCGGGATCGAGCGCGAGCCGCCCGTGCCGCCGCCCGTCTTCACCTGGTCGGTATCGCCTTGCACCATGCGGATCTGCTCGAGCGGCAGATCGAGATGCTGCGAGGCGATCTGGGCATAGGCCGTGGCATGGCCCTGGCCGTTCGACTGGGTGCCGATCAGGATGGTCGCGGAGCCGTCCTTCTCGATGCGCACCACCGCATCCTCGGGTGAGCCGAAGGCGCAGATCTCGATATAGCTTGCGAGGCCGAGGCCGCGGATCATGCCGCGCTTCTTGGCGTCGCGCAGCCTGTCCTTGAAGCTCACCCAGCCGGACACCTCCATGGCGCGCTGCAGATGGCCCTCGAACTCGCCTGAATCATAGACGCGCCCCATCGCGGTCTTGTAGGGCATCTGCTTCGGCTTGATGAAGTTGCGGGCCCGGATCTTGTCTTGCGCGATGCCCATCTCGCGCGCCGCGAGATCGACCAGGCGTTCGATGAGATAGGCAGCCTCAGGCCGTCCGGCGCCGCGATAGGCGTCGACCGGGAGCGTGTTCGAGTAGAAGCCGCGGAAGCGGAAGAAGGTGCCGGGGATGTCGTAAAGGCCCGGCGCCATCAGCCCCGCGAGCGAGGGAATGAAAGGCGCGAAGGCGCTGAGATAGGCGCCCATATCGGCTTCGACATCGATGCGCAGGCCGAGGATGCGGCCCTTCTCGTCGAGCGCCAGCTCCGCCTCGGTGAGATGGTCGCGGCCCTGTGCGTCGCCGACGAAATGCTCGGTGCGCTCGCCGACCCAGACGACCGGGCGGCCGACGCGCTTGGCGGCCTCCGCGGCGAGCGGATATTCGCGATAGCAGAAGGCCTTGGTGCCGAAGCCGCCGCCGACATCGCCGGTGGTGACATGCACCTTGTCCTTCGGCACCTTCAGCACCGCATCGGCAAGCACGTCGCGGATGCCGTGCACGCCCTGGCTGCCGAGGCTGAGATGGTAGCGCTCCGAACGCGGGTTGTAGGTCGCGACGACGGCGCGCGTCTCCATATAGTTCGTGACCAGGCGATTATTGACGATCGACAGCTTCGTCACATGCTTCGCCTTGGCGAAGCCGGCATCGGCTTTCTCCTTGGAGCCCATCGCGGCGTCGAAGGCGAGATTGCTTTTGCGCTCCGGCCAGACGAGCGGCGCGCCCGGCTTGCTCGCTGCCCTGATGCCGTTGACGGCCGGCAGGTTGTCATAATCGACGACGATCGCCTCGGCGGCGTCGCGCGCCTGCGCCAGGCTCTCGGCGACCACGAAGGCGACCATGTCGCCGACATGGCGCACCACATCCTTGGCGAGGATCGGATAGGGCACGAAATCCATCGCCGAGCCATCCGCATTGGCGACCGGCGCGAGACATGGAAGCCCGCCGAGATGGCCGATATCGGCGGCCGTCAGGATCAGGAGTACGCCCGGCATCTGCCGCGCCGCCTCGACATCGGTGATGCGGAACCGCGCATGCGCGTGCGGCGAGCGCAGCACAAAGGCGCGCGCGGCGTTCTTGGGGATCGCATCGCTCGTAAATTCACCATGACCGGTGATGAGTCGCTGATCCTCGACGCGCCTCGCCGGCTGGCCGATGCCGAATTTCATAGGTTTCATGGACAGCTTGTTCCGATTTGGCTCAGGGTTGCTAGCAGCTTCAGGCTAGCACAGACGGGCATCGCTTCAACACGGCGCGCCGCAACCCATCCCTGCAGGGTTGCGATAGGAGTGATCGCGAGGTTGCGGCAAGTGCCTATTCGCGGGCAAGGGCCTATTCGCGGCAAGTGCCTATTCGGCGACGAAGCGCACCGTCTCGCGCGGATCGACGCGCGTCGTGCGGTAGCGATTGGCCGGATGCGTCATATCGGCATAGCCGAAGGAGATGCCGCAGACGACACGCTGCTCCTGCGGAATGCCGAAATGAGCGCGCAGGAAAGCCGAGTGGCTGGCGAGCGCCGCCTGGGCGATGGTGGCGACACCATGCGCTTGCGCGGCCAGCATGAAGTTGCCGACATAGGCGCCGCAATCGACCGCGCCATAGGTGCCGAGCGCCTCATCGGTCGAGATCAGTGCCAGATGCGGCGCGCCGAACAGGCGGAAATTCTCGCGCGTCTGGCGCGCATAGGCCGCCTTGTCGCCGCGCGCGACGCCGACCGCGTTGTAGAGCGCAAAGCCGCATTCGCGCCGCCGCGCCAGGTAAGGCTCGCGATATTCGCGCGGGAAGGCGATGTCGGGCGTCGGGCCTGGTGCCGTATCGTGATAGGCCAGCAATTCCCGGCGAAAGCGCTCGGTGCCCTCCCCTTGCGTGACGATCACGTTCCAGGGCTGGACATTGTTCCAGGAGGCGGTGTGCCGGGCAATTTCCAGGATGCGCTCGATGACGGCGAGCGGCACGGGCTCGGGCCGGAAGGCGCGGCAGCTGAAGCGGTCGCGCAGCAGACGCTCGAGGCAGGCGTCAGCCTCGCCCTGATCCTCGACCCCGCTCACGGCGACGTCACTCGTATGTCGCATGCGGACAGCCTCCAGCTGCGTCCACTTCGTCGGCTACACCCTCTCGCAATGACGCGCCCTCACCTCTCTCACAAAGAGAAATCTTTTGACCCCCACCCAAAATGCCGCGCGATCATCGTCCTGCAGACATCCTCCCCCAGAAAGGGGGAGGAATGAGGTGGGGGTCCAATGCGTACGGCGGCGAAAATTGAATTCCGCAAAGACCTCACAAGGGGAGAGGTAACGCTCAGCCCGTCTCGACCGCTTTGCCGGCGCCCACCCATTCGAGCATGGAGCCGGGAAAATGGGTGTCGTAGTCGAAGCCTTGCGCCAGCGAGGCGTCGATCGCCTTCAGGGAGCGCACGCCGGAACGGCAGCTGAACACCACCATCTGTCCGGGTTGCGGGGCGATCTGTCCGGCATCGAAATTCGACAGCGGCACGTTGACCGCGCCCGGGATATGCGCGGCCGCGAATTCATGCGGCTCACGCACGTCGACCAGCAGGATCGAGTTGTCGGCGAGGCCTTGCTTGACCTCGTCGATCGAGACATCGCGATGTCCGCTCACTTGAATTCTCACGCCAGGGGAGGAATGCGCAGGACCTGGCCGGGATAGATCAGGTCCGGGCTCTTCAGCATCGGCTTATTGGCCTCGAAGATGCGATGATATTCGTTGGCCTTGCCCTTGCCGTATTGCACTTCGGCGATCTTCGAGAGGTTGTCGCCCTTCTGCACGGTGTACATCTTGGCCTCGGGGGCCGGCTTCTCGACCGTGATGTTGTTTGCGACCTGGGACACGCCCATGCTGTTGCCGACCGTGAGCGCGATCTTCTCGGCTTCCTCCGTCGAAGAGGCCTTGCCGGTCACGGTGACCGTGTTGCCCGAGACCGCGACGTCGATCTTGTCGGCCGGCAAGCCGTGATTGGCGACCTCCTGCTTGAGAATCTCGGGTGCCGCTGGCTTATCCTCGGACGCGCCGTGCAGCTTGGCGCCGACGCTCTTGATGAAGCTGATGAGACCCATCGTCGATTCCTCTCTTGGTTAGCCCCGCCCCAATTCGCATCTTCGAGGACAACCTGAGGTTACCCCCCCGAAAATGCGTCTTAACACAGATGCGAGCCGACCGGTCGAATCCGGGAAGGCCCTAATCGAACAAGCTCGAAACGCTCTCCTCCTTCGCGGTGCGGGCGATCGCTTCGCCGATCAGCGGTGCGATCGCCAGCGTCCGGATGTTCGGTGCACTCTTCTGCGCCTCGGTCGGAGCGATGGTGTCGCTGATGACGAGCTCGCGCAGCCGCGATTTTGTGACACGGTCGACAGCGCCGCCCGAAAGCACGCCATGGGTGATATAGGCCGACACCTCCTTGGCGCCCTGGGCAATCAGGGCGTCGGCCGCATTGCATAGGGTGCCGCCCGAATCGACGATGTCGTCGACCAGGATGCAATGGCTGCCTTCGACCGAGCCGATGATGTTCATCACCTCCGACTCGCCGGCCCGCTCGCGCCGCTTGTCGACGATGGCGAGCGGAGCGCCGATGCGCTTGGCGAGGGCGCGAGCCCGCACCACGCCGCCGACATCGGGCGACACCACGGTGATGTTGTGGAGGTCCATGCGTTCCTTGATGTCGCGCACCATGACGGGCGCCGAGAACAGGTTGTCGAGCGGGATATCGAAGAAGCCCTGGATCTGGCCGGCATGCAGATCGACGGTCAGCACCCGGTCGGCACCGGCCCGGGTGATCAGGTTGGCGACGAGCTTGGCCGAGATCGGAGTGCGGCCGGCGGCGCGGCGATCCTGCCGCGCATAGCCGAAATAGGGCATCACCGCCGTGATCCGCTTCGCCGATGAGCGGCGCAGCGCGTCGGTGATGATGAGAAGCTCCATCAAATGGTCATTGGCCGGATAGGACGTCGATTGGATGACGAACACATCCTGGCCGCGCACATTTTCCTGGATCTCGACGAAGACCTCCATATCGGCGAAACGGCGCACCGAGCAGGCGGTCAGCGGCAGCTCGAGATATTCCCCGATCGCCTCGGCCAGCGCCCGATTGGAATTGCCGGCAACGAGTTTCATCGGATGCGCCATCATCTGCCTCCGGAGGCGCCCTTCGCCTCGACCGGGCGGCTCTTAGCAACCTTCTCGCCAAGGAACAATGAGTGTGGATAACGTGGCCACGGCCGCGCTGTCCTTTGCACGACACGCACACCGGGTCATCCCGGACGCGGCGCAGCACGCAGTGGTGCGCCGCAGATCCGGGACCCAAAACTACCTGTTGATTATGGATCCCGTGTCTGCACCGCATCACTACGTGCTGCAGTGCGCACGGGATGACCCCAATTGTGCAAGGGTCTCGCCAGACACAACGGTGATACGCTTTTTTCGGCCGCGCAGACGAGTTCTGTGGCCCCTGCGTCCAGTGCTCGGGCGAATCCCTCATCTTATTGTTCTGGCTTACGATTTCGCTCGGAGGCCAGCTGCATCTCGCGCCGCGCTTCAGCCTTGCAGGCTTGCCGCCTGTGCCGGCCGCGAGCGCAGCCAGGAGCGGCGCGCATAGCGGGCATCCTTGGCATGGGCGCTCTGGACATTGTCGACGAATTGGCGCGCGCAGGCCGTCCAGTTGAAGGTGAGCGCATGGGCGCGTGCCCTTTCGCCCGGGATGTCGAGCGCGGCAAGCGCCGCCTTGCCGAGATCATCATCGAGAACGCCCGCGCCGCTATCGCCGATGACATCGAGCGGGCCGGCGATCGGGAAGGCCGCGACCGGCAAGCCGGAGGCCAGCGCCTCGAGCAGCACGATGCCGAATGTGTCGGTCAGGCTCGGGAAGACGAAGACATCGGCCGACGCATAGGCGCAGGCGAGCGCCTCGCCATGCAGCGCGCCGGTGAAATGCGCCTGAGGGAACCTCGCTTCGAGCGCCCGGCGTTCCGGCCCGTCGCCGACCACCACCTTGGAGCCGGGCAGGTCGAGCGACAGGAAGGCTGCGAGATTCTTCTCGACCGCCAATCGCCCGCAAGTGAGAAAGATCGGCCGCGGCAGATCGAAGACCGGCGACGAGCGCGGCCGGAAGAGCTCGGCATCGACGCCGCGGGACCAGCGCATCAGGCGCTTGAAGCCGCGCGCTTCGAGCTCGCGCTCGAGGCTCGCAGTCGCCACCATGACGCCGGCCCCCGAATTGTGGAAGCGGCGCATCAGCGCATAGGTGAGGCCGGCCGGAGCGATCCAGCGCGCCGCGAGATATTCGGGGAAGCGTGTGTGATAGCTCGTGGTGAAGGGACGCCCGCTGCGCATGCAGGCGATCTGCGCACACACGCCGAGCGGGCCTTCGGTTGCGATGTGGATATAGTCGGGCTGCGCCTCCTCGATGCGCGCCGAGATCACGCCCGGCCGCGTCAGCGCCACGCGCACCTCGCGATAGGTCGGCAGCGGCACGGTGCGGAAGCTCGCAGGCGTGAGCATCTCGATCTCGACGCCGAGGCGCGGCGCCTCGCGCAGCACGTTCTCAAGGGATCGCACCACACCGTTGACCTGCGGTGCCCAGGCATCGGTGACGATGAGGATGCGCGTCAAGCGGCCGCGTCCAGGAGCGGGGCGGTCGCATTGGCGGTCGAAACGAGCCCCTTGCCGGGTTGCAGCTCGGTCTCGGCCTCGAGCCAGCGCACGATCTCGAAACGTCCGTCGAGATGCTCGACGATCGCCGTGCAGCTTTCGACCCAATCGCCGCTGTTGAGATAAGTGATGCCGTCATAGTCCTCGATTGCGGCGTGATGGATATGGCCGCAGATGATGCCGTCGACGCCTTCGCGCCGCGCCTCCGCCACCAGCACCTCCTCGAAGCGGCCCATATAATTCACCGCCTGCTTCACCTTGTGCTTGGCCCAGGCCGACAACGACCAATAGGTGAAGCCGAGCCGGCGCCGGACGACATTGACCTGACGGTTGAGCCAGAGCGCCAGATCATAGAGCACGTCGCCGACCGAGGCGAGCCATACGGCGTGACGCACCACCATATCGAACTGGTCGCCATGCAGGACGAGGAAACGCTTGCCATGGACGGTGGTGTGCACCACGCGGTCCACCACCTTCACCCCGCCGAATTTGAGGCCGAGGAAGTTGCGCAGGAATTCGTCATGATTGCCGGGGATATAGATGATCTTGGTGCCCTTGCGCGCCTTGCGCAACAGCTTCTGCAGCACGTCGTTATGGCCTTGCGGCCAATACCAGCCCGTGCGCCGCAGCCGCCAGCCGTCGATCAGGTCGCCGACCAGGTAGAGGGTTTTTGCATCATAGGCCTTGAGGAAATCGAGGAAATGCCGGTCCTGGCTCGATCTTGTGCCGAGATGCAGATCGGAAACAAAGATCGCCGCGACCTTCCTCTTCGAATCGACATCGGGTTGATCGAGCATGCGCCTCGTAGAACCGATGAGCGTATCAGTTTCATGACAAAATCGCTTAAGGACCCGTCCGGGAATAACTTGCCCGATCACCTGTCTTTTGTTTTGAAACGCCCCCCATCGCCTCCCTCCGCCACGAAGCCGGCTGGAAGCCGGCGGTCCAAGGGAAGATTGGACCGCCGGCTTCCAGCCGGCTTCGTGGTGGGGAGGGTACGGGTGGGGGGCGTTTCGGCCAAATGCGGTTCGATTATTCCCGTACGAGTCCTGGGCAGCGTTTCACAGAGCGGCATACTCTTCCTTGCCTCGCCGCGAGCGCTGCGTTAGCACCCCGGCTCGCTGCCGAAAGTTTGAGCACCATGTCGACCGACCCATCCGCCAAGGCCAACCGCCTCAAAGCCAGGCTGCCACGCGGCCTCGCCGATCGCGGCCCGGCCGAGATCGCCGCAACCGAGCGCATGCTCGGGGCGATCCGCGCCGTCTATGAGCGCTACGGCTTCGAGCCGATGGAGACGCCTTTCATCGAATATACCGACGCGCTCGGCAAATTCCTGCCCGACCAGGACCGGCCGAACGAAGGCGTGTTCTCCTTCAAGGACGACGACGAGCAGTGGCTCTCCTTGCGCTACGACCTGACTGCGCCGCTGGCGCGCCATGTCGCCGAGCATTTTGATGCTTTGCCAAAACCCTTCCGCAGCTACCGGGCAGGCTTCGTGTTCCGGAACGAGAAGCCGGGCCCTGGCCGCTTCCGTCAGTTCATGCAGTTCGACGCGGACACGGTCGGCGCCCCCTCGCCCGCCGCCGATGCCGAGATGTGCATGATGATGGCCGATGTGATGGAGGCCGTCGGCGTCAAGCGCGGCGACTATGTGATCAGGGTCAACAATCGCAAAGTGCTCGACGGGGTGATGGATGGGGCCCAAATCCCCTTGGAAAAACGCCTCTCGGTGCTCCGAGGGATTGATAAACTCGATCGATTGGGCATCGAGGGTGTTCGACTCTTACTCGGGCCAGAAGGTCGCAAAGATGAGAGCGGCGATGTCACCAAGGGGGCTGGACTCAGTGATGCGCAGGTAAACGCCGTTATCGCACTCATTCGGGCAAAGGAGAGCACGAATGAGGTCACATTGGCCAAGTTGTTCCTCTTGTCCGACGCAGCTGGCGAACTCTCCCAAATCGCCTCGCTGGCTTCAGCCGCCGGCTACGCGGAAGACCGCATCCGCATCGACCCCTCAGTCGTGCGCGGCCTCGAATATTATACGGGCCCCGTCTTCGAGGCCGAGCTGACTTTTCAGGTGCCGAACGAGAAGGGCCAGCCCGTGGTGTTCGGCTCGGTCGGCGGCGGCGGACGCTATGACGGCCTGGTCGGCCGCTTCCGGGGAGAGGACGTGCCGGCAACGGGTTTCTCCATCGGCGTGTCGCGGCTGTTCTCGGCACTCAAAGCGGTGAAGAGCCCGATCGTCACCGGGGCCGAGGAGCATGGCCCGGTCGTGGTGCTGGTCATGGATCGCGAGCGCGTCGCCGACTACCAGCATATGGCGGCGTCTCTGCGTGCGGCCGGCGTCAAGGCCGAGATGTATCTCGGCTCCGCCGGCATGAAGGCCCAGATGAAATATGCCGATAAGCGCGGCGCCCCCCTCGTCGTCATCCAGGGCGGCGACGAGAAGGCGCGCGGCGAAGTGCAGCTTAAGGATCTGGTCGAAGGCGCGCGCCAGGCCAAGGCGATCGCCTCGCATGAGGATTACAAGGCCGCCCGCCCGGCGCAGCTCGCCGTGCCGGAGGCCGAGCTGGTCGCGGCCGTGCAGGAGGCCCTGGGACGGCAGAAGACGGGGTGAGCAGGCTCCTGTCGCCTATGACAGCGCCGGGCTGACTTCGATCTTGTCCGCCATGGCGTAGGGGTCGATCGCAAAATGCAGCATGCCGATCAACGGCGTCGGCACCTTGCGCCGATCGACAGTGCGCATCTCCAGAAACCCAAAGGCTTCGAGCTTGCCGAGCGTACGCAACAAATTCGTCTCCGCCCGGTTGGTCAGCCGTGCGAGCTCGGCCACGGATTGCGGCTTCGCATCGCGGATCGTCCGCAACAAGCTGCGATTATCGGGCGTCAACAAGCGAATCAGCGCCTCGGCGGACTCCACGCTCGGCAACCTTGCATCGACGGGCGCGGCAATCTCTCCACGCGCGACGGCTCTCATTTCCGCTTCCAACGCCTTCCGGCTTTGAACCTTCATGGCTCTCTCCCTTTCGATGCGTCATCATCGCTGATCACGGTGTGTTCGATCCCGAGCTCGTCCAACACGCGCGTCACTTCGGCAAAGAAGTCGGCGAGCAACTGGTCGGCAGTCGTGAACGCATAGGGCCTGCCGGGGTCGGTGGACGTTCGATGCCAATGGTCGTGTTCCACATCCGCTTGCCGAAACCGTGATCCCAAAGGCAACACGCCGTGTGCATTGTCGAACCCCACAAGTCTTTTCCCCTCCGGGTCATGCAGGCTGAAGGCGTAGCGAAGCCCATGCGGACGCTCTTGCGTCGGCTTCACGCGCTTGATCTCGAATTTCAGCCAATAGCCCTGTTCGAGATGATGGATGCGTCCATCGAACCCCAATAGGAATTCGAGCGTGTGTTCGTTCGAAATCGCGTTGCCCCCGCACCTACCCTATCCTGATAGGATATCATAGTTCGACACATTTTTTCAAGGCCTGTTAGAACGGCTCCTCGACCGAAGCTATCACATTTGAGACTGCCCGCCCCGCGCAGCTCGCCGTGCCGGAGGCCGACCTGGTCGCGGCCGTGCAGGAGGCCCTGGCGCGACAGAAGGCGGGGTGAGCGGCAAGCGCGCCTCCTTCTCCCGCTTGCGGGAGAAGGTGCCCGAACGTAGTGAGGGCGGATGAGAGGCGGTTGAGCGCTTCACCGGCGCCCCTCATCCGCCTCGGCTTCGCCTCGGCACCTTCTCCCGCGAAAGGGCGGGAGAAGGGAGAAGTAAGCCCTACCCGCCCCGATCGAGGGCACTTTCGTGCCAGCGCCGCAGCAGCAGATGCGAGAGCAGCGCCAGGATGGCGTAGATCACGATGCCGGTGAAGGAGATCAGCAGCAGCGCCGCGAACATGCGCGGGATGTTGAGCCGGTATCCCGATTCGACGATGCGGTAGGCGAGGCCCGAGCCCTGGCCGGCCGACCCCGCCGCGATCTCGGCCACCACCGCGCCGATCAGGGCCAGCCCGCCGCCGATGCGCAGGCCGCCGAGAAAATAGGGCAGCGCCGAGGGCGCGCGCAGCAGCATGAGCTCGCGCCAGCGCCCCGCGCCGTAGAGCTTGAAGAGATTGCGCAGATTGGGGTCGGTCGAGGCGAGGCCCAGCGTGGTGTTCGACAGGATCGGGAAGAAGGCGACGATGAAGGCGCAGACCAGCATCGCGGTCCCCGAATCGAGATAGACGAGCAGCAGCGGCGCCACCGAGACGATCGGCGTGACCTGCAAGATCACGGCGAACGGATAGAGCGAGCGCTCGATCAGGCGCGACTGCGCGAAGATCACGCCCAGCAGCACCCCGCCCAGCGTCGCGAGCACGAGCGCGATCGCCGTGGTGCGCAAGGTGACGAGCAGCGAAGCCGACAGCGTGCCCCAATCCTTGATCAGCGTGGCGATGACGGCGCTCGGCGCCGGCAGGATATAGGGCGCGATATTGTTGGCCTGGACGACGAACTCCCACAGCCCGACCGCGACGGCGAAGACCGCGACCGGCGCGATGAAGCCCGCAAGCTGCGCCGGCTCGAAGCGGCGCCGCGGCTCGGCTGCGGCCTCGGCCGCGTCGTCGGGCGCCGTGATGATCGGAATTTCGAGGCTCACAGATGGTCCTTCGGGTCCATGGCGCCGTGCAAGGCATCGGATGCCTTGCTGCAGGCATCGAGATAGGCCGGCTCGCGCCGGTACTGCTCGGCGCGCGGCAAGGGCGCGTCGATGTCGATCTCGGCGATGATGCGCCCCGGCCGCGCCGCCATGACGGCGATGCGCGTCGAGAGATAGGCGCTCTCATAGATCGAATGGGTGACGAAGACGACGGTGCAGCCGATCTCCTGCTTCAAGCGCATCAGGTCGTCATTGAGCTTGAAGCGGGTGATCTCGTCGAGCGCCGCGAAGGGCTCGTCCATGAGCAGGAGGCTCGGGCGCGTGACGAGCGCGCGTGCGATCGAGACGCGCATCTTCATGCCGCCCGAGAGCTCGCGTGGCACCGCCTTCTTGAAATCGGCGAGGCCGACGAGGGCAAGCGCCTCCTCGATGCGAGGTGCTGCGTCGCGGAAGGACCAGTTCTCGAGCCGCAGCGGCAGGAAGACATTCGATTCGACGCTCGCCCAGGGCATCAAGGTCGGGTCCTGGAAAACAAAGCCGATGCTCGGGCGTCCGCGCGGACCTTTGGACCCTTGCGCCCATTCGATGCGGCCGGCGCTGCGCTGCTCGAGCCCGGCGATCAAGCGCAGCGCCGTGGATTTGCCGCAGCCGGACGGGCCGAGCAGCGACAGGAACTCGCCGGAGCGCACGCTCAGATCGAGCCTGGCCAGCGCCGTGACGCCGTTCTTGAACTGTTTCGAGACGCCCGCGAGCGTGACGAGGGGGCTACCGGCGGCGAGGCCGGCCGTCTCGCCTTGCTTGCGGCCGGCAGGCTGATCGCTTCCAGGACTCGTGCTCCCTGGACTCGCGCCGCGTATGTCAGGCTGGGCAAGGCTGCTCATCGAAGAGAGGCGTCGTTCGAGTTCGTGGCAGCTGGCGCTGCCGGCCGTGCAAGGTCGATATTCACGTCATCCGCCTTCATTTCGGCCTCAACTCCAGACCCACCTTCTTGTTGACGAATTTCAACGTGTAGGACTTCTTGTAATCGAGCCCTTGCGGCAGCACGCCGGCCTTGGCCATCTGCTCGTAGAAGCTCTTCATGCGCTCATCGGACATGGCGCCGATGCCGCTCTTCAAGGATTCACCCGAATCGACGATGCCGTATTGCTTGAGCTTGGCTATCGTGAAGGCGATCTGCTCATCCGTCATCTCGGGGTTTTCTTTCTTGATGATCTCATTGGCGGCTTTGTTGTCGCCATAGAGATAATTGTACCAGCCGATCGCGGTGGCATCGACGAAGCGCTGCGTCACATCCGGATTCTTCTCGACGAAATCGAGCCGACCTTCGATCGTCGTCGAGACCGTGTCGAAGCCGTTATCGGCGAACAGGAAGACGTTCGGCTTGAAGCCGCCGATCTTCTCGACCGCGAAGGGCTCGGAAGTCGCATAGCCCTGCTGCACCGATTTCTTGTCGGCGATGAAGGGCGCCGGATTGAAGTTGTAAGGGCCGACCTTGTCCTCGGAAAAGCCCCAGGCCGATTGCAGCCAGCGATAGAAGGAGGTGACGCTCGCCTTGGAGATCAAGATCACATGCGCGTTCTTCAGGCTCTCGAAGGTGTCGAGCCCTTCACCGGGATGGCTCATCAAAACCTGCGGATCCTTCTGGAACATGCCGGCGACCACGACGGTCGGGATGCCCTCGGCGACGGCGCTCATCGCCTGGATCATGTCCGAGCCCATGAAGAAATCCATCTTGCCCGACGACATCATCAGGCGGAAATTGTTGTTCGGCCCACCCTGCATGATGGTCACGTCGAGCCCGTATTTCTTGTAGGTGCCGTCGACCACGGCCTGGTAGAAGCCGCCATGCTCGGCTTCGGCGAGCCAGTTGGTGCCGTAGCTGAGCTTGGTCAGCGCCTGCTGCGCTCCGGCCGGTGAGGCGAGCGCGGCGAGCGCCAGGCAGGCCGGCGCCAGAAGTGACGGCGCACCAAGCCGCATTGAGGCGCGACGGAACGAGGTTGCGAGGGACGACATCAGGCTGCGCATGGCCATCTCCGGCTAGGCCGCTGACCGTTGAGGTGCGGCGTTCATTGGACGGGTCGCGGACCGACCCGACAGGGTTATTCAAGCAACATTCATGCCTTCCCGGTCAAGAGCTTGGCGGGCCAAGAGCTTGGCCGGTCAACAGCTTGGCGGGCCAAGAGCTTGGCGGGCCGAGACCCTGCGATCACGGCGAGCGGCCGGGCGAGCCGACGCAAGCCGGCTGCTCCCCAGGGGCCTCAGGCGAGCTTGACGAGCTGCTTGCCGAAATTCTCGCCCTTCAACAGGCCGATGAAGGCTTTCGGCGCGTTGTCCAGGCCATGCGCGATCGATTCGCGGTATTTGATCTTGCCCGAGGACACCCATTCGGCGAGATCCTTGAGGGCAGGCGGCCACAGCTCCAATTTGTCGCTGACGATGAAGCCCTGCAGCTTCACGCGGTTGGTGAGGAAGGCGTGGAGGTGGCGCAAGCCCATCGGGTTCGTCTCGTTATATTGAGAGATCAGGCCGCAGAGCGGCATGCGGGCGAAGGCGTTGAAGCGCCGCGACACGGCATCGAGCACCTCACCGCCGACATTCTCGAAATAGACGTCGACGCCCTTCGGGGTCGCCGCCTCGAGACTCTTGACGAAATCGGGGGATTTGTAATCGACGCAGGCATCGAATTTGAGCTCGTCGACGACATAGCGGCATTTCTCCGGACCACCCGCGACGCCGACGGCGCGCGCGCCCTTCAGCTTGGCGATCTGGCCGACGACCGAGCCGACAGCTCCCGATGCGGCCGAGACCACCACGGTTTCGCCGGGCTTGGGCTCGCCAATGGTGAGGAGGCCTACCCAGGCCGTGACCCCCGGCATGCCGACGACGCCCAGATAGGCCTGCGCCGGCGCAGCCTTGGTGTCGATCCTGCGGAAGGTCTTGGCCGATGCCGTGCCATATTGCTGCCAGCCCAGGCTGCCGACGACGAAATCGCCGGGTTTCAGGGAGGGATCGCGCGATTCGAGCACTTCGCCGACCGTGCCGCCCACCATGACCTCGCCGAGCTCGGCCTTGGCGGCGTAGCTCTTGGTGTCGTTCATGCGCCCGCGCATATAGGGGTCGAGCGACAGCCAGTGATTGCGCACCAGCACCTGGCCATCGCCAGGCTGCGGGATCGGCGCCTCGTCGATCTGGAAATCGGCCTCCGTGACCCACCCCTTCGGCCGGCTCTTGAGCAGCACGCGCTTGTTCATTGCCATTGTCTCACCTCGACACCATCGACATCAGATCTGGGGGCCAAAAGCCGACCTTAAGGAAGCCGGGTCTTAAGAAAGGCTCCCTCAAGCTGCGGCCTTGCGGGCCGCGAGCACGTAATTCACCGCCTTGTCGCGCGATCGCCGCCATTCGAAGCGCAAGGGATCGAAGACCAGGCCCTTGACGTCCACCGTCTCGAGGCCGGCTCCTTCGACTTCGTCCGCGAGTTCCTCCGGCGTCAGGAACTTGTCCCAGCGATGCGTGCCGCGCGGCAGCCATCGCAGCACATATTCGGCCCCGACGATGGCGAGCGCGAAGGAGCGCAATGTCCGGTTCAAGGTCGACATCAGCAACAGGCCGCCAGGCTTCAGCACGCGCTCGCAGGCGCCGATGAAAGCCTGCACGTCCGCCACATGCTCGACGACCTCCATGGCGAACACGATATCGAAGCTGCCGCCTGCCTCGGCCACCTTCTCGACTGTCTCGACCCGATAATCGATCGACAGCCCGGCGCCCTCGGCATGGCGGCGCGCGACGCCGATATTCTCGGCCGCCGGATCGATGCCGGTGACGCGCGCGCCCAAGCGCGCCAGCGGCTCCGAAAGCAGGCCGCCGCCGCAACCGATATCGATGGCGCTCAGCCCCGCGAAAGCGCGGACCTCGCGCGCATCGCGCCCGAAATGCGCGACGACCTGGTCGCGGATCCAGGACAGCCGCGCCGGATTCATGGCATGCAGCGCCCGCATCGGGCCCTCCGGCTCCCACCATGTCGAGGCCAGGCGCTCGAAGCGCGCGATCTCGGCGGGGTCGATGGTGGAGGCCTGCATGCGCCCCTTGTAGCCGCGTCCCGGCCCGATCGCAAAGGCGCTGAGCCGCATCGCAGATCAGCGCCACGCTTGGTGCCCCGGCCCTGGCTCGCCCTCGCCTCAGCCCTGCGCTTTTTCGGCCTCGAGCATCTCGGTCGCCCGCTCGGTCAGGCGGTCGATGAGCCCGAAGAGGCTGCTCAGCTCGTCCCGGCTCAACCCCGACAGCAGATGGTCGTTGCGCTCGAATCCGGCCGCGCTCATGGTCTCGTGCGCCTTGAGCCCCTTGGCGGTCAGCGCCACCAGCACCTCGCGATTATCCTGTGCGTTGACGCTGCGCGAAACGAGCTTGCGCGAAACGAGTCCGGAGAGAGCCCGGCTGATCTGCCCCTTGTCGACGCCCATGAGCTCGGCGATGCGCGCCACGCTCATCGGCGCGCGCCGGCCGAGCGAGGCGATGAGGCCGAACTCGGTCGAGGACAATCCGAGCAGGCGGCGATAACGCAGGATGGCCCCGCGCCGCAGCAGATTGGCGAGCACCATCAGACGCGAGCTCGCGAACCCGGTCACCGGCGCGAGCTCGTCTTGCCCGTCCGCAACGGTCTCGCGAGCGACCGCCTGCTTCAGCTTCGAACCCATTCCCTGCGGCTCCCGCCCCTTCCGACACATGTGCCGGCGTTCTGCGTCAACATATGCCGCGCGACGCATCGGACGGGCAAGAGGTCGCGTTCAATGTGGCACCGTTCCATGCCAGGCTTGGCCGAGCAACCGAGAATCGTTGACACTGTCATCGATCTACAATCAACTCGCCGCATGGGAGCCGCGAGAGCTCCGGCAGGGAGGAGCAAGATGAGCATCGCGCCAGGCGATCAGCCGAGTGGAACCGCTTATGGCCTGAAGCCGCCGAGCCACAAGGCCGAGCTGACCGAGGTCTCGCGCGGCACGCCGATGGGCGAGCTCTTGCGCCGCTATTGGCACCCGGTCGGCCTCACGGGCGATGCGGGAGACATGCCGCGCAAGGTGCGGGCGCTCGGAGAGGACCTGATCTTGTTCCGCGACCGGCAAGGCCGGGCCGGCCTCCTGCATGCGCGCTGCTGCCATCGCGGCACGACGCTCTATTACGGCAAGGTCGAGGAGAACGGCCTCAGATGCTGCTATCATGGCTGGCTGTTCGACGCCGAAGGCCATTGCCTGGAGCAGCCCTGCGAGCCGCAAGGCGGCCTGTTCAAGGACAAGGTGCGCCAGCCCTGGTATCCGGTCGAGGAGCGCTATGGCCTCGTCTTCGCGTATATGGGGCCGCCCGGGAAGAAGCCCGTCCTGCCGCGCTATGACTGCCTCGAGACCATGGATGAGGGCGAGTTCGTCGAGGCCGACGACACGTCGCTCGGCGGCGGCGGCCCGGCCATCATCCCCTGCAACTGGCTGCAGCATTACGAGAACGTGGTCGATCCCTTCCACGTGCCGGTGCTGCACGGCTCGTTCAGCGGCCCGCAATTCACCACCATGATGGCCTCGATGCCGCAGGTGAGCTTCGAGATGTCGCCGCGCGGCGTGCTGGTGCGCTCGACTCGCAAGCAGGAGGACGGCAAGCTGTTCGCGCGGGTCACCGAAGCCGCCTTGCCGACATTGCGCGTCGTGCCCAATCCGCGCGTCGCCGAGTTCGCCCGCGTCGAATCGATCGGCTGGGTCCTGCCGATCGACGACACCTCGTTTCGCATCTACGTCGCCGGACGGGTGAAGCAGAAAGGCGATATCGGCCGCATGCGCTCGAAGTTCAACGGCAAGTTCTGGTGGGACATGACCGAAGAGGAGCACCAGAGATTTCCCGGCGATTACGAGGCGCAAGTGGGCCAGGGCCCGATCACGCTGCATTCGGAAGAGCATTTCGGGCAGAGCGACCGCGGCATCTTGATGGTCAGGCGCATGCTGCAGGCGGAGCTTGAAGCTGTCGCTTCCGGACGCGACCCGATCGGCGTCAGCTTCGACGCCAAGGCACCGAGCGTGGTGTTCGAGGCGGGCAATTTCATGCACGACGCCTGACGGACGCACAGATCAATCGGGGAGGATGCCATGGTCGAGGTCGCGCCGCCGCTTGTCGTGCCGGGCCGGGAAGGCGTCGCCACGGGCTCGCGGCGCTATTACGTGCTCCTGCTTCTCACCGCCATCTACGCGCTCAATTTCCTCGACCGCACGATCTTCAATGTGCTCATCGATCCCATCAAGACCGAGTTCGGGCTCAGCGACACGGTGATGGGGCTCTTGGCGGGCTTCGGCTTCGTGCTGTTCTACTCGATCCTCGGGCTGCCGATCGCCCGCTTCGCCGACCGGCTGAACCGGCGCAACATCATCGCGGCGGCCTTCGCCTTCTGGAGCGCCATGACGGCGTGCTGCGGCCTGGCGCAGGGCGTCGCTTCACTGGCGTTCGCCCGCATCGGCGTCGGTATCGGCGAATCGGCCGGAACCCCCGCATCGCAATCCCTGATCGCCGATCTATTCGACAAGCAGGAGCGGCCGCGCGCCTTGGGGATCTATGCGATCGGCACTTATCTCGGCGTGTTCCTGGGCTATTTCATGGGCGGCTTCGTCAACCACTATTATGGCTGGCGAGTGGCCTTCATGGCGGCCGGCCTGCCGGGGATCGCCATCGCGCTCATCCTGTGGCTGACGGTGGCCGAGCCGCGCCGTGGCGCGAAGGACGACAGCACGAAAGGCGCCGCGCCCGAGGCACTCGGAGCGACCTTGCGCTTCCTCGCCTCGCAGACGAGCTTCGTGCTGCTGCTCATCGGCTTTTGCCTGACGAGCTATCTCAACTACGCGACCGCGGCCTGGATCCCGCCATTCCTGGCGCGCGTGCACCACCTGTCGAGCGCCGAGGTCGGCACCTATGCGGGGACCTTCAAGGGTCTTGCCGGCATGGCCGGCACTCTGGTGGGCGGCCTCGTGGTCGCGCGCATCAGCCGCAGCGACGACCGCTGGAAGCTCTGGGCACCGGCCCTCATGTCCGGCCTTGCGGCCCCGGTCTTCGCGCTCTGCATGCTCACCCCGAGCTTCACCGTGATGATCGCTGCGCTGTCGCTGACCTCCTTCATGGTCGGCTTCCATCTCGGCCCGATCTTCGCCATCGCCCAGACGGTCGCAAGGCCCAGCATGCGGGCGCTGGCCACCGCCATCATCCTGTTGACCGCGACCTGCTTCGGCCAGGGCGTAGGCCCTCTGGCGGTCGGGATGATCAATGACGCGCTGAAAACCGCCTATGGGGCGGAGGCGGTGCGCTATTCGCTTCTGTCCGCCTCCGCAGCGACGCTCGCCGGGGCGCTCATATTCGTGGTCGCGGCGCGCTGGATCAGAGCCGATATCCGGCGCGCCGAGTCGTAGCACTGGCGCGGCTCCTTCTCCCCGCCGCTTTGCGGGGAGAAGGCGGGGGATGAGGGGCCAAGTGAGCGTCAAGAATCTGGTGAGTATGAGCCAGCGCTGCGGCCAATCCCCCAGCCCCTCACCCGCTCCCTCGCTGCGCTCGGGATCGACCTCTCCCCGCAAGCGGGGCGAGGTGAAGGCATCACCTGATGCCCGCCTCGATCAGCGAGACGAGCCCGTCGATGCTTTTCGGCGTCACCACGCCGGCGCCGGTGTTCAAGGCGAGGCCCGGCATCTTGTATTTCGCCGTCAGCACGCATTGCACCACCGGCATGAAGCCTTGCAGATAGAGGAGCTGGTCGAGGGTCACGGAGATATAGCCAGATTTCAGGCCATCGATCGTCGCCGGCGCGAGGTCGATGCCGCCGACCGTGATCTCGCCCGGCTTCTTGCCGGCCTTCTTGAGAACCTCCTGGAGCACGCTGGTGATGCCGCCATGCTGGGTGCCGATCGCCTTCAGATCGGGGGTCTTCTGCACATAGGCGGCGAGCACCGGCACGGCGAGCGACGCATCGGAATTCGCCTCCTGGGTGATCTCGAGCCGCTCGACCTTGAGCCCGGCCTTCTCCAGCGTGTCGGCGAGGCCTTTCTCCGAGAGGCCGCGCTCGGCCTGGCTGAAGACGCCATAGACCATGGCCTTGTCGCCGCTCTTGAGATTGCCGGCCTTGATCATCTCGCGTGCCGTCAGCGACCCGCCTTCATAGAGATCGACCCCCGCATAACCAAAACCCTGGGCGCCGAATTGCTGCTGCAGCGGCGAGAGCGGCGAATTGCCGTCGGTGACCACCACGCCTTGCGCCGCCGCCTGGGTGACGAGATCCTTGAAGGCATCCGAGCCCGGATGGCCCATGATGACGATGCAGGAGGGCTTGGCGGCGAGCGCCTGCTTGAACTGCTCGATCATCTTCTCCGGCGCCCAGGCCGAGAACTGGGCGTTGAGCTTGTCGACGCCGAGCGCCTTCGCGGCAGCGCCTGCGCCTGTCTGGCGCGCCAAGGTCGCGCCGTCGCCCGGATTGCCGCCCATCTGCATGTAGATGGTCACGCCCTTTCCCGGCGCGTCCTGCGCCAAGGCGGCGAGAGGCGCGAGACCAGTGAGCGCCAGCGCCGTTCCTGCAAGTAGCATCGTCGAAAACCGCATTCCTACCTCCCTTGCTGTTGCGGGGCTTTTGCCCCTTCGGATCCCGGCATTGCCGCGGGGGCGGCCGGTCGATGCGCGGCCTCCTCTGCGGTCCGTCTCTTGAAGCTGAAGCGCGCGGCGAGCGCGCGGCGGCGATGCGGCTCCTCCATGTAGAGGTAGAAGATCACGGCCGCGAGGAAGACGAGGCCCTGCACGGTGCGCACCCATTCGCCGGTCAGGCCCGAGGCGACGAGGCCCGCTTCGATCATGCCGATGATGAAGCAGCCGAACACCGTACCGACGATGGTCGCCTTGCCGCCGAAGATGGAGGTGCCCCCGATGAGCACCGAGGCGATGGCGGTGAGCAGATAGCCTTGTCCCTGATTGCCGAAATAATTCTTGTTCTCGAGCGTCAGGAACATGGCGGCGAGCGCCGCCAACCCGCCCATGAGAGTGAAGAGCCTGATCTTCTCGCCATCGACATCGATGCCGACGACGCGCGAGACGTCGTTCGAGTCGCCGATGAACAGGATATGCTCGCCGAAGCGGTGGCGGTTGAGCACGAACCACAGGAAGATGGCGATCAGCACCGTCCAGACGGCCTGGATCGAGATCTGGTTCTGCCAGTCGTAGGAGCTCGGATCCCCGAAGCGCCCGACGAGCCATCGCCAGACGCTCGTCTCCTCGGCGCCGCGCAGCGCGTAGGATTTGCCGCCCGAGAGCACCGTCGCCATGCCGAACCAGAAGAACTGCGTGCCGAGCGTGGCGATGAAGGAGGGAATGCCGACCTTGGCGACCAGGATTCCGTTGATGAAGCCGACCGTGAGCCCCGCCAGCAAGGCAGCCACGACTGCGAGCCAGCCGAGCTGATATTGCTTGAAACAGATGGCGAAGACGAAGCCCGAGAAGCCGATGATGGCCGGGAAGCACAGATCGATCTCGCCGGCCCCGATGACGAAGGTGAGGCCGATGGCGAGCAGTATCAGCGGCGGCAAGGTCGAGAGAAACGTCGTGTAGATATTCGGATGCAGGAACACCTCGGGCGCCGTGAACATGAACAGCCCGAGCAGCGCCACGAACACGGCGATGATCGGCAATCCTTCCAAGTGCGACAAGCCTTGGATGCGCGAGAGAAAGGAGGGCTGATGGTTCTTTCCAGCCATGGGGGCTTCGTTCCTAGCGCTGGTCATGCAGGCCGATGAGATATTCGGTGAGGTCGGCGACGCTCATCTCGGCCGGCCTGATCTCGGCCACCACCTCGCCGCGATCGAGCACGACCAGCCGGTCGGCCACCTCATGCACATGAGCGAGGTTGTGCTCGATATAGACGCAGGCGCGCCCCGAATCCTTGATCCGCCGCACGAAATCGAGCACCCGGCGCACCTCCTTCACGGCGAGCGCCACGGTCGGCTCGTCGAGCACGATGAGATCGGCGTTGAAATGCATGGCGCGCCCGATGGCGATGCCCTGCCGCTCGCCGCCCGAGAGCTGCTTGACGGTGGAATCGACCGTGATGCCGGTGCCGCGAAGCCCGATCGACTTCAACAGCATCTGCGAAGCGATCTCCTTCTCGCGCTTCACGTCGATGAAGCCGAAGCGGTTGGTGATCTGGCGGCCGACGAAGAAATTACGCCAGAGCGGCTGCTTCTCGCCGAGCGATTTGTCCTGGTAGACGGTCTCGATCGACAGGTCATGGGCCATGCGCACCGAATAATCGGCGAGATCGAGCTCGCGGTCGCGGATGAAGATGCGCCCCGAAGACGGCTTCAGCACGCCTGTCATCACCTTGATCAGCGTCGACTTGCCGGCGCCGTTGTCGCCGATCAGCCCGACGATCTCGTTCTTGCCGATGGCGAGGTCGATATGGGAGAGGGCCCGCACGGCGCCGAAATATTTCTCGACGCCTTCGAGGCGCACGATGTCGCGGAAAGCGGCGCTCGCCAGCTGGGCCGCCATGAGGGTCTCGCTCATGAGGTCGCGTCCTTCAGCTTCAAGCCCTCCATCGCGTCGGCCTCGGCCTGGCTCAACAGGGCGTGGACCGCCTGTCGCGCGGCCTCGGAATCGCCGCGCCTGACGGCGTCGAAGATGGCCCGGTGATCGGGAATGAAGTGCTCGCGGTCGGGATGGCTGCGGCGCTGGAAGCCGAAGGTCATGGTCAGCGAGGCCTCGATCGCCGGCGCGAAATGGGCGACGAACTCATTCCCCGATGCAACGAGAATCGAGCGATGGAAGGCGACATCGGCCTGGATCGAGACCTTGGATCTCGCATCGGCGCTTTCCATGAGCAGCAGGGCGCTCTCGATCTCCGACAGCCGCTCGGAGGTGGCGCGCAGCGCCGCCCAGGCGGCCGCCTCCGGCTCGATCATGCGCCGCAGCTCGAACAGGTCGCGGATGAAGGCGGCGTTCGGCGCATCGCCCATCTGCCAGCTCAGCACGTCCTGATCGAGGCGGTTCCAGGCGCTGCGGGGCCGCACCACCGTGCCGCGGCGCGGCGCGGATTCGAGCAGCCCCTTGCCGGCCAGCAGCTTGATCGCTTCACGCATGGCGGGGCGCGAAATCGACATCTCGCGGGCCAGAAGGGTGGAATTGGGAAGCGTGGTGCCGGGGCGAAGCTCGCCGCAAACGATCCGCCGGCCGAGCTGCTCGGCCATCAGCACATGGCGTGCGATGCGCGGACGCTTATGAGCGAGCGACCGATCCAATCCTTCCTCCCGGCGGCATGAGCCTGCATGGGGCTCGCAGCTCTATTCAGCGCCATTCGTATGACTTATTGCCGCTAATTGTCAATTATATGCGCTGTTGACTAGCCGCGGGCACCCATTTCGCGTAGCGTAGCTCCGAGCCCGCCCGGCTCCGGCGGAGTGACCGGATTGCTGCCGCTGCCACGCGAAGATGTTGCAGTGCAGCAAGATGGACCCGGGAGAGTTCGTTTTTGCTGTAAATCTCTTGTTATTAACAGCTATCGCAATGCAGCATTGGCGACGCATTGACGGCCTCCGAGATCCTCATCTGCCTCGCCGCGACCGGGTCGCCTTGATTGACATCCACACGCTTCACGGCCAATGGAGGCCGCCCTTGGCGTCAAGCCTGTCCAAAGCTGATTTCGATCCTTCGCATCACATGCCCTGTCTCGTCATGAAATTCGGCGGCACGTCCGTCGCCAACATCGAACGCATCCGCAACGTCGCGCGCCATGTGCGGCGCGAGGTGGATGCGGGCTACGACGTCGCCGTCGTCGTTTCCGCCATGTCGGGCAAGACCAATGAGCTCGTGGCCTTGGCCAAGGAGGCTACGCGCGGCGGCAATGGCGGCCCGGTCTTCGACCAGCGCGAATACGACGCCGTGGTCGCCTCGGGGGAGCAGGTGTCCTCGGGCCTGCTGGCGCTGGTGCTGCAATGCGATGGGATCGCCGCGCGCTCCTGGCAAGGCTGGCAAGTGCCGATCTACACGGACGGCGCGCATGGCACGGCCCGCATCGATTCGATCGACGGGCAAGCCATCCTGCAAGGGTTCAAGGAGCGCCGCGAGGTCGCGGTGATCTCGGGCTTCCAGGGCATCGAGCCGAAGACCGGGCGCATCACCACGCTCGGCCGTGGCGGCTCGGATACGAGCGCGGTTGCGCTCGCGGCCGCCATCAAGGCCGATCGCTGCGACATCTACACCGATGTCGACGGCGTCTACACCACCGATCCGCGCGTCGTGCCGAAGGCGAAGCGGCTCGACCGCATCGCCTTCGAGGAGATGCTGGAATTGGCCTCGCTCGGCGCCAAAGTGCTGCAAGTGCGCTCGGTCGAGCTTGCCATGAATCACAAGGTCAAGACCTATGTGCGGTCGAGCTTCGATGATCCGGCGGATCCGAAGCCCGGCACGCTCATCTGCGACGAGGAGGACATCGTGGAACAGGAGATGGTCACCGGTATCGCGTTCTCGAAGGACGAGGCGCAGATCACCTTGCGGCGCGTGGCCGACAAGCCCGGCGTCGCCGCGGCGATCTTCACGCCACTTGCCGAAGCCAACATCAATGTCGACATGATCATCCAGGTCGTCTCCGACAACCAGCTCACGACCGACATCACCTTCACGGTTCCGGCCGCCGAATATGAGCGCGCCATGACCATTCTCGAAGGTGCGCGCGAGGTGATCGGCTATGGGCGGGTCGCGGGCGCGGCCGATGTGGTCAAGGTGTCGGTCGTCGGGGTCGGCATGCGCAGCCATGCGGGCGTCGCAGCCTCGGCCTTCAGGGCGCTCGCCCAACGCGGCATCAATATCCGTGCCATCACCACCTCCGAGATCAAATTCTCGGTGCTGATCGATGCCGCCTATACGGAGCTCGCCGTGCGCACCCTGCATTCGCTCTACGGCCTCGACAAGGCCTGAAGGCGAGCTCCCCGAAAGCTGGCCTCGTCCTGCGGCCGAAACGCTGATTCGCGCGGTCCCCGCCCGGGCCATAACGTCCAGGGCGGCCGAACGGCCCGCGCCGAGCCGGATTGGCGGGGCTTTTGCATTCCCCCCGAAGCCCCGCTAAAGCGCTCACCTGAAGACGGGTCCGCGGCGAAGGGGGGCCCAGGGCAGGTTCGGTCGAGCCGGAACTCCGGTCCGCGGCCGGGGCATGCCCAAGATGTTGAATCTGCGCGCCGCCTGGTCGTCAGGGTGGCTCCATGTGGCCGGAAGGCGCGCGAGGCGGGTGACTGAAGACGGCCGGCCTTGAACCGGCTCGGAAGGTAGCCAGACCATGCGGCCAACTCTCGGCGGACCTCGTCTGCTGCTGCGACGGTTGCGCGAATTGATGGCCGAGCCCATCGGTGCGCAGGCGCGCCTCGACAGGATTGTGAGCCTGATCGCAGCCAATGTGGTGGCCGAGGTCTGCTCGATCTATGTGACGCGCGATGACGGCGTGCTCGAGCTCTTCGCTTCCGAAGGCTTGGCGCACGAGGCCGTGCATGTCACCACGATGAACCCCGGCGAGGGCCTGGTGGGCCTCGTCGTCGAGGAAGCCAAGCCCGTCAACCTCGCCAATGCCAGGGCCCACCCGGCCTTCTCCTACAAGCCGGAGACGGGCGAGGAGATCTACCAATCCTTCCTCGGCGTGCCGATCCTTCGCCTCGGCAACGTGCTCGGCGTGCTGGTGGTGCAGAACCGTACCAGCCGGCTCTATTCCGAGGACGAGATCGAGGCGCTGCAGACGACCGCGATGGTGCTCGCCGAGACCATCGCCTCCGCCGACCTGCAGACCGCAGCCTCGCCCGGAACGGCGACGGCGGCGCGCCGGCCCCTGCGTCTCGAGGGCGCAGGCCTCAGCGACGGCGTCGGGCTCGGCCATGTGGTGCTGCACGACCCGCGCGTGGTGGTGAAGAACTTCGTCGCCGACGATCCGCAATCGGAGCTGACGCGGCTGCAGGCGGCCGTGGCGAGCGTGCGCGCCTCGATCGACAACCTGATCGAGCGCGGCGACATCACGCATCACGGCGAGCATCGCGACGTCCTCGAGACGGTGCGCATGTTGGTCCATGACGAGGGCTGGCAGCGTCGCATCCGCGAGACCATTACGTCTGGCCTCACCGCGGAGGCCGCGGTCGAGCGGGTGCAGTCCGACACGCGGGCCCGGATGATGCGCCAGACCGATCCCTATCTGCGCGAGCGGCTGCACGATATCGACGATCTCGCCAACCGCGTTCTCGCGGCGCTGGTCGACGGCGCGCACTCGACGCGCCACAAGGTGCTGCCCGAGAACGCCATCGTGGTGGCGCGCAATATGGGGCCCGCTGCCCTGCTCGACTATGATCGCTCGCGGCTGCGCGGCCTCGTGCTGGAGGAAGGCGGACCGTCGAGCCATGTGGCGATCGTGGCGCGCACGCTCGGCATTCCGGCGGTCGGCGAGGTCGAGGGCGTGGTCGGCCTCGCCGATAATGGCGATGCCATCATCATCGACGGCACGGGCGAGGTGCATCTGCGCCCGCAGCCCGATGTCGAGACGGCCTATCGCGAGAAGGCGAGGCTGCGCGCCCGCCGCCAGGAGCAATACCGCAAGCTCCGCGACGTCCCCTCGGTGACCAAGGACGGCATCGAGATCACGCTTGCGCTCAATGCCGGCCTGTCGGTCGATCTGCCGCATATCGAGGAGACCGGGGCGCACGGCATCGGGCTGTTCCGCACCGAGCTGCAATTCATGATCGCCGAGCGCCTGCCGACGACCGCGAAGCAGCGCCGCCTCTATGACGCCGTGCTGGACGCGGCAGGATCACTGCCGGTGGTGTTCCGCACCCTCGATATCGGCGGCGACAAGCTCTTGCCCTATCAGCGTGCCGTCGAGGAGGAGAACCCGGCGCTCGGCTGGCGGGCGATCCGCATCGGGCTCGACCGGCCAGGATTGCTGCGCTCGCAGGTGCGCGCCCTGCTTCAGGCTGCCGGAGGCCGCGACATCTCGATCATGTTCCCCATGGTTGCGACCGTCGAGGAGTTCGACCGGGCCCGCGAGATCGTGCTGCGGGAGCAGGATTATCTCGCCCGGCACGGCCATAAGCTGCCCCGCCATTGCCGACTCGGCACCATGATCGAGGCCCCGTCCCTGCTCTTCCAGCTCGAGGAGCTGATGTCGCGCGTCGATTTCGTCTCGGTCGGCTCCAACGATCTCCTGCAGTTCCTGTTCGCGGCGGACCGCGACAATCCGCGCGTTTCGGACCGCTTCGATCCGCTGTCGCCGCCGGCTTTGAGAGCGCTCATGCGCATCGCCGATCAGGCGAATGCCGCCGGCGTCCCGGCGACCGTGTGCGGGGAGATCGCCGGACGCCCCCTCGAAGCCATGGCGCTGATCGCGCTCGGCTATCGCTCCTTGTCGATGTCGCCGGCCTCGATCGGCCCGGTCAAAGCCATGGTGCTGTCGCTCGACATGGGCTCGCTGCGCCGCGCCATCCTGCCGCTCGTGCAGGAAATGGGCTGCAATCGCACGCTGCGCTCCGAGATCGCGGCGCTCGCCAAGGCCGGCGGCGTGACGATCGATCAGCGGTAGTGGGTGAGTAGTGAGCGGTGAGCAGGGAATAGTGAAAGCGCCCTCATCCGCCTCGCAAGGGCTCGGCACCTTCTCCCGTAAGGACGGGAGAAGGATGAGGCGCTCTACTCACCACTCACCACTCACCACTCACCACTCACTACTCACTACTCACTACTCACTACTCACTACTCACTCATCCGCCGCGCGGTTCTCTCCGATCGACAATGCGCAGATCCTCGAGAGATGGGTCAAGGGCAGGCCGGTCTCGGAAGCCCAATGGTTGAAGGCCGTCTGCGCAAGCGACAAATCGCTCTGGGAGATCGCGGTTTTGGAGATCGGCAATCCGGCGTCGCGCAGACAAGCGACGACGTCGGTGCTGAGCATGAACGTGTCGCGGCCGAGGAACCGCAAGAGATATTGCCCGGTCATCCCGCCGAGCCGGCCGCCACGCTTGCTCAACAGCTTCTGCAGGCCGATTTGGTCGCGCGCCGGCCAGTCGGCGAGGAAGCGCCCGGCGCTGCCATGCTCGGCTGCCAGATCGCGGACGAAACGGGCATTGGTCCGCACCGCCATGATCTTCGATCCGTTGCGCACGATTCTCGAATCAGCGGTCAACCGCTCCCAATGCTCATCCGGCGCGAAGGCCAGGAAGGCTGGATCGAAACCCGAGAAGGCAGCCTCGAAGCCTTCCCACTTCGCTTCGATCACCTGCCAGACGAAGCCCGCGCAGAAGACACGCCTCGTCATCTCCGCCAGGACATGCGCGTCGGGCATCGCGCGCAGCGCAGTGGAATCCGGGACCGGCGGAAGCGCCGCCGCAAGGGCGGCGGCGCCGCCTTTGCGGACTTCGGCTCGCGCCTTGATGGTCGCGAATGCGATCAACTTCGTGTTCATGGCGCCAGGATAATTGGGCGAATGGCGAATAGCGAGTAGCGAGTAGCGAACAGGAAGAGGAGCCCAAGGCTAGCCGCCGCTCCCTCCATTCGCTACTCGCTACTCGCTACTCGCTACTCGCTACTCGCTACTCGCTACTCGCTACTCGCTACTCGCTATTCGCCCCTCACCACTCGCCACTCGCCATTCCCGCTCCTATATTCGCCACGCAATGAAGCTTCCTGCCGCCAAACTCGACGCCATCCTGACGCGCCATGCCGCGCTCGTCTTCCGTCTCGCGGAGAACCCGCCGACCGCGGAAACGATCGAATTGTCGCGCGAATTGTCGCAGCTCGGTCCGATCGTCGCGGCGATCGAGGAATTGCGCGCGACCGAAGGGCAGCTCGCCGGGACCGAGGCCATGCTGGCCGAGCCCGCCATCGACGCCGAGATGCGCGAGCTCGCGCTCGCCGAGCGCCAGGAGCTGACCGCCCGCCTGGAGACGCAGCAGCAAGACACCCAGCTCATGCTGCTGCCGAAAGACGCCGCCGATGAGAAGGGCGCGATCCTCGAAGTGCGCGCCGGAACGGGCGGCGACGAGGCGGCGCTATTCGCGGGCGATCTCTTCCGCATGTATGCGCGCTATGCGGCGCTCAGGGGCTGGAGCTTCGAGGTGCTCTCGCAAGCCGAGGGCTCGGTCGGCGGCTTCAAGGAGGTGATCGCGGAGGTGCGCGGTCGCGGCGCTTATGCGCGCTTGCGCTATGAGAGCGGCGTGCATCGGGTGCAGCGCGTTCCGGATACCGAGGCCTCCGGGCGCATCCACACTTCGGCGGCGACCGTGGCGGTGCTGCCCGAGGCCGAGGACCTCGACATGGTGCTCGACGAATCCGAGCTGCGCATCGACACGATGCGCGCCTCAGGCGCCGGGGGACAGCACGTCAACAAGACCGAATCGGCGATCCGCATCACCCATATCCCGAGCAATATCGTGGTCTTCGTCCAGGACGAGCGCTCGCAGCACCGCAACAAGGCAAAGGCGCTGGCGATCCTGCGGGCGCGGCTCTACGATCTCGAACGCACGAGGCTCGACAGCGAACGGGCCGCGAACCGACGCAGCCAAGTGGGCTCGGGCGACCGCTCAGAGCGCATCCGCACCTATAATTTCCCGCAAGGCCGGGTGACCGATCATCGCATCGGCCTCACGCTCTACAAGCTCGGCGAGGTGCTCGAAGGCGTGGCGCTCGACGAGTTGATCGACGCTCTCATCACACAGCGCCAGGCCGAGCTCCTGGCGATGAGCGAGGCGGCGGCGTGAGCCGCAGCTCCGCCCTCGCCTTCACGGCCGCGCAGCCGGCGGATCGCGCTCTCGCCTCGCTACGGGCCCGGCTTGCGGCAAGCGGGGCCGCGAGCCCGGCGCTCGAGGCGCGCTGCCTTATCGAGGCCGCCTGCGGCTTCGACCGCGCCGTGCTGGTCGCGCATGGAGACCGGCCTCTCGGAGCCTCGGCGCAGCGCCTCAATGCTCTCGCGGCGCGCCGCCTCGCCGGAGAGCCGCTGGCGCGCATCCTGGGTGAGTGGGAATTTTGGGGCCTCGCCTTCTCGCTGTCGGCCGCGACCCTGGTGCCGCGGCCCGACACCGAAACGCTGGTCGAGGCGGTGCTGCGTTGTTGCGATTCACACGATGGACGCCGCCATCCCTGGCGCATCCTCGACCTGGGGACCGGCAGCGGCTGCATCGCGATCGCGCTCCTGACCGAGCTGCCGCGGGCGAGCCTCGTCGGCGTCGACCGTTCGCCTCAAGCGCTCATGACGGCGCGCCGCAATGCCGAGCGCCATGGGGTTGCCGGGCGAGCCCATTGGATCGCCGGCGACTGGGCCAGCGCGCTCGACGCCTCCTTCGACATCGTGGTGTCCAATCCACCTTATGTGGCGAGCCCCGACATCCCGGGACTTTCGCGCGAAGTGCGTGAGCATGACCCGCTCATGGCGCTCGACGGGGGCGTCGACGGCCTTGCCTGCTATCGCAAGATCGCCGGCGAGCTCGGGCGCCTCTTGGCCCAGGGCGGGAGCGTCTTCCTCGAAATCGGTGCGGGCCAGGAGGCCCAGCTGCGCGAATTGCTGGCTGCGCAAGGCCTTGCGGAAATCCGCTCCCATGCCGATCTTGCTGGTGTGGAGCGTGTCGTCTCGGCCGTATCCGGGGGCTAAGCGGATCTCGATCCCAGGGGAAAACGCCGTCCCTGGGGGAGCTGAGCCTGCAGTGACGGTCGATTTGGAGGCGCTCAGCGGTGCATAAGCGCCACATCCACATCGATTTTATGGCCGGCTTGCGAATTTCGCTTGGAGTCCGTGCATAAAACCGCTAATAGACGGTCCCGAATAGATCGTCGCTGAATATTGCTAACGCGATTCGGACCAGACACAGTTCGGAGAAGAGGCGCGGCCAGGCGATATTCGCGATTGGGATTGTGGTTGGGCGCCGATAGCAGGCGTTGATCCATCGGTAGGACCTGCCGCTCCGATCGGTCAGGCATTCATGAAGGCAGCTTTGGCAAGCAAGCGGGGACCGGGGTCGTTCATTTGCATGCGCATCGAATGACCCGCCCGATGGCACGGACCGCACGCATGGAATCGGTTGGCTGAGGACGGCGTGCGGCGGTGTGAAAGTCCGCGACGGCAGATAGTAAATTGCGGCGTCTGGTCCTCCACCCAACGGCGAGGATCGATGTCGCGGGGCGTTGCAGCCCGCAACAGCATCGGTGAGCGCGATTGCGCCCGTTCGACGCAGGGAACCGACCTAATGGCTGGCAATCGGAGACAAGCTGGATGAGACCAGGTTCAAACAAGCGCATGCGGGGCCGCAACCGGCGCGGCCCAAATCCGTTGGCGCGCTCCTACGAGTCGAATGGACCTGACGTGAAGGTCCGTGGCACGGCCCAGCATATCGCCGATCGCTATCTCCAGCTGGCGCGTGACGCCCAAAGCAGCGGCGACCCGGTGACCGCCGAAAGCTATTTCCAGTACGCCGAGCACTATCTGCGCATCATCGCGGCCGCGCAGGAGCAGATGCAGGCGCAATACGGCTATCGTGCGCCCGAGAACGGCGCCGATGAGGATGGCGAAGGTGAGGAGGGCGATGTCGAGGGGTTTGCGGCTCCTCATGCCGGCGCCCCACAGAATGGCGGCTTCAACGGCCAGCCGCGCCAGGCGCCGCGCGCGCCCATCGTGAACGGCCCGCCCGATGGCGACGATCCGCAGCCGCCGATGTTCTCGTCGCCACGCGAGCGCTTCGACAACCGCAATCAGCGTCCCGATCGCGATAATTGGAACCGCCAGAACCGCAATGACGGCAACCGGTACGACAACCGGCAAAACAATAATCGACCCGACAGCAACCGGCACGACAATCCGCGCCGCGAGACCTATCGGCGCGACGCGGGCAGCGAAGGCGCCCCTTCCGAGTTCAGCGGCGAGAGCCGCCAGCAGCCGCGCGGCGGCTATGGTGAGGGTGGGCAAGAGCGGCAGCAAGGTTTCGAGCAGCGGCGCTTCCAGGGCCAGAGTGGCGGCGAAGGCAGGGAGGAGCGGCCGCAACGCGAGCGCTTCGAGCGCGCACCGCGCCCAGCCCCTCACCCCGCCCCTCAGGAAGAGCAGGTCCTGCCCTCCTTCATCACTGCACCTGTGCGGCAGCCAACGCCGGTGAGCGAAGCCACGCCGGTCGAGCCCATCGAGGCCAAGGAGCCGAGCTCCGTGGAGCTTGCTCCGCCGGCAGCGGAGAGCCCTGCCATCGCGCCCCGCCGCCGCGGCAGGCCGCGCCGTGTGGTCGAGCCGAGCCCGGATGCGGCGGAAAGCGCTGCAGCCCCGGCCGACGATGAGAGCCCCGTCGGCGCCAAATAGGCGGCATTTTCTCGGACGCCAGCACGTCACCTCTCCCCTTGTGGGAGAGGTGGATCCGAGCCGCCAGGCGAGGATCGGGTGAGGGGGGCGAGGCCGACTCTGGGGGGCCTCGCATGTGCGGCAAACTTGAGACTGAAACCTCTGCCCTGATCCGGTTTCCGACGGCAGGAGCCGCCCCCCTCACCCGGAGCCTCCGCTGCGCTGCGGCTCCGACCTCTCCCGCAAGGGGAGAGGTGGAGCGCCGGCCCCTGCTTGCGAATGGGGGCCGCAGCGGTAAAGTCTCCTTGCAAGTCGGCATCGACACGGTCTTGGCGCGACGCAAGATCTTGGCGCGACGCAAGGTCTTGGCGCGACGAAGGAGCAAGAGTTGGCTGCCGGTCCCCCGCAAGACGGCCTCGACACTTTCCCCAAGCTCGTGCAGCGCCATGCGGTTACGCGTGGCAGCAAGATCGCCATGCGGCACAAGGATCTCGGCCTCTGGCAAAGCTGGAGCTGGGCCGAGCTTGCCGAGGCGGTGCGGGCTTATGCGGCGGGGCTTGCGCTGATCGGTGTCAAGCGCGGCGATGCCGTCGCCATCATCGGCTCCAACCGGCCGCGGCTCTATTGGAGCTTCCTCGCCGCCCAGGCGCTCGGCGCGATCCCGGTCCCCGTCTACGCAGATTCAGTGGCCGACGAGCTCGGCTATGTGCTCGACGATGCGGGCTGCGTCGTCGCGGTCGCCGAGGATCAAGAGCAGGTCGACAAGATCCTGTCGATCTCCGAGCGGGTGCCGCAACTGCGCCATATGCTTTACGACGAGCCGCGCGGGCTTATCGATTACGACCATGCGCAAATGACGCCGATCAGCGACGCGATCGCTGCGGGCCGGCAGCGCTTGGCGGCCGACCCGCAATTCGCCGCCGGCATCGATGCCGCGATCGCCGGTGGCAAGGGCGATGACATTTCCGTGATCCTCTACACCTCGGGCACGACCGGGCGCCCGAAAGGGGTGATGCTCGCGGCAGCGCGTGCCATCGCGGCAGCGGCCTCGACGGTCGCCTTCGACAAGCTCGGCGACGAGGACGTCGCCCTCTCCTATCTGCCGCTCGCCTGGGTCGGCGACCATTACCTCAACTTCGCGCAGGCGATGGTGGCGGGCTTCTGCATCGCCTGCCCCGAGAGCGGAGAAACGGTGCAGCAGGATCTCAAGGAGATCGGCCCGAGCTTCTATTTCGCCCCGCCTCGTGTCTTCGAGAACCTGCTGACCCGGATCACCATCCGCATGCAGGATGCCGGCGCCTTGCAACGCTTCCTGTTCAAGACCTTCATGGGGCTCGCCAGGCGTCACGGCGAGGCGATCCTCGACGGCAAGAAGGTGCCGCTGCCGGCGCGCCTCGCCTACGGCCTGGGCGAAGCTCTGGTCTACGGTCCCCTGAAGAACGCCCTCGGCTATTCCAAGGTGCGGATCGCCTATACGGCAGGCGAGGCGATCGGGCCCGAGCTCTTCAGCTTCTATCGCTCGCTCGGGCTCAATCTCAAGCAGCTCTACGGCCAGACCGAAGCCTTCCTCTATGTGACCTGCCAGGCCGATAGGGCGATCACGGCCGATGCGGTCGGGCCGGCGGCGCCCAATGTCGACATCCGTATCGCCGAGAGCGGCGAGGTGCAGTTCCGCTCGCCGGGCATGTTCGTCTCCTATCACAAGCTGCCTGAGAAGACCGCCGAGGCGATGACGCCGGACGGCTATGTGAAAACCGGCGATGCCGGCTTCTTCGACGCGGCCGGGCAGCTCAAGATCATCGACAGGGCGAAGGATGTCGGCCGCCTGACGACGGGCGCGCTGTTTGCGCCGAAATATATCGAGAACAAGCTCAAATTCTTCCCCAACATCAAGGAGGCGGTCGCCTTCGGCGATGGCTGCGCCTTTGTCGCCTGCATGCTCAATATCGATCTTGCGGCGGTAGGAGCCTGGGCCGAGCGCAATAATGTCGTCTACGGCTCGTATAAGGAGCTCGCGGCCCATCCGCAGGTCTATGACATGCTGGCCGGGGATGTCGCCGAGGTGAACCGCATGTTGGCGCAGGAACCCAAGATGGCGCAGGCGCAGATCACGCGTTTCCTCATCCTGCCCAAGGAGCTCGACGCCGATGACGGCGAGCTGACCCGCACCCAGAAAGTGCGGCGGAGTTTCATCGCCGAGCGCTATGCGCCCCTGGTCGAAGCCCTCTATGACGGCTCGCGCGATGCCGAGATCGCCATCGAGGTGGCGTTCGAGGATGGGCGCAAGGGCGAGATCTCAGGACATGTTGCCATCCGCGATGCGCTGACGGCCAAGTTGCCTGCGGAGCTGCCGACGCAGGAGAAGGCCGCGTGAGCCAGATCTCCCCTCCCGATCCGCAAGCCGCGCCCGAGATCCTGCTCGCGGTCGAGGACGTCTCCTTGTCGTTCGGCGGCGTGAAGGCGATCCGGGGCGTCTCCTTCGACATCCGCAAGGGCGAGGTGCGCGCCATCATCGGCCCGAATGGCGCGGGCAAGACCTCGATGCTCAACTGCATCAACGGCTTCTACCATCCGCAGGAAGGACGCATCACCTATAAGGGCAAGCAGCGCTCGCGCATGCGCCCATACGAGGCCGCCTCGCAAGGCATCGCGCGCACCTTCCAGAACGTGGCGCTGTTCCAAGGCCTGTCGGCGCTCGACAATATCATGGTCGGCCGCAATCTGAAGATGAAGAGAGGCTTTGCCTGGCAGGTCCTGCGCCATGGTCCGGCGATGCGCGAGGAGGTGCAGCATCGCGCCTTCGTCGAGGAGATCATCGATTTCCTCGAGATCCAGGCGATCCGCAAGGCGCCGGCCGGCACCTTGCCCTATGGCTTGCAGAAGCGCGTCGAGCTCGCCCGGGCGCTGGCCATGGAGCCCGAGCTCCTGCTGCTCGACGAGCCGATGGCCGGCATGAATGTCGAGGAGAAGGAGGATATGTGCCGCTTCATCCTCGACGTGAACAAGCAATACGGCACGACGATCGCGCTGATCGAGCACGATATGGGTGTGGTGATGGATCTATCCGATCGCGTCGTGGTGCTCGAATATGGCCGCAAGATCGCCGACGGGGTTCCCGAAGTGGTGAAGCAGGATCAGATCGTCATCGACGCCTATCTCGGCGTCGCCCATTGAGGCGGGGACCACGACCGTGGCTCCTCCCCCCGACACGAACCTGGTCGAGCTGACGCTCGACCGCGCCTTCACCGATCTCGACCGCAACGCGCCTCCCGAAGGGATCCTGACCGGGTTGCGCCAGATCGAGCCGGCCTGCCAGGAGAAAACCGCGACGCGCGCTAGGCTGCTGCATGCCCGCGGGCTCGTCATGAACCGGATGGGCTTTCCCGGCGAGGCGCTCGGCGACCTGCATGAGGCCGGCCAGCTGTTCGACGGGCTCGACGATCGCAGCGCCGTCGCCCGCGTCTGGCGTTCGATAGCCCAGGTGCATAGCTGGCGCGGCAATGGCCGCGAGGCGGCTTTCGCCCTGCTGCGGGTGGTCGCCGAGGAAGGCAAGCAGCTCAGAAACATCTCGCTCGCGCTTCTCGACGCGGGCCGGCTCGAATTCGAGATCGGGCGGTTGCGCGATGCCGACGTGCTGCTGCGCCGCGGCCTCGAGATCGGCGCCGACATCATCTCGGCCGGCGAACGGCGCAACGCCCAGATCAATCGGGTCAAGGTGCTGGCCGCCATGGACGACCTCCCCAGCGCCAAGGCGATCCTGGCCGAGCTCGATCTCACGGGCGCGAGCGAGCGCATGCTGCACCTCGCAGCGATGGAGCAGGCGCGCATCGCGGTGCGCGAGGCGGATCTCCCGGCGGCGCGCGCTTTGCTCGCCCGCGCCAATGATCTCGCGCCGCCGCAGCCGGACGCCTTCGGCCGCATCGAGCAGAAGCAGGCCGAGGCCGAGCTCGCGCTCGCGGAGAAGAACCCCACCGCGGCGCTCGAGCTGATGCACGCCGTGATCACGAGATATGCGGCGGATGATCTTGCAGGGCGCGAGGTGGTGGCGCGCCTGTTCGAGGCCAAGGCGCTCGACTTGCTCGATCGCGGCGAGGACGCCGACCGCACCCTCGCCGCCGCCTTGCGCCGCGCCATCGGGCGTGGACTTTCGGGCTATGTCGACGAGGTGCGCGCCCAGCTCGCGCTGCGCGGCCGCCCGCAGAACGCCCTGCCGCCTGCGCTCGAGGCCGGAGATCCGGATCTCGGCTCGGCCGAGCGCTTCGTGCGCCGCCGCCCGCTCGGCGCCGGCGGCTTCGGCTCCGTCAGCCGCGCCTATGATCTCGAGCTCGGCAAGGAGATCGCGCTGAAGCGCCTGCAGCTTTCGGGCATCTACGATCCGGAGCTGCGCGCCGGCCGCCTCGATGCTGCCCGAACCGAAGTGGCGGCTGCGTCTCGCATTCGCCATCCGGGCGTCGGGCAGGTCTACGGCCTGCTCATCGAGCCCGATGACGAGGCGCTCCTGGTGCGCGAGCTGGTCGAGGGACCGACCTTGCGCGAAGCCATGGCGGGGGCATTGCATGTCGCCGAGAAGCTCGGCATCGCGGCCCATCTCGCCCATTGCCTCGCCGCCATCCACGCGGCGGGCGTCGTGCATCGCGACCTCAAGCCGGAGAACGTCGTGCTGCGGAACGGGCTGATGCCCGTCATCATCGATTTCGGCGTGAGCGCCATCGCCGGGACGGCGAGCAATGGCGAGGGCGCCAATACGCAAGCCTATGCGGCACCCGAGCAGTTGCGCGGACGCAGCATCGACGGCGGCGCCGATCTCTATGCGCTGGGGACCATCTGCTACGAGCTCTTCCTCGGCGCGCTCCCCGAACGCCCCGAAGGGGGCCTCAAGGGTTTCTTCACCGCAGCCGGCCGCTCGCGCCGCATTCGCCAGGCCCTGATCGCGGCCGGCGCCCCGGACGCGGCGGCCGAGGTGACGGCGCGGCTCCTCGCCTATGCGCGCCGCGACCGCCCGGCAAAGGCACGCGACGTCGCCCTCGCCCTGCAGGCGCAGCCGGCCTGACGCTGTAGCCGGGCCCTGGAGCGAAATTCGACGGAGGTCGAAGGAGCCAAGTCGAACCGTCAGTTGACGGCGTTCGTCCATTCATAGTCGCGGAAGGTGTAGGACGTGTCCTGATCGAGGCTCGAGATCAGCACATCCACATCGACATTGCCGGCGGGCGCGAAGGTGATCCTCTGGTACCAGAGATTGTTGGATTTCACATCGCTCGATCCGGCGATCACGCGGCCGTCCTTGATCTGCAAGGCGAGGCCCACGGGAGCCATGTCCTGCGCGTAAACGATGAAGAGGTGCCTCGATCCCGCCTTGAGCGAGAAATGGAAGGTCTTGCCGCGCATCTTGGGCGCCTTGGCATTGGTCTGCGGCAGGCCTTCGGTGGAGTTCAGCGCCTCCTTGCTCTCGAAGGAGGTCGCGGGCTCGCCCGTGGCACCTTGCGGCCGGTCGTCGCGCAGGAGCACCGGAATGACGGCGTCGAAGCCGCGCTTGAAGCCCGATGTCTGGGCCGCCCAATAGGCTTCATCGGCCTTGGTTCGGGCCGCCGCCTGGTCTGCGACCAGATCTGCGACCATGTCGGCGCGCTGCGCATAATTGATCTGGATGCGCGACAGGCGATCGCCCGTGGCGGTCGAATAGAGATTGCCGGCATTGTGGACGGCGACCACCTTGCCGAAGCGGTCGATGATCGGGCTGCCGCTCGCCCCGCCCGCAGTCGGCATGTTGTGATGCACGAGGCGGCTATGGGCCGGATCCGTCGGCAGGAAGAAGAAATCGGTCAGCGCCGTGACGTTGCCGATCTGGATTTCGGGCGTGCGGCCGAGCGGCTGCACCTCCTGTCCCATGACGTTCTCGTACGGATAGCCCGATGTCGCGACCGGATCTCCCGGCGCCATGGCCTCGATCTCCGCCGTCGAGGCGAGCGGCAAGATGACGTCCGGCTTGAGCTCCGTTTCGATGCGCAGGAGCGCGACGTCATAGCCGGGCACGCCGATGCCCAGAAGGGTGATGCCGGCCTTGCCGAATGTCGGGACGTAGAAGGGATCGCTGCGCTCGAATTTCTGCAAGGCATCGAAGCCCGGATGGACGACCGTGCTGACCACCGGATATTCCTCGGCGCCGCCGCCCGGCGGCCGCACCAGAAGCGTATCGCCCTTGTCCAGCTTCTCCATGTCCTTGGCGACATGGGCGTTGGTCGCGAGCAGGGTCGGCCGCACCGGCCATGCGGTTCCCAAGAGCCGCTCACGGCCGTTCGAGTCCTTGAGCACCACCGCGAACACCGCGCGGTTGAGCCGCTCGCGCTGCTCGCCGGAGATCAGATTGCCCGCGGCCTGTTTCTGAGCGCCGTTCACGGCATCGACTTGGTAGGCGAGGAAAGCGGTCTGGCTCGCCGCGAAGGCCGCGCGGCGTTGATCGCCGTGCTGTTTGCGCATTTCGATGCGGACCGCGAGCCCTAGCCCCACCACCCCGACGAGCGCGACCGCCAGGCCGATGACGGCGTAGCGCCTTGCCCGCGTCGCCGCGGCGCGCAACGGCACGGAGCGGGCCTGAGGCTGGGTGCGCGGCAGGGATTTCGAGGTGCTGCTCCTGTCGACGGCGACGACGAAGCTCGGGCCGCCATGGCGCCCGAGCACGAATTTGGCGCCGTTCGGAATGGCCTCCTCGGGCTCGCCGGCATTGCCGTTCACCTCGGTATAGTGGTCGCCGAAGAGATCGAGCGCATAGTCGCCCGAGAGCTTGCGCAAGAGCGCCATATGCTCGCGTCCGACGACCGTGAACTCCGGCGGGAAGACCACCTGGCAGAGTTCGGGATCACGCCCGATGACGATCCGCTCCTGCTCATCGCCGAAACTCTGTTCCTGGCCCGTCAAGGGCCCGGAGATGTGCTTGATCGTGATCATTGTGCTGACCTCGCGACCTACCGCATCGATCATAATGCGACGAATGCCGGCGAAGTCCAACACCGGTCGGTGTAGGCGCCGGCGCCCATACCTCTTCCCTTGTGGGAGAGGTCGGAGCCGGAGCGAAGCGAAGTCTCCGGGTGAGGGGGGCAGCGCCTGCCTTCGGAAGCCTGGTCAGGGCAGCGATGCGTAAATTCGCTGCGGTTGCGCATTGCAGAAAGGCCAGCCGAGGGCCGGCCCTGCCCCCCTCACCCGATCCTCGCCTGACGGCTCGGATCGACCTCTCCCACAAGGGGAGAGGTGGGCGTTGGCGCTCAACCGCGCGTGATCGCCTCCGCGAAGAGCTGCGCGTCGACATTGCCGCCCGAGCAGACCGCAACCACCGTCTTGCCTGCGAGATCGGCCTTCCCGGACAGGATGGCGGCGACCGCCGCCGCTCCGCCGGGCTCCGCCACGAGCTTGAGATGCTGGAACAGGGCCGCCATCGCCGCCATCGCCTCGGCATCGGTCACCGACAGGCCCGAGGCCCCATTGGCCGCGAGCGCCGCGAAGGTCAGCTTGCCGGGGATCGGGGCGCCGATCAGCGCATCCTGGATCGAGCCGGCATTGCGCGGATTGGTCTCACGCTCGCCGCTGCGCAGCGAGCGCGCCATGCGGTCGAAGCCGTCGGGCTCGACGGTGTAGCATCGGGTCGCGGGCGAGAGCGACTTGACGGCAACCGTGATGCCGCTCGACAGGCCCCCGCCGCTCGACGGAACGAGCACGGCGTCGGGCGTCGCACCGACAGCCCGGCATTGGTCGATGATCTCGATGCCGATCGTGCCTTGGCCCGACATGACGTCGACATCGTCATAGGGCGGCACATTGGTCATGCCGGTGTCGCGCGACAGCTTCTCGACGATGGCGAAACGGTCCTCGCGCGTCCGGTCGTAGAGGATGATCTCGGCGCCGTTGCGCCTGGTGTTGTCGATCTTCATCGCCGGTGCATCGGCCGGCATGACGATCTTGGCGGCGATCCCGAACATCTTGGCGGCCGCCGCCAGCGCGTTGCCGTGATTGCCCGAGGATGAGGCGACGACACCCTTGGCACGCACCTCCGGCGGCAGCGACATCATCTTGTTCAGCGCCCCCCTGATCTTGAAGGCACCGGTCCGTTGCAGCGACTCGGCCTTCACCAGGAGGCGGCAGCCGGCGAGCGCGTTCAGCGCCGCGCTTTCGAGGAGCGGCGTGCGCACGATCTGGCCGTCGAGGCGCCTCGCGGCGGCTTCGATATCGGAAATGGCGATGGGCGACGTGGCGTTCAGGGACATGGGATGCTTGGGCTCGCGGGGGGGTGGATCGGGCAATCGGCTTCGGGCCGGCAATCTATCGACTTTCACTGACGGAGGACACGCCGGGGCGCAACCCTCCTCTGCGCAGCGGGGAGAGGTGGGTGCTGGCGCCCTGCTCAGGCGAAGCGCTCAGACCGCGAAGGTGAAGCGTTCCGCATGCGAGCCCACCTCGCTTGCCCCGACGACCGATGTGCCGACGGCCGAGAGCGCCGAGAGAAGGCGCGCCGCAGCGAGATCGCCCGGCCCTTCGACCAGGAGGCTCAGCCCGTTCTCGGCGGCGGCGCTCGAGATGATGGCCGCGCCAAGCCCCGCGAGGCTCGCGGGCACACCGGCATGCCAGCGCTCCAGCGCCACCGAGATAAGCACGCGTTCGCGCGCTGCCGCCTCGGCGAGCGGCTTCGCCACGACATAGACCGGCGTGCCGGCCGGATGACCGGGGCGCTCGATGAAGGGCAGGCGGGCGATGATCTTGGGCGCCGCGGGCTCGACGAGCGCCGTCCACCAGGCGCCGGCCTGCGCCCCCTGATCGGCGCGGAACATGCCGAGATCGCCGGCAGAGGCTGCGACTGCCGCGATCACCTCGGCGGCGCTGTCATGGGTCAGGTAGGGGACCGTGAAGCCGAAATGGAAGCGCGCCGAATCCCGCATCGGGGCGTCGCCGCCGGAGATGTCGGCATGCACCGAATAGGCCTTCTGCACATAGGTGAAGGTGCCGATGATGACCCGCCAGATGCCCTCGGCCGTGTCGAGGGGCAGGAGGCCGCCATGGCGCGCCGCCAAGCGCCGCATCATGTCGGCTTCGCGGCCGGGACGGAAGGCCGAGCCCGTCTCGTCGGATTTCTTCACCTGGATCAGGGTCGCGATGATGGCGCCGCGCTCCATCAGCAGGCGGTGCATCGTTTCGTCGATGCGGTCGATCTCGCGCCGCAGATCGGCGAGCGCCAGCGGGGGCTGAGGGGGCGGGCCGGGTTCGTCCCGGACGGGTGGCATTGCCATGAAGGTCGATTCCTCCTTATTGGTCCTGGTTCGGCGCAGGATGGCCGCACCTCCTATCGGGGACGGACAGGCTCGACAGGCGCCCCGAACGAAACTAGTCATAAACTTGTCACATAAAGAGTCGCGTCCCCGCGAACCAGGGCCCATATGAGGATTGCTGGCGGGGTCGCTTCCGGAGATTGCGGCCCATGCAAGGGACAGAGCTATTCACCATCCTGCTCGGCAGCGTGACGCTGCTGCTCTGGGGCGTACGCATGGTGCGCACCGGAGTGACGCGCACGCTCGGCGGAGCCTTGCGACGTCTGCTCGCCGCCTTCACCAGCAACCGCTTATATGCCTTCGCGAGCGGCCTCGTGGTGACGGTGCTGGTGCAGAGCTCGACCGCGACGGCGCTGCTGCTCGGCTCCTTTTGCGGGCGCGGCATGATCGGGCTCTCGGCCGCGCTGGCGGTGATGCTCGGCGCCAATGTGGGGACCGCGCTCGCGGCGCAGATCTTCTCCTTCGACGTGCTCTGGCTGTGGTCGGTCCTGGTCGCCGCTGGCGTCATCTTGTTCATGAGCAGCAGCGCCGAGCGGCCGCGCGGCGTGGCGCGCAGCCTGACCGGGCTTGGCCTGATGCTGCTCGCGCTCGACCTCATGACCTCGACCATCGGCCCGCTGAAGGCCTCCCCGACCTTCGGCACTGTGGTCGGCGCCATCGCCAGCGAGCCCATGCCGGCCTTGGTCGCGGCCGCCATTCTGACCTGGTTCGCGCATTCGAGCCTGTCGATCGTGCTGTTCGTGAAGCTGCTCGCCGCGACCGGCATCGTGCCGACGCAGGCGGGGCTGGCGCTGGTGCTGGGGGCCAATCTCGGCGGTGCCATCGCGCCCTTCCTCGACCTGTCCGGCTCCCCGCCCGCGGCGCGGCGCGTGCCGCTCGGCAACCTGCTGATGCGCGGCCTGGCCGTGCTCGTCTTCATGCCCTTCCTTTCGCCGCTGGCGCGCCTGTTCGAGGCAACCGGCATCGATCCCGGCCGGACGATGATCGATTTTCATCTCGCCTTCAATGTGGTGGCGGCGGCTTTGTCGCTGCTCTTGACCGATTCCTTCGCCAAATTATGCGAGCGCATCGTGCCGGACCCGCGCAAGCCCGAGGATCTGTCGAAGCCGCGGCATCTCGATCCGAACGTCGTCGACAACGCCTCCGAGGCGCTCGCCTGCGCCATGCGCGAGACGCTGAACATGGGCGACCGGGTCAGCGACATGCTGCGCCAGTCGCTCACCGTCTTCGAGACCTCCGACGTCAAGCTGATGCGTGAGGTGGAGAAGGCCGATAACGGCGTCGACCGCCTGCACGAGGCGATCAAGCTTTATCTGGTCGATGTCTCGCGCTCAGGCCTCAGCGAAGAGGAGAGCCGCCGTTTCCAGGAGATCTTGAGCTTCACCACCAATCTCGAGCATATCGGCGACATCATCGACAAGAACCTGATGGAGCTCGCCGCCAAGAAGATCAAGAACAACTACTCCTTCTCGAGCGAGGGCCTGGAGGAGATCAAGACATTCCACTCGCTGGTGATGGATAATCTGCGGCTCGCGCTCAACGTCTTCGCCACGCGGGACGTGACGCTCGCCCGCCGGCTGATCGCCGAGAAGGCCGCGATGCGGGCGGCCGAGCGCGAGACCTCCGATCGCCATTATGCGCGACTGCGCGACGGGCGCCCGGAATCGATCACCTCGAGCGCCATCCATCTCGACATCATCCGCGACCTGAAGCGCATCAACAGCCATCTCACCTCGGTCGGCTACCCGATCCTGGAGGAGGCAGGCGAGCTCGCCGAAAGCCGCCTGCTGGCGCGCGAGAGCGAGGCCCTCGAGCCCCCGCAGGCCGGCCCTGCGCTGCTCGCCGGCCCGCCGCGGGGGTGATGGGCGGCACATTCCGCCAAGACCCAAGCCACCGGTCGCGTTATGCGCCGGGGGAGAGAAGCGGCTCGCCTGATAATACAGGCGAAAAACAGGTGGCAGACGGCCGCCGAAGAGGTCGCGCCGGAACGCAAACCAGGCGCCTCCGCCACGCCGCGAGGCCCCCTCGAGGCGCCCTCAGCGCAATTCGAGCCGGTCATTCGACGGCCTGAAATTCGAGCCTTGAAGCCTGGCCGTTCGCAGACTATAGAGGCTCCTCGCGCTTCGCTCCCATCGTCTAGCGGTCCAGGACGTCGCCCTCTCACGGCGAAAACAGGGGTTCGAGTCCCCTTGGGAGCGCCAGGCCTCTGCCTGGTCATAGATCCGAGCTAAGTGCTTTGCCGGGTCGCACATCTACCTTCAGCGGGATTCCCGGCCTCCGGCGATTGGCTTATCGTCCTTCGCCTCGCCTGACGCGGATGGCGTCACACATTACGACGGCCGCTCCGAACGCCCTTTCACCTCATCGCTCAGGCGCTGCACGACCTCCCTGGTCCTGCCGACGTCTCCTTCGCTGAGGCCGACACCCAGGGTCGATGCGATCGCCAGGAAGCGCGCGTTCAACTCGCGGTAGCGTGTGTCGCCCTTTGGCGTAAGCTGCACCAGCTTCGAGCGCCGGTGTTTGGGATTGTCGATGAATTCCACGAGCCCCTCGGCCGCAAGCTCGTCCGCCAGCCGCTGCATGCGCTGGCGGCTGGTCGGCCGCATCTGCGCGATCTGCGGCACGGTCAGCGGACCAAGCAGCGCGAGGCTCCGCATGAAGCCAAACGCGCCGCCGCCCCAGTTGGTGATGAACCCTGTTTTCTGACCGACGGCCCGTATCCTGAAGAAGAACTGAGCCACTTCGAGCATCAGCTCGGCGATCGCCTCGCCCTTGCTGTCGACGATTGGGCGTGCCCCTTTCCTCTGTCGCACCGAGGCCATCGCCTTCCATCCCATTGGCTGCGCCAGTTTCCTAGTTGACACCCTCATTGTCAACTCGCATAATGACACCCTGGTTGTCGTTTGAGGGCAATCTCGGCTGCGTCTTCCAGCATCTGCGGGAGCAGGCATGGGCATGGACCCGGTTGGACCACAGGTGAACGACACCGCAACCGCGGGCGTCATTGCGCGACCGCCACTTCTCTTTCTCGCCGCTCTTCTGCTCGGCTTCGCCTCGGATCGCCTGTTGTCTTTCCCGTTCACCGTTCCGGGGGGCGACCCGGTCCACTGGACGGTCGCTGGCTCCTTCATCCTCATCGGTCTTGCGCTCGCAGCCGCAGGTATTCGCGACTTCTCTCGGGCGGCGACGCCAGTGCCCACGAACGAGCCCACCCGCGCGCTGGTCACGACCGGCATTCACGGCTGGAGCCGCAATCCCATCTATCTCGGCCTGTTTCTCGTCTATGGCGGCATCGGCATAGCCGCGCGCAGCCCGTGGGCCCTGATCCTCACGCTGCCTCTGGTCATTACGATCCGCTACGGCGTCGTCGTGCGCGAGGAGGCGTATCTGGAACGGCGGTTCGGCGACGCCTACCGCGATTACAAGGCCCGCGTGCGCCGCTGGCTGTAGCTGGTCTCACAGCGCAGCCCTGCGCGCTCGGAGACCGAAGTGAGACCAGTCCTAATTGTGATCGGCAACGGAACGGCGGGCGCTTGGCCCGCCGCTCGATCAAAATAGTTTTATGAAAGCCCGGCGCTTACCAGAATTTGTAATTCACGCCGACGCGGACGATGTTGACGTCGACGGACCGGCTTCTGTTGTTGAATGCCGACGCGACACCCGGAAGGACGAGGCCGGGGGCGTTTCTGTTGCTGCCGAAATTGGCGTAGAGATATTCGGCCTTCACGGTCCAATTGTTGGTGAAGGCATATTCCCCGCCGACACCAAGGGTCCAGCCGGCTTTCGTGCTCGAGCTGCGGGTGGTGGCGCCGCCAATGAAGGTATTGGTGGGCACCGTAGCGATCGTGGCGGTGCCCGGAATGATGGATCCGGGAGCCGTGGTCGCGATGAGGCCCGCACCAAAGCCGTTGCCGTTGTTGTTGACGCCGCCATAAGCGAGGCCGCCTGTCGCAAAGAGCAGGAAGCGATCCCAGGCATAGCCGGCGCGCAGGCGCACGGTGCCGAGATATTGGTTGTTGTTGCTGCGTGTAGCAGCGCCGAGGCCGGACGCCGTGAAGACCGTGCCCGGGAATACCGTCGGCAGCGTGAATGCGCCGAAGGGCACGCTATTGTTCTTGTTGCGGCCGATATCGGCCCAGTCGATGTCCGTCTCGACGCCCAGCACGAAGCCCTGGCCTGGGCTGAATTGGTAGTTGTAACCAGCCTGGACACCACCGATGAAGCCGCTGTTATTGCCGCCATTGCGGCTCGCCACGGCGGGGACGAAAGTTCCGACCGGGACGGCTCCGACAAACGGGAAGAGACCGTTATTGTTGCGGTTGCCGTTCGCCCATGCACCGCCTGCGTTCACGCCCACATAGAAGCCGGTCCAGGTGAAGGGCGGCGGGATATAGACAGGTGCTATTGGAGGACCTTTGCTCGTCGGCAGGTCAGCAGCAAAAGCTCCACCGACGCTCAGAAGCATCGTCAGCGCCGTCGTACTCAAAACCAGCTTCAACATATCGCGCCCTCGCTCTAGATACTAAGTCGACTGAGATGGACGAACGCACTTTGTATCGGCGCCCTTTTCGATGTCTCCGAATTCACGCTAGCCTACTATCGGCTCCTGCAGGTTGACCTGGATCAAGGCAAAATTGACATTTCTCGTCATCACCAAACTTTTCAGGTGACTGTTGCAGATTTGATGCGATGCTGCCGTCGCCGAGGACTCGAATTCCGGGGCCGGCATCGTGTCTTTGCACCTGGCAAAACTGCGCTTGGCAAAACGCGGGGTGGGTCTTTGACGAGAATTCAATACGGTCGTCAACTACCTGGTGTCCTTCGGGTCGGAACAGTGCTCGCCCTCCCGGATATCCTCCATGACCTGCGGGCGGATCCCAACTCGATCATGTCTGCGGCGGGGGTCGCGGCCGAGATTTTTGCCGATCCCGAAAACATGCTTCCCTTCGCGGCGCTCGGTCGCTTGCTGACCATCGGCGTTGCGACAACGCGATGCGCGCATTTGGGCTTGCTGGTGGGCCAAAGGAGCGAGGCGTCGTCGCTGGGGATCGTCGGTTTGCTCGCTCAGCACTGCAGGTTTGTCGGCATCGCGCTCGAGACCATGGTGAACCACCGGAGCCTCTATCAAGCCGGGATGACCGCAAATCTGAATGTGGCCGGCGGAACGGCCGTGCTGTCCTACGCCATCAATGAATCCGTCGAGAGCGCCGACCAGATCAGCGATGCCGTCATCGCGACGGCGTTCAATATCATGCGCGGCCTTTGCGGCGAGTCCTGGAGCCCGACCGAGGTGCTGTTGCCACGACGACGGCCCGCGGACGATACGCCGTTCGTCACATTCTTTCAGGCGCCGCTGCGTTTTGGGGCGGATACTGCGGCGCTCGCATTTCCGGATCACTGGCTCACCCAGGTCCCTCCGTATCGCAATCCCATCATCCACGAATTGTTGCAGGCGCGAATCATGGAATTGCAGCATGGGAGAGCAGAAGGCCTCGCCTTGCGACTTCGGCCCATCGTGCGGACGCTGGTCCTGACGCATCGTTGCTCGGCAGAGGCCGCGGCACATCTCTTCAATATGAGCCCAACCACTTTCGACCGGCGCCTCGCCGAGGAAGGGCTCGAATTTCGCAAGATTGCCGGCGAGGTCCGCTACGAGCTCGCTCGCCTCATGCTCGCGGAACCTTCGGTTACCCTCGCCGAGATCGCCGCACGCCTCGACTATTCCTGCCCGAGCGCCTTCACGCGCGCCTTCCAGCGCTGGTCGGGCGGCTCACCCGCAGACTGGCGAAACCGCAACGCCAAACGGAGCCGGGCCGCCCCCGCTCCGGCACCGTAGGTGGCAGGCGTTGTCCTTGCGCCACTTCACGGCTTCCCGAGTTCGTCCAAAGCAAGGTGGAGCGGAGCGCTGGAGATCCGGATCAACCCGCCATAGGGCTGATCCATTTGCACGATGAGAAAGATCGAGCCCGCAACCGACAAGGCGCTCACGAGCAAGGCAATGATCACCGTCGTGTTGCGGGGAGCGGAGAGTCCGAAGCTCATGAAAATGACCGCAAGCCAGAACACGAGCACGGCCAGGAACGGCCATTGGATGCTGCCCCGAATCTCTTGAAGCAGCAACCACCGCGCTTCTGCGATATCGCCGCTGATCTGCAATGCACTCGCCTGGAGCGAACGCTGGTTATCGTTCTGTGGAGCAAGGCCCCGCAGGGCAACCTGAATGGTCTCGACTCCACCGCCCTCGCCGAGAGCGCCTGCTTCAACTGTCCCGTCCTTTTCGTCCGGCCAGATCTGGTGGAGCCGCGTTATGACCATCTGACGCAGCAGATCGCGAGCTTCGCGCGTTTCCGGTCCATATTGAGCCATCACACGATCAAGCAGAATGACATGAGCCGCCATGTGCTTGAATTGGCTGTCCTTCGCGTCGAAGGAATTCTTGGCGGAGGCAATCAGCAACCCGATGACCAAGGCTGCCAGCGTGGCGATCATGGCTGTCGCCACCTTCACGACGTCCTTGGAGTTGGCACTCAAATGATCAGTCGGCAGAAGAGCTGGCAGAAACATGCCGAACAAAGCGCCTCCAAAGACGCAGGCCAACACGATGCCGCCGATTGCCAAAGCGCTCATGTATCGAATTCACTGTTGCGATTGATGCCGGCTCGCGGCGTTTCTCCAATCCATCGGGGTTGTGCCGGACCAGCGGCGGAAGGCCCGCGTGAAGGCACTCAGCTCGGAATAGTCGAGCACGGCGGCAACCTGCGACACCGTCAGCGATGTGTCGGCGAGCAGATGCCGAGCGATCTGATAGCGAACTTCCGCGACAACGCTGCGGAATTCGATCTTTTCCTCCTCCAGGCGTCGGGCAAGCGTGCGAGCCTCAATGTTGAATAGCTTCGCAACCGTATCCAAGGAGCATCGCCGCGACAGAACCAGCGTCCGCAGGAGACGGCGGAGCTGCACGCCGAATTCCTCGCCGACCTTGATGTCGAGCTCGCCGATACGATCCTCGATCAGCTTGCGGATCAATGGATTGGCCCCGGCTATACGATGCGCGAGCCAATCGATGGTGAAGGTCAGCGCGCCGTGCTCCGCTCCAAATCGCACGGGCGCTTCGAAGAAATTTTGGAAGGGCCTCGGATCCCGGGGCTTGGCGCGGGGCAACGAGACTTCGATCGGCCGCCAAGATCCGCCGCAAAGGCCCCGCATGATCTTGAAGTCCAACGCCACCGCGCCGTCGATGATCTGCTGGACGCCAGGCATCGAGCTTTCGAAGATCGTATAGCCGAGGGAGGCTGTACCGTCGGCTACGTTCAAGATCGGGACGCCGCGACCGTCGTGGATGTGGAGGTGGCGGACCAGATTATCGAGCGCGGTGCGCACGTCGGGCGAATTCTCCGCAAGCAAGCCGACGAGCCCAAGCGTGGAAGCCGAACCCTTTTGACCGACCAGCAGGCCGAAATGCTCGCATCCAGTGGCGGCAACACAGGCCAGCGCCAGACGCTCGAGCGCTGCGAAAGGGATTACATTGTCAGGATCGGCAAAGATCTCGGTATCCAACCCCGCCGCGCTGAGAACAGATTGCGCATCCGCGCCCAAATCATGGAGGACTTCCGGGATCGCGCTCGCCGCACCAATCCTGATCAGGTCCAGACGGCGCCGGTTGCGCATCGCGTTCACCGTTGGCGATCTTGGCGCGAAGGCCAAAGCCATCGATCTTTGGCTGAGCCCATGGAGCGGCATCAGAAGCGGATATTAAGACCCATGACGGGCCCGTGCTGAACCACGTTGTAGAGGAAATTGCCCTTCGCATAGTCGACCTTCAGCACTCGATAGCCGGCGAAGGCCGCATAGCGGTCGTTGAAGGCATAGCCGACGCCGCCGAACAGGTCCCAGAAAAAGTCCCGGGCGCCGGCACCGCCACCAAAGCCGATCGCCGAGGCATACCAATTCTCGCTGAAGTTGAACCGCAATCTTGCACCCACCGCGAGATCGGCCCAGGCTTCGCTTTTGCCGTAGGAGATGGACGGCAGAGCGCCGCGGTCGAGCTTCAGCACATTGTCGGCATAGAATCCCCTGACGCCCGCGAAACCGTCGATGATGAAGCGAGGGTCGTCGATGACACGATAGCCGGCAGCTGCGAGCCCGGTGAGGGTCGTGCTGTCGAGCTTGACGCCGAGCCCGGAGCCGACGGCTGGGAATTCATGGCTCGGCGCAATCTTGGCGAAGATGAGGTCGGTGAGGAGGAGGAAGCGCCCGCTCCTCAGCTCGGCCGCGCCCATCGCGGCGCCGTTGAAGTTTTGCAGCACTTTGTCGAAGGTGATGTCGATCTTCACGGCCGGCAAGGGCGGCAGAGTCCGCACACGACCGCTGATCCCTGAGGCCCAGCCATACAGCGTCGCGGTGAACACCAGCCCCTGGTCCACAACCGGAAGCGGCTCAGGGCTTTGCGGGCGCTGCGCGGGAAGATCTGCCGCGTGGGCTTGCGCCGACAGCGCGAGGCTCGCCAGCACTACACCGCAAAGCTTCAGCCAACCAGCCGGCCGCTCCGGCTCAGACAGCTTCTGCCTTGCGTCAAATTCGGGAGCCGTCATTCGCCATCTCCGCGATCTTTTGGACGCAAGGGGCACGCATACGCTCACGCCCCCAAGCTCCTTTTTTCACAACAAGTCCCTCTTTGCGCCGTGCCGCACAAAAATTGCTGCTCCTCCTGCCCCTCGCACCAAGGTTCGACGCAAATTTTACTGGGCGATCAGCAGGGGTTTCGCCTGAACCCTCGTCACCGGTGGCGGGTTCCATTTCCCCGTGAGCGCCTCCGACTTGGGACCGTAGAGCCGCATGGTCAGATTGAACACTCCTTTCGGCGCGGGCAGCCAGTTTGCCTCGTTATCCTTACCAGGACTCTCGTTTTGAAAGTAGAGATCGAGTGAACCGTCGAGGTTGTATTTGAATGGCATCCAGCTGCTCACGGCGAAACGGTCGAGCGGGTTCCCGACCTGAAAGCCTTCCGCGTCGTAGAGAGTGACGGACCAGAACGCGTTGACGGGCGGTATGGCCCCCTTCTCGAAGTGGAGGGTGTATTTGTTCGCACCATCGAGCGGCTTGCCAGCTTCGTCGCCGAGATTGAGAGGGTAAATCGCGTCCTCGGGCAGATTGGCACCGAGGCCAAATTGCGTGATCAGGGCGCGCTTCAGATAATAGTTGCCGTAGACGCCCATCGTGTCGGTGTTCATGGACCAGGAGTTCACGACCCGAGCGAGTGTGGCGACCTTCCATTCCATCAGCTTCTGGGCATCTGCCGGCGCACTCATCAGGCCATTCCGCATAGCCGACTCGAGCTTGTCGATATCGAAGCTCTTGCCCGGCTCGATGCCGATTCGCTTCATTTGGGCAATGATCGGCTCATCGGTGATGTGGGGCGGGTGGAGCTTCATAAGGTCTGCGGCGTAAGCGAAGAAACGGCCGGCCGGCATCGTATCGACCTGGGTCTTCGGCGGCGTCTTCATGTCGACCAGCGGATCGATCTTCACCTCGAGCGGCTTGGGTGTCTTGCCCCATTCGGAGAGCAAAGTGACCTTATAGCCCGCCTGAATTTTGTGAACCGCATCGTAGTCCGGCGGACCGTCGGTCTTGGTTCGACCGATGATCCACACATAGGGCGTAGGCGCGTCGATGCGCCTTGTGTCTTTCGGGAGCTTGAACTCATCGATAAACCGGTCGCGAAGGTCCGGTCTCCATCCGGGCGGCGCAACGAGGAAATTTCCTGCCTGCGTCCCCGTCGTGCGCCAGCCGGGTGAAGCGAAAACGTCCGTCCACATGTCGAGCATCGGCAGAAGATAATAGCGCCCTCCAGTGTCTGGAACGGAAACGATCACCGGCTCGTTCGTCAGATCAAGAAACGCGCTGGAATACAGGGTGTCGAAGTTGGGTCGAACCACCGCCTTGAAGTCGGCGGGTGGAAAGGTTGGCACATTAATGAACATGTTCATTGGGCCACCCAGCGCAGCTTTGCCAGGCTCGACGTTTGTCAACTGCTTCCGCGTCAGGTCCATCGTGACGAGCGAATAAAAGTAGAGGTAAGCATCGACTCCGATGGCATGAGCCTCCTGCTCGCTGACGGGCTGCGAGGCTGTCTGCGCGACGGAAGCAGGAACGCTCATTGCCCCGATAAGAAGGCTCAGGCTCAGAGCAGCGGCTGTTCCACGCATAGAATGCTCCCACTCTGGACCATCGATCCCTTTGCGAGCGGGATCGCAATCGTTCAAAGTCTCGAGACGCTATCACACGTTACCTTGTCCGCTAGATTGTCCGCTGCTCGGGCATTGGGCAATATGTGGAAGTACGTATCGCTTCGGCACCGCGTACCGGATTGCGTGTTCTGCTTAGATAAGACGGCTGCGACTCTTAGCTTGCGCCCTCCTAGCGTTTGTGCCGCCTGCATCTCGATTGCCAACCGTAACAAAGGGAGGCTATTCTCACTTCACCCGAGCGTCGCATGGACGCCGGAAATCAGGGAGGCAAACTATGAGACCGTGGATCATTTTGCCGACATTCCTTGCGCTCGCTTTGTTCGTGGCGATTCCCGCTTCGACGAAGACCCACGCGATGAGTATTGGCGCGGTGGTCACCAAGGCAGACGACAGCTTGATCGTCTTGAGCGCGGTCAGCGCCGCCGCGAGGAAGGCTTGCCATCATTTCCGCAACCGGACGCAGCGCCACAAGTGCGAGCACGAACACATGTAGGCTGGCCCGCTAGCGCACTCATGTGACTGGGCGCCGCTGCCCTTTCGGGGCGGCGGCGTCCTCGCCGATCGTCAGGTTCAGCGCTACGAGAGCTGCTCTACAATTCTGCCAACTCCAGCGAAGCCTTCATTTTCGCGCGCGTCGCAAAGCTCAAAGGCGTCAACTTCCTCCTCTCGCCCTTTTACATGGACGGCACCGAGCGGCCGGAAGCGAAAGCTGGATCTTGCTCCGCCGGCTACGGCGGCGCTAACCAGGATCGTCGTTTTGAATTCCTTGTTGAGGCCTTCGAGCCGAGAGGCGACGTTCACCGCATCGCCCATCGCCGTATATTGAAAACGATCCTTGGCGCCGACGCTGCCGACAACCACGGCGCCGGTATGAATGCCGAAGCGCGTGCCAAATTCGGGAGCGCCGCGTCTTCTTTGGTTCGCATTGAAGTCATCGATCCGCGCTTTCAGCTCCAAGGCGCAGAGACAAGCGCGGTCGATATGCAAATCATCCGGTTGCGGCGCGTTCCAAAGGGCAAAGACGGCATCGCCCGAAAACTGGATGATGACGCCGCGGCGGCGTTGAACGATCTCGCTGAAGAGGTCGAAATAATCAGAGAGCATCGACACCACGTCTTCGGCCGAGTGCCGTTCGCAGACCGTCGTGAAATCCATGATGTCGCTGAACAGCGCCGTCACGTTCTGCCGCTTCCCAGTGCGGCCGGTGAACTCGCGCGATCCGATGATGCGCCGCACGAGCTCCTTCGGCACGTAGAGGCCAAAGGTGGAAATCGTTTCACGCGCGGCGCTCACCGCCGCTCCGAGCTGCGATATCTCAGCGATTCGAGACCTGACCCGCTCGGTTGCCCCGAGCTCGAAGCGTCTCAGCCCATGGGCCTGAGCGGTGATTGCGCCGAGTGAGCGGCTCATCCGGCTCGCGACCAGGAAGGCGCACAATACGCCGATCGCGAGGACGACCGCAGAAAGCATCAGCCCCTGCTCGAGGAGCCGCTCGCTCGCGGCCGTGAGGTCGGAGACCGGTGCGATCGAAGCGATGTGCCCTCCCTCGAGCAAAGGTGTCGACGATATCGACAAGATGACGAGCAGGTAGTCGCGGCCATTGACGGGAAGCGTCCAGGTTCCGCTCCCGCCGCGTTCGATGCCGGCGATCACAGCCCTGGCGCGGTCGATGAGGCGGCCCGATTCGCTCTGAAAGGGCGGGCAGTTCTCGGTGCATTGAGCCTCGATCGCGGAAATTTGGTCTGATCTGGCGATCAGGCGGCTCGATGCATCGAAGACGAAGACCCTCGAACTGGGCGTGATCAACTGCGTGGAAAGGAACGCGTCTATGGTCCCCAGCAGGACGTCGGCCCCCATGACGATCGTGCCATAAGCGGAATGACGTCGCGCAAGGGTGATTCCAAGCTCGTCGGTCGTCGCCATGTGGTAGGGAGCGGTCGAGACCAGCGAGGCTTGTTGCACCGCGGATAGATACCAGGGCCGTGTGCGCGGATCATAATTCGCAGGCTGCGGATCGGTGCTCGCCAGCCAGCGACCGTCGGCATCGATGAATTCCCAACGCGATGTGCGCCGCCCCTGATCATCGATCGCAATGATCCGCGTCGCAAATGCGGCGTCGTCGGGCCCCAAGAGAGCGGCTCGCCAAAGTGGATTCTTCTTGACGTTGACGACATGCACGAAGGCGCCAGTGGGGTATCCGACATAAGCGCCATCGATATATTCGGAGCTGCGCAGGAGCCGCTGCAGGAAGCGTCCAAGGGTCGCTTGGTCTTCCGTCTCGGGGCGTCGCACGACTTCGCTGCTGCTTGCGACCTCGACCGCCAGCGCCGCGCTGCCAAAGACGATCCGATAACGATCGACAATGCGCTCGGAAAAGATCCGCATTTCCTGGCTCGCGGAAGCAAGAGCCACTCGCCGTCCTTGATAGAAATTCAACCCGATGAGAACCGCCGAAGTCGCAATGAGCAGCATGACGACAATGACGCTCAGATGGAATCGCAGTGGCCGCGTCCAAGGGGCAAGCCCAGCATGTGTCTGGTCGCTCGTGGTCAAGATACGTGCCGCGGGCGAGCGGCGAGTGCCGGATCGATGACGTCAATCATTTCGCCCATGAGCCCTGCAATTGATCAGCGTCGCGAGACGCTATCGGCCCTGTCTTGCCACCCTAGAATGTTCGCTGCTCGGGCATTGGGCAATATGTGGATGTACGTATCTGCCGGGGCGTCCTGGCGCAGTCTGCGCGGTGCGTAGGCTCGTTTGCTGTCCTCGAGCATCAGATCGTGGGTCGCCTACCCGTGCGCGTCGGGCGCAAGGCCCCTACTCCTTCGATCGCGTCGCTAAGGGGCGTCCCGTTCGAAGACGAGGCGGATCAGCTCCGCGACCGAGTGCACCCCCAGCTTGTCCAGGATGTGGCTGCGATGCAGCTCAACGGTGCGATAGCTGATGTCGAGCGCTCTGGCGATCGACTTGCTGGAGAGCCCTTTCACGACCTGATCCATCACCTCGCGCTCGCGTTGCGTCAGCGTTGCCAGACGTGCCGCGAGCCCATCGCGGGTGTAGGCGCCGTGCCGGTCGACGGCATCGCGCCGCAGCGCATCGTTGATGCTGTCGAGCAATTGTTGCTCACGATAGGGCTTTTGAACGAAATCGACGGCTCCTGCCTTGATCGTCTTGATGGCCACTTGAATGTCGGCGTGGCCGCTGATGAACACGATGGGGATGCGCGCACCGATCGCGTTCAACTCATGTTGTAGCTCAAGACCGCTCATATGCGCCATCCGGACGTCGAGAACGAGGCAACCTGGCTGCTCCGGGTCAAAGCTGGTGCGGAACTCCTGCGCGGAACGAAAGGTGGCAACGCGCAAGCCGACCGAGCTCACCAATTCCGCGATCGAGTCCAAAACCGCCTCGTCGTCGTCGACAATGAATACAGTAGGCTCGGACACGCCGTCAGCCTCCTTCGTTCGCAATAGGCAGCGTGAATTGAAACACGCTTCCGCTGCTCGCATTCGAGGCGAGCGACAGGCGCCCCCCATGCGCTTCGACGATCGAACGCGAGATTGAGAGCCCGACCCCCAACCCCTGGGGCTTGGTGGAGTAAAACGAGTCGAATATGTGTTCCAAGTCGTCCGCGGCGATGCCGGGGCCCGAGTCGGCTACACTCACGAGGACCTCGTTTTCGGTAGTGCCCACGACCCCGACCTTGAGCACACCGTCGGTCATGCCGGCGGCCTCCATCGCCTCGATTGCGTTATGTGCCAGGTTCAATACGACTTGCTGGATTTGTATGGCGTCGGCGAAGACCGGCGACAGGTCCGGTTCAGCCGCGACTTCGAGCCGGATATCCGCGATGCGTTTCTCCATTTCCACTAGCCGCAAGGTACTCGCTACCAGCTGGCCGACTTCGACCATGGTCGCCTCGGATTGGTGCATTTTGACCATGGCCCGCAAGGAATGGATGACTTCGCCCGCACGAGATGCTTGCGCGCTGATCTTGTCCATCAACTTCTCGACCTTCGCTGTTTCCGAGGCGTTGCCCGTCGGTAGCCGTCGTCGCGCCGCGAGCGCATAGTTCTTGATGGCGACGAGGGGCTGGCTGATCTCGTGCGCGATCGCCACGGACATCTCGCCGGCGGTGCGAACACGAACCAGATGCGCGAGGCGCTCACGGAACTGCCCTGTCTCGAACTTCGCTTCGCCGACTTGCTCCGCCGCTCGCTGGCGCACCAGCAAGCTGCCGAATATCTCACCGATCAGTCGCAATCTCGAGAGCAGCGCCTCGGGCCAAGCACGCGCCACGCTGACGATGTCCAGTGAAACCGCCCCTATTGTTGCGTCGTCGAGTGCGAGGGGTACCATCAGAAGCGATTGAGCTCCCATTTGGCGCAAGGTCCGCTTCTGGGGTGTGAATTCGGCCAGTGTTCCGTCAACTTTGGGCAGACTGACGATATCACCCTGCGCGATCCTTGCGACGATCCAAGGAAGTCGCTCATCAACGGCCAGAGGCCGAAGCGACACGATGCCGTTTGCAACCCATGTGTGCGTGGGCTCGAATTGCGTTCCGCCGGTGCCCAGCCTCCAAAGAGCGGCCCGCTCCGCTCCGAGAAATTCGGCGATGGTCTGCAGCGCCGTCCGGATCGCGCCATTGATATCGCGCTGCAGCGTTCCCAGCAGAGACGTGGAAATCTCTGCCAGCAATCTCTCGAAGGCGAGAGCCCGTTCGATCTCGTCCTGCGCGCGCTTACGGGCCCGGCCTTCCGCCTCAAGCTCGGCCGTACGCGCGGTGACCCGGCGCTCGAGTTCGCCGTTCGCGTCCCGAAGCGCCGCCTCGGCGCGGTGCCGCTCGCCGATCTCGTGCTCGAGCAAACCGTTCGCCCTCTCCAGCTGTTCGGTGCTCGGCAGCGCGAGTGCCAAGGGCATCGCCTGCCACATCGCGAAGGCGGTGCAAATCGAGACCAAAGCGGTGGCCAGCTTGATCGTGCCGTCGATCCAATAAGCCGGATACCACAGTGTCACCACCCCCATGATGTGAGTGGTCCCGCACGCCAGAATGAAAACGCCGGTGAGAATGAATATTCCGCGAAATTCCAGGTCGTGGCGTCTCGACACAAAATAGATCAACACCAAGGGGATCGTATAATACGCGATTGCTATGACGGCATCAGAGAGGACGTGCAACCAAAGCAACCCGGGTTGCCAGAGTAAACACACCCCGTGAGGAATGTAGGTCTGTTCCGAAAAAAACTGAGAAAATGATGACAGCATTGCATTCTCTCCAATGGTTGATGGAGCCGAGGGCCGTGGCGGCGGCCCGCAGCCTCGATCGAAAGGCGGCAATCGGAGCGGTGGTAAATGGAGCGCCTGAACAGGCCTGATCAAGGATCAGCACCGACCGCGGCAACGGCTCCGCAGTTGCCGAAATGGCAGACCATGGACGCGCGATCATCAAAATGACCAACCGCCATAGGAAGGTCACGACACCCCCATAGCTCTCATTGGCAAGCCGACCGACGTCGCCGCGCGGTCTGGTCGCAACGTTATACGCGTTTCGTTCTTTCCACCAGCAGGAGTGTCGCCGACGGCCTCGCGGGCACGCAAGCACATACGTACTTGCACATATTGCCCAGCGCCCCGGCAACGCCCACTTTCAACGGCTCATCTGTCGAAACCGGCCCAGCAGCAAACAGCGGCCGAGCGTCACCTCGGAAGCAATCGTTTGTACAGCCAAACGAGAATCATGGGCGAGACAGTTTACATTGTCGATCCGTTACCTGCCGAGCGCAGCCAAATCCTGGTCGCGCTGGCGAGCGAACCCGTGACCCTGGAGTGTTACGAAAGTGCGGAGCAATTTCTATGCCATCCCGGCACAATGGCGCCCGGATGCGTGATCGCCCTCGTCGATCTTGAGGGCATGGGAGTGCGGGGACTGATCAAAGAGATCCTTCGCCGTGATCTTGCGCTTGCTGTCGTGGTCATCGGACGCAGTTCCGATCTCGTGACGGCGGTTGAACTTGTACGCGCGGGGGCGTCCGATTTCCTCGAACGCCCGTTCTCGGATCGTCGACTGCGATCAGCCGTGCGCCGGGCGATCGGTGGTGAAGCATGACTCCGACATGCAATGTCGGCGAAGCCCCAATGGGGAGCCAGTGTGAGAGGGATCGCCTTCCGGCATTTGCGCGCGGGCGAGGCGGTTCTGCTCAGCGGGCGCCGGATATAGGTGTTTCCACCTAGCGCTTAGGTATTCGCTCCGATGGTGCGATCACACCTTAGTCCCTAGCGTCGAGCTGTTAGCGCGCCCTCGTGGCGTGGCCGCCTGGCTGGTTTCTCAAACCTATCCATCTGCACCGAAAGGCTTGCCCATGAAGAAATCTCTGGTCACTCCTCTGGTTGCCCTTTGCCTCCTCGGAGGCCTTATTGCCTTCAGCACCACAGAAGCTTCCGCGGTCGTCTGTGCCCGTGGCGTCGTTCGCGCCGGCTGCGCCGGCCCACGCGGTGCCGCAGTCGTCCATCGCGGCGTCGTCGCGCCTCGACGGGGCGTAGTCATTCGCCGCTGAGCGCTGAAGGAACAACACCAATGCCACCTCGTTCCTGATCGCCCAGGCCCGCAACAACAACAATGGCGCCGGCGTCATCCGCGTCGGCGTGAATTACAAATTCTGGGAAGCGACGACGACTCCAAAGCCTCGTCGCTCGCTTCGCTTACTTGCGTCGGCATTCGTGCAGACCACTCAGGAACCTGAGATGAGGGACGTGCCGCGCGCTTCCTGGCGCAACCCAGATCAACTCGGGTGAGAAGACGACACATGATGAGGCTGCGCCGTCTCGGCGATCGGGCCAACGCGGCGTCACGAGTTTGACCAGAGGAGGAAGACATGATCAGAACGAGCTCTCGACTGATCCGGGGCGCGGTCATCCTAGGCGCCATCTTTGTGGTTGGGTTCATGGCGGATGTTTCGCCCTCGACTTGGCAGTCCAGAGGCACGATCATCTCGCAAGCCGAAGCCGTAGTAGGTCGGCCGGGGACGCCCCGCAGTGCTGCCGGGGTCAGGCGGCGCACCACCCGGCACGTCAGACGCCGGTAATGATCCCTGCGCGAGCTTGCAGGCTCGGCGTGGCGAGTACATTGACCTGCATCGCACGTCTTAGCCTTCTGGCAATCCTCGCGGCATTCGTCGCGAGACCGCCTTCTGCGGTGGCGCAGGACGTCTCATTGGTAGGTTCATGGCAATCATGCGAGACGGCCAATCATTGCAGTCTGCGGATGGCGTTCCTGCCGAATGGACGAGTCATCAAGCAATATATCGTCTTGGGCGCGACCGTCACCGCCTATGGTCGTTATCGGATGAATGGACACATGCTGGAAGTCATGTGGATGCGATTTGCCCCAAAGCGGGTTTGTCCTTCCGGAGGCGACAAATCCAGCACCGGCCAAAATTGTGTCGAAACAGCCGAACCCGACGCCCAGGGAGACGTCGCGTTCAATGGCTTCAACGCGCTCGTGTGGTCGACACCCGGACGCCCGCCATTGCGGCTCGTCCGTCGCGAACAATAAGGCCGTAGAGCAAACGCAGCTGCCGCGCTTCGTGTATTGACGAGCTCGGATTGCGGCCAAATTCGGCTCTGGCGCGGCCCATCCGAGTTCGCGATGACCGTCGCGCAATTATGTCCTGTTCGTCACTTCGATATGACGACACCGCGTTTGCTTCTCATTTCGCCGAATACAGATCCGATTGCTTTGATTATCTTTACGTCGGGATGTGCTTTGCAATAGACGATCGTTTCATGCTCGGCTTCCTTTGACCTCGCCACATTAATGTAATGCTTTTTCGCCAATCCGTTATACCAACCGCTATACCAAGTCGTCAGCAGGTCGGCATCTTCCTGGAACGTGCCGGCGAGCTGGGCACAGCTCAAGGCTTGCACATTGATGAAGCCCTCCGCGTCCGCATAGGACTTCAATTCGACCTGGGCGCTGGCACCGGAAGCAAGACATGCCGCGGTGGCTGCAAACGCAATTATTGGCAATCGCATTGCTCATTCTCCATGTTTGAATCCGGAACTCGCGCTTCGCACATGCGTTGTGTCGCCGCGGTTCAGGAAATCGACCGAGCCGGCGCCCATGCTGCCCGCAGCGATGTTTGCCAACAATTGGACCTTGGTCCCATTGGTCGCGTCCGGCCGCACGAATCCGCAACGGCGTCGAAGAATCTGGTCCTTCGACCGATCCTCGCGGCCTCACTCGACGTGGCCGGACACGTCGTTGACGGCTTCACCGATCGTCCGCAGGAGCTTCGCCTGGTCGAGCGGCTTGGGCAGATATGCCAACGCGCCGGCCGCCAGACAGAGCGCCCGGGACGCCGGCTCGTCACGGCCGGTGATGATGATGGCCGGTATTCTCTGCCCGGCATCGGTCAGCGCCCTGAGTACATCCAGGCCGCTCAAGCCAGGCATATGGAGATCGAGCACCAGGCAATCCGGGCGAGTGGCCTGCAACGAATCGAGAAACGCCTGGCCGGACGGGAAAGTCGCTACGTCGAGATGCGACGCGACAATCAGGCGCTTGAGTGCCCTGCAAATCGCCTCTTCATCATCGACGACGGCAATTAAAGGCAGTTTGTTGGCCATTTGGCCGCCTGACACTTCAAAGCTGACAGGGAACGCTCCGCGGCTCACCGGCGGCATTGGCCGGCTCATGGCCAACCGAAAGTGGGCATCAGGCAATCAGTTACGACGCCCATGCCTCAAATCATAGATGGACCTTAGCCCCATCCAGTCGGGTGAGTCCGGGTCAGCGCCCGAACGCATATCGGCCGGCATAAACCCCGCCTGATCCGTCATTCGCACCAGCTCGGCAACCGACCTCACGCCCATTTTCTCCATCACCCGCGCGCGGTGCACCTTGATCGTCTTCTCGGCCGTGCCCAGCTCCCCGGCAATCTGCTTGTTGAGGCGGCCGGCGATGACGCGCCGAAGGACTTCGGTCTCGCGCGGAGTCAGCGTGGCGAGCCGGCGTCCGATGGCGTCCAACTCCCTGTGGGCTCGGCGGGCCGTGTCGTCCTTCTCGATAGCAAGGCGGATAGCGGCGAGCAGATCCTCGGCCCGGACCGGCTTGGTAAGAAAGCTCACGGCGCCGGCCCTCATGGCGCGCACGCTCATCGGGATGTCGCCCCGGCCGCTGAGGAACACGACGGGCCGTTCGCACCCTGACGCAGCCAGCTTCTGTTGCAGCTCGAGGCCGTTCATTCCGTCCATCGCGACATCGAGGACGGCGCAGCCGGGTATTGCGGGGTCATGTTGCTCCAGGAATGCCTGCGACGAGAGAAAGCCGCGAACCTCGAAGCCGGCGCCACGCAGCAGACGCTCCAACGCCCTCAAGATCGCCGGCTCGTCGTCGACGACAAAGATGGTGTTGGCTTCACCCGTCATTGGCGGAGCCTCCCATCCGCCGGGAGGGTGACGAAAAATGTGGCGCCGTGCTCCACATTGTTCATGGCCCATAACCGGCCGCCATGCGCCTCGATAATCGAGCGGCAGATGGACAATCCAAGCCCCAATCCCCGCGACTTCGTGGTGACGAAGGGTTTGAACAGCCGATCCAGCATGTCCGCCTTGATCCCTCTGCCCTTGTCGCCAACCGAGATTTTTGCAGTGACGCGCCCTTCCGGAGCCGTCATGACGGTCAGCTCGCGTTCGCCAGGCTCGTTCTCGGCCATGGCGTCGCAGGCGTTGAAGATCAGGTTCAGCAGCACTTGCTGCAATTGCACGCGATCCCCCTGCACCACCGGCAGATCGTGCGCCAGGCGGGAGGTCACGCTGATCCTGCGAGCCACCAGGTCACTGTGCACGAGCTTGAGCACTTCGGCCACGACTTCGTTGAGGTAGAGAGGATGGATCTGCGCATCGGTCTTGACGAACAATGCGCGCAGATGCCGGATGACTTCGCCGGCGCGGGCGGCCTCGGTCACGATGTCCGCGAGAATGTCGCGCAATTCGGCGATGTCGCAGTTCTTCACGGTCAACAGGAGTTGGGCGGCGTCAGCATTGCTGAGGATGGCCGTCAGGGGCTGGTTCAGCTCATGAGCCATTGCGCCAGAAAGCTCGCCCAGGGTGGCAACGCGCGTGAGATGTGTCAATTCCTGGCGCCAATGGGTCGATTCCCGTTCCGCCGTCCTTTCCTGGGTGACATCTATCACGATTCCGGTGATCTGCGCCGGCCGCCCGGAGGCGTCGACCTTGGTGCGCCCGACTGTGCGGATCCAATGCTCGGAACCATCCGCTCGCATCAATTGATGCTCCGTCTTGTCAGGCTCTCCGACAGTCACGGCCTGTCCGGCGGATTGCAGGGAGCTGATCAGGTCCTCGCGATGCACCAAGCCGAGAAAGCTTTCCAGCGTCACCTCGGGTTGTGAATCCAGACAGACGAGCTGCCGGCAGATATCGGACATCCAAAGCCGATTGCTCGCAATCTCCCAGTGCCAGAGGCCGAGATTTGCCGACTGCGTCGCCAGGTTCATGCGCTCTTCGCTGTCACGCGCCGCCTGTTCGGCGCGCCGCCGGCGCCGCCCTTGCAACAGCAGCGCCGGGATCAGCAGGGATTGCGCAAGAAGCAGACCCCCGGCGGTCAGGAATTGCCACCTGTAGGTTTTCCACAGCGACGGTTCCCTGAAGCGCAGCACGCTGCCCGGCGGCAGCTTCGATTCGTCAAGCCCCCAACGCTGCAATTGCCGCCAGTCGACGTAATTCGCTGGGGCCTCCGAGTGGCGGATCGGTATCGCCTCGGGCTTTTCGCCGGCCAGGATCCGAAGGCCAAGTCGCCCGGCCTCCCGTCCCATGGCCTCGAACGTGTTCATGTAACCCCCGACGATGCCGCGCCCCAGATAGGAGTCGTAAACCGCATAGACAGGGGCGCCGGCCGCCTCCGAAAGCCTCTCGGCCACATCTCGGGGAATGAAGGACTGGCCCGCTCCATCTCGGAGAATGGAGAGATACAAGACGATCGTATCCGGGGACAGCCGACCCATCTGGTCCAACAGCTCGGCCATTGGCAGGCCGGAAAGGTAGGTGATCCCGAGCTGGCTCCCGTAGGGAAGCAGTGCGCGGCGGGCCGTCTCCTGCCAGTCTCTATCGGGGGAGGCGGCGCCCGTCACGACAACCAGATGCCGGGCTTGCGGCTGCAGCCTCAATGCCAGTTCTACCGTCGGCACTGGATCGAGGCGGCTCGTGATCCCGGTGACACCGGGCGGCAGATTGCGAAGCCGCCCGGTATCCTCTCTGATCCCGGTGAAGATAAGCGGTGCGTCCGCAAACAGGCTGGTCCGGCGCTGTGCCAGGAAGTCCAGAGCCTTTGGACCCGTCACGATCAGCAAATCGATCGGGCGTTCGGCGTATTTCTCCCGGAGAAACGCCGCCATTCGCGTTTCCTGCTCCGGTTCGGGAAAATGTTCAGCGTCCAGGAACTCGCTGAAGATTTCGAGCCGACCAGATAGTCGTGATTGCATTTCCTGTCGAATGCCGGCGTCGACGATGCTCGTGGCCGGCAGGACGCTCTGGTTCGAGTGGACGATCAACACCCGCCTCGCGTCGTCTGCGCGGGAGATCGTCACGCCGCAAAGCGACAAGACAAGGGCGATGCCGGCATATATCGCAGACCGAGCGGCAGGCCCAACGCCGGTCAGGCGTTCACGCTCGCTCGCGGCGGTCCTGCCACGCATATTCGGCCAACCCGGCGATAGACAGGCGTGGCGCCGCGGCGCTCGCCCCTGCTTGGCCGGACGGCATTCCGCCTCGAGGCTCGTCCCGAGGCTGCGATCAAGATGAGCGTTGCGACCGCTCGGCTGATCTCCGCCGTGTTCCAACTGCCCGCGCCTCCACCACATAAAAGCTTTGCGCGGCGCGCGTCCCGCACATTCGATTCAACTCAATCGCGATCGGGCCTCTCAGGATCCCGCGCGCAGGTGACCGCTCATTGATATCATTCGTTATGCTTGGCAGCAGCAACTTAGTTGATATTCGACCGTAAATCTTACGACATCGCATTGGCAGCGAAATTTAACTCAGATCGGCAAGATAATTCTTAAAATTTGCTCAATCGCGAAAAAACTGAAATTACCAGGCGGATCGTGACCCACGGCCGTTAAACCCGCCGACCAGCGTCCTCCTCAGCAAGGTCGAGACGCTCGACGGGTTACGTGGGACCAAGGTCCAATAGCCGCCCGATCGAGCTTCGTTCACATATGTCATCGTGGCCGCCGAGCCGCGGTTCTCCCGAGGCTGACAACGCAATGGCGGTAGGTTCGGCGCCCTGACGATGCGCCCGATCGGTCCGAGATTCAATCATGGAGGCGATGATGAGACGAAAGTTTCTTGCCTATGGCCTGGGCGGCTTGATCGCTGCGGCCATGTTGTGGACATCGTTCGGCCCCGTGCAGGCTCAGCAGCCGGCGAAACCCAACATCGTCGTGATCACGGGCGACGATATCGGCTGGTTCAACGTCGGCGCCTATCATCAGGGCATGATGTATTCGACGACGCCGAACCTCGACAAGATGGCGGCCGAGGGCATGCGCTTCACCGATTACTACGCGGAGCCGAGCTGCACTGCCGGCCGCGCCAACTTCATCACCGGCGAGTTGCCGATCCGCACCGGTCTGACCACGGTCGGCCAGGCGGGCGCCACGGTCGGGATGCCCGACGAAGCGCCGACCATCGCGACTGCGCTGAAATCGATGGGATACACCACAGGCCAGTTCGGCAAGAACCATCTGGGCGATTTGAACCGCTACCTTCCGACCGTACATGGTTTCGACGAATATTTCGGTTATCTCTATCATCTCGACGCGATGGAAGACCCTTTCTGGCACTCCTTTCCGCCGGCGCTGAAGGACACTGTCGGACCGCGTAATCTGCTGCACAGCTTCGCCGCCACCACCGACGATCCGACGGTGCAGCCCCGTTGGGGCAAGATCGGCAAGCAGGTCATCACGGACGAAGGGCCGCTGCCGCCCCATCCGATGCCCGGCATCAAGTACAATATGGAGACGGTCGACGAGGATATCCTCGACTACTCCGTCAAGTTCATCGACAAGGCCAAGGCAGCCGGCAAGCCCTTCTTCGTGTGGGTCAATCCCACACGCGCCCATGTGATCTCGCACCTGTCGCCGAAATATGCCGGCAAGCTGACCGGCGACAACCAGTGGTATCTCGAGGAAGGCGTGATGTCCCAGCTCGACGACGTGGTCGGCGGCCTGATGGCCAAGCTGAAGGCCGAGGGGCTCGACGACAACACCATCGTCGTCTTCACGACCGATAACGGCACCGAGAACTTTACTTGGCCGGATGGCGGCAACACGCCCTTTGCGGCCGGCAAGGGAACTATCATGGAGGGCGGTATGCGGGTGCCGATGATCGCCCGCTGGCCGGGCCACATCCCAGCCGGCAAAGTCGAGAACGGCATCATGTCGGGCCTGGACTTCTTCCCGACCCTAGTCGCCCTGGCTGGCGATCCCAATATCACGAACGAGCTGCTCAAGGGCAAGCAGCTCGGCGACACGACCTACAAGGTCCATCTCGACGGCTACGATCAGACGAATGTGCTGACCGGCAAGGGACCTTCCAATCGTCATGAGATCTTTTACTTCGCCGAAGGCACCCTGGGCGCGGTTCGCATCGACGACTGGAAGTTCAGGATGATCGACCAGCCGGACGGTTGGCTTGGCGGGACGGTCAAGGTCGACTGGCCGATACTCTCCAATCTCCGGCTCGATCCGTTCGAGCGGATGCAGTTCCAGAAGGGCAACACGGGGTCCTTCATGTACGTTTCGGAGTTCTACATCCACGAGTTCTGGCGTTTCGTCTTCCTGCAGCAAAAGATCGCCGAATTCGCACCGAGCTTCATCGAGTTTCCACCAATGCAGCGTGGGGCGAGCTTCAATCTCGAGGCGGTCAAGGCCGAGATCGAGGAGCGCATAAAGGCGATGAAAGGCAAGATGGAATAGCAGCCGGCGCGAGGTTGCCGTTACGCCCGCCCGGGTCGTACCCGGGCGGGCGAGTTGGTAGCACGTTCAATGGGTTATAGTATTGAATTAAGTAACCCTCTCCAACTCGGCCTATCGAGGAGCCATCACGATGTTGAAAAAATTACCCATCGGCGCAGCGATTGCGACAGTGCTGCTGCTCTCGGCCTGCCAGTCCACTCAGCAGACCGTCCAAGGCAAGGAAGACCTTCTGTCTGCCGCTGGATTTAGTATCAAACCGGCAAACTCTGCCGCGCGACTGGCAGCCATGAAGAAACTGCCGCCACACAAATTTGTCCAGCAGACATCGGGGACGAATGTGGTCTGGCTCTACGCGGATCCGACGATTTGCCAGTGTGTGTATTTTGGAGATCAGACCGCCTGGGCAAACTACCGAGCGATGGTGTTCCAGAAGCAAATTGCTAATGAGCAGCAGATGACCGCGATCATGAATCAGAACTCGTTCGATTTCGGCCCATGGTGACGCGATCTGACGACCGAGGAGGATCAGCCATTTCGGTGCGGATCATTCGGCCTCGCGGTGCGTGTGGGACCAAGGTCGCTGGGTGAGCCGGCCTTCGAGTGGGCGAACACGCCATGCTCGAAGCAAGACGACAAGTGACTGCCGATTGGAAGGAATTTCAACAGCGGAGGCGATGATGAGACGAAAAATTCTCACTTGCGGGCTCGGTGCGTTGTCCGCCACAGCCTTACTATGGGGCTCGCTTGCCCCCGCACAGGCGCAAGCGCAAAAGCGACCGAACATCGTCATGCTCATGACAGACGACACCGGCTGGCAGGATTTCGGAGCCTATACAGGAGGAGGCGCCGCCCTTGGCCATCCGACCCCGAACGTCGATCAGATTGCCAGGGAGGGTGCCCTTTTCACGAACTGGTATGGCCAGGCGAGCTGCACTGCGGGCCGCGCGTCCTTCATCACTGGACGTATCCCGATCCGGTCGGCGCTCTCGATCGTGGTCGCCCCGGGCGACGAGAACTATTTGCATAAGGAGACACCGACGATTGCCGAGTTCTTCCAGAAGAACGGCTACACGACGTATTTCTCGGGCAAATGGCATCTGGGGGACAAGCCTGCGGCCTACCCGACCGAGCATGGCTTCGACGAGATGAAGAACTTCGCTGCCTATTATGCCGGCGTCTATTCCTACAACGACACGTCAAAGTGGTTTCATCCGTGGTTCCCGTCGTACAATTCGCAATTCAACGAAATGTACGACAGCGTCGTGAACCTCGGCGAGTGGGAAGGTGTGGCCGGTCGGCCTGCCACGAAGGCCGGCACCATCTCGTACGACTCCCTGGCGACCTTCGATATTCGCCAGACCGACAACGCGATCGCATACATCCAGCAGCACGCGCAGGGTGACAAGCCGTTCTTCATGGACGTCAACTTCATCAAGATGCACAACCCGACCAACGCGGCGCCGGAATTCCGGGGCAGGTCGCATCTCGGCGACTACTCCGATTCGCTCATGGAGCTCGACGCCGATATCGGCCGGATCATGGATACGCTCCGCGCGCAGGCACCCAATACGATCGTGATCGTCACGGCCGATAACGGCGCCTGGGCCGATGCCTATCCCGATGCTGGCACACAACCGTTCCGAGGCGAGAAGGGCACGCCTTTCGAAGGGGGCTGGCGCGTCCCCGGCATCATGTGGTGGCCCAATCACATTCCGGCCCGCGTCACCTATAATGAGATGATGTCGCACATCGACGCCTGGGCGACGCTCGCCACGATGGTCGGCCTGACGCCGCCACCTCATGATTGGGTCGGCAATGACGGCAAAGGCATCTACTTCGACAGCATCGATAACAGCGCCTATATCTTGGGGACCGCACAGCACTCGGCGCGGACATCGTGGGTCTATATCGACGGTGAGAATTTTTGGGGAGCACGAGCTGACATCGGTGGCGATCCAAAGGAGCCTTGGCTGCGCATAGCCTGGAAATACCTCTACACGGCGAAGGACTCGTGGCTCGGCTCGGAGGCGACCTTGGGTTCGATCGGTGCGATGTACAACCTCACCATGGATCCCTATGAGAGGTACGACATGACCTTCAATGGCGCTGCAGCGACCCGTGTGCTGTCGTCGTCGCCCGGAAAATATTCCGGCCAAGACAATGGCTGGGTCCTGGCGCTCATCTACCCTGTCATAGTCGAGTTCGACAAATCGATCATGAAATATGCGAGCATCAAGAGATCTCCAGGCGGAGCTTCGACCGACTTGGTTCCGAATCTTCAAAATCCGGAGAACCCGCTACCCTTACTGAAAGACCAGATTGATGCGGTGAAGGTCCGTGCCAGCGGCGGCTAAATCCTCGATCTAGACGCCACGACAAGGGGCGTGCACAATCGCGCGCCCCTTTTCGATGGCTACTCCTGGCCCATGCTCGGGAAGGTGATGCCGGTAATCTTGCCGCTCTCGTCGAAGCCGATGAGCAAGCTAAGCGCGTCGCCCCGTTGGAGGAAGAGTTTCACCACGTAGAACGTCTGATCTTGAATCTTACGGCTCTGAACGATCTCGTCTCCCGTCGCAGGACCGTACGAATTGAGGTAGCGCGACATCCCGGTCACTGCCTCATCGGTCAAGTGTTCGCTAAACGCCGTCGTCATCTGCGTCCGGTCGATTTGACCCGCCTGAAGCTGCTTATACCATTCCAACGCGAAAGCTTTCACGCTGTCGCTCGACCTTGGATCGGCCGGTGACATTTGGTCGCCGAAGGAGGGCGCGACAGACATCAGCAGCGCTCCGAGCACTGTCGCCAAGCCCAAATGGCCCTTCATCCGAGTTCTCCCTCTTGGTTCCGAGATAGCCTATCTGCATGGTCCCGATGGAGGCGCATCAGGAGCGGTCGCTCGCCGAGCCGCTCGGCGCGATCTGCTTCCGCCACTCGTCGTGGAGGGCCACCCGTAATCAAAAGGCTTCGGCATTGTTATTTTGTCGAATAGCGTTGGCCCACGGTAGCTCACGACCAGATCGAATACGATTCAATACCAGGCGCAATATCAAGGCGCAATTCGCAACGACCTGTCATCCCCGACCGCGATGAGCATGATTCGGTGCTGCAAAACGATTCCGACGCCGTTCCGCGCGGCCCATCAGGTCGCATTGGACCAAGGTCCAATAGCCGCCCCGCACATTTTCTCGCAACATCCGGCGGAGCTTCGAGCCAAGGCCACCTACAAGACCAGCCGGCATTCGACATAAATCCTTTCTCTGTGTCGCCGTGTCTTCGCCTTGGATGGACAGCGCAGCTATTTTCTGAAGGACTTCACGCTCCATCTGCGGTGGGAACTCTCGTCTCGGAGGACATCATGCTGAGACTGAAGCATCTTGGCGCCGTTGCGCTGGCGGCAGCTTGGCTTGGGCTCGCTTCCGCTCCACCAACTTTTGCACAGCAGCCCGCACCGCCGGCGAAACCCAACATCCTCGTCATCATGGCCGATGACATCGGCTACTGGAACGTGAGCGCCTATAACCGCGGCATGATGGGCTATCGCACGCCCAATATCGACCGCATCGCCAATGAAGGTGCGATCTTCACCGACTATTACGGCCAGCAATCCTGCACTGCCGGTCGCTCCGCGTTCATCACCGGCCAGAGCCCCATGCGCACCGGCCTTTTGAAGGTGGGCCTGCCGGGCGCGAAGGAGGGGCTGTCGGACAAGGACCCGACACTCGCCGAGCTGCTCAAGCCACTCGGCTACGCGACCGGGCAATACGGCAAGAACCATCTCGGCGACCGTAACGAGTTCCTGCCGACCGTCCACGGCTTCGATGAGTTCTTCGGCAACCTCTACCACCTCAATGCCGAAGATGAGCCGGAGCACCCCGACTATCCGAAGAACCCTGCGTTCAAGGCGCGATTTGGTCCGCGCGGCGTCTTGAAATGTGTCGCTACCGCGACCGACACGCCCGGCGACGATCCCCGCTTCGGTCCATGGGGCAAGCAGAAATGCGAGGACACGGGCCCGCTCACCAAGAAGCGCATGGAGACGATCGACGAGGACTTCCTCAAGGCGTCGATCGATTTCATCGACCGTGCGAACCGGGACAAACAGCCGTTCTTCGTGTGGTTCAATCCGAGCCGCATGCACATCTGGACCCGCCTCAAACCCGAGTCGCAGGGAAAGACGGGGCTCGGGATCTATCCGGACGGCATGGTGGAGCATGATGGGCATGTCGGCCAGCTTCTGAAGACGCTCGATGATCTCGGCATCGCCGACAATACGATCGTGATCTACACGACCGACAACGGCGCCGAGACCTTCACCTGGCCCGACGGCGGCACCACGCCGTTCCGCGGCGAGAAGAACACCAATTGGGAGGGCAGCTATCGCGTTCCGGCCTTGGTGCGCTGGCCCGGTCTGGTGCAGCCTCGCACCGAGATCAATGACATCTTCTCCGCGGAGGACTGGGTGCAGACCCTGATGGCGGCGGCGGGCGAACCCGATATCGCAGCCAAGCTCCTGCAAGGCTACCGTGCAGGCACCAAGAGCTTCAAGGTGCATCTCGACGGCTACGACCAGCGCGACCTGCTTGCCGGCAAGGGCACCGGCAAGCGCCGCGAGTTCTTCTACTGGACCGATGACGGCAATTTCGCCGGGCTGCGTTACGACCAATACAAGGCGGTGTTCATGGAACAGGCGGCGCACGGCTTGGAGGTCTGGATGAAGCCGTTGGTGCCGCTGCGCGCGCCGAAGTTGTTCAACCTGCGTTCTGACCCGTTCGAGCGCTCGGAGCAGGAGGCAGGCGATTACGTCAGATGGTTCATCGAGCATATCTTCGTCTTGGTCCCCGCTCAGGCGATCGTGGCGCAGCACTTGGCGACCTTCCAAGAATTCCCGCCGCGGCAGAGGCCGGGGAGCTTCTCCATCGATCAAGCCATGGAGATGTTGATGAAACAGGAGAGCGGTGATTAGCTGCGATGCGCTATCGTCGGTCCATGCATGACGCGACCGACTGATCGGGACGCCGCGGTGACGCTGATGGCGAGGCCGGACCAACCGCACTGCGCTGCGGCAGGACGCGAGATATGACTCGCCGTGGCAAGCGTACACGCAAGCCTCGCGAACGGGACGGTAAGGTCGGGGCGACGAGGCCATCTGAGAAGGCGCCTCTCGCGCCGCCGGTCTCGACGGGGACGGCGCCGTGGCGCCGCAGCGTCATCATTGCGGCCTGCGTGGCGGTTGCGCTGGTCGCGAGTGCGCTCGCCTATGTCTGGGAGATGCGTGGGGCGCGGACGCCAACGAGCGAGGTCGCCATCAGTGCCGCCTCGCCGCAGCAGAGCGCATCGCCAAGTGCTTCCACCGCCTATGTCGGAAGCGATGCTTGCGCTCAGTGCCACGCAGTCGAGGCGAAGGCTTGGTCCGGATCGCATCATGCGCTCGCCATGCAGCACGCTAAGGCGACGACCGTGCTCGGCGATTTTTCCGATACTCAACTCTCCTACGGGGATGTGACGAGCCTCTTCTTCAAGCAGGACGCGAGGTTCATGGTTCGCACCGACGGACCGGACGGCTCCTTGCAGAACTATGAGGTGAAATTCACTTTCGGCGTCGCGCCGTTGCAGCAATATCTCGTCGAATTGCCGGGTGACCGCCTCCAGGCGCTGGCGATTGCCTGGGATTCACGCCCGAAGGCCGAGGGTGGGCAGCGTTGGTTCCATCTCAACCCGGGCGAGGCGATCGCGCATGGCGACCCGCTGCACTGGACGGGGCTCCAGATGAACTGGAACTTCATGTGCGCCGAGTGCCACACCACGAATTTGAAGCGCAACTTCGATCCGGCGACACAGAGCTACCACACGACCTTCTCCGAGATCGGCGTCTCCTGCGAAAGCTGCCATGGGCCGGGCTCGCAGCACCTTGTCTGGGCGCGCAAAGCCCCAGGCTGGGACCAAGTCGATGGCGCCAGCAAAGGCCTGGCGAACCTCCTCGAGGAGCGCAAGGACGTGACCTGGCTGCCGAATGCGCAGACCGGCAATAGCGCGCGATCCAAGCCGCGCGCCACCGCGCATGAAATCGAGACCTGCGCCTTGTGTCATTCGCGCCGCGGGCCGATCTGGTCGGACGTTACTCCGGGAGCCCCGATCGGCGATAGTCATCGCGTCTCGCTCATCGATGAGGGGCTGTATTTCCCGGACGGGCAGATTCGCGACGAGGTTTACGAATACGGCTCCTTCCTGCAGAGCCGGATGAACCATGCGGGCGTCACCTGCAGCGACTGCCACGAACCGCACAGCGCAAAGCTGCGCGCCGAGGGCAACGGCGTGTGCCTGCAATGCCATTCGCCGGCGAAATACGAAGTCGCGAGCCATCATCACCACAAGGACGAGTCGATCGGGTCGCAATGTGTGTCGTGCCATATGCCGGAGCGGAGCTTCATGGTCATTGACCGGCGGCGCGACCACAGCCTGCGCGTCCCGCGACCCGATCGCACGCTCACGCTCGGGACGCCCAACGCCTGCGGCGCCTGCCATGCCGACAAATCCGCCGCATGGGCCGCGGATCAACTGAAAACCTGGTTTCCGACGCCGGATCCCGGCTTCCAGCAATTCGCCGAGGCGCTGCACGACGGCACATTAGGTGCGCCAGGCGCAGGCGAGAAGCTGCTGGCCCTCGCGGCGGATGCCGGAGCGCCCGGCATCGCGCGGGCGAGCGCCCTCGCCCGTCTCGACCGAGTGCCGAGCCGCGAGGCCCTCGAGCGCCTGCGCGGGCTCCTGCGGGACCAGGATCCGCTCATTCGTCGCGCGGCGGTCGGCGCCTATGCCAACCTGCCGGCAAGCGCGCGCGGGGACCTGCTGCAGATGCTCGACGATGCCGTGCGCGACGTGCGCCTGCAGGCGGTTTCGCTCGCCGCCGCCATGCCGCCGCAATCCCTCGACGCGGAGACCCGCCGCAGGCTCGACCGCGGCATCGCCGAATATACGGCGTCGCTGCAAAGCAATTCCGACCGGCCCGAGGCACATTTCAACCTCGGCCTTCTATTCGTGGCGCTCGGCCGGACCGCCGCCGCGGAATCAGAATTCAGGGCCGCATTGGCGATCGATCCGACCTTTGTGCCAGCTGCGGTGAGCATCGCCGACCTCTACCGCAGCACGGGGCTCGACGCGCAGGGCGAACCGATCCTCCGCGGCATGATCGAGCATCAGCCGAATGCCGCGCTCGCGCATCATGCGCTTGGGCTCTGGCTCGTTCGCAATCAGCGGGCAAAAGAGGCTCTCCAAGAGCTGCAGCGCGCCGCGAGCCTCGGGCCCGATGATCCGCGCCTCGCCTATGTCTACGCCGTCGCGCTGGCGAGCACGGGCGACCGCAATGGAGCGTTGGACGTGTTGCGGAAGCAGTTGGCGCGCTTTCCCTATCACCGCGACAGCCTCTACGGGATGGCAACCATCGAGCGTGACGCCGGCGACATCGACGCGGCCAAGCGCTACGCCAGCGAGCTCGTGGCGCTCGAGCCCAACGAAGCGAGCTTTGTCCAACTGCTCAGCCAGTTGAACCGCTGACGGAAGACCGGAGGACGCGGGCGTCGCCCCTTGCCCTCAGCTCAACTCTTCAGGGCGCCCGAAGCTTTCGCGATGTGGGTTGCGATGAAGTCCATGAGCGCTGGCGACAAGCAATCGTAAGGCTCGAGACCGAGCTCCCTCAGCCTGCTGCGGATTGCGCTCATCTTGCTCGGATCGATCCCCGATTCGATGATCGAGGACACGAAAGCGGCAAATTCCGGCGCCGCCCAGCCCGTCTCTTTCGACAACTCCGGATGGATGAAGTCCAGCCCGTAGAAGGGGTGCTTCTGGTTCTCGACCCGACCATACATGTGAACGCCGCAGGCCCTGCAGGCGTGGCGCTGGATCGTTGCGTTGGCGTCGACGACGGCAAGCTTGTCCGCGTTTTCGGCGATGCGGACATTGTCGCGGGACACGACGGCGACGACTGAGAAAGCCACGCCCGCCGGTTTCCAGCACTTCGTGCAGCCGCAAGCGTGATTGTGGGCGATCTGCCCCTTGATCTCCACCTTGACGGGGGCCTGCTGACATTTGCAGACAAGGGTTCCGCCGGCAAAGTTCTCTGCCCCCGGCCGCACCCCGTCATCCACGGAAGGATGAATGCGAATCGCTGCTGGCATGGATTTTCTCCCTATGATATTTCGTGGTTCTCCCCGCCTCTTCAGAAAAGCCGGGTCGAAGGACGGCCACTTGGCCCGCCTCCATAGTGGCCTCGCCCGCGGCGATCCGCACCGGCGTTCCCTTCTCCGTCGAGACGGCGCGCCTCGGATGCGGCTTCCGGCCCCTCGATAGACTACCACGCTTCCGATCGACTTGCCCTGTCCTTCATCTGCTCATCGACCATCACCCGGCCGCTTTTCTGCTATGATGTCGAGCAAGGCTCTGGGAGAGGAGCCGTGATCGTGAGCGCCAAATTCGAGCGTGCCGGCACGCTTACGGAACTTAAGGACAAAGGGCGGCTCGTCCTGCGCGGGCCGCATCGACCCATCCTGGTCGTCAATGACCGGGACCACCTCTACGCCTTCGACAATCGCTGCCCGCATATGGGGTTCCCCCTCGATCGCGGCAGCGTCGAGGACGGCATTCTGACCTGCCACTGGCACCATGCAAGATTCGATCTTGCAAGCGGCTGCACCTTCGATCTCTGGGCGGACGATGTGCCGACCTGCCCGGTCGAAGTGCGCGGCGGGGAGGTGTGGGTCAAGGCCGAGTTCGGGCCGTCAGAGCCTGCCGCCTATTGGCGGCAGAGGCTCGAAAGCGGCATGGCGCACAATCTCGGGCTCACCATCGCAAAGGCGGTGCAGGGCCAACTCGCGGCAGGCGTCGCCCCGCTCGAGATCCTGCGCCAGGCGGCCATATTCGGCGCCAAGCATCTCGACGGCTGGGGCACGGGGATGACCATCCTGACGGCCCTCGGGAACCTGTTCGACATTTTGCCCGACGAAGAGATCGCGCTCGCGCTCTTCCATGGCATAGCCCGGGTCGCTGCCGATTGCGATGGTGCTGCCCCACACAGGCGGCGCGCGGCCCTCGCCAGTCGGCCGGATCAGCATACGCTCAAGCGGTGGCTGCGGCGTTGGGCCGCCGTCCGCCATCATGAGGCAGCCGAGCGTACCATCCTGACCGCCATATCGGCGGGCGCGCGGCCGGCGGCCTTGGCCGACTTGCTATTGGCGGCCGAGACCGACCGCGTCTTCGCCGATAGTGGCCATTCGCTCGACTTCATCAACAAAGCCTTCGAGTGCCTCGACCTCATCGGCTGGCAAAACGCCGCCGAGCTGTTGCCCCTCGTCATCGGCCAAATGGTGGCGGCGCGCGGAGCGGATGAATCGACGCAATGGCGCCAGCCGGCCGATCTCGTGGCGCTGTGCGAGCGAGCTGCCACCGGGCTCCCGGCCCTGTTCGCCGCCGGTCGCGGTCCAGTTGGTCGCGATCGAGGCCCATGGCTGAAGCACACCGAATTGGCGGGGCTTCTCCTTTCCGACGACCCGGATGCGATCATCGCCGCGCTCGAGACCGCGATCTCCGAGGGGGCCGCTTTCGCGGATCTCGGCCGCTCGCTGAGTTATGCGGCTGCGCTGCGCGTCGCGCGCTTCGGCACGGCGAACGAGCATGGGGATTGGGAAACCGCGCATCACGTCTTCACCTATTGCAACGCGGTGCATCAGGGGCTGAAGCGCATCGGCTCCGACCCTGAACCCGCCGCGGACTGCGTCGCGTCGGCGCGTGCGGTCTTCCACGGAGCTCTCGCCATCTATCTGACCCGCTATCTGAACGTGCCGCCCGCCCGCCTGCCCGGTGAAGCCGACGATCGAGCGCAAGATTTGCCCTCGACGGTCGAGGACATCCGCGCCGCTCTGCTCGAGGCCTTCGATCGGCAGCATCGGGTCGAGGACGCGGCCCGCCTCGTGGCGCGCCACCTCACATTGGGTCACAATCCGCAATCGATCATTGCCACCCTGGCCCATGCGCTGTTGCGTGAAGATGCGGGATTTCACGCCTATCAGATCCTTGAAGCCGGGGTGCGCCAGTTCCGCGAATGGGAGGAGCCGGAACCCAGGCGGCATATCCTGATCGCGGTTGCGCGCTACCTTGCGGCGCATGCGCCGACAGAGCGCGCCTCGCTGCAAACCGCCGATATCGCAACTCGCCTCTCACGCGGCGACCAGCTTCATGAGGATAGCTGATCTCCACCTTCGCATGGAAACGCGCCGCCGAACGGAGGGACAAGATGATCCGCGCCACCTGCCATACCGCCGACAATGCGCTCGGTCTCGAGTTCGACGCCACGCCCTGGTTCAGCGAAGCTGGCGCCCAGAGCATCATCGACCTCGCTCAACGAGGCTGGTCCAGCGCCTGGATCGCCGAAGCCCTCGAGGGTCGATCAGGATATGAAGGCTTGCACGACCTGATCCGCTATGCGGCGGAACGACTTGGACCGGAATCCCTGGAAGACCCGAGCTGGAAAACCTTCGAGTGCGTGGTCGACGGGTCAGAGGCCGTGGCCTGGCTCCGGAAAAACAGGCCCGAGGTGGCGGCAATGATCCCTGCCCGCGATCAGCGATCAGCCGAAGGGAACTCCCGCTCCCGCTAGCCGCGGTGGGAACGCCGCTGCGGGGCGCTTCTCGGCCACGACATTTCGATAATCGATGATAATGGGGAAAATAGGTAGGTGTCACCGTAATTCGTCTTCGTTCGATAGCTGGCGGGTAGCCCCCGAATGCGCGGCGGCTCCTTCTCGAAATCGAAGTTGCGCCACCCCCGAAAACTCGGCTTAAGCACCTCGTGAGACTATCCTCCGAAACTGAGCCCCAGTTGCACAGCCGAGGTGGTGCCCTAGAAGCCATTTGTCACAAACCCGCAAATCCGCTCCGAATTTCGCGCGGCGCAAACGCCCATCCACCTCGCTCGACGGGGCGCTGTCGCTGTGCAACCTTGCGCCGACGTGAACCGATCGCCCGGCATAGCCGCCACAGGGAGGACAAGAATGCTGAAGCTCATCGACCCGAGCCTCAATGCGGATCTGCTGCATGCCCTCAAAAGCATGGGGCATGGCGATGAGCTCGTGCTGTGCGACACGAATTTCCCGGCCGACTCGGTCGCACGCGAAACCGTTCTCGGGCGGCTGTTGCATATGGACAATCTCACCGCCGCGCGGGCCGCCAAAGCCATTCTGTCGGTCCTCCCGCTCGACAGCTTCGTCGACAAGCCGGCGCTGCGCATGGAGATCATGGGCGAGCCGAACGAAATCCCGGCCGTCCAAGCCGAGGTGCAGAAGGAGATCGATGCCGCCGAGGGCAAGTCCTGGCCGATGGGTTCGATCGAGCGCTTCGCCTTCTACGAACGGGCGAAGACTGCCTATTGCGTGGTGCGCACCGGCGAGCGCCGCTTCTATGGCTGCTTCATCTTCAAGAAGGGCGTGATCTCGCCGGACGTCGCCTTCTGAGCCCTGGAGCGCCGGAGCACGCGCATAGCTGAGCAAAGGCGCAGCGCCGATTCGCCAAATATCTTCGGTGCCGACCTCCCCTCCCCCGAATGACGCGTCTTCGGTCGGCACGGTCGTGTCGCTCGAAACCACAAAATTGTGAACCCCGTCATTATTGCAGGGTGCCGGCATGGCGGCTAGCGTTGCCGAAAGGCGCCGTTCTCGCCGTCTATCCGGGGGGTCTCGGTCGAGAGGTTCAAGGGTCGAGAGTTCGATCGTCTTGAGCAGGCTCCCCGCAGCTGCGGCAAGCGCGCTTTATCGGTGCCGCAAGAGCGCCGTCAGGGGAGGATGAATATGCGATACCTTGCCTTAGTCACAAGCATAGCCTTGATCATCGGCTGCGGCATCGCCAACGCCCAGCAAGCCCAGCCCAATCCGCTCGACGCCATCCCGGACAAGATGCCGTTCGACGTGCCTTACGGGGCGCCGATCGGTGTCGAGCGCGCCAAGGCTGTGATCGCTGCCGCCTCGGACGAAGCCAAGAGACATGGCTGGAAGCTCAATATCGCGGTCGTCGATTCCGGCGGCAACCTCGTCGCCTTCGAGCGCATGGACGGAGCGCAACTCGCCTCGGTCGCGATCTCCGAGCACAAGGCCCGCGCGGCAGTCAGCTTCCGTCGTGAGACCAAGGCGTTCGAGGCCGGCATACAGAGCGGCCTCAACTATCAGATCACGCTCGACGGCGTGATCGGCTCGCGCGGAGGCATACCGCTCGTCGAGAACGGCACGATCATCGGTGCGATCGGCTGCTCGGGCGGCACGGGCTCGCAGGACGAGGTCGGGGCAAAGGCCGGCGCCGCCATCTTTAGCAAATCCTGAGGGCACAGGGAACGAAGCGGCGCCGCTCGCGACCCGTTGCGGTGTCAACGCTCGAGCAAACCCTTGATCAAGAACATCTCCGCCTCGTGGACGCAGGATATTTGCGTCCATTCGGCGTCCGACTGCGTGTCGAGGCGCCAGGTCAGCAAAGTGACGACGCATTTATCCGCGCCAAGCTTCAACACCTCGCCAGGGATGACCCTCGACATATTGCGGAACTGCATCGCCTCGCGACTGCCGCCGACCTCGTAATCGACAAGCAGCCGGGCGCGATCGACATCCAGCCGGACGAAGGTCTCCTTGCCGCTGAAGACCGAGCGGCCGACGAAGAGGCCCGGCTCGATTTCGCGTCGTTCGAAGCTGCCCCAGGTCCATTGACCCTGTTTGAGCCCATCCGACATGATCTCGAAGGCAATCTCGGCCGGCCGGTCCACCACGATGCTGCTGCTGTGACAATGACGATCCTGCATGAAGGCGATCCTCGTGTTGTTGATCATGCGTGTTCAGGCGCGATTTAGGGCAATTGGGCCGCGACTTCATCGCGGTATTGGTCGCACCAGTAGAGCGGGCCGAGGCCGCGATCCGGCCCCAGTATCGAGAAGCCGCCATCGACCGGAAGATCGCATCCGCTGACCCAGGACGCCTTGTCCGAGCAGGCGAAGACGACGACGTTGGCGACCTCCTCCATCCGACCGACGCGCCGCAGTGGCGTCACCTCGGCGCCGGCCCGATCGGCGAGGTCGCGGTTATTGTTCGTCATCGGCTCCATGGGCGGTGACCAGGTCCATCCGGGCGAGACGGTCACCACCCGGATGCCCTGCGGCCCGAGAGCGACGGCGGCAAGCCGGGTGAAGTGCATGAGGGCCGCCTTGCCGGCCGAATACGGGCCCCGAGAGCCGTTGCCGAACTTTCCGGAGACGCTGCCGATATTGACGATGACCGAGCCAGGCTTGGTGAGGAACGGAACCGCCTTCTGGGTGAGGATCGCCGGCCCGACGACATTGACATCCAATGCGGCGAGCCAATCGCCCCGCGCCGTGGCGAGCCCGTTGTCGAGATAGGAGCAGGCGCAGTTCACGACGATGTCGAGGCGGCCGAAGAGCTCTTTCGTCTCGGCGAGGCGCGCCGCGATCTCATCGTCCTCGCGAATATCCAGATGGCGGTAGACCGCCAGTGGCCCGAGCGAGGCGGCCACGGCTTCGCCCTTTCGATCCTCGATGCCGGTGATCATGACGGTGGCGCCGGCTGCGTGGAGGCCACGCGCGATGAACTCGCCGATGCTGTGCGTCGCGCCCGTCACAAGCGCGACCTTATTGTCCAGATCACCCATGAATTGAATCTCCGCTTGAAGCTCGAGGCACCCCCAACGGTGCCGGATTTCGATTGTCACCCTCGGCAGGCTTGGCGCAACCGGGGACGCGGGATGTCGATATTTCGCGATCCTCCGCCCCCGCGGCCTCGCCCTCCCCACCGGTCACGGCCTCATGCACGACAAAGACGGCACCGCGGCCATTGGAAATGACCATCCACATGATTTTGAGCCCAAGGTAACGTAATCCCGGTCAAATCCCGCTAAGCTCGCCGGAAGCGGGCGGAGCGATGCCCGGATGGGCGGGGTATGGACGGTTATTTGCTGGTTGGGGCCATTGTTCTCCTTCTTGGCCCGATTGCCTTCTTCGTTGCGCTTGTCGCGCGGGCCCGAGCATCCGGGCTTGTTCGTGAGGTGGAGCGTCTGCGCGAACGGGTGACCGCGCTGTCGAATCGCGTCGGCGAGCTGGAAAAGCGGCCCGCGAGCCAAGAGGCGCCCGCGACCCAAGAGGCGCCGGCGAGCCAAGAGGCGCAAGTCACGCCGCTGGCGCCTGCAGCGACGGCGCAGCCGATGAGGACGAGCGCTTCATCTCCGGAAGCGCAAAGGCTGGTCGAGCTTCCTCCGGAGAGCGCTGCCGACAGGGCAGCTCCAATAACCGAAGACGTCTCGAGCCTCGTTGCGGCCCGGGCCGAAAGCGCGATAGCGGCGGAGCCGCCCAGAGAGATCGCCCAAGCGGCAGCCGCCCCCTTCCAGGCGATACCCGCGCCGATCGAGGCGGTTTCGATCGAGGCAGGTTCGATCGAGGGCTGGGACGACGAAACAGTCGCTTCTCGAGCCGCGACGGTTTCTGCCCAAATCGGGCCCCCTCCCCCCGCTCCCCCTCCCTCTGCGTCCACTCCGTCTGCGATGTCTCGAGGTCGAAACATCGAGGAGAGGCTCGGCGCGCATTGGGCCGTGTGGGTTGGGGGAATCGCGCTCGCGCTCGGCGTCATCTTGCTGGTCCGCGCTTCGATCGAGCGCGGCTATTTCGGCCCGGGCGTGCGCCTTGCGCTCGGCGCGCTCATGGCGATCGGGCTCGTGGTGGCGGGCGAATTCCTGCGCCGCAGAGAGAGCAATGGCGATGCCTCGGCCCCCACTCCAGGTCCGTTCGGGGCGCCGTATATTCCAGGCGTGCTGACGGCCGCGGGCACGATCGCCGCCTTCGCCACCATCTATGCGGCTCACGCCGTCTACGGCTTCATCGGGCCGACCACGTCTTTCCTGGCGCTGGGAGTGGTCGGCCTCGTCACCATGGCGGCCGCGGCGCTGCATGGCCCGGCCTTGGCGGGTCTCGGTCTCGTCGGCGCGCTGGCGACGCCGTTGCTCGTCGTCTCCCATTCGATCAATCCCTGGCCGGTCATCATCTACGATCTCGTCGTCATCGCTACGGCCTATATCCTCGCCCGGCTCAAGGGCTGGCTGTGGCTGGCATTGGCGGCAGCATCTGGCGGCGCGCTCTGGGGGCTGGCATTCATCGCCGGGATTGCGCAATCTGGCGGACGCCAATTCCTGCAGGCTTCGCTGGTCCATATCTCGGTCCAGACCGGCCTCGCCGCTTATGCGCTGGCAATCGATCGCCATCGCGGACGCGACGATTTGAGCGCGCGTCTCGATCCGGTCGCGCATGCCGTGCTGGGTGTGTTCGCCGGGGTCGCGATCCTGGCGCTTGCGCTCGGAGCTTCACCCTTCTTCGGGCTTGGCTGGATCGCAGGAGCTCTCCTCATCACGGCCCTGCTCGTCGGTACCGGCCTGAGATCAGCGTCCGCGGCCGGGGCTGCCGCAATGGGCAGCCTCGTGACGCTCGCGGCCCTGTGCCTCTGGCCGAGCTTTCCCGCCTTCGGGCCATCGCAGACGGTAGCCGTATTGAATGCGGGCGCCTTGCACATCATCGCGCCGCCCTCGCAGGTCGAGGCGCTGCTGCAAGGCGTGCCCCCGATCGAGCCGCTCTGGTACGCGGCCTTCGCCGTGGCAGCGTGCCTGCTGATCGCGATGGCGACGGGCCGTCGCCTGCTCGCCGGTCCGGATCTCGGCTTGCCGATCGCCGCGGTCTATGCGGGCGTCGCGTCGCTGCCCCCGCTTGCTGGTCTCGCCATCGCCTATCTGCGCTTTGCCCCTCATGAACCGTCCTTGATCCTTGCCGCGTGCGGATTGATTCTCGGCCTGGGCTTTGCGGCCGCATCGCGCCTTTTCATGGAGGCTTACGATTCCGAGCTCAGCGCCTCCTTGAAGCTCGGGCTCGGAGCGGTCGCTTCGAGCGCGATCGCGGCCTTCGCTCTCGGCTTGGTGTTCGCGCTCGACGGCGGCATGCTGACCGTGGCGCTGGCTCTGGCGGCGCTCGGGACGGCCATCGTCGCGGTCAGGCTCGATATCGCGCCGCTGCGCTGGTGCATCGTGGCGCTCGGCATCCTGGTCGCCGCCCGCCTCGCCTACGACCCCCGCATCGTCGGAAGCAGCCTGGGAAGAACGCCCATCTTCAATTGGCTGCTGTTCGGCTATGGGGTTCCCGCCGCCGCCTTCGCCATCGCCGGACGCCTGCTGAGGCAGCAAGGTCAGGACACATCGTCACGGGTCGCCGACGCGCTCGGCGTGCTGTTCGCGGCCCTTCTCTTCTTCTTCGAGATCAGGCACGCGATGAACGGTGGCGATCCGTTTGCCCGCGGCTCCGGCCTCATCGAGCAGGGCTTGCTCTCGGCTGTAGCCTTCGGCTTCGCGCTCGTCCTGACACGCCTCGACGCCTCACGTTCCAATATCGTGTTCCGCCTTGCGTCCCTGGCCGCAGGAGCGATCGGCCTCCTCGATGCGGCGGTGAGCCTCGGGCTGCGCTACAATCCGCTTCTCGAAGCTGCGCCATTGGAAGGCGGTCCGCTCGTCAACGCCTTGCTGCTCGGCTATCTGATCCCGGGCGTCATGGCCGGCCAGCTCGCGGTCTTTGCTCGCAAGGTTCGCCCGCTCTGGTATTGGGCTGGCGCTGCGTGGCTCGGCCTGCTTCTCGTCCTGGCCTTCATTATTCTCGAAGTGCGCGTCCTCTTTCATGGCCAGGTCGTCATCGCATCGCTCGGCGCCGGGATATCCGAGCTTGGCATCGATGCCGCGATCTGCCTCGCCGCCGCGATAGTGTGCGTGCAGCAATTGTCGGAAAATTCCGGCGCGCCTGGCTTCTTCCGCCTGGCAGCCTTCGCGACCGGCGCGGCGGCTGCGGCCATCGCGGTTCTGGGCCTTGGTCTTGTCGAGAACCCCCTGCTCGATTCGACACCCATCGCGGGAGGCCGCCTCTTCAACGCCCTGATCATCGGCTATCTGTTGCCTGCGGCAGCGGCCGGGATACTGGCCTACGGGTCCCGCAATATCGGCGAGCCCCGGCTATGCATCGGCGCGACGCTCCTGAGCGCCATGCTCGCCCTGGCGTTCCTGGTGCTGGAAGTGCGGGTTCTCTTCCACGGCCAGGTTATTGTCGCGTCCCTCGGCGCGGGGATCGCCGAGCTTGGTTGCTACACCGGCCTCTGTATTGTCGGAGCGACCCTGTTCACCACCCAGGTTCGGGCAATAATCGGGGAATGGGCTCCAATCCTTTCGGCCTGTCTTGCGGTCGCCGCCGCCCTCCTGGCGGTGCTCGGGCTCGCCCTGTTCGCCAATCCGCTCTTCCGCGACGCCGAGACGGTCACGCGTCCGCTGCTCAACTCTCTCCTTGTCGGCTATGCCCTCCCCTGCGCCCTGAGCGCGGTTTTGGCGAGGCGTGCGAGGAGCGTGAATTGGATGGCGATAGCGGTCTCGGCAAGCATCGGCGCCATCATGTTTCTGTTTGCCTATGCGAGCCTGGAAATCCGGCGCCTTTTCCAGGGACCGGCGATGAGCTTGATCAATGGCTTCACGCAAGGGGAAGTCTACGCCTACTCGGTCGGCTGGTCGGTGCTCGGAATATTGCTGCTGGCCTATGGTATCTGGCGAGGCTCCCGCGAGGCGAGATTGGCCTCCGCCTGCTTCGTCGTCGCCGCCGCACTTAAAGTGTTCCTGATCGACCTCGCCGGGCTCGAAGGCATTCTTCGCGCGGTGTCGTTCATCGGCCTCGGTTTCGTGCTGATCGGCATCGGCCTCGTCTATCAAAAGCTCGTCTTCGCGCGTCCCAATACGACAAGTCCCGAGGCCGTCGTCCGCGCCGACTAGACCGAGGCAAGGATCGCCCTTGGTCCGAGCAATCTTGCGGGATCAAAAATAGCCTTCGCGCTTTTTCTTCTCCATCGAGCTTCGGACGTCATGGTCGATGATCCGACCCTGGCGCTCCGAATAGGCCGAATGCTGCGTCTCCGCGATGACCTCGTCGATACCGCCGGCCTCCGAACGGATCGCCCCCGTCAGCGGATAGCAGCCGAGCGTCCGGAAGCGTACGCGCTCCATCCGCACTTGCTCTCCAGGTCGCAGCTTCAGCCTGTCGTCATCCACCATGATGAGCGTGCCGTCGCGCTCGACGACCGGACGCTCCCGCGCGAAATAGAGCGGCACGACGGCGATGCCCTCGGCGCGGATATATCGCCACACATCGATCTCGGTCCAATTCGACAAGGGGAAGATGCGCATCGACTCCCCAGGGCCGAGACGGGTGTTGAAGAGGCGCCAGAGCTCCGGGCGCTGGTTGCGCGGGTCCCAGCCATGCGCTGCCGACCGGTGCGAGAAGATGCGCTCTTTGGCGCGGCTCATTTCCTCGTCGCGACGGGCGCCGGCAAGGGCTGCGTCGAACGCCCCACTGTCGAGCGCCTGCCGCAGCGCCTCGGTCTTCATGACATGCGTGTGCAAGGCTGCCCCGGAGGCGACCGGGGAGATGCCGCGCCGCACGCCTGCTTCATTGACATGCACGATCAGCTCGAGGCCCGTCCGGCGCGCGGCCTCGTCGCGGAAGGCGATCATCTCCTTGAACTTCCACAGCGTGTCGACATGCAGGAGCGGAAAGGGCGGCTTGCCGGGCGCGAAGGCCTTGAGCGCAATATGCAAAAGCACGCTCGAATCCTTGCCGATCGAATACAGCATGACGGGCTTGCGGAACTCGACTGCCGCTTCGCGCATGATGAAGATCGCCTCGGCTTCGAGATCCCGCAATTGGCGATCGAGTCCTGATCGCGAATTCTGTGCTTGCAGTCTCATCGGCCGATGATGCCTTGCCGCCTGAGCTCGGCGATAACGCGCTCGGCGAGCTCCTCAGGCGTCGCGCCCTCGGTCCCGAGCACCAGCTCGGCGGTCGCTGGCGGCTCATAGGCCTGATCGACGCCGGTGAAATTTCTGATCTCGCCCGCGAGGGCACGCTTGTAGAGCCCCTTGGGGTCGCGCGCGATGCAGGCCTCGAGGGACGTGTCGACGAACACCTCGATGAACTCGCCCTCCTCGACCATCTCGCGCACCAGGCGCCTCTCCGCCTGGAAAGGCGAGATGAAGGCGCACAGCACGATGAGGCCGGCATCCAGCATCAATTTGGCGACCTCGCCGACCCGGCGGATGTTTTCCACCCGATCGACATCGGTGAAGCCGAGATCCTTGTTCAGCCCGCCGCGCACATTGTCGCCGTCGAGCAGCAGAGTATGGATGCCGCCGGCGTTGAGGTGCGCCTCGACCGCGTTGGCGATGGTGGATTTGCCGGCGCCCGAAAGGCCGGTGAACCAGATGACGGCCGGCTTGTGCCCCTTGAGCAAGGCACGCTGCGCCTTGCTGATGCTCAGCGCCTGCGGCCTGACCGTGCTCGATCGATCGAGGCTGTCCAGGATCATGCCGGCCGCCACCGTGGCATTGGTGGCCCGATCGATCAGGATGAAGGAGCCGGTGAGGCGGTTCTCGGCATAGCGATCGAAGGCGATGGGTTGCGAAACCGCGATGTCGCACAGGCCGATCTCGTTCGTCGCCAAGGAGCGCGCAGCCGCTTCGGCCAGGGTGTGGACGTCGATGCGGTGCTTGATCTCCGTCACGGAGGCGCTGACGGTCGAGGTCGCGATCTTGAGCAGGTAGCTGCGCCCGACGAGAAGATGCTCATCGCCTATCCAGATCAGCTGTGCCGAGAATTGCGTCGCCGCCTTGGGCGGTTGGTCCGGCGCCGCCAGCATGTCCCCACGCGCAATGGCGATCTCATCGCGGAGCGTCAGGGTGATCGCGTCCTTGGCGCCGGCCTCGTCCAGCACTTCATCGCCGCACAGGATGCTTGCAACCCGGGTCGAGCGCAGGGACGGAACCACGACCACCTCGTCGCCGCGACGTATGCGGCCCGACGCGACGGTGCCGCAATAGCCTCGGAACCCTGCATGCGGCCGACTGACGAGCTGGACCGGCATTCGGAAGGGCAGATCCCGGGCCGGGCCATCGACCTCCACGGCTTCGAGATGGGCAAGAAGGCTCGGCCCCTCATACCAGGCCGTCCGCCCGCTCTTGGCCGAGACATTGTCGCCATGACGCGCCGAGACCGGGATGGCCAGGACGGAGGCGAAGCCGAGGCGCGTGGCGAGTGCCTCGAATTCCGTACGAATTCGCCCGAAGACAGCTTCGTCGAACCCGACAAGATCGATCTTGTTGACCGCCAGCACCACATGCCGGATGCCGAGCAAGGAGACGATATGCGCGTGTCGATAGCTCTGGAGGCTGAGGCCCTTGCAGGCATCGACGAGGAGCAAGGCGAGGTCGGCGTTCGAGGCACCCGTCACCATGTTGCGGGTATATTGCTCGTGTCCGGGCGTGTCGGCGACCATGAAGGAGCGTCGCGCCGTCGCGAAATAGCGATAGGCGACGTCGATGGTGACCCCTTGCTCGCGCTCGGCCTCTAGCCCGTCGACGAGCAAGGCATAGTCGATCTCGTCCTCGGGGCGATATTGTCGTGTGTCGCGCATGAGCGCGGCCAGCTGGTCGTCGAAGACGAGCTTCTGCTCGAACAGCAGCCTGCCGATCAGGGTCGACTTGCCGTCATCGACCGAGCCGCAGGTCAGGAAGCGCAGCAAGGAGGCCCGCTCGCCCGCCGCTCTTGCGAATGAATCCATCTCAATAAAGGTCCCTACCGACGTCCCCTGAAGATGGACCCAGGCACGGCCTCGAGCGCCGGCGCCCCTTGCGGGAGAGGTCGGCTTCGATGAGCGAAGCGAGGAGAAGCCGGGTGAGGGGGGCAGCGTCGGCTTCCGAAGGCCGCCCCAGCGTGGGATAGGCATGGACGGGCCTTCCGAAGGCGGTACCTGCCCCCCTCACCCGGATCACTCCCTGCGGTCGCGATCCGACCTCTCCCGCAAGGGGAGAGGTGAAGCGCCGCGGCTCGATGGTCGCGATGCGTCTTGTTCCGCATGCCAGTCGCAGCATGTCTGGACAGCCCCGGATGGATGTCGCCTGCCTGAATCGATTATAGCGGCAATCCCTCGCGCGGCGGAAGCGGCTCTATCGGTCACGAGGTCGACAGGGCAGGACCAAAGACCCGATCGGCTTCCGCGACCGCCAGAAAGACGTGGTAGAGCGTGCTCGCCGGCACATAGTCGAGGAGCGGATTTCCCCTTGCGTCGACACGGTCGATCCAGCCGCCGGGATATGGGCCAGACAGGAACAGCGAGCGCAGCGCCCTGAGGCAGCTTGTGGCTTGCTCCATGGCGAGCTCGGGGGAGCTCCGCCCGTTCTCGAAATTGCTGGCCACGGCCTTCAAGGCTTCGCATGTGCCCCAGCAGCGCCGGCTGTCGATGCGGTGCCCGCCACCTATGCCGACCGCCTCGATCGCCGCCCCGTCCCGGTCGATCCCTTCGGCAAAGGCCCGATCCGCCAGGGCAGCGGCGAGGTCGTCGACCCGCTCGCCTGAACAGGCGGCGTAGCGGTCGAGCAGCCATATCCATTCGAAATGATGCCCGGGCTGGAAGACGCCACCCCGCGCATCGAGGGGAACCCAGAAATCGTCGTGCAATTCGGGAAGGGCGCGCTCCTTCGCCAGGAACAGCCGATCGCGAAAAAGCGCAAAGAGATGATCGGCGAGCTGCCGTGCGCCGAGGTCGCTGCCGAATATATCTTCCAGCTCCAGTGCGGCCTCGAGCAGATGCATTTGCGGGTCCTGCCGTAGATGCGCGTCCGGCCGTGGCAACCCGTCCACGAAGCCCCGGCCGCTCCGATGCGCGAGCCGGCGTTTCACGTGTTCGAGCAGGGCTTCGGGAAGGCGTCGATCGACGCGGGGACCCAGAAGCTTGCGTGCCCAAGCCAGGCCGAACAGCAAGAACGCGTAGGCGTAGGTGTCTTGCCGTGGATCGGCGATCTCGCCCGTCCGCGTCACCGAGAAGACATAGGGCACGCCAGCGGTGCGGTTGCCATAGGTGCCGAGCAGCGCCGCCAGAGCCTGTTCCGCCAGTTGGCGCGCGTCGAACCAGCCGAGCAAGGTCGCGTGCGAGAACACATAGAGCTGCCGGCATTGAACCATCAGCCGGCGCGGCGTCTCGGCCACGGGCTGTCCGGAGAAGTCGAGGCGCTCTTCGAAGAGGCCTGCCGATCGGTCAAAGCCGCGAGACGACCAGAGCGGCAGGGCCTCATCAATGAGCCAGACCTTCACCGCGGCGAGCTCCGCGGCTAGCCCGGCGCCCGTTGGGGCGGCTTCCCCCTCCAGGGTCACGGCTTCAACATGTCCCGATGTCGCCGCTGCCCGCTCGAACTGCCCCGCGTGCCTGCGCGGGCTTCATTCCGCCGCCCGGCGCGAGGGCGGATCGCCGGCCCGAGCACTGTCGATGATGGCGGTGGTCGAGAAGCCTTCGACGATCTTCACGATCAAGACCTTGCCGCCCCTCTCCTCGACGAAATCCGCGCCGACGATCTCATGGCGCAGATAATCTCCGCCCTTGGCGAGCAAATCGGGTGTCAGCGCCCGGATCAACTGCGCCGGCGTCTCCTCTTCGAAGATCACGACCGCATCGACCGCCCGCAGGCCGAGGAGCACGCGGGCTCGCGCCTGGGCCGTGTTGATGGGCCGGCCCGGCCCCTTCAGAAGCCGCACCGAAGCGTCCGCGTTCAACCCGACGATCAAGCGATCGCAGTTCCGCGCGACCTGATCGAGAAGCTGGACATGTCCGCCATGGAGAATGTCGAAACAGCCATTGGTGAAGCCGACCGACCAGCCGCTCTCGCGCCAGCGCCGGCGCTGCTCGACCGCCGCCTCGAGGCTCATCAATCGATGCCGGCCCTCGCCTGCAATGTCGCGCGCCCGCAACGCGTCTCGCAGCTCATCGGTGCTGACACAAGACGCGCCCTGCTTGCCGACCGAGATTCCGGCCGCGATATTGGCGAGCATCGCGGCCTCCGGGGGCGCATGACCGGCCGCCATGGCGCTGGCGAATGTGGCGATGACCGTGTCGCCGGCGCCCGACACGTCAAACACCTCGCGCGGCGAGGCGCGGAGATGGAGCGCCGGAGAGCCGCTGCGGAACAAGGTCATGCCTTCTTCCGAACGGGTGACCAGGATCGCGGCGGACGACGCCGAGGACGCTGCTTGCGAAGCGCGCTCGACCGCGGCGTCGTCATCGACGGGAAGCCCGGTCGCTTCATGAAGCTCCTTGCGATTGGGCGTCAGGTAATCCGCCCCGCGATAGAAGCCGAAGTCGCGCCGCTTCGGATCGACGAAGACAGGCTTGCCGGCGAGGCTTGCTGCCGCGATCAGGGCGCGGAAGGTCGCTTCGACGACCACGCCCTTGGCATAATCCGACACCACGACGACATCCGTCCGGGTGATCGCATCTTTGAGCTGCTCGACGAGGGCGCGGCCGATCTCGGCCGGGACCGGAACCACCGTTTCCGTGTCGACACGCAGCACATGGTGCCCGCCGGCGATGAACCGCGTCTTGACCGTGGTGCCGCGGCTGGGGTCGACGACCGCAAGCAATGTCACTGCGGGCGAAGAGGCGGCGAGCGCCTGGCGCAAATGCTCGGCATGGGCATCGTCGCCGATCACGCCGCATAAGGTGACCCTCGCCCCCAGCGCCGCGGCGTTCGCCGCCACATTGCTCGCGCCTCCCGGCATGTAGCGGTGCTCGGCGCGCAGGAAGACCGGAATGGGCGCCTCAGGCGAAATGCGGCCGACGCTCCCCATCACGTATTCGTCGAGCATGACGTCGCCGAATACCAGCACACGTGCCCGCGAAAAATCGGGGATCCGCATCTCTCCCATCGCTTCGACCTCCTCTCTTCACCGCTCCTTCATGGCTTCGGAGCCGATCTGGACGAGGGGCGAGAAGACATATTCGAGGATGCGCCGGCTGCCGGTGCGGATCTCGACCGTGACCGCCATGCCGGCGCCGAGCGGAACCTTGGTGCCGTCGACATTGATCAGCGTCTGGTCCAGCGCGAGCGTGACGGGGAAGACGAGGTTCTGGGTGCGCTGAGCGCCATTGGGCAGGCGCGCCGCCCTCCGGGTCGGGTCCTTCTCCAGCTGATCGGCGTCGGGCTCGGGAATCGCATCGCGCGCGACGCGCGTCACCCTGGCATCGATCGTGCCGTAGCGGCTGAAGGGGAAGCTTTCGATCTTGACGATCGCCGGCTCGCCTTCCTTGACGAAGCCGATATCCTTGTTCGGCAGATAGGCCTCGATCTCGAGCGTCGTCCCTTCCGGCACGATGCTCATCAGCTCCTGCCCGGATGTGACGATCTGGCCAACCGTGGTCAAGGTCGAGGCTTGCACCGTGCCATCGATCGGGCTGGTGAGCGTCATGTGGCTGAGCCGCGCCTTGGCCTTGATCAGCTTCTCCTGGAGATCCGCCGCCTGGCGCTCGGCCTCGGCCGCCTTCTGGGCATTCTCGGCGATGAAGGTGTCGGTGGTCTTCTGAATGTCCTTGAGGACGACGCCGAGATTGGCCTCCGCCTCGGCGAGCTGGCCCTTCTGCTGCGCCAAGGTGGTCTTCTGATATTGCAGCGTCTCGGTGGCGTCGATCAGGTTCGACTTCGACCCGGCATTCATATCGACGAGCTGCGCGCGCATCGTGACGCGTTGCTGCAAGGTCGCGATCAACTGCTCCTGCGCCACGATCGTCGTCGCGAGGCGCTCATGCTCGGCCCGCTTCTGCTGCGCCTGCGCCGAGAGGCTGGCGATCTGAGCGTCGAGCTGCGCGAGATCGGCGGTGAATACCCGCTCCTCACGCCGCCGGATCGCAGCGGGTGTCTCCGCCGGCCAGACGATATCGAGCCTGGTCGAGATCGGCATCGTCTGCGCCGCCTTGATGGCTGCCTCGCGCCGCAAAGCCTCGGCGCGGTAGGAGGCGAGGCTGGCGGCGCTCGCCGCCACATCGGCCGCCGCCTCGCTGGGGTCGAGCTCCACGAGCACGTCGCCGGCGCGGACCCGCATGCCGTTCTCGGCCCTGGTCGCCTGCACCCGGCTCGTCTCCAGCGGCTGGATCACCTTGACGTGCCCGGTCGGCTGCAGCTTGCCCTGCGCCACGGCGATGATGTCGATATGCCCGAGATAGGACCAGACGAGCGCCACCGCGAAGAAGGAGCAGATCAGCAGGAGCAGCCCCATCTTGATCGGCGAGGGCGGCGTCTCCAGGATTTCGAGGGCGGCCGGCAGGAACTCGCGATCGGACGCCCCTGGCTTCTTCGTCTGCACCCGCTTCGCCGGCACCGGCGTCGAGGCCACCTTGGCGTGCACGGTCATGATTGGACCTTCTCGATCTGATCGGTCTGGATCGACCAGAGATAGGCGTAGAGCCCGCCCTTGCGCGCCAGCAATTCCTGGTGCGTGCCGATCTCGACGACGCGCCCCTCGGCAATGCCGACGATCCGGTCGCAATGGCGGACGGAAGCGAGGCGATGGGCGATGATGATCACGGTGCGGCCCTTGACGATGCGCGCCATGTTCGCCTGGATGATGCGCTCGCTCTCATAGTCGAGCGCGCTCGTCGCCTCGTCGAAGATCAGGATCGGCGGATTGGTGGCGAGCGCCCGCGCGATGGCGATGCGCTGGCGCTGGCCGCCGGAGAGATTGGCGCCACGTTCCTCGATGATGGTCTCGTAGCCTTGCGGCATCTTCGAGATGAACTCATGGGCGCCGGTCAGCCGGGCCACTTCCATCACCTGCGCCCGCGGCATGGCCGGATTGGCGAAGGCGATATTGTCGTGGACCGAACGGTTGAACAGGATGTTCTCCTGCATCACGACGCCGATATTCGAGCGCAGCCAGGCCGGATCGACATTGTTGAGATCGTTGCCGTCGAGCAGCACCGCACCTTCATTCGGCTGGTAGAGGCGCTGGATCAGCTTGGTGAGCGTCGACTTGCCGGAGCCCGAAGGGCCGACGATGCCGATGACCTCGCCCGGCCTGATCTGCAGCGACACGTCGCGCAGCACATCGGGCGTGCCCGGCTTGTAGCGGAAATTGACGCGCTTGACCTCGATCAGGCCACGCGGCCGTGGCGGCAGGAAGGTCGGCGTCCCGCTGCTCTCCGTCGGATAGTTGAGGATGTCGCCGAGACGCTCGACCGAGACCTGCACTTGCTGGAAATCCTGCCACAGCTGGGAGAGGCGCAGGATCGGCTGGATGGTCTGCCCGGCGATCATGTTGAAGGCGACGAGCGCCCCCACCGTCAGCTGGCCGTCCATCACCGCCTGCGCCCCGAACAGCAAAGTCAGCGCCGTCGTCAGCCGGCTCGCATATTGGATGGCGTTCTGGCCGCCGGCGCTCAGCATGGTCGCGTCGAACGAGGTTTTGACATAGGCCGCGAGCCGCTCCTCCCATTGCGCCTGCATCATCGGCTCGACGGCGCTGCCCTTGATGGTCGGCATGCCGACGATCGACTCGACCAGGAATTGCTGGCTCGCCGCTCCCTTGTTGAACTTGTCCTTGATCTTCTCGCGCAGCATGGGCCGCACCGCGACCCCGATCAGCACATAAATCGGGATGGTCGCCAGCACGATCAGGGTGAGAGGCCAGGAATAGGCGAAGAGCACCGCCACGAAGACCACCGCGAAGACGAGATCGAGACCGGAGAACAGCGCCTGCCCGGTCAGGAAGGAGCGGATATTCTCGAGCTCGCGCACCCGGGCCACCGTCTGACCGGCCGCGCGCGTCTCGAAATAGGAGAGCGGCAGCCGCATCATATGGTGGAACAGGCGACGCCCGAGCTCGACATCGATGCGGTTCGACGAATGCGAGAGCGCATAGGTGCGCAAATATTGCAGCACGACGTCGAAGATGCCGATCAGCGCCAGGCCGGCGACCAGCACATAGAGCGTCGAGTAGACGCGGTGGGTCAGCACCTTGTCGATCACGACCTGGAAGAAGAGCGGCGTGACGAGCGCGAAGATCTGGACGAAGAGCGAGGCCAAGAGCACATGCCCGATCGGCCGCCGATAGCGCCAGATGGACGGCAGGAACCAGCTGAACCCGAAGGTCTTGGGATCATAGCCCTGGCCCGCGAAGCGGCGGGTGACGAGCACCAGGCGCGGCTGGATCTCTTCGAACAGAGCTGCCGGCTCGAGCTCGCGCAGGATCTTCGTGATCGGATCGACGAAGCGGCAGAGGCCGGCATCGCTGCGGGCGACGAACACGGCGAAATGCCCGTCATTCATCTGCACGATCGCCGGCAGCGGCATGCTGCGCAGGCGCTCGGCGTTGATATTGCCGATGACGCGCGCCTTGAGCCCGACGATCCGCGCGGCGCGGACCAGATCTTCGGGCGCCGCCTCGCGGTCGAGCAAGGCGAGCTCACGCTTGAGGTGGCCGGGATCGCTGGCGATGCGGAAGAACGAGGCGATCCCGCAGAGCGCCAGAAGGCCGGTGTCGAAATATTCAGCCGCAGGCCGACCCGGGATGACGTTCATCGGATGCCAAGATCCACCATGCCAAGACCCACGATGCCAAGACTCACGGAAGTCGGGCTCAACCGCGCAACTTCAATCCGGATTGACCGTTCTTGTCTAGCGCAACTTGAACGAATGATCCGGTCGGCTCGCCCAATGGACATTGTGCAGGCCGATTACCGGTCAGACGATTTTGAACCCGGCCTCGATCTGTGAGCTGAGATGGGACATGGCCTCCGGGCTTTCGGCGATGTTGACGGCGACCGAGGCGCGTGAAGCCCCCTGGTCGAGCGAGTTGATCCAGTATTGCCCGCCCATCGGGTCGGATGAGCGGCCGAGCGCCCCCTCATAGAGGGCATTCACGAATTGCGTATTGTTCGGCGTGCCGAAGTTCTGGGTGTATTCGGCCGAGTTGAGGAAATCCGACGCGATTTTCGTGAGCGAATCGCCCTGGGCGAAGTCGTTCTCCCAATAGGCGAGACCGTTGGGGTCGGGCGCCCGGCCGAGCACGCCGTAAAAGAGCCGCGCGATCTCCGCATCGGCCTGGCTCGGCACGAACACGCCGGCTTGGAAGACCGGCGCGAGGTCGTTTTGAGACTCTTGCGACAAGGCAATATCGACAGCGGTCTGCGGGCGCGAATTAGCCCCGTTCGCGAGCTGGGTGTCCCAATAGGCGAGACCGTTGGGCTCGGCGTGGCGATGCAGCCCGTTCTGGTAGAGCTGATCGACGAAGCTGCTGTCGGAACTCTGCGTGAAGGGGCCGAATTTCGACGTGTATTCGGGCGAGGCCAGGAAGTCCTGGGCGATCAAGGTGAGCGGTGCCCCGCCCTCGAGCTGGGCGGTCCAGAATTCATAGCCGAGGGCGTCCGGGGCACGGCCGAGAATGGTTTCGTAAAGCGCGTAGATATCGCCGCCCGGGCTCGTCACGTCATGCGTCACCATTCCGAACAGGTTCTGGTCCGCCGGCTGAACGATCGAGAGCATCTCGGTCTGTGCCGTGCTCAGATTGTTCGATGTGTGGCCGTCGTCGAGCACCCAGCTGACCGTGCGCATTCCAACGGCGGTGCCCGTGAAGGTGACCTGGTCGAGCACGCTCTGGTAATGCGCCAGCGTGTCCGCGCCCGTGAGCGTCAGGGTCTCGGTCGAGCTGTTGTAGCTCGCGGCGATGCTCGTGCCGGCGGTGCTCGTCGCCAGGGTGTCGCCGCTGCCGCCCGAGACCGACACCGTGGCATGCGCCAGGGTGAGGTCGTCCGGATCGGAGACCGTGACCGCACTCGACAGTATCGCGGCGTTCGCCACCGTGACCGAAAGCGAAGCGGCAACTCCTGCGAGCGCGGGCGGGTTGTTGACCGCCGTGATGCCGACCGTGGTGGTCACCGGCGTGCTCAGGCTGTTGGAGCTGCCGCCGTCATTGAGCAGCCAGGACACCAGGCGGCTCGGGTTCGAGCCGAAATTGGTCGGGTTCAGGCTCGTCGAGTTGAACGTGACCTTGTCGAGCACGCTCTGATAGTCCGCGAGCGTGTCCGAGCCGGTGAGCGTCAGTGTCTCGGTCATGCTGTTATAGCTTGCCGTGATGTTCGGGAAGCCCGCGGTCGAGACCGCCAGCATGTCGCCGTCATTGGCGAAGGTGCCGCCGCTGACCGATACCGTGGCGCTGGCGAGCTTGAGGTCGTCCGGGTCGGAGACCGACACCGCGCTCGACAAGGTGACCGCGCCTGCGGCCTCGGTGAAATGCGCACTGGTCGCGACATTGCTCAAGGTCGGCGGGATATTGACCGGGTTGACGTTGAGCGTGGTGGTCGCCGCCGCGCTGAAATGGCTGGTGCTGCTGCCGTCATCGAGCACCCAGGTGACAGTCCGGGTCGGGTTGGCGCCGAAATTGGTCGGATTGATGTTTGTCGAGTTGAAGGTAACCTGGTCGAGCACGCTCTGATAGTCGGCCAGCGTGTCGGAGCCGGTCAGAATGAGCCGTTCGGCTGTGCTGTCATAGCTTGCCGTGATGCTCGGGAAACCCACGGTCGTGGCCGCCAGCACGTCGCCGTCATTGGCGAAAGTGCCGCCGCTGATCGACACCGTGGCGCTCGCGAGCTTGAGGTTGTCGGGATCGCTGACCGAGGCTGCGCCCGATAGCGTCACCGGGCCCGCCGTGAAATGCGCGCTCGTCGCGACATTGCTCAAGGTCGGCGGATTGTTGACCGCCGTGATGCTGACCGTGGTGGTCAGCGGCGTGCTCAGATTGTTGGAGGTGCCGCCGTCATTGAGCACCCAGCTGATGGTCCGCGTCGGGGTGGAGCCGAAATTGTCCGGATTCAAGCTCGTCGAGTTGAAGGTGACCCGGTCGAGCACGCTCTGATAGTCCGCCAGCGTGTCCGACCCGGTGAGGGTCAGCGTCTCGGTCGTGCTGTTGTAGCTCGCCGTGATGTTCGGGAAACCCGCCGTCGAGGCCGAAAGCACGTCGCCGTCACCCGCGAAGGTGCCGCCGCCGATCGAGACCGTGGCGCTCGTGAGCGCGACATCGTCCGCATCGGAGATCGAGACCGCATTCGACAGCGTGACCGCGCCTGCGGCTTCAGTGAACTGCGCACTCGTCGCGACATTGCTCAAGGTCGGCGGATCGTTGACGTTGGTGATGCTGATCGTCGAGGTGACCGCCGTGCTCCGGTTGAACGAGCCGCTGCCGTCATCGAGCACCCAAGTGACGGTTCGGGTCGGGTTCGCGCCGAAATTCGTCGGGTTCTCGCCGTCGCTGAAAGTGACGCTGTCGAGCACGGTCTGGTAATTCGCCAGCGTGTCGGAGCCGCTGAGAATGAGCCGCTCATTGGCACTGTCATAGCTCACGACGATCGTGCCGTTGCCGGTCGCCGCCAGCACGTCGCCCGCGAAGCTGCCGCCGGTGATCGACACCGTGGCGCTGGTGAGCTTCTGGTTGTCGGGATCGGTGACCGAGAGCCCTCCCGACAGCGTGACCGCCGCGCCGTGCTCGGTGAAATGCGCGCTCGTCGCGACATTGCTCAAGGTCGGCGGATCGTTGACGTTGGTGATGCTCACCGTCGAGGTGACCGCCGTGCTCAGGCTGTTCGATGAGCTGCCGTCATTGAGCACCCAGGTGACGGTCCGGGTCGGGTTGGCGCCGAAATTCGTCGGGTTCTCGCCAGCATTGAAGGTGACGCCGTCGAGCACACTCTGATAGTTCGCCAGCGTGTCGGAGCCGCTGAGAATGAGCCGTTCGTTCGCGCTGTCGTAGCTCACGGTGATGGTGCCGTTGCCGGTCGCCGACAGCACGTCGCCGTCATTGGTGAAGGTGCCGCCGGTGATCGACACCGTGGCGCTCGCGAGCTTCTGGTTGTCGGGATCGGTGACCGAGACCGCATTGGACAGCGTGACCGCCCCGCCTTCCTCGGTGAAGGAGGCGTTCGTCGCGACATTGCTCAAGGTCGGCGGATCGTTGACGTTGGTGATGCTGACCGTCGAGGTGACGGCCGTACTCTGGGCGAAGGAGCTGCTGCCGTCATTGAGCACCCAGGAGACGGTGCGGGTCGGGTTCGCGCCGAAATTCGTCGGGTTCTCGCCGGCGCTGAAGATGACGCTGTCGAGCACGCTCTGGTAATTCGCCAGCGTGTCCGAGCCGCTGAGGATGAGCCGCTCATTGGCGCTGTCATAGCTCGCGATGATCGTGCCGTTGCCGGTCGCCGACAGCACGTCGCCGTCACCCGCGAAGGTGCCACCGGTGATCGACACCGTGGCGCTCGCGAGCTTCTGGTTGTCGGGATCGGTGACCGAGAGCCCTCCCGACAGCGTGACTGCTGCGCCGTGCTCGGTAAAGGTGGCGCTGGTCGCGACATTGCTCAAGGTCGGCGGATCGTTGACGTTGGTGATGCTCACCGTCTCGGTCTGAGCGGTGCTGAGGACGTTCAGATGATCAGCGACGACCCAGGTGAGGGTCCGGGTCGGGTTCAAGCCGAAATTGGTCGGGTTCTCACCGGCGTTGAAGGTGACCGAATCGAGCACCTGCTGGTAATGCGCGAGCGTATCCGAGCCCGTGAGCGTCAGCGTCTCGGTCGTGCTGTTGTAGCTCGCCGTGATGCTGGTGCTGGTCGTCGTCGCGGCCAGCACATCGCCGTCGCCGGCAAACGTGCCGCCGGTGATCGACACGGTGGCCGAATTGTCCGTGTTCACGCCGTCCGGATCGCTCACGGTGATGCTCGGCGACAATGTCGTCGCTGCGCTTTCCTCGGTCCAGGCCGCGCTTGCGGCGACGTTGCTCAAGGTCGGCGGAATATCGGCCGGCGGCACCGACACCGTCTCGGTCTGCACCGTGCTGAAATTGTTCGACGAGCCGCCATCGTTGAGCACCCAGGTGACGGTGCGGGTCGGATTGAGGCCACTATTTGTGGGGTCGAGGATATTCGGATCGAATGTGACGGAATTCAGCACCGTCTGATAGTTCGCGAGCGTGTCGGAGCCGGAGAGGATGAGCCGCTCATTGGTCGTGTCGTAGCTGACCGTGATGCTGCCCGTCGCCGTCGCCGATAGCACGTCGCCATCGCCCGCGAACCTGCCGCCGGTGATCGACACGGTCGCGCTCGCGAGCTTCTGGTTGTCGGGATCGGTAACCACCAGGCCCGGCGACAACGTGGCCGTGGTCTGGGCGGTCACGGTCGTCAGCGTGACGACATTGGACAGCGTCGGCGGGTCGTTGACGTTGGTGATGCTGATCGTCGAGGTGACGGCCGTGCTCAGGCTGTTCGACGAGCTTCCGTCATTGAGCACCCAGGTGACGGTCCGGGTCGTGTTCGCGCCGAAATTGGTCGGGTTCTCACCGGCATGGAAGGTGACGCCGTCGAGAACGGTCTGGTAATTCGCCAGCGTGTCGGAGCCGGTGAGGATGAGCCGCTCATTGGTGCTGTCGTAGCTGACGCCGATACCGCCCGTCGGCGTCGCCGACAATACGTCGCCGGCGAAGCCGCCGCCGGTGACCGACACCGTGGCGCTCGCAAGCGTTTGGTCATCCGGGTCCGTGACCGACAGAGCGCCCGATAGCGTCGTGGCCGTGCCCTCTTCTGTCCAGGACGCGCTCGTCGCCACATTGCTCAAGGTCGGCGGATCGTTGACGTTGGTGATGCTGACCGTGGTAGTGCCGACATTGCTCCGGTTGAACGAGCCGCTACCGTCGTCGACCTGCCAGGTGACGGTCCGGGTCGGGTTCGCGCCGAAATTCGTCGGGTTCTCGCCGGCGTTGAAGGCGACGCTGTCGAGCACGGTCTGATAATGCGCCACCGTGTCGGAGCCGCTGAGAATAAGCCGCTCATTGGTGCTGTCGTAGCTGACGGTGATGCTGCCCGTCGCCGTCGCCGACAGCACGTCACCGTCGCCCGTGAACTTGCCGCCGGTGATCGACACCGTCGCGCTCGCGAGGTTGGCGCTGTCCGGGTCGGTGACCGAGAGCGCCGATGACAGCAGGACCGCCCCGCCTTCCTCAGTGAAAGAGGCGTTCCCCGCGACATTGCTCAGGGTTGGCGGATCGTTGACGTTGGTGATGCTGACCGTAGTGGTCGCGGCCGTGCTCAGATTGTTGGAGCCGCTGCCATCGTTGAGCACCCAGGTGATGGTCCGGGTCGGGTTCAGGCCGAAATCGGTCGGGTTCTCGCCGGCATTGAAAGTGACGCTGTCGAGCACGGTCTGATAGTCGGCCAGCGTGTCGGAGCCGGTGAGCGTCAGCGTCTCGGTCGTGCTGTTGTAACTCGCCGTGATGCTCGGAAAACCGACGGTCGAGGCCGCCAGCACGTCACCCGCGAAGCCACCGCCGGCGATCGAGACCGTGGCGCTGGCGAGCTTGAGACTGTCCGGATCGGTGATCGAGACCGCGTTCGACAGCGTCGTCACCGGACCTTCCTCGGTCCAGGAGGCGCTCGTCGCGACATTGCTCAAGGTCGGCGGGTCGTTGACATTGGTGATGCTGATTGTGGTGGTCGAGAGCGTGCTGACATTGGTGCCGCCGTTGGCGGTGCCGCTCGGATCCATCGCCACCCAGGTGAGGGTCCGCGTTGTGTTCGAGCCGAAATTGGTCGGATTCTCGCCGGCCGTGAAGGTGACGCTGTCGAGCACGCTCTGGTAACGCGCCAGCGTGTCGGTGCCGGTGAGCGTCAGCGTCTCGGTCGAGCTGTCATAGCTCACCGTGATGCCGCCAGCGGCGGTCGCCGACAGCACGTCGCCATCATTCGTGAACCTACCGCCGGTGATCGAAACGGTGGCGCTCGAAAGGTTCCGGTCGTCCACGTCCACCACCGAGAGCGCCGGCGACAACGTCACCGGGCCGCCCTCCTCGGTGAAATGCGCGCTCGGCGCGACATTCAAGGTCGGCGGGTCGTTGACGCCGATCACGCTGACCGTGGTCGTCGACGGTGCGCTGGTCAAAAGCCCGTCATTGACGCTCCAGACCAGCGTGCGGCTGTTATCGGTGCCAAAACTGGTCGGGTTCTCGCCGCCATTGTAATGGACGCTGTCCAGCGCCGTCTGGTAATTGGCAAAGCTGTCGACGCCGCTCAAGACGAGCACGCCGGTCGCGCTGTTGTAGCTGCCGGTGATGTTGTTGTTATTGGTGAAGCTCAGCGTGTCGCCGGTGAAGAAAGTGCCCCCGGAGATGCTCACCGTGGCGCTGGCTACGGCGGTATTATCCGTGTCCGAGGCTGTGGCGCTGGTGATGAGCGGAACGGTCGAAGGCGATACCTGCTCCTCGGTCCAGGTGGCACCGACCACAGGGGTGACCGACAGCGATGGTGCGTTGTCGATGGCGAGACCCTGGGTCTGCTGCGTGATCCCCGACATCGCGAGGTTCGCGAACAGCGTCGGCGATTGCGCCGTCGTCCCGCCGCTCAGTGCCCCGTCATACACCGACGGATTGGCGTCTGCGGCTTGGTTGGACGTGACGTAATACCTGTTCGTCGCGTCATCGATCTTGATATCTGAAAAGAATAGCGACCCCGTGGGCGGCTCGAGCCAGATCGCGCTGTAGGTGTGCGACGGGTTGCCGGTGAGGTCGTATTCGTAGATGCCGCCGCTACCGGTCGTATGAGTGATCGGGTCGGTGATCGGTTTGGTGGTGAAGTAAAGTTTCTCGGTGGCAGTATCGACGGCGATGCCAGCGATTTCGCCCAGGGACACCGGGAAATTATTGGCGCCGAGAGTCGAATCGGCCGGTGAGAGCGTTATCTTCGTGGGCGTCGTGGTCGTGGTCAGGTCCGAATCGACGTAAATCGCGTTGGTGCCTACCGTGGTGACAGTGTGGGTGCCGTTGGTAGGGGTAAGAACCGAATGCGTGGTTTCGCTGAAGAAGAATGCTTGGTTGTGCGGCAGGTCGAGCGCCAGTCCGTCGAGAAAGACATTGACGCCGCCGGTGGCCAGCGTGGTCGGGGTGCCGCCGTTGTAGCTCACCTTTTCGAGGCTATGTTGCTGGGTGAAGTAGACCTGCTGGTTCGCCGTATCGAGCGCGATGCCAGTGATCTTGCCGGTAACAGTGAGGCCTCCACCTTGCGAGTAGATGCTGGTCAGCGTCGGAGTGCCGAGCGGATTGCTGAGCTCCGGCGATAACGTCCCCTTGTAGATTATGTTGTTATTGGGGGCGCCTGATTGGTCCTCGACCAGGAAGTAGAGATTGCCGGTCGTGTCGAGCGCGACGTCCGTCAGCTGGGCAAGGGTGCTCGGATTATTGGCGCTCGTCTCGTTGAACAGCGTGACCGAGTTGCTGCCGCTGCCGCTGCCGGTATCGTCCACATGCACTAGGGAATCGTCATTGCCGCCGCCGGTCGCGGTGATCCACACCTCGGTCTGCACCGGAGCGGTCAAAACGCCTTGGAAATTGGCGAGCGCCGCGGAGGTGAAGGCTGGGGTGGCAGCGCTTGCGGCTGACGAGCCGGGCGACGGGCTCGACGCGGCGTCGAGCGTCCAGCTGCCGCCCTGTGCGGCGCTGCCGACGAGATGGGTCGCTGCCTCGACCGGGGCGCCGCCGGTGAAGGTCGAGAAATCATTGATGAATTGCTGGCCGGTCGGGCCTTGCGCCACGTCGCAGCCATAAAGCTGGATAGTGCCGCCCGGCGCCAGCGACGCGCCGATCTCGGCGAGCGCGTTGGAATGGACACCGAGATTGGCATCGGTGATGAAGGACGAGCCGAGCTCGAGCTCGCCCGTCTCCCCATGCGAGACGATCGAGATCGACGCCAGATTCATCAGATTTTGGGCCGCCAGGATATTGGCGATCTGCTGCAAGCCGTCGCTCGACGGATCGATCACGAAAGCGTGTTCGCCGGGCGCCAGCCCATTGAGCAGGTCCTGGATGTCGGGAACGCGGGAATCGATGAAGACGATCTGGTTGGGATTGGTCGTCGTCACGATAGGACCCCCTGTATCCTGGCCTTGCGGCTGGGCATCACGACACAGCTATGGAAAAGAGTCGGCGCGGCGGCCAGGCTGGAACTGAGCTTGCGATTATGGCGGCGGCTTGTTCGCCCGCGCGGCTCGCAGCTCGAGAATGAAACAAAAAACGGGGCGTATTCGCATACGCCCACGCCCGTCACGCAACAGTCCGTACTCGACATCCAGCGCTTCCCACCCAAGCCGCCGTCAAATGGAAGTACGACATTCCGAGTATTTACGAATTGCTAACTTATCATGGTTTTTGCCAAACGCAAAAGTTGCAAAGAACGCAAACACACGTTTCGAGCGGACCCCGTTCTCGGCCCGCGATCGAAGCTGCGGCGGGCGCGCCGCCTGCTCCCGCAGCTGAGACCTTTGCAAAATTGGGGGTCATCCCGTGCGCACTGCAGCACGCAGTGATGCTGCGCAGGCACGGGATCCGCGGTCACCAGAAAGTGATGGGTCCCGGATCTGCGGCGCATCATTTCATGCTGCGCCGCGTCCGGGATGACCGGGTGTGCGTGTTTCGCAAAGGTCTCGAAGCGGGAGTACGGGAAACGCGTGGGGAGGGATCAGCGCCCCGCGATCCATGTAACAGCTTTCTATGATTCCGCGTCCCAAGACTTTGATCGCTGCCGAAATTTGCGGCAGCGATCAAAGTCTTGGGACGAGACCTGGACAGAAATGCGTATTCTTTACACCGAAGCAGCGATCCTGAGGTCGCGCGGGGCGCCGAATTATAAAGTTCGGTTTGAGCGAAATTCGACTTGGCATTACCGCGGCTCATGCTAACATTCGTCAACTATTTGCATGGCGAGGCAGCGCCGCGCTTGGTTTCGGTGAACCGGCCCGGTGATCAGGGGGGCGACGCGAATGGGCGCGGGGGCAACCAGCTACATGCACCACCGCTACATGCACCGAAACGCATCGGCGAGCGAGCGCCGCGCCGAGAGATTGCTCGTGACGCCGCTCCTTGGGCGGCGCCTCGGATCCGCGGCGCGGCGCCGGGATTTGCCTTTCCTGTTAGCGCTTTATCGGCAGAGGAGTAGGTCATGAGCGCCCCATATGTCGGTGAGATCCGCATGTTCGGCGGCAATTTCAGCCCGGCCGGCTGGATGTTCTGCGATGGAGCGCAGGTGCCGATCTCCAATTTCGAGACGCTGTTCCAGCTGATCGGCACCACCTATGGGGGCGACGGGCAGACGACCTTCAACCTCCCGGATTTGCGTGGCCGGGTTCCGGTGCATATGGGGAACTTGAGCGGAACCTCGTTCTTGATCGGCGAACTCGCCGGCGTCGAGACCGTCACGCTCAACACCAACCAGATCCCGACGCATTCGCATGCGCTGATCGCCGCCACCGGCACCTCGTTGGCCTCGCCTGTGGGCAACTTCCCCGGACCTGCGAGCAGCACTTCCGGTGGCGTCGCCTACGGTCCCGGCCCGATCAACACGACGCTCGCCCCTAGCACCATCATGCCCACGGGCGGGAGCCAGCCCCACGACAATCGGCAGCCCTATCTCGGCATTAACTTCATCATCTCGCTGTTCGGCATCTTCCCCTCGCCGACCTGACTCGGAACGCGACGATTCCGCGAAACCCAGGTCTCAGTCACACGGAGTATCCCGATGTCGGCTCCCTTCCTTGCAGAAATCCGCATCTTCCCCTTCAACTTCCCGCCCAAAGGATGGGCATTCTGCAATGGGCAATTGCTATCGATCTCGCAGAATACCGCGCTGTTCGCGCTTTTGGGCACCACTTACGGGGGCGACGGCAAGAGCAATTTCGCCCTGCCCAACCTGGAGAGCTCAGTACCCATCCATGTCGGTGGCGCGCAGCCCGGCCCCGGGCTCAGCGTCTACGACCTCGGCGAGGCCAGCGGCTCGCCCAATATCACGCTCCTGCAGACGGAGATGCCGTCCCATAATCATTCCGTCGCTGCGGGCGCCTCATCGGCCACCACCGCCAGCCCGGCGAGTGCCGTGTACATGCAGGGCAATTACAATGACGGCAGCGGAAATACCGGCTCGGTGAACCTCTACACCACCAATGTGCCGGATTCGCAGCTCAATACAAACGCGCTGACCCTCACTGGAGGCAGCCTGCCGCACAACAACATGATGCCGTATCTGACGCTCAATTTCTGCATCGCGCTGCAAGGTATCTTCCCGGCACGGCCATGAGCCGCGTCGTCGACGTTCGGGTCCGTCAAACAGCCGGCAGAATACGGCGCCGCCTCAGGAGTAGTGAAACATGAGCACTCCGTTCCTTTCCGAAATTAGGGTCGTCTCCTTCAACTTCCCGCCCAAGGGCTGGGCGCTGTGCAACGGGCAGCTCATGCCCATCAATCAGAATCAGGCGCTGTTCTCACTGCTGGGCACGACCTATGGCGGTGACGGCCGGGTGAACTTCGGATTGCCGAACCTGCAAGGCCGAGTACCGATCCATATGGGCTCGGGATTTACCTTGGGAAACACCAGCGGGGAGATTTCCCACACGCTCAACCAAGGGGAGATGCCGCAACATAATCACATCATGCAGGCGCGGGCCGCATTCAATCAGGGGAACCCTGTGCCGGCTGCAAATAGGTCCCTGCGGGAGGGCCTCGCCGCTACCAATCCTGTCAGCCAGGTGCAACTTTACGGCGCCGGCGGCAATCTCGTCGCATTCTCGCCATCGGCGATCACCAACACAGGCGGCAGCCAACCTCATGCGAACCAGCAGCCCTATCTGGTCCTGAACATGATCATCGCGCTTCAGGGCATCTTTCCGTCGCAGAACTAGGGACCGGAGCTGGCGTCGAGTCGCATATCGTTTGCCAGCCTGTCGTGATCTAAACTCGGTCATGCCTGACTTCCCGTCGCCCCTGGAGAGCTTCCAGACGATTGTGCTCACCGAGCCGACGCTGCAGCACGAGTTGCGGCGAGCGCCTGACAGGGTGAGCTTTATCGCGCTGGCCGTGAAGCGAGCGCGCGAGCGCGGCTGCGCGCTCGATGCAGCCGAGATCGAGGCCGCCCTCGCCGCCGCTGCCCGCGACTGGGCGTTGCGCTGGATCGTGCGTTGATTGCGGCCGATGCCGATTGGGTGCCGACCCAGCTCCGCTGGACGCCGGCGGGGGCGCTGGTCGACTGGTGCCATCTCGGCGAGCTGCGCTTCACTGCTCCGTTCTTCGAGCAGACGATCGGCAAGGCCATGGCGCACCCCTTCAATCTCCTGTTCGGCCATTCGACGCCGCTCGCAACGCTCGAGCACGAGGAATTCGAGTTGCGGCCGGCCGGGTTGATCTTCCACATGTCGCGCTGCGGCTCGACCCTGGTCACCCAAATGTTGGCAGCGTTACGCCGGAATGTCGTGCTGTCGGAGCCGGGACCTCTCGACCAGATCGTGCGCGCCCCCAGCCGGCAGGTTGGCGCTACAGCCGACATGCTCGTCCATTGGCTGCGCGCCATGACGGCCGCATTCGGACGGCGCCGGTACAAGGAGGAGCGCGATCTCTTCATCAAGTTCGAAGCCTGGCATGTGCTGCTGCTGCCGTTGATCCGGCGCGCCTTTCCCGACGTGCCCTGGGTGTTCCTCTATCGGCATCCAGTCGAGGTCATGGCATCGCTGGCGCGGCTGCAGTCAAAGCAGATGTTTCCCGGCAGCATCGATCCCGCGCTCATAGGGCTCGATTTGCCCCGGTCCGCCGCGATGTCGGCCGATCTCTACGGCGCCGTCCTGCTGGAGCAAATCTGCGGAGCCGCGATTGCGCACCATGGCATTATCGGCGGCGGGCTGTTGCTCGCGTATCGCGAGTTGCCGGAAGCAGCCTTGACCAGAATGCTCACTCATTTCGGCCTGCGCTACGGCACCGATGAGTTATCACGAATGCGTGAGGCGGCACTGCGGGACGCCAAGCGGCCCGACCTGCGCTACGCCGATGAAAGCGAAGCAAAGCGCCGCGATGCGAGTGCGGAGATTCGCGATCTCGCGGCGACCCGGCTGGCGCCGCTCTACGACCGCCTCGAGGCGTTGCGGCTGGCGGAGATGCACGGCGCCGGTGCAGCTCGTTCTCCGCGCTCGCTGCGAGATGCGCATAAGTCTTGAGCGTCAGCGCACACCACTCCCCTTATGGGCCCACAAGGGGAGAGGTGGCGCTAGCGCTATGTGCCCTCATTCCCCAATGCCTCGAGCAGTGGCGCGAGCATGGCGGCGTAGGGCCGTGAACGGCCGACGGCATCACCATAGATCGGCCGACGCACTTGCACGGCGCTGGCGGTACGGATCGGGCGCTGCGTCTGATGGAAGGCGAGGCAACGCTCATCCCATTCGAGCCCGCTATGGGCGACGATCCGGCGCGCCTGCGGCTCGAAATCGGCGACGAGTTCTTCGTACTGCACCTCCAGCATGACGCCGGCGGGAAGAACTTCGCGCCAATGCGCCATCAGCGCCGCGTAAGCGCGATAGTAGCGGCCGAGCTCGCCGAGCTCGTAGGAGAAGGGTTGCTGCCCGGTGAACAGCTTGGAGAAACAGGACATGCAAGTGTCCACCGGATCGCGCCGCACATGGATGATCCGCGCCTTCGGCAGCGCCAGATGGATCAAGCCGGCGAAGAGGAAGTTTGCCGGCATCTTGTCGGTGATCCGTGCCGCCGCCGGCGCCTTCGGCGTGACCCCCGCAAGATAGCGCGCGCCGAGCCGCCGCAGCTCTTCAGTTGGCATGGACTGCAACATCTCCGGGTAAGGGATGGCGGCGCCCGCCGGCTCGCAAATGCTCGCCGCGGCCTTGGAGAAATCCATGAGCTCGCCGGCGCCGAAGACCTTGGAGTGGCTCGCGAGCACCTGCTCGACCAGAGTCGTTCCGGAGCGCGGCATGCCGACGATGAATACCGGCACGGCGGAGGGATCGCCCGTGCCTCGCAACCGCATCATCAGCTCGGACGTGAACACCGCCTTGGTGCGATCGAACTTCGCGAAAGTGGCTGCCTCGTCATGGGTGATCTGCCCACGCTTGAGCGCATTCCCGGCAAGCAGGTGGCGGAACGACCGCTCAGGCCGCCGCAGATCCGCATAGGCTTTGCCGAGCGCGAAGTGGAGCTCGATCTGTTGGTCGGCAGACAGCGTTTCCATATCGCGCGCCATGTCCTCCATCGCGAGGAGATGGGGCTCATCCGCAACAATCCGCCTGGACTCGGCGAAACTGCGATAGAATTCAACCTTGGTTGGTTCAAGCTCGATCGCCGTCTCGAAGGCCTTCCACGCCTCCGCCATCCGCCCGAGCGTCACATATGCGTTGCCGAGACCGTAATATGCCGGTGCCAGCGCGGGATCGACGGCGAGTGCCCGCTCGAAGCAGGCGATGGCTTCGTCGGCCCGGTTGAGCTCGACCATTGCACCACCGAGATTGCAAGACGCCATGGCGAAGTCCGGCTTGGCGGCGAGCGCCAACCGGTAATGTGGCATTGCGTCCGCATGCCGCTCCAAGGCCGCCAGCGCGGCCCCAATGTTGTTCGAGGTTTCGGCGAGGCCCGGCTTGATGGCGAGCGCCTTTTCGAAGCACGCGATCGCGTCTTGCGGCCGCTTGAGCGCGAGGAGCGCGCTGCCGAGATTGTTGTGCGTCTCATATGATGCGGGACTCTGCGCGAGCGCTCTTCGATAATGTGCGACCGCCTCCTCATGGCGGTTCAAGGCAATGAGCACGTTTCCCAGATTGTTGTGCGCCTCGCCATATTCCGGTCGCAGCTCGATCGCCTGGCGGTAATGCGACGCGGCCTCGGCATGCCGCTCGAGTGCGGCCAGAGCATTGCCGAGGCTGTTATGGGCGTCAGCGGAGTCCGGCCTGACCACAAGCGCGTTCTCGAGCCGGGCGATGGCCTGCGCATGACGGTTTAGGCGCAAAAGCGCTTTTCCAATCCCGATATGCGCGTCGACATAATCGGGTTTGAGAGCGATTGCTTTTTCATACCGGGGTATCGCTTGGTCAGGTCGCTGCAGCGCTGCCAGAGCGATGCCCAGATTGAAATGGGCTTCGGCAAGCCCCGGCTTGAGAAACGTCGCCTGTTCATAGTGAGCGATGGCCTCAGCATGCCGCTGCAGCGCCGCCAGGGCATTGCCGAGATTATTATGCGCCTCGGCAAAGGCCGGATTGACGGCGAGAGCTGTCTCGAAGGATGCGGCGGCCTCTTCGTTGCGACCCTGCTCACGCAAGGCATTGCCGAGATTGTTGTGCGCGTCGGCAAAGCCCGGCTGGAGGGATATTGCGGCCTGATATTGCACGGCGGCTTCCAGCGGCCGCAGCAGCCCCGAAAGGGCGATGCCGAGGGCATTGCGAGCCCTTGCCGAATGGGGATCGAGCGCCAGGGATTTTTGGAGCAGCCCGGCGGCTTCGTCGAATCGTCCATGTTGCGTGCACAGCATGCCGAGATGGTGCAGGGCCCCGACGTGATTGGGAGCGAGCTGGAGCACCGCCCGATAGACCTGCTCGGCCTCGCCCAATCGGCTCTGACGGTGCAACGAGACCCCGGTCTGGAAGGCCTGAGCGGGGGTCATCGCGCGGCGCGTTCGGCCGTCGATGTCCGGCTCGTTCACGCGGCCTGATCCTTGCTCGGGTGACATCGGGGCGTCTTCACTCTTCGCTCAGTTGAATGCCGCCTGGTAGTTCTGGCGGTCCGGCATGGGCGTATGCACCGGCATGACGTAGAGCTCGAAATGCGGGCCATCCTCGACCTCGACCCTATACAAGCCCTCGTTGAGAACATTCCCGGGCGGCCCTGCAAAGATCAGATTGAATGGCTGGCGCGGCACCGAATTCGCCGCCTCGAGCCCCTGCATCTCCACCTTCACCAGCGTCAAGGCGTGGCTGCCGCCTTGGACGCGGAAAACCTTGTCGACATGCGGGAGAAAATTCTCGGCTTTCAGTGGCTCGGCCATCACGCTTTTCTCCGTTTGCCGTGGGCAGTGCATTCTAATGAATCGGCCCCGATATGGGAGTCCCACGGACCCGACAGGCTGTCTCAGAGCTGTCTCAACAAGGCTTTGCGTCCGCACCGCAAAGGGATATGGCATCGAAATGGCCTGAAGCCCTAGTGTTGGCGGGCCTCGCGGCGCCGTGGTTCCCATGGAGATTTGCCGAGATGCGCAATCCCAGGCGCAAGATCGCCTTCGTGCTCGCGGCGTCGGATCACGGCACCATGATCGTGGACCGCTTCGATTACCGCATGGTCGATCAGCATGCCGGCATCGGGGTCGGGTACCAGATCCTCGAAGGGGCCTCCTTTGATGCCCAGGAAGTCGACATGGCGTTGTCGCTGCTCGGGCTGCGCCGGCAATATTTCGGCAACGGCGTCGTGGCGGTCGATTGCGGCGCCAATATCGGCGTCCACACCGTCGAATGGGCGAACAGGATGAGCGGTTGGGGAGAGGTGATCGCCATCGAGGCGCAGGAACGGTTGTTCTACGCGCTCGCCGGCAACATCGCGATCAATAATTGCTTCAATGCCCGGGCCATGCATGCGGCCGTCGCAGCGAAAACCGGGACGATGCGGGTTCCCACCCCCGATTACCTGAGCGCCGGCAGCTTCGGCAGCCTGGAGCTGCGCCAACGGGACGGCGTCGAGTTCATCGGGCAGCCGATCGATTATTCGGACGAGAAGGCTTCCGTGATCAGGACCATGACCATCGACTCGCTCGAGCTTGCGAGGCTCGACCTGATCAAGATCGACGTGGAGGGCATGGAGCTCGAAGCGATCGAGGGCGCCGCCGCGTCGCTGGCGCGAAGCCGGCCGGTCCTCATCGTCGAAGCGATCAAGACCGACAAGGCGCGGCTTCGCCTCGTCCTGGAAAATCTCGGCTATCGGTTGTTCGAGATGGGGCTCAACCTTCTGGCCATCCACGAGACCGACAAGACCCTGACCCATGTCAAACGCGGCGACGGCGGCGGTCCGGGCCAGAGCGCAGGAGGGTCCGCGATATGATCGAGAGACGCAACGGTTTCGGCGACGCTATTGGGACCGCGACCGTCTCGGTCGCTCTTGAGAACGGCAAGGCCGGCGTCGCCCCCTGGACAGAAGGGCGACCGGGACGGTCGCGGTCCCAAGGCATCGAGGCCCGGCACCGCCTACCCTCAAACAGCCATGACCTCGAGCGCAGGCCGAGATAATGACGCCCATGCATCACGCCTACGACATCCCCTCGCCGGTCGGGAGCTTGAGCCTGCGGCCCGAGCACGATGAGGACCAGGCTTTCCGCTACCGCCTGTTCTGCGACTCGCGACAGCCGGAATTTGCCCTGCTGCTCGCGGCGTCCGACTTCGAGCAGATCATGCGTTTCCAATATCAGGCGCAGACGGTCAGCTATCGCGCGGAGTTTCCGGCTGCGCGCTTCGACATCATCGAGCTTTCCGGAGAGCCGATCGGCCGCATCGTCGTCGATCGCCCCGGCGGCATGCTGCACATCGTCGACCAGGCGATCGTGCCGCAATGGCGCAATCGCGGCATCGGCACCGCCGTCATGCGCGCCCTCATGGATGAGGCAAACGCGGCAGGGCTGCCGGTGCAGCTCGAGGTGTCATCGGCCAACGACCCTTCGCTGCGCCTTTATCAGCGTCTGGGCTTCGTGCCGATCGAGACGGTCGCGCTCTATATGAGGCTCGAATGGCGCCCGAACACGATGCGGGATTGAGCGCCGCGCCGCAGCGGCTGGTTTCGCTTCCCGGCTCGGAGGCGATGATCGAGACATCGGACCGGGCAACCGATGACGGCTCGCAAGGTGCGGAGCTCGAGGCGGACCACGAGGCTTTGGCAGGCGGCGTGTCGGGCTTGGCGCTGGCGGCGGTCGCCGCTGAGAGCGGCATCGCGGATTCTACAGCGACGGGTTCGCCCGCAAGCGAAGACGTCAAGCGTCTCAATGCCTCGGCACTCGCCAAGTTCTTGGCCAAGGATTACTCGGCGGCCATCGAGCTGCTCGTACGCGTGGTCAATATCGATCCCGATTCTCCGATCGCGCACGGTAATCTCGCCGTCTCCATGTGGCGAGCCAAGCGCACGGCTCGGGCCGAAGCGCATTGCCGTCGCGCGATCGCGCTCGATGGCCGTTACGTGCCGGCCCATCGCCTGCTGGCCGAGATGCTGCGCGAACGCCACGACGTCGACGCGGCGCTCGCCTGCTACGACCGCCTGTTCGCACTCGAGCCGGACAACGCCATCGCGCACAACAACGCCGGCCTGCTCTTGCGCAAGGCGAGGCGTTTCGACGAGGCTGAGGCAGCGTTCGCGCGTGCCCGCGCGCTTCTGCCGGATGACCCGACGATCCGCTTCAATCAACTCTCTTTGCCGTCGAACGACGCCGGCTTGCCCGAGGCCATCGATTGCTACCGGCAATCGCTGGAGCAGCGACCCGACAACGCCGAGATTCTCACCAATCTCGCCGTGACCCTGCAATTCAGCGGGCGATACGACGAGGCCGTGGACTATTCGGAGCGCGCCATCGCGGTCGACCCCGAGCATCGCCAGGCCCATTTCAACCTGTCCTTGCTGCTTCTCCTGCGCGGTGACTATGGGCGCGGCTGGCACGAATATGAGCATCGCTGGCGCCTGCCCGAGGTGAAGAAGCCCAATTACCGACAGCCGCTTTGGGTCGGGGAGGATCTCGACGGCAAGACCATCCTGCTGCAATCCGAACAGGGCTTGGGCGACAGCATACAGTGCCTGCGCTATGTGCCGCTGATCGTGGCGCGCGGCGGCCGCGTCCTGTTGCGGCTCGAGCGTATCCTGGTCCGGTTGGCGGCAGGCCTGCCGGATCAGGTGGTCATCATGCCGACGAGCGCCCGCGTGCCGGAATTCGACGTCTGGTGCCCGTTGATGAGCTTGCCGCGCATCTTCGGCACAAGGGTGGACTCGATCCCGGCGGCGATGCCTTATCTCGGCGTGCGTCCGGCCATTGCGGAACGCTGGCAACGCCGGCTGGCCGGCTTGCAGGGCTTGAAGGTCGGGCTGGCCTGGGGTGGCAGCATGAACCACGTCAACGATGCTCGCCGTTCGATCGATCTGCAGTGCCTTAAGCCGCTCCTCGAGATTGCGGGCGTGAGCTGGGTGAGCCTGCAGGTCGGTCCGCGCACCGCCGATCTCGCCGCGCTGCCGGCCGGCACCATGACCGACCTCTCAGCCGAGCTCAGCGATTTCGCCGAGACCGCGGGTGCCACGCTGAACCTCGACCTGGTGATCGCGATCGACACCGCGGTCGCGCATCTCGCCGGCGCGCTGGCGAGGCCAGCCTGGATCATGCTGCCCTTCTCGCCCGATTGGCGCTGGCTGCTGGAACGCGGGGACAGTCCCTGGTACCCGACGCTGCGGCTCTATCGGCAGAAGACGCCCGGCGGTTGGGACGATGTCGTCGCCCGCCTCACCGCCGACCTCGCAGAGCGCGTCGCCGCTCACGCCGGCGACGGCGCAGCACGCATAGGCGAACGGAAGTCAGGATGATCGACCTCTTCGAGATCGCGGGCTTCCTGGATCCGGCTCTGTGCGACAAGCTCCGCGCGGAGCTGCAGCGCGCCGGCGGCGGTGCTGCGACGTTGCTCGGCCGGAGCCCAGCCACATCGGTGCAGCCACAGATCCGCAAGGCGACTCGGGTCACGGTCTCGGACGAGACGCAGGAGCGCGTGACACAGCTGCTGCGGGCACGGAAGGGCGCGCTCGAGGAGCATTTCGGGCTGGTGCTCGGGGACTGCGAAGAGCCACAATTCCTCCGCTACGAGACGGGCGACTTCTTCGTGGCGCATCAGGACGGCAACACAGCGCTCATCTTCGACCGATCGAGACTCCGAAGGGTCTCTGTGGTGATCTTCCTCAGCGCCCAATCCGAGGCCCCCTCGCCCGGCACCTATGGCGGCGGATCGCTCACCTTGCACGGCCCGTATTCCGGTCCTGCGCTGCGGGTCCCGGTCACCCGCGCGCCCGGCACGCTCGTCGCTTTCCGGGCCGAGACGACACATGAGGTGATGCCGGTCACACATGGCGAGCGCTTCACCATCGTGTCCTGGTATCCGTGTCCTGCGGAGGAGTCGGACGGTCGCTGATCCGGGTGCCGCGATCGTCGGCCTCGCCTGAGGCCGATCCCGCGCGCTTAGGTCTCCGCGCGAGCAGCTTTTGCGGAAGTCAGCTTTCGCCGGCGTATGAATCGAAACGCCCCCCACCCGTACCCTAACCCATACCCTCCCCACCACGAAGCCGGCTGGAAGCCAGCGGTCCAATCTTCCCCTTGGACCGCCGGCTTCCAGCCGGCTTCGTGGCGGAGGGAGGCGATCAGCGCTGGTCGCATCCCTCCCCCCATGCGTGGCAACGAAGTGGTGGGGAGGGTACGGGTGGGGGGTTCTTTCGGAAGGACGCAAAGGTCTCGATGAGGGCCCTTGCGTCGATCAAGATGACCTTGCGTGGATCTCCCACAACGGGCAAGAGTCCCGAAATTCCATCGGGAAAACACGGTCGTACGATCGAGTTCATGGATCAGCCGGCAACGCCAAAAGATGCCCTGAGCCGAGCGACGCAATCTGGCCCGGACGAGATGCGCGCGACGCTCAAGCATTTGTTCGAGCGCGCCAATACCGAGCAGGCAGCCGGCCGCCTTGAAGACGCCGAAGCCATTTGCCGCGAGCTCATCGCGCTCGACGAGAGCCATTTCGGCGCCTGGCATCTCATCGGCATCGTGGCGCTGCGCTCCGGCGACCCGCAAGCCGCGGTGGCGCATATCGAGCGGGCAGCCGCGCTCGCGCCCAACCGGCCCGATTGTCGCCATAGCCTCGGCTTTGCGCTGCTTGCCATGGGCCGGCATGCGGAGGCGGAGGCCGCATTCCGGCAGGCCGTGGCGCTCGACCCGGAATTCTTCGAGGCCCATTATCAGCTCGGCAATCTGCTGCGCGAGGCCAAGCGCTTCGCCGAGGCCGAGGCGAGCTACCGAAGGGTGCTGGTGCTGCGCCCCGGCCATCGCCTGGCGCATAATAGTCTCGGTGCCGCGCTCGGCGAGCTGCGGCGGTTCGACGAGGCGGCGGAGCAATTTCGCGAGGCAACCGAGCTCGAGCCCCGCTACGCCGAGGCGCATGCCAATCTGGGGCACGCGCTGCGCGCCACCGGCCGCCCCGAGGAGGCCGAAGCCGCCTGCCGGCAGGCGATCGCGCTGGTGCCGCGCCTCGCCGTCGCCCATCTCAATCTCGGCCTTGCGCTCCAGGATGTCGGCCGGCTCGACGAGGCGCTCGCCTCTTTCCGCGAAGCGGAAGCGCTCGGTGCCGGCCAGACCAGAGCCATGGCCGTGGCGTGCGAAGGCATGCTGCAGCTGCTGCGCGGCCGGTTCGCCGGAGCTTGGGAGAAATACGAGGCGCGCTGGCATATCGGCGACCTGCCGCCGCGCGACTTTACTCAGCCGCAATGGCGCGGCGAGCCGCTCGCCGGCAAGACCGTCTTGCTGCACGCCGAGCAGGGTCTCGGCGACAGCATCCAATTCCTGCGCTACGCGCCATTGGTCGCGGCGCGCGGCGGCAAGGTGATGCTCGAGATCCAGAAGCCGCTCGTGCCGCTTGCGACCCGCATCTCGGGCATCGAGGCCGTGACGCGCGGCGAGGCCCTGCCCGCCTTCGACCTGCATTGCCCGCTGCTGTCGCTGCCGCTCGGTTTCGGCACCACGCTCGAGAACATTCCGGCCGAAGCGCCCTATCTGTCGCCGCCGCCCGACCGGCTTGCCCATTGGCGCACGCGCATCGGCGCCGGCGCCGGGTTCAAGGTCGGCATCGCCTGGGCGGGGAGCGCGGTGCATCGCAACGACCGCAACCGCTCGATACCGCTCGAGCGGCTGGCCCCGCTCTTCGGGCTCTCGGGCGTCGCCTTCTTCTCGCTGCAAACGGGGCCGCGCACGGCGGAGCTCGCCGCGATCGAACCGGCGGCGATCACCGATCTTTCGGCCGAGCTGACCGATTTCGGCGAGACAGCCGCGGCCATTGCCAATCTCGACCTCGTCATTGCGGCCGACACCGCGGTCGCGCATCTTGGCGGCGCGCTGGGCAGGTCGATCTGGACGATGCTGCCCTTCTCGCCCGACTGGCGCTGGCTCCTCGGGCGCTCGGACAGCCCCTGGTACCGCACGATGCGGCTGTTCCGCCAGGGCCGCCCGGGCGATTGGGACGGGGTCGCCGGCGCGGTGCGCCAAGCTCTCGCGGATCGCCTCGCCGGAGCGTCGCCGGCGCCCGACGCCGCCCGACGCGCCGAATATGTCGCGCTGGTCCGCGCAGCGAACGAGCACCACCTCGCCAAACGCCATGTCGAATGCGAGACGGGCCTGCGTCGTGCGCTCGAAATCGATCCGATCAACGGCAGTGCCTGGCACGTGCTCGCCCTCACCCGCCATGAGCTCGACGACAAGGTCGAAGCGATCGAGCTGATGCATAAGGCGATCGGGTTCGAGCCGTCATCCGCCAATTATCACCGCGATCTCGGCATCATGCTGCACGGCGCCTGGCGCTTCGAGGAGGCGCTCGAAGCTTCGAGCCGCGCGCATTCGCTCAACCCCGACCATGCGGCAACGCATAACGGCCTCGGTGCGACACTCGCCGAACTCGGCCGGCCGGCCGAGGCGATCGCCGCCTATCGCCGCGCGCTCGAGCTCCATCCGACCTATTACGAGGCCTGGACCAATCTCGGGCACTCGCAGCAGGCGCTGCTGGCGCTCGATGACGCCGCTGACAGCTATCGCCGCGCGCTCGGCATTCGCCATGATTATGCGCAAGCCCAGGTCAGCGCTGCCATGCTGGCGCTGCTGCGCGGCGATTACGCCAACGGCTTCACCCAGTTCGAATGGCGCTGGCGGCTGAAGATCATGACGCCGCGCGATTTCAATGAGCCCGCCTGGCAGGGCGAGAACCTCGACGGCAAGACGATCCTGCTGCATGCCGAGCAGGGCTTGGGCGACACGCTGCAATGCCTGCGCTTCGTGCCTGAGGTCGCGGCGCGCGGCGGCCGGCTGGTGCTGGAGCTGCCGCCCACGCTGGCGCGCCTCACGACCAGCCTCGCGGGTGGGGGCGAGATCGTGACCCAGGGCCGCGCCCTGCCGAAATTCGACGTGCACTGCGCCTTCATGAGCCTGCCGCGGGTGCTCGGCGTGACCCTCGACAACCTCAGCGACCGCCCGGTGCCTTATCTGCACGCAGATCCGGCCGCCGTCGAACGCTGGGCGCGGCGGCTCGCCGGCACCGGCTTCGGGCTCAAGGTGGGGCTCGCCTTCGCCGGCAACCCCAAGCACGCAGCCGACCGGCGGCGCTCGCTTCCCGTCGAGCGTCTTGCCGACCTTCTGGCGATCGAAGGCGCGCGCTTCTATTCGCTCCAGGTTGGTGAGCGGTCCCAGGATCTCGCCTTGCTGCCACCCGGGCGGGTGATCGACCTCGCGCCTGAGCTGACCGATTTCGCCGAGACCGCCGCCGCGCTTGCCAATCTCGATCTCGTCGTCACGGTCGACACCTCGCTCGCGCATCTCGCAGGCGCCCTCGGCCGGCCATGCTGGGTCATGCTGGCATTCTCGCCGGACTGGCGCTGGCAGACCGAACGCAGCGACACGCCATGGTATCCGGCGCTGCGCCTGTTCCGGCAGGAAAGCCCCGGCGCCTGGGACGGCGTCTTGCGGCGCATCGGCGAGGAATTGTCGGCGCAGGCGGCAGCCAGCCGGCCGACCGGTCCTCCGCTCGATGTCGGCGCGCTGCTCTCGGAGGCGATCGCCGAGCGCGAGGCGAAGCGCGGCGCCGAGGCCGAACGGCTCGCCCGCCGCATCCTGGCTTCGGAACCCGCGCACCGCCCGGCCCTCAACCTGCTCGGCGTCCTGCGTGAGGAGGCCGGCGACCACAAGGAGGCGGCCGACCTGTTCGCGCGCCTCGCGGAACTCACGCCCGACGATGCCGAGGCCCACTACAATCTCGGCACCGTGCTCGCCGCCTTGGATCGTGTCGAGGAGGCGATCGAACGCTATCGGCAGGCCATCGCTCTCGCGCCCGATCATGTCGGGGCGCATAACAATCTCGGCAGCGCGCTGAGCGCGCGCGGTCGCCTCGATGAAGCCGAGGCGGCCTGCCGCCAGGCCCTGGCGCTCGACCCGAGCTCGCCGGCCGCGCATGTCAATCTCGGCGCTGTGCTCGCCAATCGGGATCGTCTCGAAGAGGCCGCGCAGAGCTTTCTCCGCGCCACCGAGCTCAGGCCCGGTTTTGCCGAAGCGCATTTGAATTTGGGCCTGACCCTTCACAACCAGGGGCGCTTCGAGGAGGCGCTGGCGCAATATCGGCGGGCGAGCGGCATCCGCCACGACTATGCCGACGCCCATCTCGCCGAAGCCTTCCTTCTGCTCACGCTGGGACGCAACTTTGCCGAGGCCCTCGCCAAGCTCGAATGGCGCTGGCGCCTCGCCGGCAAGAAGCTGCGCGGTTTTCAGCAGCCTCCCTGGCGCGGCGAGGCGCTCGACGGGAAGACCATCCTGCTGCATGCCGAGCAGGGCTTCGGCGACAGCCTGATGCTGCTGCGCTATGCGCCCATGGTGACGGCGCGCGGGGGGCGCGTGGTGGTCGAGGTGCCGAAGAGCCTGGCGCGCCTCGCCGCACGCCTGGCCAGGGGGCCATACACGATCATCACCGAGGGCGCGGCGCTCCCAGCCTTCGACCTGCACTGCCCTCTCATGAGCCTGCCCCTGGCGCTCGGAACGAGGCTCGACACGATTCCGGCCGCCATCCCCTATCTTGGCGCTGAACCCGAGGCCGCGACGCGATGGCAACAGCGTCTCGCCGGGGCGCCCGGCCTCAAGGTGGGCATCGTCTGGGCCGGCAGTCCGGCGCACCGGAACGACCGCCTGCGCTCCATCGGGCTCGACCAGGTCGCGGCGCTGTTCGATCTGCTGGGGGTGCGCTGGTTTTCGCTGCAGGCGGGCGAGCGCGCAAAGGATCTCACGACATTCGATCTGGCGACACCCGATCTGGCGAGGCACGCTCGGGTCACCGATCTCTCGCCCGGTCTCGCCGATTTCGCCGAGACCGCAGCCGCGGTCGCCGGCCTCGATCTCTTGATCACGGTCGACACCGCCGCGGCGCATCTCGCCGGAGCCCTCGGCCGGCCTGTATGGATTCTCCTGCCCTTCAATCCCGATTGGCGCTGGCTGCTCGGCCGCGACGACAGCCCCTGGTATCCGACGGCGCGGTTGTTTCGCCAGCAGGCGCCGGGAGACTGGAGTGGGGTGCTCGCGGTGGTTCGCCAGGCGTTGCGCGAGCGGATCGAGGCCAGCGTCGTCGATGCCGCGCCGGCTCGGCCGGTCGAGCCGGTACTGGGCCGGCGCTATGCCGCGGCCGTCGAGCTACTCAATGAGGGGCGCGAGGCCGAGGCCGAGACGGCGCTCCAGGCGATTCTCCGCGAGGATCCGCACCACGCGCCTGCGCAACGGCGCCTGGCCTGGATCTGCCATAAGCGCGGCGACAATGCCGAGGCCGCAAGGCTGCTCGAGGGTTCGCTGGAGCGCGAGCCGCAAAATCCCGAGGCGCATTACAATCTCGGCATCGTTCTCGCCGGGCTCGGCCGCAACGCCGAGGCGGAGGCGAGCTACCGCCGCGGCCTCACGCTCAAGCCCAATGCGGTCGACGGCCACAACAATCTCGGCGTCCTGCTCGAGGCGACCGGCCGCTACGAGGAGGCCGAGGCGAGCTACCGCCACGCCATTTCGCTCTCTCCGGCGCTGCCGCATCTGCACAACAATCTCGGCGTGCTGCTCAAGGAGCAGGGCAGGATCGCCGACTCGCTCGCCGCGCATCGGCGTGCCGTCGCGCTCGACCCGCATCTGCCGGCCGGGCGCAGCAACCTGCTTTACACCCTCAACTACGACGAGACGGTATCGCAAGAAGCGCTGCATGCGGAGCACGAGGCCTGGGGCAGGAGCGAGGGCGGGCGTTTTCCGACCAGCGGCGCGCGTTTCGCCAATTCACCCGACCCGGCGCGGCGGCTGCGGGTCGGCTACGTCTCGGGCGACTTCCGCAATCATTCGGTGGCGTATTTCTGCGGCCCGCTCATCGAAGCGCATGGCGGCGTCGAAGTCTTCCTCTACGCGAATGACGCCGGCGCCGATGCCATGACGGAGCGGCTCAAGGCGCATGCCGACCATTTCGTGCCGATCCATCATCTCTCGGACGAGCTCGCGGCCGCGCGCATTCGCGAGGACGCCATCGATATTCTGGTCGACCTCAGCGGCCATACGGCCCGCAACCGCATGATGCTGTTTGCGCGCAAGCCGGCGCCGCTGCAGGTCACCTGGCTCGGCTATCCCAATACAACCGGATTGCCCGCGATCGACTATCGCCTGACGGATGCGATCGCCGATCCGCCGGGCGATAGCGACCGGCTGCACAGCGAACGCCTGATACGCATCGAGCGCGGCTTCCTGTGCTACCGGGCGCCCGCGAACGCCGACGAGGTGGCGCCGCTGCCGGCACCTGGCGCCGGGCACGTGACTTTCGGCTCGTTCAACAATTTCGCCAAGCTGTCGCCCGCGACCGTCACGCTATGGGCAAGGCTGCTGCACGAGGTGCCGGGCTCGCGCCTCCTGCTCAAGGCGCCGCAATTCAAGGATCGCGGGACGCGCGTGCGCGCCGCCGCCATTTTCACGGCCGCGGGCATTGCGGCGGAACGCCTGGAGCTGGTGCCACCGCTGTCGACGACGGAAGAGCATCTCGCCCTCTATGCCCGTATCGATATCGGGCTCGATCCTCTCCTCTATAACGGCACCACCACGACCTGCGAGGCGCTGTGGATGGGCGTGCCGGTCGTGACGATGCGCGGCGACCGCCATGCCGCAAGGGTGGGCGCCAGCATCCTGACCGCAATCGGGCTCAAGCCCTTGATCGCCACGACGCCCGACGATTATGTCGCGATCGTTGCGGGACTGGCGCGCGACCTCAACCTGCTGGCGGCCTTGCGCGCCGGCCTGCGCGATCGCATGCGCACCTCGCCGCTCTGCGACGCCGACGGTTTTGCCTGTGAGGTCGAGGCCGCGTTTCGCACCCTATGGCGCGACTGGTGCGCGGCGCAGCACGCGCCTGCGCCAGGTCCATCGAGCGACAAGGTGCGCGCCGTCGGCTTGATGGTCCCCGAAGCCGCCGAGGCCATGGCGCGGCGCCTCTTCGACGCGAACTCGCTCGAGGAAGCCGAGCAGGTGCTCCAACGCCTGCTCGAGCGCGAACCGGGCCGGGCCATGGCCTGGTTCCTGCTCGGCCGGGTGCGCCATGCGCGCGGCGACCGCGACGCCGCCGTCGACTTCCTGCGCAGGGCGCTCAGCCTCGATACCAAGCATGTCGCGGCGCATAACGATCTCGGCATTTTCCTGCAGGCGCAGGGGCGGCTCGAAGAGGCCGAAGCGAGCTACCGGCGGGCGATCGATCTCAACGGCCGGTTCGCCGAAGCGATGAGCAATCTCGGCGCGGTTCTCGCCGAGCGCGGCCGCACCGAGGAAGCGACCGTCTGGTATCACCATGCCATCACGGCCGATGAGGTGTTTGCGCCGGCCCACAATAATCTGGGCGCCGCGCTCGCCAGGCTCGACCGGGCCGAGGAGGCGGCTACCCTGCACCGCCGCGCCATTGCGCTGAAGCCGGATTTCGCCGACGCGCATTACAATCTCGGCGTCGCGCTCCAGGATCAGGGTCGAATCGAGGAGGCCCTCGCGAGCTACGAACAGGCGATCGGGCTCAAGCCCGACATGGTCGATGCCCGCTGGAACCGCGCCTTCGTGCTGCTGACCCTCGGGCGCTACGCCGATGGCTGGCGCGAGCATGAGTGGCGCTGGCGGCGCAAGGTGCAGCCGCCGCGCTCCTACCCGCAGCCGCTCTGGCGCGGCGAGCCGCTCGCCGGCCGCACCGTCATGCTCCACGCCGAGCAAGGCTGGGGCGACACTCTGCAATTCATGCGCTACGTGCCGCTGGTCGCGGCGCGAGGCGGCCGGGTGGTGCTGCAAGTGCCGGCTCCGTTGTTCCGGCTCGCCGCGGCGGCGCTTGCCGGCCAAGCGCAGGTGATGTCCGATAGTGACGTGCCGCCATCCTTCGACCTGCACAGCCCGCTGCTGTCGCTGCCGTTGGCGTTCTCAACGACGCTCGAGACCATCCCGGCAGCGACCCCCTATGTCGCGGCCGATCCTTCCATCGCGGCGCGGTGGCGCGAACGCCTTGGGCAAACCGCCAAGCTCAAGGTCGGTCTCGTCTGGGCCGGGAATCCCCGGCACAAGAATGATCGCAACCGCTCGATCGGGCTCGAGCGCCTGGCTCCCCTGTTCGGCGTCGCCGGGGTCCAGTGGTATTCGCTTCAGGTCGGCGAACGCGCGGCCGAGCTTTCACGCCTTCCTGTCGGCAAGATCACGGATCTGTCCGGAGACCTCAGCGATTTCGCCGAGACCGCGGGCGCGATCGCCAATCTCGATTTGGTGATTGCAGTCGACACCGCGATCGCGCATCTCGCCGGCGCGCTGGCGCGGCCGATATGGACGTTGCTGCCGTTCTCGCCCGATTGGCGATGGCTGCTGCAGCGTGAGGACAGCCCCTGGTACCCGAGCATGCGTCTGTTCCGGCAGCCGGCGCGGCGGGATTGGGATGCCGTCATCGCCCGTTTGGCCGATGCGCTCGGCGACCTGCTCGCGGCTCGGCGGCAGGCCCCGGCCTCGCCCGGCCTACCGGGGTCGGAACAGACTGCGCAGAATATCTTTTGACCCCCACCTCACCTCCCCTTTTCGGGGGCAGGAAACGGGAAACGCTCGCGAAAACCCTGCGGACGTGACGTGCGCTCGTCTTCACGCGCCATCCTCACCCTGAAAGGGGAGGAATGAGGTGGGGGTCTGACGTCTGCGGCAGAGATGGTTGAATTGTGCGATCGTTTCAGCTGCGGGGAAAGGTGAGGCTAAGCCGCCGCGGCGCGGCGTTCGTCGCGGGCGCCGTCGTCCACGACCTTGCGGTACAGATGCCAGGTCGCATGTCCGAGGATCGGCACGACGACCGCGAGGCCGATGAACAACGGCACCGAGCCGATCACCAAAAGGGCGGCGACAATCAATCCCCACAGCGCCATCATGACCGGGTTGGCGAGCACCGCTCTCAGGGAGGTGTGGATGGCCAAGGCTGCGCCGACATCGCGATCGAGGAGCAAGGGGAAGGAAATGACGCTGATGCTCAGCACCAGGATGGCAAAGACGAGGCCGACGCCATTGCCCAGGATGATCAGGGCCCAGCCGCGCGAGGTGGTCAGCACCTCGTTCATGAAGAGCGAGTAGGAGGCCGGCTCGTCCTGCCCAAGCAGCCTTTCATAGAGCACTTGAGCCGTCGTCAGCCAACAGAGGAAGATGATCATCAGCAGGAGGCCCAGAGCCAGGAGCGACGGCATTGCGGACGAGCGCAGTACGTCGAAAGCATGTCGCCATGACGTGTCCATCCCCCTTTCCAGCCGGCGGCTGATTTCGTACAAGCCGATGGCCGCAAAGGGACCGAGCAGAGCGAAGCCCGAGGCAAGCGGGTAGAGAAGGTAAAAGGCATTGCTGGCGGCGAGGGCCACGCCGACAATGGGATAGATGAGGCAGAGGAAGATGAGGTGCGACGGCATCGTCAGGAAGTCGTCGAGGCCCCTGGCCAACGAGTCCTTGATGTCGGCTAGGTCGATCTTGCGTATACCGGGCTGAGCCCAGCTTCCGGTGGCCCCGGCGATTACGTGCCAATTCCCCATATCCGTCCTCCTGAACCGCGTTGGATACGGCCGCGATCGACGGTGATGCAGCGCAAGTGACTGGTCACGCGAAACCGCAGCCTGCACCTTCACAACATAGTCCGCAGGAGAGGGTTTGTCGCCGCCGCAAAGGACACGTCGTCGCGATCGTTTCAGCGGGCGTCCGTGAGCGCAGTGTCAGGCCAGGATGTCGTCAAGCACGCCTTCGATCGGCGTCGGATGTATCCCGAGCAGATCGAGACCGGGCATTCCAGGCGAGACAACGGTGTCGCGCTCCATGAGCTCGACCTGATTGCGAGTCAGCGGGGGCACCGGCAGGAACTCGGCAAAGGCGGCGAGGGCGCGCCAAAGTGGGAATGGCATCGGCAGCAAAACTGGCCGCCTGCCGATATGCCTGGCGATCAGTTTCAGGAGATCCTGATAGCTATAAATATCGGGGCCACCCAATTCGAGAACGGGAGATTGCGTGTCCCCTCTCAAACAGCGCGTGACCGCGCCGGCGACATCCTCGACATAGACCGGCTGCATCCTTGTCAGACCTCTCCCGAACAGCGGGAATATCGGCAGTCGCTTCAAAAGCTTGGCGAGCGGCGTCACGAACGAGTCGCGAGGCCCGAACATGACGGCCGGGCGGATCACGATTGCCGACGGGAAGGCAGCTCTCACGGCCCGTTCGCCTTCGCCGCGACTGCGAATATAGGGCGATTGCGCATTGGGATCCGCCCCGATCCCGGAAAGATGGACCAGCCGGTCGATGCCCGCCGACCGGGCGAGCGACGCAACCCTTCCGGCTGCCTGGACGTGCAGAGCGGCGAAGGTATCGGCGCCGCGCTCCACATAGAGGCTCACGGCATTCACGACAGCGTCAACGTCGGCTATGGCCGCGATGATCGACGCCTCGTCACGCACATCCGCGTGAACGGATTCGAGGTCCGTGACCGCGCCGGCAATCGGCTCTGGAGCCCGGTTCGGGAGTCGCGACGCAATGCGCACGGAGAACCCGTCGTCCAGCAGATGGCGAACGATCCGCTGTCCGAGAAATCCCGTGCCGCCGAATACTGCGATGCGGCCTCGGCGCCCTCGATCTCGCCTAGCTGGTGCCTTCATATTTGAAGGATACACTTAGCTTGGTCCGATACAGCTCGACCTTGCCGTCCTTCAGCTGGATATCTTGTTCGACCACCTCGGCCACTCGGAGGTCGCGCAGGGACTCCGAGGCGCGCTCCACGGCCGCCTTCGCGGCTTTCTCCCAGGACTCGGTGCTGGTGCCGATCAGCTCGATGACCTTATAGACGCTCTCCGCCATTGTGGTCCTCCCTAGCGGGGCACCGTCCGGACCCATCAGCGAGCCCCAGGAGCAGGGTCTCCCGCGATCTCACAGTAGCAGGTTCTGCATTGCCCTTGCACGAGGCATCGGGCGTTCCGGCAACACCTTTGGCTGCACTGGTATTGTCAAGCGGGCGTGGCCTCGCGGCGTGAGGGCGCGCCGACTTGGACGCGCCGACTTGGACGCGCCGGACCTGGACGATTGACAGCCCGGTCTGAATCGATGTCCGATCGGCTGAACTTGCTATGGGGAAATGACCGGCTCACAATGAGGCAGAAGACAAGGGAATGAAGACATGACTCACGTCACATACCAGGTGGTCGCCCATGATGGCGGCTGGGCCTATAAGGTTGGCGATGTCTTCTCGGAAACCTTTGCCACGAGGGAACGTGCCCTCTCGGCTGCCGCCAAGGCGGCCCGTGAGCATAAGACTCCGGGCGAGACCCAGGTCATCCAGTACGAGGACAGTTCGGGCCGCTGGCACGACGAGACGGCGAGAGGAAATGATCGCCCCTATACCGACGTGAAAGGGTGAGGCGATCATTCGCTTCCGCGCGCGCCGCGGAACGTCGAGGGCCGTATTTCGGCCGGCGAAGCGGCGCTATGTGACTGATCTCACGACGACATTGACGGCATGAGCATGAGCGCTGCGGCCCAGACGACCTTGCAAGCCACATGCGCCAGCTGATCCTGATTATAGGAAATGCGCCCCGCACATTTGACGTAGTCGATGCCGGCATGGACGACGAACTCGGCCGCGGCCAGTAGGTAGGAACCTGTCGCCAGCTGGACACCGGCTGCATGGATCAGGGAGTGCATAGCGAGCGCTCCCGGCCAAATCGTCTGCCCGGGAATGCGGTTGAGCGTCTGGTTCTTGGCGGTCGCCAGCCACTCGCCCTGCAAGGGGAAGTCGGCAACGGCATGCGCGACCAGCATCCAGAACAAGGCCGTCAAAGCCGCCATCGATATCCCGCGATGATGTAGCGATTTCCAGCGAGACGCGTCACTATTGGGGCGTCGAGGTCGAAGGCGGAGCTGGCGTGCCGGGACCGGCCGGATAGAGCTGGATCTGGCGCACGACAGGGACCGGATGGTTCGGATCCGCCGCATCGGCATCGGCCCGTGCGTCCTTGGCCGAGGAGTCGGCCGCCGCCGGCGGGGCGTTGACGATCGCGGACGGCGTGCTCCCCGGCTTCGCGACGGCTGCCGCGGGCTGGGCCGGGCTCGGCGCCGCCGGCAGGGCGGGAATCGCGGCCGGAGATTCGCTCGCGGGCTTCGCGACCGCGACATCGCTTGCCGGTTGAGCGGGGCCGGGCGGCGCCGGCAGAAGAGGCTTCGCCACCGGAGCCGCGCCCGCAGGCTTCGCGACAGCACTATCACTGCTCGTCTCGGCCGGCGGCTCGAGCGGCGCGCTCTTCACGACGGAGGGCACAACCGGCACCGACTTCGCCTTCGGAACGGCGGGCAAAACCCGCTTGGCTTGCGGCACCCGACGCGCTCTCGGGGCTGGCGTCGCAAAGCCTCGCCCCGGCGAAGGGATCAAGCCCGGCGGCCTCGGCCCGCTCTCGTCGAGCGCTCCCGGATAGGCGGGCGGTGGAAGCGAAGGCGAGCGGCCGCCATAAACGGGGGCGGAGCCGAAGAATTGCGCCAGCGCAGCGCTCGGCTGCAAAGCGATGCTGGCCGAGGCCGCGGCGAGTGCGACACCAAATGCACGCAGGAGCGAACAGAGGCTGGTGACCATGATCACATCGAGCCCGTTACAACGAGATCCGGGGACCTCGCCTCAGACTGCCTCCTCTTTCGATATCTGGCAAGCGAGCGCCTCCGCCCAACTCTCCCCGCCGCTTGCGCGGAGAAGAGCTCACTCGGCCGGGGCTTCGCGGAGGGATCGGCGCCTCGGCCGCAACGTCGCTTGCGCGAAGATGAGGGCGATGGCCGCGCAGCCCGCAATGCCCGCCACCATCGGCAGGGCCGTGCCGTTCACGAAGGCGCCGACGACCAGCATCACCACGGCGCCGACCACGAATTGCAAGGTTCCCATCAGCGCGGAGGCGGTTCCCGCGATCGCGCCATGCTCCTCGAGCGCCAGCACGGCGGTCGTCGGAATGACGAGGCCGAGACAGCCGTAACCGACGAACAAGAGCGGCGCCAGGACGGCAAGGCGATCGATTCCGGCGGCAAAGAGCGCGAACAATGCCAGCATGACGGCGGCGTAGACGATCACCGCCACGTGGACGACGCGGCTCAGGCCGTAGCGTGAAGCGAGCCGGCCGGTGAGCTGCGCCACGGCGAAGAAGGACGCCGCGTTGATCGAGAAGAAGACGCTGTAGAGCGCCGGCGACAGGCCATAATGCTCGATCAGCACGAAGGGCGAGTTGGCGAGATAGGCAAAGAAGCTCGAAATGCCGAAAGCGCCGATGAAGGTCAGCCCCAGGAAGTTCCAGTCGGTGAGCAAGAGCGGATAGGCCGCGAGCGCGCCCGCAATGCTGCTGCCGGCCCGCTCGGCGGGCGGCCGCGTCTCCTTCAGCAGCGTGGCCAGCATGACGATGCCGATGATCGCAGCGGCCAGCACAACCCAGAACACCGCGCGCCAGCCCGCGAAGGCAATCACGATGCTGCCCGTGAGCGGGGCGAGGATCGGCGAGATGCTGAAGACGAGCATGAGGAGCGACATCAGCCGCGCCGCGTCGACCCCGGTATGGAGGTCGCGCACGATGGCGCGCGGAATCACCATGCCGGCGCAGGCACCGATGCCCTGCACGAAGCGGAAGGCGATCAGCATGTCGATGCTCGGGGCGAGCGCACATCCGATGCTGCCGACCGCAAAGAGCACGAGCCCGAAATAGAGCGGCGCCTTGCGTCCGAACATGTCGGAGGCAGGCCCGTAGACGGGCTGACCGACGCCGAGCGCGATGAAGAACACCATCAGGCTCATCTGCACCGCGCCCGTATCGGCGCCGAGGCTGCGGCCGATCGAGGGCAGCGAAGGCAGGTACATGTCGATGGCGAAGGGGCCGATCGCCGATAACAGGCCGAGAATGACGGCGTTACGCAAAATCCTCGTTCTCATAATCGAGCAGTCCTCGAAAGATCAGCAGCCTTGTAAGGGCAGCCTTGGACGAGGCAGCCTTGGAAGAGAAGGCAGGCCGGCAATCCCGGTTCTGCCCTGCGGACGGCCTATCCGGCCATCGCGCGCGTGCATGTTTGGCGCAAGCAACCACCTGTCGGATGCAACCATCTTGACATGGAAGGCCAAATTATTGGACGCTATTGTCCAATCCGTCAAGAGCCTTTATCGTGGCGGCAGAACGAGCTCCGGAGAGACGCCGCGGTGATCTTCTTGCCCAGAGGCCAGCTCGCCAAGCGCCTATCGATTCTCGAGGCGGCGGCGGCGGTTTTCCGGCGTGACGGCTTCACGGGTGCCAGCATCGAGGTGATCGCAGCGGAAGCCGGAGTCTCGCGGCAGACTGTCTATAATCACCATGGCGACAAGGAGACGCTCTTCATCGACGTGGTGAAGGACATGACCGAACACGCCAATGCGGAGCTGTTCTCGACGCTCGCCACCTTCCCGGATCGCCCGAAGGACCTGCGGGTCGAGCTCATCGGCTTCGCCATGCGGCTCGCCCGCAATTGCTTGTGCAATCGCGAGGCGATGGCGCTGCGCAAGATCATCGAAGCCGAGGGCGAGCGCTATCCGGAATTGCTGACGGCCTGGCAAGAACATGGTCCGGGCAAGCTGTCCGCGGCGCTCGCGGCGAGGCTCGCGAACCTCGCCCATTCGGGCTTTCTCGATATCGGCAATGCCAATCTCGCGGCGCGCCAGTTCATGGCGCTCGTCTATGCCGATCTGCAATTCGGTGCCGTTCCCGGCCGACCGCCCGCCGAGGCTGAAATCGGGCGCGCCGCGACCGAGGCGGTCGGCACCTTCCTCAAGGCCTATGGCCATGCGGGGGCGCGGATGGGGTCGCGGCCGGACGAGGCCGCACTCCCGGCGACAGCGTAGCGAGGCGGCCGCGCGGCGCGGGCTCAGCCGGATCTCTGTTTCGCTGCGATCCGACCTCGGCCGCTGGGCGAGAGGCTCGACTTGTCGGCAGTCGCGGCACCGCCCTCGCCGGTCCGGTAGAGCGCGAGCACCCGGCTCGCTCTCTCGGCGATCTGCTCGCGCAGCTCGAGCGGCGTCAGCACCTCGATATCGGCGGCGAAAGCGATCAGCAGACGCGCCGCGTGATCGACGCTCTCGATCGGCACCACGGCTTCGCGCCAGCCATCCGCCTGCGCCGGCACGCTGAGCACCGCTTCGGCGATATCGGCGCCGAGCTGATCGATCCTCGCGAGCGCAGCCTCGGAGACGCGCAGGCGCGCCGTGCCCCGACGCAGGCTCGCCTCGAAGCGCTTCAGCTCGCGGCGCCAATGCTCGGCGAGATCGAAGTCCTGCGGATAGTCGAATGTCTCCTCGCGCAGCGTGAGCTCGGCGATCTTGGCGACCTTGTAGGTGCGGATATTGGTGTCGGCGCGCGCCACCAGATACCAGGCGCCGGCCTTCATCACGAGGCCGAGCGGGTCGATGCGGCGGCGCACCGTCGATTGCCAGCTCTCATAGCGGATGCTGAGGCTGCGCTGGCCCCAGACGGCCTGAGCGATGGCCGGCAGGTTCGCTGGCGGCGGCGCCCGGCGAAACCAGTCGAAGGGATCGAGATGGAACCGCGCCCCGATGCGGGCTGCGTCCTGACCGGCCGCCGGCGGCAGCGCCGCCAAGAGCTTGAGGCGAGCCGCCGCCGAAGGCTCGGCGAGCCCGAGATCGGCGGCCGGCCCCGGCAGCCCGGTCAGTAGCAGCGTCTCGGCTTCGCTCGCATTGAGCCCGGTGAGCCGCGTGCGATAGCCGTCGAGCAGCGCGAAACCACCGCCCGGGCCGCGATCGGCATAGACCGGCACGCCGGCAGCGCTCAATTCGTCGATATCCCGATAGACGGTGCGCAGCGAGACCTCGAACTCGTCGGCCAAGGCCTGCGCGGTCAGGCGGCCGCGCAGCTGCAGCATGATGAGCATGGAGAGGAGGCGGCTCGCGCGCATTTTTTGAACCTATCACAAAATCCTGACGCAGGATGTCAGGAATAGGGGCTCATAACGTCTCCAACGTCAACCTCAGGAGACCCCGATGTCACTCATGACCGTCAAGGACCGAAGCGTCCTCAAGGATCGAGCCCTCCTCAAGGATCGAGCCTTCCTCAGGGATCAAGGCTTCCTCAGGGATCAAGGTTCGGCTCGTCGCTCGCAGGCGGCCCGAACCTCATCTGCGCCATCCGCGCCGCCGGCCCTTCGCCGACCCTCGACCGCAAGGCGGCTGGTGCGTGGGCTCGAGCGCATCATGTCCTGGCCGTTGCGCGTCATCGCGGCGCAGCGCGAGCTCGAGGAGCTCTACGGGATGAACGAATACGAGCTGAAGGATATCGGCCTGACGCGCCAGGATCTCGGCGACGTCACGGCATTGCCCGTCGATGCGAGCCCGACCGAGTTCCTGGCCGCCCGCGTCGAGGAGCGCTACCGCGCCAGAGCCGCGGCGCCCTCATTCCCGAAGGCTGTCGGAAGATCCTGACATCGAGTGCCAGGAATAAGAATCCATAGCGCCGTCTCCCTCAAGACCAAGGAGAGCCCAATGTCGACCCTGATCACCACGGCCGAGGCGTCGCCCTCGGCCGAAGGCCGCCACGCTTTCGATTTCTTCGTCGGGCGTTGGAAGGTCGCCCATCACCGGCTGCGCGAGCGCCTGGTGGGCGATACGAGCTGGGAGGATTTCGCCGGCTTTTGCGAGACGAGCCACATCATCGGCGGGCTCGGCAATGTCGACGACAACGTCCTGGAGCTGCCGGCCGGCACCTATTGCGCCGCCACCTTGCGCCTGTTCAACCCGGCGACCGGCCTGTGGTCGATCCGGTGGATCGATGCCCGCGACTGCACGCTGGGAGCGCCGGTGCATGGGAGATTCGAGAAGGGCGTCGGAACCTTCTTCGGCGACGATACGCTCGCCGGGCGGCCCATCCGCATCCGCTTCGTCTGGTCGCAGATCACAGAGCGCTCGGCACGCTGGGAACAGGCTTTCTCGGCCGATGGCGGGGCGAGCTGGGAGGTGAATTGGTGGATGAATTTCGAACGCGTCGCCTGAGGGCCGGCGCCCACCTCTCTTCTTGCGGGAGCGGTGGGCGCTCATCCCCCTCAGTCCGACATCTTGACCAGCCTTTCGACCCGCCTTTCTGGGATGAGCCACATCATGGCGACCAGGAAATACATCGCATTCGCGATCCAGGGGCTGACGAAGGCGAGCCCGATGCCGGCGACATAGAGGATGGGCGAGACCATGCCCTTGAAATCGCGGCCGACCATCTGGGCGAAGGCGGAGCTGTGGCCTTCGACGCGAATAATGGCGAGCTTCATGACGTACCAGGCGAGCGCCGGCATGAGCAGCGACAGGCCATAGACCGCCGTCGGCGCCGGGGCGAAATGGTTCTCCCCCGTCCAGGCGGTCGCGAATGGGATGAGCGATATCCAGAACAGGAGATGCAGATTGGCCCACAGCACCGTGCCGTCCACGCGCGTCACGAGCTGGAAGAAATGGTGGTGGTTGTTCCAATAGATGCCGACATAGATGAAGCTGAGCGCATAGCTCAGGAAGATCGGGATCGTCGGTATCAGGTCCACGAAATCATGGCCGGCCGGCACTTTGAGCTCCAGCACCATGATGGTGATGATGATCGCCACGACACCGTCGGTGAATGCCAGGAGCCGGTCCTTTTCCATCTTTCCAGTCCTCGCCAAATCCGCGTTCGGATGCTTGCCCAAGCGTTTCGATCATCGAATGGCCCCTGATGTAAAGACGAGCGCCAAATCCCGGCCTGCGTGACCCGAAGGCTCGTCGGGGGAAGTCCGCGAGGCTGGGCGCAACCCTCTCACTCGGTTGGCGTTTTGGCCGCGATTACGGTGTTCTCCCCTCCCTTCCGGCGCGATTTCGACGAAAACGGGCGCTTCCGACGGCGAAGAGGCTCGCACCACCATCCCCATGCGGGTCGCGATATGGACCGGGCGGCGCCCTCATCTCGCCGCGAATTCGCGCACATCGGCCGCAAGCCCGCTCTTTTGCCACATTGGCCGTGCACCTCGGGGGGGACGAGTCGTCGTATGAGTCTCAACTCGGAGAGGAGCGCAGCCGGATGGCGAGTTTTCAATCGCAGCACGATCATGACGGTCAAAACACCATTTCGGCGCTCGGGCTGCGCTGGGCCGCGCTGCGCGGCATGCTGGCATCGCCCCTGATCAATGCCGAGGATCAAAGGTCGCTGCGTGACGAATTGCTCCAGGAGATTCGCTCGATCGGGCAGATGATGTCGGGAATCGCCGCGCGCAACGCCATCGAGATCTGCGCCAAGATCGACGTCATGAGCGAGGAGCTCAAGAAGGCCGAGGGCGCGGACGACTACCCGACCGAGACGTTGCTCGCCAGCATTCGCAGCGACGTCATGGCGATGTCACCTCGCACCGTCACAGAGCGCTCGAATGTTCAGATCGTTCGCGGGGCCGTTCCCCATAGAAGCGTGGAAACGGCTCCTGGGGATGCCACGCGAGGCGAGGTCGGCAAAAGCCTCTGAGGTCATCACATTGCGGTTGCGGGGGCCGGCTGCCAAGCCGAAGTTCCGCGAAACCCAGCACCGCGATCCCGCAACACAAGAATCCTGCACCATCATGGGGAAGAGCACGATGAGGAAGGCGATCTCGATCGGTCTGTGTCTGGCGCTGGCGGGCTGCGTCACGCCTCGGCAAGAGAGCTCCGGCGACTTGAAGGTGCGGTCCGAGCAGGCGGCGGCTGCCTGCCGCGCCCAGCCGCTGACCACTTATGTGGCCCGCGCCCAATGCCTGAACGACGCGGCGCTGATCTCCGCTCCGACGGTCGAGAACCCCGAACTATACCGCCATGTGCTGGCTTCGCGCGTCGAGATCGCGGCACGCATCGATCGGAAGGAGATCACGCCGGCCGAGGGCGCGCGCCAATATGACAAGATCCAGTCGCAACTGGTCCGGCAACCGCCTTCGGATCAGGGCGTGGAGCAGCAATAGCGTCCGTCGTGGCGTCGTCTGGCCCCGCAGCGAGACGCGCAAACCACCTCGTGCACGGCTCAGGCCATGCGGCAGAAGGCCATATCCTGGGCCGGCCAGTCGGGCCTGCAGCTCAGGACGGCGAAGTCTCCGCCATCACCCCGTAGCGCCCGATGATCACGCCGCGGCCGACAATGCCGGCCTCCGGATCATTGACGCGGCGGAATGCAACTGCACCCCCCAGGACTTCGGCGAAGACCCTTCCGGCTCTTTTGGCATCGTCCTCGGACGGGAAAGCGATCTCCTTTTGAACAGCCAACCGCCCATCGAGGCCGCGAAACACCGGAATAATCCCAAATTTGCTCGACGTGTCCATGTTGCTCGACGCCCACGTTCACACCAGCCTCCCGGTATATAAAACGACGGTTCCGGCCGCGAGTCCAGCCGCCCAACGTCAGGGATGCGGAGTGAACACCGCCGAAAGGGCGTTCTGGGCCCCGACCAGGAAGATCTGCACGCCGATGCATAGGAGCAGGAAGGCCGAGAGCCGCGTCACGATGCGCGAGCGCGCCTGCCCGAGCAGGGCCACGACCCGGTCGGCCGAGGCGTAACAGAGGCCGATCGTCACCGCGACCGCCACGGCTGCAACTGACGCTCCGGCGAAATAAGGCACGAGGTCGACCGCATCGGCCGGCCGGCTGGCGCTGAGCGCGATGGCGACCGAGATCGTGCCGGGGCCGGTGGTGAAGGGCATGGTGAGCGGAAAGAAGGCGAAATCGCCCTCGCCGCTCGCCGGAGCCGCCTGCTGCTGCTTGCGGTCCTCGTTGTATTCGGGCTCGGACAGCATCTCCCAGGCCCTGACCGCGACCACGAGCCCGCCCGCGACGCGCAACGCGCTCAAGGTCACGCCGAAGAAGCTCATGATGGTGGCGCCGGCCCAGAGCGCGCCCAGCATCACGCAGGTCGAATAGACCGCGACCCGCCAGGCGAGGGTGACGCGCTCCGCATGGTCGCGTCCGGCCGTGACCTGGCTGTAGATGAAGGCGCCGCCCAGCGGGTTGACGATCGAGAACAGGGCCGGAAAGGCGACCAGGAAGCTGCCGACGGTGCTGTTCAGGAACCACATGCTCGGTCTCGCGCGGCGGCCCGAGAAGCGGATGCCTCGGGCCGGATGCGGGCAAGCTTAGCGCGGATGATGAGTCGCGACATAGTCTGAGCGCGAGGCACTCAGGTGAGGCGAGGCGGTACTCAAGCAAGGAGGAGCTCAAGCAAGGCGGTACTCAAGCGAGTCCTGGCTGCCTCGCGAGGCGCGGCACCGGCGAGGTGAGGATCACCGCCGCCTGGATGGCAAAGCCGATCGTCGCCACCGCTAGGCAGGTCTCGGCTCCGTAGGCAGCCCCGATCGCCGCCGCGAGGCCGGCTCCGATCGGCCTTGCGCCCCAGGTCGCCATTAGGATCAAGGCGGAGACGCGGCCGAGCAGCGCCTCCGGCGTCACCGCCTGGCGCAAGGTGGTGGTGGAGATGACCCAGATCACAGGTCCTGCTCCGATCAGGAAGAATGAGAGGGCCGCGAGCAGGACGGTCGGCACCCAGATGGTGGCGAGCATGGCGAGCGCCGCCGCGAGACCGGCGATCGGCCCGATGGCGATCAACGTCCCGAAGGTGAGGAATTTCGCGAGGCGCGAGACCGCAAGCGCGCCGGCCACCATGCCGACTCCGTAAGCCGCAAGCGTCGCTCCGATGGCAGTCGGCGACAGGCCGAGCCTCTGCACCGCATAAGGCACATAGACGGCCTGCAGGATGACGAAGGCGGTGTTGAAGACGATTGCCGTCACCAGCACGGAGCGCAGCAGCCTGTGGCCGAGGACGAAGCTTGCGCCTTCGGACAGATCGCGCGCCGGATGGCGGGGCGGCAAGGCCGGCCGGGGCGGCTCGACAAGCCGCAGGAGCAGCAGCACGGCGAACACCGACAGGGCCGCCGCCAGCGCGAAGGCGGGCGAGGCGCCGAGCGTGCCGACGAGCGCGCCGGCCAGCGCCGGCCCCGCCGCGAAGGCGACGCTGCGGGCGAGCTCGATACGGCCATTGGCGGCCGCCAGCGCCGCACGCGGCACGAGGGCCGGCACCAGCGAGGGTGCAGCGACGCTGTAGCCGACCGTGCCGGCGGCACCGACGAAGCCGAGCAGCGCCAGCAGCGGCAAGGTGAGATATCCGGTGCCGGCGAGGATCAGGATGGCGACAAGTGAGGCGGCGCGCACGCCCTCGGCAACCGCCATGAGCCGGCGGCGGGAGGTCCGGTCGGCGAGGATGCCGGCTGGGATCGACAGGAGGAGAAAGGGCAGCGTCTGGGCCATCTGCAACAGTCCGGTCTCGCCGGCGCCGGCGCCGAGCGCGAAGACCGCGACGATGGGGGCAGCCGCAAGACCGATCTGCTCGGCCGATTGGGCGGTGAGATTGGACCAGGCCAGCCGGTTGAAGGCGGCAGGCAGGGTCGGAACTGGCGGAGTGGACATCGTCGCTGGCCTTTGCATGAGGATAACCAGGACGAGTTAATCAGCCCACCGCCGGCGCGCGCTCCGCTTGTTGCTCTCGAATTCGCAAAGCCCCTTGGCATCGCGGCAGGGGCGCCCCCATCTAGAGGCTCCAGCGGGCTCGCGGCCGGGCCGCGATCAAGGAGACGGCAATGCGCGCAGCTTTCTATTCGCAGCAGGGCCCGGCGCGCGAGGTGCTGCGGGTCGGCGAGCAGCCGACGCCTGTGCCGGGACCCGGCGAAGTGCGGGTGAAGCTGCGCGCTTCAGGCGTCAATCCCTCGGATTGGAAGGTGCGCCGCGGCGGTTTCGGCCGCGGCCTGATGGCGCCGCTGATCATCCCCCATAGCGACGGCGCAGGCGATATCGATGCGGTAGGGCCGGGTGTTGCGGATCGCACCGGCGAGCGCGTCTGGATATGGAACGGGCAATGGAAGCGTCCGCATGGCACCGCGGCCGAATATATCGTGCTGCCTGGCGCCCAGGCGGTGCGTCTCCCCGACGCTGTCGATTATGCAGCCGGCGCCTGTCTCGGCATTCCGGCGTTGACCGCCATCCAGGCGGTGCGTCTCGCGGCGCCGGGGCCCGGCATGACGGTGCTGGTCGCCGGCGGGGCGGGCTCGGTCGGTCATTACGCCATCCAGCTCGCCAAGCTGCGCGGCGCCAAGGTGATCGCCACGATCAGCTCCGACGCCAAGGCGGCGCATGCCCGCAAGGCGGGCGCCGACGAGGTCATCAACTATCGCAGCGAGGATGTCGGCGAGCGTGTCCAGGTGCTCACGCAGGGGCGCGGGGTCGATGCCGTCATCGAGATGGATCTCACCCGCAATGCCCGATACTACCCGGCGATCCTGCGGCCGCATGCGACGGTCGCGGTCTACGGCATGTCGGCCCCCGAGACCAACCTGCCGAGCCTCTGGCTGATGCAGAACAGCATCACCTTGCGGCTCCTCCTCGTCTACGACGTCTCCGAGATCGATCGCGCCGCGGGCATAGCCGAATTGACCAGGCTGCTCGAAGAGGGGCGGCTCGCCCATACGATCGCCCGCCGCCTGAGGCTCGAGGACATCGCCGCGGCCCATGACGCGGTCGAGCGCGGCGAGCTGATCGGCAATGTCGTGCTCGACATCGCCTGAAAGCGTGCAAGCCACTATACCGGCGCTCGCTCGACCCTCTCGCATCCCCGTTCCACAAAAGGAGAGCCACCATGACCGTCATCGAGGCTGACGCTCTGCCGCGGCGCGTCGACGCCGCCATCTCAACGGCGCTTGCCGAGCAGCGCCTGGTCGGCGCCGTGGTGCTCGTCGCCCGCGACGGCGAGATCGTGCATCGCGGCGTCGCCGGCTTCGCCGATCGCGAGGCGGGCCGCGCCATGCGCGAGGACAGCATCTTCCGCTTCTCGTCGCTGACGAAGCCCATCGTCTCGGCGGCCGCGATGGCCCTTCTCGAGGATGGGCGCATGCGGCTCGACGACGAGCTCAGCCGCTGGATCCCGGAGTTCCGCCCTCGCCTCGCCGACGGCAAGGAGGCGGTGATCACGGTGCGCCAGCTTCTGACGCATACGGCTGGGCTGACCTATGGCCTGTTCCAACCCTCGGACGGCCCTTATGCGCGCCACGGCGTCTCGGATGGGCTCGCCGAACCCGGCCTGTCGATGGCTGAGGAGCTTTCACGCCTTGCGCTTGCGCCCCTGAGCTACACGCCAGGGACCGAATGGGGTTATTCGCTTGCGCTCGACGTGCTGGGCGAGGTTCTGGCGCGTGTCGCCGGCGCAACGCTGCCAGCGGTCGTCGAGCAAAAGGTCACGGGGCCGCTCGGCATGCACGATACGAGCTTTGCGGTGCGCGATACGGGGAGGCTCGCCGCCGCCTATGTGGACAGCAAGCCGCCCCGCCTCATGCACGATCCGGATGTCGTGCCCTTCGGCGAGGGGGCGGGGATCAGGTTCTCGCCCTCGCGTATCTTCGACCCGAGCTCCTTCGCTTCCGGCGGCGCCGGCCTTGCCGGCACGGCGGGAAATTTCCTCATTTTCCTCGAAACCGTAAGGCGCGGCGGCGCGCCCATCCTGAAGGCCGAGAGCGCCCGCGCCATGATGAGCAACCAGATCGACGCGCTGCGCATCACGACTGAGCTCACTCCCTCCTTCGCCTTCGGCTTCGGCGGCGCGGTGCTGATGGATCGCGAGCTCGCAGGTCTGCCGCAGGCGAACGGCACCTGGAAATGGGGCGGCGTCTACGGCCATCACTGGTATGTGGATCCGGTGAACCGTCTGACCGTCGTCGCCCTCACCAATACGGCGATCGAAGGAATGGCGGGCGGTTTCGTCGCCGAGCTGCGGAGCGCCGTCTACGGCAATTGAAAATCTGGCAAGGCGTGGATGACCGGGCCAAGCCCGGTCATGACGTCGCACCGATCATGCGCAACAGCGTCCTGGCGCTCGACCAGAGATCGGGAATGACGCGCGAGATGCCGTCGCGACGCGCCACGAGGCCGAGCGCCGTGACGAGGAGCATCAGCGCCACGATCACGATGCGCAGATTGCGCGTGCGCGCTGCCGCGTCGAGCTTGGCTCGCTGCGGGCTCGGGCGTTCCTCGGCGCTCATGATTGGGCGCTCATGCTTGACTCCATTGCCCCCGCATCAATTGCGGTTGCGCAGCCTCGGGTCAAGCGTGTCGCGCAGCGCATCGCCCAGCAGGTTGAAGCCGAACGACAATGTGAGGATGGCAAAACCCGCGAACACGGCGCTCCAGGGCGATAGCAGCAGGAAATTGCGCCCCTCCGACAGCATCAGCCCGAGCGAGGGGGTGGGCGGCTGCGTGCCGAGGCCGAGGAATGACAGCGAGGCCTCGACCAGGATCGCGGACGACAGGAGGAGGCTCGTCTGCACCAGGATCACGGAGGCGAGATTGGGGAGGATATGCCGGATGAGGATGCGCGGGCCGGAGGCTCCGACCGCACGCGCCGCCGCGACATATTCGGCCTCGCAGATCACCAGCGCCGGCCCGCGCAGCAGCCGCGCGAAGATCGGCGTGTAGACGATGGCGATGGCGACGGCGGCGCTCGCCGTCTGCGGGCCGAGCACCGCGATGATGCCGATCGCCAGCAGCATCACCGGAAAGGCGAAGAGCACATCCATGAGACGCATCGTGATGCGGTCGAACCAGCTGCGGTAGAAGGCCGCCGCGATGCCGACGGCGCCGCCGATGGCGAGCGCGATCGCGACCGCCGCGACGCAGGCGGCAAGCGAGGTGCGGTAGCCGAACAGGATGCGGGCCAGGACGTCCCGGCCGAGCTGGTCGGTGCCGAGCCAATGGGCGAGGCTTGGCCCCTTCAGCCGCGCCACGATGCTCTGCGCCAGCGGATCGTAAGGGGCGATCCATTGGGCACCGAGCGCCAGCACGATCTGCGCCGCGACGAGGACGCAGGCGAAGATCAGGAGGCGCTGGTTGAGGCGCGGCATCAGCGCCTCACGCGCGGGTCGATCAGGCCATAGACCAGGTCGATCGTGAAGTTGACGATGACGAAGCCGATGGTGACGACCAGGATCGTCGCCTGGATCAGCGGATAGTTGCGCTCGGTGATGGCGCCGAGGATCAGGCGCCCGAGGCCCGGAATGGCGAAGACCTGCTCGACCACGATGGCGCCGCCGAGCAGGTAGCCGGCCGTGATGCCGACGCTCGTCACATACGGGATCAGCGCATTGCGCAGCGCGTGCTTGTAGACGACGATCCGTTCAGGCGCGCCCTTGGCCCGCGCGGTGCGCACGAAATCCTGGCCGAGGCTGTCGAGCATGGCGGAGCGGACGAGGCGCGAGAGATTGGCGAGGATCGGCAAGGCGAGCGCCAGCGCCGGCATCGCCATGCGCTCGAGATTGCCGAACGGGTCTTCGCCGAACGGCACATAGCCGAGCGAGGCGAAGCCCGGCGCCAACTCCGACACCAGCAGGATGAGCACGATACCGAGCCAGAAGGACGGGATGGTGAGGCCGATGACCGTGCCGATGCGCATGGCGACATCCGACCAGCGGCCGCGATATTGCGCCATGAGGCAGCCGAGCGGCACCGCGAGTCCTGCTCCGAAGACGAGAGCGAGGAACGTCAATTCGAGCGTCGGCCAGATATTGGCGATGATCTCCTCCGCGACCGGATGGCCGGTCCAGAGCGAGGTGCCGAGATCGCCAAGCAGGGCGGCTGCCGCCCAGCGCAGATATTGCACCACGAGCGGCTGGTCGAGGCCGATGCGCTCGCGCAATTGCGCCATGGCTTCCGGCGTCACCTCGGTATTGGCGCCGAGCATGATCGCAACCGCATCGCCCGGGATCAGGCGGATCATCAGGAAGACGATGATCGACACGCCGATCACCACCACCGCAAGATCGATGAGCCGCGCCAGGAGCAAACGCTTCAGCATGGGCGCCAGCGCCCACTGCAGGTGCTGCCCCCCTCACCCGGATTACTCGCTGTGCTCGTGTTCCGACCTCTCCCGCAACGGGAGGTGGTTGCGAACTCCCGCAACGAGATGTGCATCCCGTAGACCCGCAAAGGGAGAGGTGTGGCCGGTCGCCTTTTGCAAAGCCACCGCCTCACGGGGCGAGCGTGGCATCGCGCAACGAGGCGAGCGAACGGTTGGCCATGATCTCATAGCCTTTGAGGTCGGTGCGCGCCGCGCTGAATAGAGTTCCATAGGCAATGGAGGCGACCGGCCCTTCGCAGGCGAGTTTTGCTTGCACCTCGTCATAGAGCGCCTTGCGCTTCGTCGGATCCTGGATGCGGCGCGCCTCGTCGAGCGCCTTGTCGATCGAGGCGTCCGAATATTTGAAGACATTGGTCGAGCCGCCGGTGCTGAAAGTGCGGTAGAAGAACTCGTCCGGGTCGGCGCCGCCGGCATTCGCCGAGGCGAACAGGTCGAAATTGCTGTTGCGCCAATCCTGCACGAACTGGCCGGTCTCCTGGTTCAGGAGCTCGACCGTGATGCCGGCCTCGGCGAGCTCGGCCTGCACCACCTGGGCAATGTCCTTGATGTCCTGGCGCGCCGCGAGCACCCGCAAGGTGAGCTTCTGGCCGACCGTGAAGCCTGCTTCCTGCAGGAGGACGCGCGCTCTCTGCACGTCGTGGCGGTAGCAGGGGAAGTCGCTCACCGGGCGCGCCCATTGCTTGAGCGCCGGCGAGAGCGGACCTGCCGGCACGCCGGCGCCGAACAGCGCCGCCTCGATGATCGCTTGCCGGTCGAGCGCGTAATTGACGGCCTCGCGCACCTTCGGATCGTTGAAGGGCGGGCGCGAGACATTGAGCCCGATCACGGTGTTTGAGAGCTCGAGCGTCTGGGTCAGCGAGATGTTCGGCTTGCCTTTCAGCTGCAGCGCGGTCGCGGCATCGATCTGCGGCAACAGCGCATATTGCCCGCTCGTGAGCCCGACCTGGCGTGTGGAGGATTCCGGCACGATGTTGAATTTCAATCCCTCGAGCTTCGGCTTGCCGGCCTCACGATAGGCCTCGTTGCGGGCGAGCAGCACGAAACCGTTCGGCTGCCAGGTCTCGAACCGGAAGGGACCGGTTCCGACCGGCTGCTTCTGCAACACGTCCCTGTTCGCCTCCATCTGGCGCGGCACAATGGCGATGCTGGCAAGGCCCGCGAGCAGCGGCGCCGAGGGCTCCTTGAGCTTCACCTCGACGGTCAGCGGATCGACGGCCGTGACCGTGTCGAGCGCGGCGAGCCGGCTCGCGAGCGGCGAGCCGATCTCCTTCGACTGCACGCGCCGGAAGCTCGCCGCGACATCCTCCGAGGTCATCGGCGCCCCGTTGTGGAAGGTCACGCCGGAGCGCAGCTTGAAGCTGTAGCTCAAGCCGTCTTGCGACACGGTCCAGGATTCGGCCAGGCCAGGGACGATCTTCAGGTCCTTGTCGATCGCGGTGAGGCCCTCATAGATCGTGCCGTTGACGATGGCGGCGCTGCTGAAGGCCGTGATGATATGGGGGTCGAGCCCGGCCGGCGAGGAATCGACCGCGATCTGCAAGGGAGCCGCCGAGGCTTGACCGGAAAGGACCAGTCCGGAAAAAACCTGGCCCGAGAGGCCGGTTCCCAGCGCGACGATTGCGGCGCAAATCAGTTTCAGGCGCATGTCCGACCCCATTGAATTCACCAAGACCACATGTATACCAGATGCCCGGAACCGCAAATAGCGGGGAGCGCCTCCTTCTCCCGCTCGCGGGAGAAGGAGGTACGGCAACCCTATCGGAGACAGGATGGCGCTGCTGCGCGTTGACGGGCTGCATATCGGCATCGGCGGCCTGAAGCTCGTCGACGGCGTGTCGTTCGAGCTCGCGGCCGGCGAGATGCTGGGCCTCGTCGGCGAATCCGGCTGCGGCAAGACGCTGACCGCGCTCTCCCTGATGCGGTTGTTGCCGCAGGCGCAAGGGCTTTCGGTCGAGGGGCGCATTTCCTTCGAAGGTCGCGACGTGCTCGCTCTGTCGCCGGAAGAGCTGCGTCGCCTGCGCGGAAACCGCATGGCGATGATCTTCCAGGAGCCGATGACCTCGCTCAACCCGGTCTTCAGCATCGGCGATCAGGTGAGCGAGGCGATCAGCCTGCATCACCACTTGCCGCGCGCCGCGAGGCGGGCCCGCATGCTGGAGCTATTGGATCTCGTCGGCATCCCGGCGCCGTCGCGCGTCGCGGCCGGCTACCCGCATGAGATTTCGGGCGGGCAGCGCCAGCGCGTCATGATCGCCATGGCGCTCGCCTGCGAGCCGAGCCTGTTGGTCGCCGATGAGCCGACGACGGCGCTCGACGTCACCGTCCAGGCCCAGATCCTCGACCTCATCGACGGCTTGCGGCACCGGCTCGGCATGGCGGTGCTGCTGATCACCCATGATCTCGGCGTCGTCGCCGAATGCTGCGATCGAGTCGCCATCATGTATGCGGGCCGCGTCGTGGAGAGCGGGCGGACGGCCGAGATCCTCGACCATCCGCGCCACCGTTACACTGAGGCTTTGATCCGCACCGTTCCGGCCAATAATCCGCCGGGAACCGCCCTGCCCTCGATCCCCGGCCTCGTGCCGCCGCCTTCGCCGTCGCGCTGGCAGGGCTGCGCCTTCGCCGGACGCTGTCAGGCATCTCTGCCGCGCTGCGCCGCCGAGTGCCCCGACCTCGAAAGCGATCGCCCGACACCCGACCGCCATGGACGCTTGCTGCGCTGCTTCAACCCGGCCGCAGAACTCTCGCTCTCGACATGACCGACGTTCCCGCCAACATCGTCGCTCTCGACAAGACCTGTGCTCTCGACACAACCTGCCTTCTCGAGGTCAGGGACCTGTCCAAGACCTATGTCACCGCCACGGGAGCGCGGGTCAGGGCCCTCGACCAGGTGAGCTTCCGGCTCGCGCCCGGCGAGGTGCTGGGTATCGTCGGGGAATCCGGCTGCGGCAAGTCGACGCTCGGACGCTGCCTGCTGCGCCTCATCGAGCCGACGCAAGGCTCGATCGTCTTCGAGGGCGAGGATCTCATGCGTCTCGATGCGCGGACCATGAAGCGGCACCGGCGCAGCCTGCAGATCGTGTTCCAGGACCCGTTCGGGTCGCTCAATCCTCGCCATCGCGTCGCGACCATCCTGCGCGAGCCCCTCGACGTGCACCGGATTGGCGATGGGCCCTCGCGGCAACGACGCGTGCTCGAGCTCCTCGACCTCGTCGGCTTGCCGGCGAGCGCGGCGCGGCTTTATCCGCATGAATTCTCCGGCGGTCAGCGCCAGCGCGTCGCCATCGCGCGCGCCCTCGCGCTCGCGCCGAAGCTGATCGTGGCGGATGAGCCGGTGGCGGCGCTCGACGTGTCGATCCAATCGCAGATCATCAACCTGATCGCCGAGCTCAGGGCGAGGCTCGGCCTCTCCTTGATCTTCATCAGTCATGACCTCTCGGTGATCCGCCATGTCAGCGACCGGATCGCCGTGATGTATCTCGGCCGCATCTGCGAGATCGGCACCGCCGCGGCAGTGCTCGAGACGGGCGCCCATCCCTATACGCGCGCCCTTGCCTCCGCCGCTCCCATCCCGGGTGCCAAGGGGCGACGCAACCGCATCATGCTGCAGGGCGAGCCGCCCGATCCTGCCTCGCCGCCTGGCGGCTGCCCCTTCCACCCGCGCTGCCCGCAAGCCATGCCGCACTGCGCGCAGGAGCAGCCGCTGCTCCTGCGGCGCCGCACGGAGGAAGGAACGGCAACGCTCGCCTGCCATCTCTACCAGGCCGCCTGATGACTGCGAAAATATTCACCACCTTCGAAATGAAGCGGCTTGCCGCCTCTCGCGGCGCATGGCATTGGACCTAATCTGGTATTACCGGAGACGTTGGTGACCATCGAGACCGAAGGCCTCAGCCCCCGCTTCGCCGAGCTCGACGAATGGTCGACGCCCGAAGTGCTGAAGGCGCTCTATGAGGGCCAGCTCCTAGCGGTAGCGGCGGTGAGCGCCGCCTTGCCGGCGCTCGGACGCGCCGCCGATGCGGCGGCGGCCATCCTCGGCCGCGGCAAAGGACGGGTGGTCTATGCGGGGGCCGGCACCTCCGTACGCATCGGCGTGCAGGACGGGGCCGAGCTGCCGCCGACCTTCGACTGGCCGGAAATGCGCCTCGGCTTCGTGATCGCCGGCAGCGAGCAGGCCATATTGACCGCCGTCGAAGGGGCGGAGGATTCGCAGAGCGACGCCATCGAGCGGGTGCGCCA